>NZ_JBWKUN010000025.1:0-510 GCF_059420865.1 Janthinobacterium sp. GW821-FHT03C10 | reverse complement strand
AGCAGCATCAGTGCCCACGTGGCGGAATTGGTAGACGCGCATGGTTCAGGTCCATGTGCCTTCGGGTGTAGGGGTTCGAGTCCCTTCGTGGGCACCATTACCTAATTCGCAAAAGAGCCGCAAACTTTCACGAGTTTGCGGCTTTTTTCATTTCCGCGCCAGCCCCCCCCCTCTCCCGCCAACATAACTTTACCGGTCGCACTGCCGCAGTCGAGCAGCACGGCCTGCCGACAGACAGGAACATGCAAGAAACGCTGAAAAAAGAGGCAAATTCACGCCTTTTTCATAGGGAGCAGCCCTTTTCAAGCAAAAAAACATGTTTCTTGAAGAAAAGTGCAAAATGTTGATTGACCGAATGCGCGCCAGCCCTTATGATTTTGTCCTCGCTGCAGAACATGCAGCGACAAGCAGCAAGCAGCAACAATGCCCACGTGGCGGAATTGGTAGACGCGCATGGTTCAGGTCCATGTGCCTTCGGGTGTAGGGGTTCGAGTCCCTTCGTGGGCACCA
>NZ_JBWKUN010000024.1:0-516 GCF_059420865.1 Janthinobacterium sp. GW821-FHT03C10 | reverse complement strand
GTGTCGGTTTGCGGTACGGTCTCGTATGACTGAAGCTTAGAGGCTTTTCTTGGAACCACTTCCGATTGCTTCGTGAACAAGTTCACTCGTCCCATCCCCTTGAATTCCGCACCCGGATTTGCCTAAGTGCCTTCTATGAGACAGAAACTGACTATTCCAACAGTCAGACAACCTTCCGCGATCCGTCCCCCCATCGCATCATACGACGGTGCAGGAATATTAACCTGCTTCCCATCAGCTACGCATCTCTGCCTCGCCTTAGGGGCCGACTCACCCTGCTCCGATGAACGTTGAACAGGAAACCTTGGGCTTACGGCGTGGAGGCTTTTCACCCCCATTATCGCTACTCATGTCAGCATTCGCACTTCTGATACCTCCAGCATCCTTTACAAGACACCTTCGCAGGCTTACAGAACGCTCTCCTACCATATCATAAAGAATATCCGCAGCTTCGGTGACTGGCTTAGCCCCGTTACATCTTCCGCGCAGGACGACTCGATCAGTGAGCTATTACGC
>NZ_JBWKUN010000023.1:0-902 GCF_059420865.1 Janthinobacterium sp. GW821-FHT03C10 | reverse complement strand
ATATCCGCAGCTTCGGTGACTGGCTTAGCCCCGTTACATCTTCCGCGCAGGACGACTCGATCAGTGAGCTATTACGCTTTCTTTAAATGATGGCTGCTTCTAAGCCAACATCCTGACTGTTTTAGCCTTCCCACTTCGTTTTCCACTTAGCCAATCTTTGGGACCTTAGCTGGCGGTCTGGGTTGTTTCCCTCTTGACGCCGGACGTTAGCACCCGACGTCTGTCTCCCAAGCTCGCACTCATCGGTATTCGGAGTTTGCAATGGTTTGGTAAGTCGCAATGACCCCCTAGCCATAACAGTGCTCTACCCCCGATGGTGATACTTGAGGCACTACCTAAATAGTTTTCGGAGAGAACCAGCTATTTCCAAGTTTGTTTAGCCTTTCACCCCTACCCACAGCTCATCCCCTAATTTTTCAACATTAGTGGGTTCGGACCTCCAGGGCGTGTTACCGCACCTTCATCCTGGCCATGAGTAGATCACTTGGTTTCGGGTCTACACCCAGCGACTGATCGCCCTATTCGGACTCGATTTCTCTACGGCTTCCCTATCTGGTTAACCTTGCCACTGAATGTAAGTCGCTGACCCATTATACAAAAGGTACGCAGTCACGGAACAAGTCCGCTCCTACTGTTTGTATGCACACGGTTTCAGGATCTATTTCACTCCCCTTCCGGGGTTCTTTTCGCCTTTCCCTCACGGTACTGGTTCACTATCGGTCGATTACGAGTATTTAGCCTTGGAGGATGGTCCCCCCATATTCAGACAGGATGTCACGTGTCCCGCCCTACTTGTCGTACGCTTAGTACCACCGGTCCGATTTCACATACGGGGCTATCACCCACTATGGCTCCCATTTCCAGGGGATTCTGTTATCGGTCCGACTATCACGTACAGGCTC
>NZ_JBWKUN010000022.1:0-947 GCF_059420865.1 Janthinobacterium sp. GW821-FHT03C10 | reverse complement strand
CGCAGTGCCTGTTTTTCGCGCAGCGCTGCCATCTTCGGCGTCACGCGCAACGATGGCAGCGCAATGTCCTTGCCTTCGAGCGCAGCGAAGTAGGCATTGAACAGCTCGGTCTGGAACGAGGCCACGCTCCAGCCATCGAGAATCGCATGGTGGAAGCTGAAGGTGTACTGTATCGCCTTGGCGCCGCGCAGGTGCACGAAGATGCGCAGCAGCGGAGCGCTGGCCAGATCGAAAGCGGACTTGCGTTCGGCGTCGATGAATCCGGCCACGATCTGATCCTGCTCAGCCGTATTCAGCTCGCGCAGGTCGGCCACGATCAGCGGCACTTCCGCATCGCGCCATACCAGCTGCAGCGGCTCGCTATAGCGGCTCAGGTCGAAGCTGGTGCGCAGCACCGGATGTTTTTCCGCCATCGCCGCCAGCACCTGACGCAGTACGCCTTCATCCCAGGCCGGCAGCGTGACATGGTTGCTGAACACATCGTGATACAACCCCGCATCCTGCTCATACTGGTTGTGGAACACCATGCCCATCTGCAGCAGCGTCATCGGATAGGCGTCCTGCACCCGTTCCGGCAGCGACGCGCGGTCCGCTGCGTCGAGGATTTCCATGTCTTGACTGAGCGCGGCGGCGCCGTCGCGCACGGCCAGCGCCTGCGCCAGGGCGCGCACGGTCGGATGCCTGAACAGGTCGACAATGGCCAGTTCGATGCCGTGCGCGCGGGCCGCCGCCACGATGGCGATGCTGCGGATCGAGTCGCCGCCGATGTCGAAGTAGTTATCCTCCACGCCGACTTGCTCCACCTTGAGCACCGTGCTCCATGCCTGGCACAGCGCCTGTTCCACCTGACCTTCCGCGGCGACGTACCTGCCGCGCGCCAGCGCTTGCAGATCGGGCGCCGGCAGCGCCGTGCGATCGAGCTTGCCGTTGCTGGTCAGCGGGAAGGC
>NZ_JBWKUN010000021.1:0-1013 GCF_059420865.1 Janthinobacterium sp. GW821-FHT03C10 | reverse complement strand
CTCAGCTGGGAGAGCGCTTGCATGGCATGCAAGAGGTCAGCGGTTCGATCCCGCTTACCTCCACCAACAGCGCAGAAATCACGTGATAATCAAAGTCGCCTCGAGCGGCTTTTTTTATTTCCGCGGCACTTCCCGCCATACCCCTCGGGGGAATATGGCTAAGCTGTTAGCGCGCTTGCATGGCATGCAAGAGGTCAGGGTTAGCTCCCGCTGACCTCCGCCAACAGCGCAGAAGCAGGCAGTGAATAAATCAAAGTCGCCTCGGGCGGCTTTTTTTATTTCCGCGACACTTCCCGCCATACCCCTCGGGGGAATATGGCTAAGCTGTTAGCGCGCTTGCATGGCATGCAGGCGGTCAGGGTTGACTCCCGCTGACCTCCACCAACAGCGCAGAAGCAGGCAGTGAATAAATCAAAGTCGCCTCGAGCGGCTTTTTTTATTTCCGCGGCACTTCCCGCCATACCCCTCGGGGGAATATGGCTAAGCTGCTGTTAGCGCGCTTGCATGGCATGCAAGCGGTCAGGGTTGGCTCCCGCTGACCTCCACCAACAGCGCAGAAATCACGTGATAATCAAAGTCGCCTCGGGCGGCTTTTTTATTTGCATCAGCGATTTCTTCGCTCGGGAAATATGCCTAAGTGGCGTAGGTCGGATTAGCGCAGCGTAATCCGACAGCGCCGTCGGCCTGCATCAACTCCACGTGCATGCCAGGTCGCATATGCGGCTTTTTTTGCGCCAGCTAAAATTGCAATACGCAGTATTTCCATATCCTGCGAGGATCTTCCGCCACATAGGAGGAGCCCCGCAAATAAGATGGAAAATAAAACTCCCGGCAGTTGATTTCGTGAATCGCCCCATGCTATACTTCGCGCACGCTTTTTTGAGGGGCTAAGCAAAGCCTTCAACGAAGAGTCCGCTGAGAGTAAAGCCAGCACAGGTCCCCATCGTCTAGAGGCCTAGGACATCACCCTTTCACGGTGAGTACAGGGGTTCGAATCCCCTTGGGGACGCCAG
>NZ_JBWKUN010000020.1:0-1360 GCF_059420865.1 Janthinobacterium sp. GW821-FHT03C10 | reverse complement strand
ACATACGGGGCTATCACCCACTATGGCTCCCATTTCCAGGGGATTCTGTTATCGGTCCGACTATCACGTACAGGCTCTTCCCATTTCGCTCGCCGCTACTTTGGGAATCTCGGTTGATTTCTTTTCCTGCAGCTACTTAGATGTTTCAGTTCGCCGCGTTCGCCTTGCATACCTATGTATTCAGTATGCAATACCCTAAAAGGGTGGGTTGCCCCATTCGGAAATCTGCGGATCAAAGTGTGTTTGCTCACTCCCCGCAGCTTATCGCAAGCTACTACGTCCTTCATCGCCTGTAATCGCCAAGGCATCCACCATGTGCACTTATTCGCTTGTCCCTATAACGTTAGCCTCTGATCACTAGGTAATCAAAGAGCGCTACAGGGATAAGAAAGTACAACGTTGTTGCTTGTTTGTTGATACATACAATCATTACCCATCGATTCGCTTTTTACGGCAAACCGATCAATAAATAATCTTTACTTCTTCCAGATTGTTAAAGAACGAAACAGCTTTGATCGCTAAAAGATCAAACCTAAACCTGACTGGCTTACGTTTGCACTTTCGGTAAAACGTGGTGGAGGATGACGGGATCGAACCGACGACCCCCTGCTTGCAAAGCAGGTGCTCTCCCAGCTGAGCTAATCCCCCTGAGATTTTACTAATTAGCTGGTAGGGCTGGTTGGACTCGAACCAACGACCCCCGCGTTATCAACACGGTGCTCTAACCAGCTGAGCTACAGCCCCAACGCGGTGCTACTACGACTACTGTTTCTTCTTTTAAACAGCCGATAAGTGTGAACATTTGATGCGTGAACCATTTACATGATTCGTGCAAACTCTAGAAAGGAGGTGATCCAGCCGCACCTTCCGATACGGCTACCTTGTTACGACTTCACCCCAGTCACGAATCCTACCGTGGTAAGCGCCCTCCTTACGGTTAAGCTACCTACTTCTGGTAAAACCCGCTCCCATGGTGTGACGGGCGGTGTGTACAAGACCCGGGAACGTATTCACCGCGACATGCTGATCCGCGATTACTAGCGATTCCAACTTCATGCAGTCGAGTTGCAGACTACAATCCGGACTACGATACACTTTCTGCGATTAGCTCCCCCTCGCGGGTTGGCGGCGCTCTGTATGTACCATTGTATGACGTGTGAAGCCCTACCCATAAGGGCCATGAGGACTTGACGTCATCCCCACCTTCCTCCGGTTTGTCACCGGCAGTCTCATTAGAGTGCCCTTTCGTAGCAACTAATGACAAGGGTTGCGCTCGTTGCGGGACTTAACCCAACATCTCACGACACGAGCTGACGACAGCCATGCAGCACCTGTGTACTGGTTCTCTTTCGAGCACTCC
>NZ_JBWKUN010000019.1:0-1367 GCF_059420865.1 Janthinobacterium sp. GW821-FHT03C10 | reverse complement strand
ACCTGCTAAGGTTATAGGGACAAGCCGTACGGGCAATTAGTACTGGTTAGCTTAATGCATTACTGCACTTCCACACCCAGCCTATCAACGTCCTGGTCTCGAACGACCCTTCAAAGAGCTCAAGGCTCTGGGAAATCTCATCTCAAGGCAAGTTTCCCGCTTAGATGCTTTCAGCGGTTATCTCTTCCGAACTTAGCTACCCGGCAATGCCACTGGCGTGACAACCGGTACACCAGAGGTTCGTCCACTCCGGTCCTCTCGTACTAGGAGCAGCCCCCTTCAAATTTCCAACGCCCACGGCAGATAGGGACCAAACTGTCTCACGACGTTTTAAACCCAGCTCACGTACCACTTTAAATGGCGAACAGCCATACCCTTGGGACCGGCTACAGCCCCAGGATGTGATGAGCCGACATCGAGGTGCCAAACTCCCCCGTCGATATGAACTCTTGGGAGGAATCAGCCTGTTATCCCCAGAGTACCTTTTATCCGTTGAGCGATGGCCCTTCCATACAGAACCACCGGATCACTATGTCCTACTTTCGTACCTGCTCGACTTGTCAGTCTCGCAGTTAAGCACGCTTATGCCATTGCACTATCAACACGATGTCCGACCGTATCTAGCGTACCTTCGAACTCCTCCGTTACACTTTAGGAGGAGACCGCCCCAGTCAAACTGCCTACCATGCACTGTCCCCGATCCGGATAACGGACCAAGGTTAGAACCTCAAACAAACCAGGGTGGTATTTCAAGGTTGGCTCCACGAGAACTAGCGTCCCCGCTTCAAAGCCTCCCACCTATCCTACACAGATTGGTTCAAAGTCCAATGCAAAGCTACAGTAAAGGTTCATGGGGTCTTTCCGTCTAGCCGCGGGTAGATTGCATCATCACAAACATTTCAACTTCGCTGAGTCTCGGGAGGAGACAGTGTGGCCATCGTTACGCCATTCGTGCAGGTCGGAACTTACCCGACAAGGAATTTCGCTACCTTAGGACCGTTATAGTTACGGCCGCCGTTTACTGGGACTTCAATCAAGAGCTTGCACCCCATCATTTAATCTTCCAGCACCGGGCAGGCGTCACACCCTATACGTCCACTTTCGTGTTTGCAGAGTGCTGTGTTTTTATTAAACAGTCGCAGCCACCAGTTTATTGCAACCCTTTCACCCTCATGGAGTAAACCATTCAAGCTACCGGGGCGTACCTTTTCCCGAAGTTACGGTACCAATTTGCCGAGTTCCTTCTCCCGAGTTCTCTCAAGCGCCTTAGAATACTCATCTCGCCCACCTGTGTCGGTTTGCGGTACGGTCTCGTATGACTGAAGCTTAGAGGCTTTTCTTGGAACCACTTCCGATTGCTTCGTGAA
>NZ_JBWKUN010000018.1:0-4607 GCF_059420865.1 Janthinobacterium sp. GW821-FHT03C10 | reverse complement strand
CAGCCCAGTTCACGGGGAAGATATTCCCAAGGCAAGCCTGTCTTGAGGACGAACAGGATGCCGGTCAAAGCGGCGCGGTCGTCAATGCGAGGGCGCCCGCCTGTGGGGGAAGGACGATATGCTGGTAGCAATGGCTGAATCAGCGCCCACAGGTCGTCAGGAAGAAGAGATTTGGCCATGGCGCGGCTCCCGAAAACAATGTCAGGTGGGTTTGACCAGCTTCGGGGCCGTTTGTTTCTCTGGACGACGTTTTGTTAGGTGCTCTTATTCTATCACCCCTCCTTTATCAAGCGTGGGTCCTGTCCTTGGCCGAATTCCGCAATAAAATCATCGTCAAAGCTGCTGTTCTTTACTCCGACGTACCCGAGGATGCGTATATTCTCTCCGTCGTCGAGAGTAAGGTCGTGCCCTCGCTTTTCTACCTTCTGCTCCTTTATATTTTTGCTGTACTTGGCTCCACCACCAAATCCAACGCCGAATATCTTTGCAGAGGCAGACCCGCCAGCGGAAAAATCGTGTTCATAGTCATATTTCCACTCTTGACTTGACGTAAACTTCAAACTAAGGCCCCGGACGATTATCAAATGAGTTGGATAGTAGAGCAGAGTTCCTTTAATTCCCAGATACCTTTCGAAAAGGCGTCGATGTTTTTTTACTAGTCGGTTACGGAATATATCGGGATCGAACCATGAAGTAGCATCTATTGGAATGGCCATCAACGAACGCGAACTCACCGTAATCAATTCAGTATGCGAAAAGTCTTCTTTGATTTGCTCGTGGCTACTCGCGTTCGCATTCATTGAGAACGGCCCATAACTCGCGCTAACGTTCGCGGACCAGTCCGTGGTAATCGATGACGACGCTTTGCTTTCTTTTTTAATGCCCGAGCTGAGCGCCCCAAGCGTACCGCTGGTGATAGTTTTCAACGATGTGCCAGGCGTTATAAACTGGCGGTTAGCAAACAAACTCGATTCATTATCAGGTAACATTGCGAAATAAACCGGACTGAACTTCTTCTGCTCGTCCCCATACTCTTTATCCTCAAACCGGGGAAAACGCATCCGTGACGCGGCACCAGTTGCGCGCTCGTAGGCATCTACGACAGCCTGGTCCTGAGGATCCTCATATTTTCGAATTCTTAATGCCGAAATCAATGCTTGCTCACGAGCTTGCTCAACTTCGTTATCGTTGATCTGTCGTGTAATCGCCTGACCTTGACTCCAATGGGCGAATATCGCTAAGTCGCCCCGGTCAATCATTGAAGATTGCGCATATGCAACCCAGTCGTCAAAACGTTTTTGCCGTAAAATTGTGTTTGCCTCTCCTCGATTGTTCACCGCCGTTTGAAGTTGATCGATCTTCTTGAGCGTGTCGCTGTCCAACTGGCGCACCTCCACGAGTGCCAGGAGATCGGAAACCATCAAAATATATTCGTTTGAAAACTTTGCATTAGCTAGTAAGGCAACGTTTTCCGCGACAGGCGTAGGCTCAAGTCTGACGTTGAAAAAGTTTGCTATGTTTCCCCTTGAAAACCATTCGTAGTCCTCACTGACGTCAAAAGGAATTGCGGTAGCCTGAAGCTGTACAAATTGGTTTACCTGAAGATTGCCAATATTTGCCTTCACCAATGAGTAATAGTGATCTAGCGTCAGTTTGAAATTCGCAAGAGCGTCAACTTCTTTAATAGGCACGTTAGTCTCCTTCATTTAAATCCGGTTGAGCGCCAACCGTAACGGTAATGACAACACATCTGTTGAGTGGTTCCGCCCTGGAGTCAGCCGTGGGGAACGGCAGCTCAAATTCACCCTTTGTACGGACCGTAATGCGCGAGTCCACCCCTTTATTTCTTAAGGAGTTCACAGTGCTCTTTGAACGTTTTCTTGCCAAGCGGAAATTGTACGAACTTGATCCAAGTCTATCGGTATAGCCTGAGAGAAGTATTGATGCGGTTGGATGTGAACGAATAAATCGGCTGGCCAGGTCGACTACGACTTCCGCTTCGGTTGTGAGTTTCGCGCTATCGTGTCCAAAATACACCGTAAACTGACGGGTGACCGGAACCGACGTCCGCTGTGTTTGCGCATGGCAGAAAATATTAGACAGAATAACGCAATAGCTCAAAATCAGCGCGGATTTTGCGATACGGCAACGGAACTTTGCTGACATCGAATCGAATATAGAACACCTGAAGACCCGAACGCGCATTTCGTACCCCATTCCATCACTTAATAATTATTATTTTTGCAATCCAGCTGCCGAAACGAACCACCACCGGACAGCCTCTAAAACACTGTGGAAACTCAACTTAATTTTAGACATACCTATTCCGTTGTAGCGCAATTCATTATTCATGATAAATCTGCATTTTTGCAAAATGACCGAAATGCAAAACGGAGAGAAACAGCCAATAATACGCTGCAGCTTAAATCGCTCGCGACCCACATCGCTTACCTAAAAAGATAATTATCCTCCACAACCCAATGTTTTAATTAAGTTCTCATTCTTCGTGGAAATCGCGGCAATACAACTTTCGTATTTTTGTTTGGCGAGTTCCAACTTAATGCGTGCATCCATTGAGTTCATGTTGAGCTCGTCATTTTTCTTGAAATTAGTGAAGACTTCTCCAATTTCCGCAAAATAGGAACTAGCTATTTCAGCCGGAAGTTTGATTGCCGCAAAAGCTTCGCTCTCGGTAGTCTGCTTGTAGCCGGTTAACATTCCGTCGACGAACGTAATCTCGGCTTTTGAATCCGCAAAAAAAACTTTTCGATATCGGCAAAAAAATAGTCGTAGAATCATTTGGAATTAGAACTATCGCGGACTCGTTCAGCACTGGCTGATCGCGGCTAGCAGATACTTTGAAGGGCCGGTTCAAACGATAATATACACCGGCATGCGGAGTATCACGCGCCCTAACGGTACCTTGTAAATAACTTGAGATCTGCATAGGTTCGATCTTTATTTCCAAGCCGCACAACTCGCCAGGCTTGAAATTTGGATCGACAAAAAAATGGTGCGCTCCTTTACTACAGGCCGAATGCTTCTTCTGAGTCGTGCTGACGAAGCCTTTTGCCGAAATAGTACCGGCTAGATCCCCTAAACTCTTTCCTATGCTAGATATAGTGCTCGTCACAGTCGCGTTGGACGTGGTAAGTAATCCGTTAGCAACTCCGATGTTAGTTTCATTTTTTCCAAACATTCCGTTTTTATGCTATAGCAAATACGGCTTTGCGGTGTCTGGGTAAGATGCGCTAGGTCCTATCGTAGCCTTATTGGCCATCCCAGTTTCATCCACATCCACCGCTATGATAATATTGCGTTTTAGTAGATAGTAAATCAGCCCGTCATCGCTGTTTTTAGACGCTATTTCCATCGGAGTGAAGCTCGCGCACCCAGCCAACGTTACGCAAATTAAAGCAGAGAATTTGAGCGGCAACATGATTTTTCCAGATTAGATACCAGGCGTTCCTACGCGGACGGAGGGAAGACTTTGATCCGTTCCCATTCATTCTCAGCCCTCGATTCATCCCGACGATACCCACCCACCACGCTCCATTACAGCAACTGTTCGTGCACCTTCAGCCTTTGGAAAAAAGTGCATCGACGTATTTTTTCCGCCGACGGCAAGGGTAATTTCTACTCCACTTTGGTTCTTGACATTCAGATATATGCATTCGATTCCGCTTGGAAATAGCTTGGGGGGGGGGAACGCCTTCCGTAGATATCGGATTTGAGTTTAAAATTTTTGAGATGCACTCCATCGCGTCAATCAGAAATTTTGACGCCGCAGCACTAGCCGCCTGAAATTCGTCTGGTTTGTCCATGACCGCTCCGAGAGTATGATTGAGTCGTCAGTCTAGAAATCGATTGAAACCCGCCATGGCTGATCACGTCTCTACAAACGCCGCTTTGGATTTTCGTCCGATACGTTTGCAACAGGAATACCGCTCAATATATCTACCTTGACGGAATAGTCAAGATAACCCTTTCCTGCATTCGTCGACATCGCGATTGTTATTTTGGGATGGGATAGTGAACCGTTCACGACTCAATGCATGTAAGGAAACATAAATTTCTTTCAGTCTATTTTCCAGATCAAGATGTCCCTATGGGCGGCCACCTATCTTCTTGTGGCAGTTGGCTCAAGACGACTGACTAGTATTAGTGTTTGCTGACGATAATTTAGCGTCGCTCCGTGGCATAAGCGCAACAGTGATAATTCGTTAGATTCTGTGTTGATGTCAGCTAGGTCCAGGCTGAAAAGGTAGGTTTTTCGACGTGCCCGTCAGGGGACTGACCCTGTTTTATAGGAGGGGAATAGCTGCAGATGCCCAGTCACCTTCCGTGCCATCCGGTTATCGTCCTTCCCCCAAAGGCGGGCGCCCTCGCATTGACGACCGCGCCGCTTTGACCGGCATCCTGTTCGTGCTCAAGACAGGCTTGCCTTGGGAATATCTTCCCCATGAACTGGGCTGCGGCAGCGGCATGAGTTGCTGGCGGCGCCTGCATGCATGGCAACAGGCCGGTGTGTGGCAACGCATCCATGACGCCATGCTGCAGCACTTGCGGGAATACGACCAGATTCAATGGGAACGCGCCAGTGTCGA
>NZ_JBWKUN010000017.1:0-5071 GCF_059420865.1 Janthinobacterium sp. GW821-FHT03C10 | reverse complement strand
CTGGAGCACCGCGACTATCCCTACGTCCAGCTGCAGGTGGACAACGGCCGCACGCCTTACTACGAAATTGTCTTCAATTTCATCAATTTCCATGTGTACGATGATCTGAAGGCCGGCCTGCAGCAAGCCGGTTACAAGCAAGCGTTCGAGGCGACCGGCTTCGATCTGGTCGCCAATTTCGCCTACAACGCCAGCACCGGCATCGAGTGTGAAATGAAGCCGGGCAAGTTGGGCGGAGCGCAGGCCGAGCGCATCCTCGGCTACTACCTGGCCGTGCTGGAGTCGATGGCGGCCGACCCGGACGCCGTGCACGACGCCGAGCACTTCCTGGACGACGCCGAGGCGCACCGTCTGCTGGTGGAATTCAACGCCACGCGGGTGGCGTATCCGCGTGATCTGCCGGTGCATCAGCTGTTCGAAGCGCAGGTGGCGCGCACGCCGGACGCTGTCGCCGTGATCGCCGATGGCAAGCCGCTGACTTATGCGCAGCTCAATGGCCGAGCCAACCGCCTGGCGCGTCATCTACGCCAGCTCGGCGCCGGTCCGGACGTGCTGGTGGGCGTTTGCATGGAACGCTCGGCCGAACTGGTGATCGCGATTTTCGCCGCACTCAAGGCCGGCGCCGCCTTCGTGCCGTTCGATCCGGCCTATCCGCGGGACCGCCTGGCCTACATGGCCGCCGATGCCAATCCCGTTGTGCTGCTGACGCAAAGCCATCTGCGCGACAGCATCGGCGCCGACGGCGTGGCGCTGCTCTGCCTCGACGAGGTAGGTGATCACCTGGCCGGCTACGACGATCATGATCTTGGGCTGCACTCCGGCCCGGACCATCTGATCTATGCCATCTACACCTCCGGTTCGACCGGGCGCCCGAAAGGCACGCTGGTGCATCAGGGCGGGTTCACCAATCTGGTGAGCTGGTACATCGCCCAATTCGGTATCGGCGCCGACGACAAGGTGCTGCTGCTGTCGTCCATCGGTTTCGATCTTACTCAGAAAAACATCTTTGCCGTCCTGCTGGTGGGAGGGCAGCTGCATTTGTCATCCGGCGCCTACGCACCGGAACAGATATGGAACACCATTCGCGAACAGGGCATCACCTATGTCAATTGCGCGCCCAGCGCCTTCTATCCGCTGCTGCCTTACTTTTCGCCGGACCAGGCGGGGCCGCTGCGCCAGGTATTCCTCGGCGGTGAACCCATCCAGTGCCAACTGCTGCACGAGAAGCTGGCGTGCCTGCCGTCGCCGCCGCTGGTCCATAACACCTACGGTCCGACTGAGGCGTCAGACGTGGTGTCGTTCTTTACCTGGGACCCGCGCGAACGCCGCGCCAGCCTGCCGATCGGCCGCCCGGTCGCCAACACGCAGATCTATGTCCTCGACGCCAGGCGCAATCTATTGCCGCTCGGCGTGACGGGCGATATCTACATCGGCGGCGACGGCGTCGGCCGTGGCTATCTGCATCGCCCGGAACTGACCGCCGAACGCTTCGTCGCCGATCCGTTCAGCGACCGCGAAGGCGCGCGCCTGTACAAGACGGGCGACCTTGGCCGCTGGCTGCCGGACGGCACGATCGACTATCTGGGGCGCGATGATTTCCAGGTCAAGATCCGCGGCTTCCGCGTCGAGCTGGGCGAGATAGAGAGCCGGCTGGCGCTCTTTCCCGGCGTGCGCGAGGCCGTGGTCGTGGCGCGCGGGGATGACGGTCAGGAAAAACGTCTGGTGGCCTATGTAGTGCCCGAGTCGGGCGCGGACGTCAGCGCGGCCAGCCTGCGCCGCGCACTGGCTGACGATCTGGCCGAATTCATGGTGCCGAGTGCCTTTGTCCTGCTCACGGCGCTGCCCCAGACGCCCAACGGCAAACTCGATCGCCAAGCGTTGCCCGTACCCGACCAGGCGGCGATTGCCCGCCGCGAATATGAAGTCCCGATCGGCGAGGTGGAAACCACGCTGGCACGCCTCTGGCAGGAATTGCTCGGTGTTGAGCGCGTCGGCCGCCTCGATCATTTCTTCGAGCTGGGTGGCCATTCCCTGCTCGGCGTGCAGCTTGCGGTACGCCTGCGCGATATCTACGACGTGGACATTTCCATCGGGCGTTTATTCGACCAGCCCGTAGTGGCCGACCTCGCAGCACTGGTCGTGTCCGCGCAACTGGACCTTTATAGCGCAAACGACCTCGGCGGGCTGGATCAGGAAATTGATGCCCTAAGCGAGGAAGAACTGCGCGCCATTCTGTCTGAAAGTGCCTGCAAATGAATAACGATAAACAAACTTTGCAACAATTGAAACGCGCCGTCATGCTGCAGCGTCTGCAGCAAAGTCAGAGCGTGCGTAAGATTGAACCGGGCCGTGCTCCTATCTGCGTGGCCGATCGGAGCCAGCCGCTGGCATTGTCCTACGCTCAGCAGCGCTTGTGGTTCCTCGACCAGTTCGATACTGCGGCAGGCAGCGCCTATCATATGCCGGCGGCCATGCGCCTCAAGGGACGGCTCGACAAGGCTGCGCTGGCACGCGTCCTGGACCATATCGTGGCGCGCCACGAAAGCCTGCGCACGACCTTTGTGAATGTCGATGGCGCGCCGGTGCAGCGCATCGCCGCAGCCGGTGCCGGCATGGCGCTGGAACAGCGTGACCTGCGCCATCTGCCGCCGCGCGAACGCGAGATCGCCGTACAGCGCTTCTCGGACGAGGAAGCGGTGCGGCCTTTCGACTTGGCCGCCGGCCCGCTGATACGCTGCCAGTTGCTGCACCTGGCCGAGGATGAACATGTATTGCTGTTGACGCAGCATCATATCGTCTCCGACGGCTGGTCGATCGGCGTGCTGGTGCGCGAGATCAGCACGCTGTACGCCGCCTTCAGCGCTGGCCAGGCCGATCCGCTGCCGTCGCTGGCGATCCAGTATGCCGACTATGCGGCATGGCAGCGCGGCTGGCTGCAGGGCGATGTCCTGCAAGCGCAGAGCGCGTTCTGGAAGGAACAATTGACAGGTGCACCGGCGCTGCTGGAACTGCCGACCGACCGTCCGCGTCCGGCCCGGCAAAGCTACGCCGGCGGCAGCGTGCAGGTGAGCTTCGATGCCGCGCTGACCGCCGGCTTGAAAGCGCTGAGCCAGAAGCACGGCGCGACGCTGTTCATGACGCTGCTGGCAGGCTGGGCCGCGCTGCTGGCGCGCCTGTCGGGCCAGGATGATGTGGTGGTCGGCACGCCGGTGGCCAACCGTCAGCGCGCCGAGGTGGAGGGCTTGATCGGCTTCTTCGTCAACACGCTGGCGCTGCGGGTGAAGCTGGAGGGCGATCCGAGCGTGGCGCAGCTGCTGGCGCAAGTCAAGGCGCACACGCTGGGGGCGTATGAGCATCAGGATCTGCCGTTCGAGCAAGTCGTGGAAGCGGTGCAGCCGGCGCGCAGCATGCGCCACAGCCCGCTGTTCCAGGTCATGCTCAGTCTGGACAACGCTCCCGGCGGCACCTTGCAGCTGCCGGGCCTGAGCATTGAAAGCGTGCAGCCCAAGCAAAATACCGCGCAGTTCGACCTGACGCTGTCGCTGGCCGAAAGCGACGGCCGCCTGAGCGGCAGCCTGCGCTACGCCAGCGACCTGTTCGACGAAGCGAGCATTGTCCGTCTGGCTGGCCACCTTGAAACGCTGCTGCGCGGCATGGCTGCCGATGACAGTGCGCGCGTCGCCAGTCTGCCGGTGCTGTCCGCCGCACAGCGCCATGAACTGCTGTACGGTTTCAATGGGAAGTCGCGTGACGATGCACAGGGCGAATTGCCTAGACAACAGTTAATTCACCAGCAGTTCGAGGCGCGGGCGCTGGCCCAGCCCGACGCCATCGCGCTGGTGTATGAAAATGTATCGTTGACCTACGCCGAACTGAATCGCCGCGCCAATCGCCTGGCACATCACCTGCGCGGCATCGGCGTGCGGGCGGATGCGCGCGTGGCCCTTTGCCTGGAACGCGGCATCGGCATGGTGATCGGCATCCTGGCCACGCTCAAGGCCGGCGGTGGCTATGTGCCGCTCGATCCGGACTACCCCGCTGATCGTCTGAGCCACATGATCGAGGACAGCGCGCCGGTCGCCCTGCTGACCGAGAGCGCGCTGGCCGCGCTGGTCGATGGCTTGCCGCTTGGCGACGCCAGGGTGGTGCTGATCGACGGTGCCGATGCCGTCGCCATTGCCGGGCAAGCTGACAGCAATCCGGACATCGCTGGCCTGGCGCCGGAGCATCTGGCCTACATCATCTATACCTCGGGATCGACCGGTCTGCCCAAGGGTGTGATGGTCGAACACCGCAACGTCACGCGCCTGTTCGCCACCACCGAACAGTGGTATGGCTTCCAGCCGTCCGACATCTGGACCCTGTTCCACTCATTTGCCTTTGATTTTTCGGTGTGGGAGTTGTGGGGCGCGCTGCTGTACGGCGGCCGGCTGGTGATAGTGCCGTATCTGGTGAGCCGCTCGCCACAGGATTTCTATCAACTGCTGTGCGAACAGGGCGTCACTGTCCTGAACCAGACGCCAAGCGCCTTCCGCCAGCTGATTGCCGCCCAGGCGGCCAGTGACGCGGTCCACCAGTTGCGTACCGTCGTCTTTGGCGGCGAGGCGCTCGATCTGGCAAGCCTGCGGCCCTGGTACCGCGACGCCCGCAATGGCTCCACGCAACTGGTGAATATGTACGGCATCACCGAAACCACGGTGCACGTCACCTACCGTCCGGTGAGCGCAGCCGATGCGGAACTGGCCTGCGCCAGCCCGATCGGCGTGCCGATTCCCGATCTGCAGATCTACATCCTCGATCAGCATGGCGAGCCGGCGCCAATCGGCGTGACAGGCGAATTGCATGTCGGCGGCGCGGGCGTGGCGCGCGGCTATCTGAACCGTCCCGAGCTCAATGTCCAGCGTTTTGTGGCCGATCGCTTCAGCGGCAAGGAAGGCGCGCGGCTGTACAAGACCGGGGACCTTGGGCGCTGGCTGGCGGACGGTTCCATCGATTACCTTGGACGCAATGACTTCCAGGTCAAGATCCGCGGCTTCCGCATCGAGCTGGGCGAGATCGAGACGCGCCTGCT
>NZ_JBWKUN010000016.1:0-6437 GCF_059420865.1 Janthinobacterium sp. GW821-FHT03C10 | reverse complement strand
GTTTTTTTTCGTCTGGCGGTTGGATGCGCCGCTGGTGCTGTCGGCTTACGCTGCGCTAAGCCGACCTACGCCGACCTGCGCCGATCCGCCGACCGACGGTCAGTGTGTGGGGACTGCCCCCGGCTGTTCAGCAGGCGAAAAAAAGGCAGCGCTGCGCGCTGCCTTTGTCATTTATCACCACATGTTGTGCACAGCGGGCACCGTCATGTTCTCTTCATATTGACACTGTACGATGACTTCCATTCTCATCAAGTAACGTGTGCACCCATGCTGGCCAAGCTTAAACTCGTCAAAACGCCCAAAGGCATCGATAGCGCTTTGATGCTGTCGGCCATGCTGATACTGTGGATCGGCAATTACAGCAACCTCGACCTCATGATTGCCGACAGCATGTTCGACGATGCGCGTGGGCAATTTGTCGGCACCGACAGCGCGTGGGCGGGCAGTTTTCAGATAGGTATGCTCTTGCTTGGCGCCGTCATGATCGGGCTGGCCGTCTGGGACACCTTGCGTCCGGTGGCCTGGCTTGCTTCACGCCGCAGCGCCTTGCGCGTGGCGGCGCTGTCGGCTATCTTCGTGCCGCTAAGCATCTATTGGCTCTCTTCTTTCAGCGATGTGCCGTGCCCCACGGATTTATTGCGCTATGGCGGACTGGAGCCTTACACGCGTTTGCTGGAAACGTTGCCAGCCAGCGCATCTGCCATGGTATGCCTGCCCGCGACCCAGGCGAATATTGCCTGGTGGATGCTGGCCTTGCCATTGTTCTGCCTGCCTGGACGGCCACGCACGGCGCTGCTGCTCGCTGGCGTCATGCTGCTGTGCGGTTTGGCGGCAGGCTGGCAGCAACAGTTGCAAGGTGCGCAATTTTTTACGCACACCTTGTGGTCTGCCTGGATCGCTTCTTTCCTGATCTATCTGCTGCATCATTTGTTCCGGACCGAGGACGCGTTGGCCTGAAATACAAAAGTACGTCACAATCTGCCTGTCGAGTTGTCGTTTCATACAAAAACAGGAGCACCATGAACGAGCAGATTGCGAGAGAAGTGGTATTGGTCCGTGCTATCGAGACGGCCGACCAGAAAAAAGAAGTCCTCAGCGAGGATGACCGCATGTATGCCAGCCGCAGTGCGCGTGAGCTTGCGCAATGGCAAGCTTCGGGCAAGCAGGCCGAAGTCACGGGTGACGATTTCCTGCAGCAGCGTTCCGAGCTGATCATCAAACGCATCACCGAGCGCACCCCCGCGTTTGCCGTTTTCGCGAAACGCCGTAACGGCATGAAAACCCTGGCGCTGACTTTGCCCCTGCTGGCATTGCTGCTGGGCGCCGGGCTTGATCGCATCACGGATCCGCACCGCGTCGACTTGCTGTCGGCGCCCTTGCTGTTGATCATCGCCTGGAATGTACTGGTCTACCTGGGCTTGCTGATCTGGCTATGCATTCCCTCACGTTCCCTGGGCTGGCCGAAAGCGGGATTGGTGCGCCACCTGAGCGTGGGCCGCCTGGCCTTGCCGCGCAAACTGCCGCACGCCTTGTCCTCGGGCTTGCTCAGTTTCATGGGGGAATGGGCGCACCTGAGCGCCAAGCTGACGGCCGCGCGCCTGGGTCGTACCATTCACCTGAGCGCCGCCATGTTTGCCATCGGCGCCGTCGCCTCGCTGTATGCCCGCGGCTTCCTGTCGCAGTACGCGGCCGGGTGGGAGAGCACGTTTCTGAATGCCGGCCAGGTACACAGCCTGCTGTCGACCTTGTTTGCGCCGGCCATCGCCCTGTTTCATTTGCAAGGTTTTTCGCTGGCGGAAATCGAAGCGCTGCGTTTCCCGCAAACGACGACCGTCGAAGGCGGCGCGCGCTGGGTGCATTTGTATGCGGCAACGATTTTCCTGCTGGTGGTCGTGCCCCGCCTGATCCTGGCCCTGGTTAACAACTGGCGCGCCGCGCGCCTGGCCAGGCACTTTCCGCTGGATCTCGATCAACCGTATTTCCGCAAGCTAAATGAAAGCATCGGCGTGGCCACGGGCGGCATGCTGCGCGTCTTGCCGTACAGCTTTACGGTCGATGAAGCCCGCCACAAGGGACTGGGGCAGCTGTCCATCATGCTGTTTGGCGAGCAGGGGCGCATGATGCTGCGTCCATCGACGTCATATGGCGAAGAGCCGCAGGAAGTCTTGCGCGGCACGGACTTGAATGATCCGCAAGTCAATATCACGGCCGTGCTGTTCAACCTGACGGCGACGCCGGAAAAGGAAAATCACGGCGCCTTCCTCGATTATCTGGTGCAATCGTCGGCGCGCGGCATCGCCGTCCTGATCGACGAGTCCAGCTACCTGGAGCGCGCGGGCGAGCAGGCGGATAACGGCGCGCGTTTGGCGGAACGGGTCGCCCTGTGGCAACAGTTCTGCCAGTTCCATAAAACCACGGCCACCGTGGTCAATTTGCTCAATCCGGCCCTGCACCCGCTCGATGCCGGTGTCGGCTTGAAAGTATCGGCAGCAGCATGAGTGTGAATGTGAATAAAGATATCCAGGATAATGCGGTGCAGATTCAGTTTGCGCTGATTTCGCACACGAATAATGGCAAGACGACATTGGCGCGCACCCTGGTGGGCGTGGATATCGGCGAAGTGCGCGACGCCGCCCACGTGACGGTGTTTGCCGAATCGCATACCTTGCTGGCGACGCCGCAGGGCGATGCCCTGCAATTGTGGGACACGCCCGGCTTTGGCGACTCCGTGCGCCTGCTCAAGCGGCTGGGACAGTCGGGCAATCCCATCGGCTGGTTCCTGCGCGAGGTGCTGGACCGGTATCGCGACCGTCCGTTCTGGCTGAGCCAGCAAGCGCTACGCACGGCCAAGGACGCGGCCGACGTGGTGCTGTACCTGGTCAACTCCTCGGAACATCCGAAGGATGCGGGTTACTTGCCGGCGGAAATGAAAATCCTCGAATGGCTGGGCAAGCCAGTGGTGGTCTTGCTCAATCAGATGGGGCCGCCACGTCCGGGTAATGAAGAACACAGCGAGCAGGCGCGCTGGCGCGAGCATTTGCAGCAATATCCCATCGTGCGCGACGTTTTGGCGCTCGATGCCTTTGCCCGCTGCTGGGTGCATGAGCGTGTGTTTTACGAAGCCGTGGGCAAGTTGTTGCCGCAATCACAGCAAAGTGGCTATGCGCGCTTGTTTGCTAGCTGGCAAGCGCAGAATACGGCGCGTTTCCAGCAGGCCATGCACTTGCTGGCCACGCAGCTGACTGTGGCTGCCCAGGATCGCGAGGCCATCGAGCCGGCGTCCAAGGGCTTGCTGAAATCGGCTTTGCAAGTTGTGGGTATCGGCAAGAATGCAGAGCAGCAACGCCAGGAAAAGGCCATGGCTAGCCTGGTGGCGCGCCTCAATACGCACAACGGCGTGATCACGCGTGAACTGTTGATCTTGCACAAACTCGACCCGACCGATGCGCATAAGATCAATAGCCGGATACGGGAAAATTTCGCCGTGCGCGCGCCGATCGACAAGGCGCAAGCGGGGTTGTTGGGCGCCATGATTTCCGGAGCGGCGACGGGACTGTCAGCCGACCTGATTTCCGGTGGCTTGACGTTGGGCACGGGCGCCTTGCTTGGCGGCGTGGTCGGTGCGCTGACATTTGCGGGCGCGGCCTGGGGCTTTAATTCCGGTACGGATCGCAACGAGCCCACGATGCAATTTACCGATGCCTTCCTGCGTACCCTGGTGGTGGCGGGCGTGCTGCGTTACCTGGCGGTGGCGCACTTTGGCCGTGGCCGCGGCAATTTTGTGGAAAGCGAAGCGCCGGCCTTCTGGCAAGATGAAGTCGAGCAAGCGGTGTCGCGTCATGAGGGCGCGCTGGCAGAGTTGTGGAAAGACGTGCGCAGGGAAAAATCGCCCGAGCAAGCGACCGAGCGGATCGCCCCCATGATTGCCGCCATCACTTCCGATACCCTGGCCCGCCTGTATCCGGATGTGCCGCGCCTCGTATAGCGTATCAGGCGCCAATCAGACGCGGGTCTGCAGCCACTGTTGCAGAAATTGCACGCAGGCTCTGACCTTGGCCGAGTTCGACAGGCGCGAGGTGGTCACCGCCCACACATCGGCGGCCTGTTGATACGCGGGCAAAATGCGGATCAGCTTGCCTTGCGCCAGACTGCTTTCCACATCCCATGCGGAGCGCAAGATGATACCGTGGCCATCCAGCGCCCATTGATGGACGATCTCGCCATTGTTGGCCGATAACGGTCCATCAACCTTCACCGTTTCCTGCCCGTGCGGCCCTTGCAGTTTCCAGCGCCGTCCATCCTGGTCGCGCTCGCGGATGACGATGCAGTCATGCTCACGCAATTGCGCCAGTGTGGCAGGCGTGCCATGTTGGGCCAGGTAGGCGGGCGCGGCACACAGGACGCGCTGGTTGCTGGCAATGCGGTGGGCGATCAGGTCTGGCTCGCGCACCTCGCCGATGCGAATGTCGAGGTCGAAACCTTCGCCCAGCAGGTCAACGGGGCGGTCGAGCAATTCCAGCTGTATTTTCAGGTTTGGATACTGCCGTGCCAGCTGGGATAGGGCGGGACCGAGCCGGTTGCGCCCAAAACCGGAACTGGAGCAGATGCGCAGCAAGCCCTGCGGCTGCAATTTCGACTGCGCCACCGCTTCACCCATCTGTTCGACATCTTCCAGGATGCGCTGCGCCCATTGCCGTACGATCTCGCCGTGATCGGTGACGCTGACCCGGCGCGTGGTCCGGTGCAGCAAACGCACTTGCAGCGCCGCTTCCAGCATGCCGATGCGCTTGCTCACGAGCGCCTTGGAAATGCCCAGTTCCAGCGCCGTGGCGGCGAAACTGGTTTTATGGGCGACCTGGCAAAACAGGCGCAAGTCTTCCAGCAGCGGCGTATTTTTCATCGATTGACCACAAAATGTGGATACTTAGGTTATGAATTCCCTGATTGTATTCTGATGCGGCACCAGTATCATCAACATATCCATTTATCCACAGGAGAATGTCATGCCCGCACACAGAATCGCAGTCATCGCCGGCGACGGCATCGGCAATGAAGTCATGCCGGAAGGGTTGCGTGTGGTCGAGGCCGCGGCGCGCCGATTCAATATCGACCTGCAGTTTACGACCATGGCGTGGGCGAATTGCGACTATTACCTGGAGCATGGCCAGATGATGCCCTCGGACTGGTTTGCCCAGCTCAAGGATTTTGACGCCATCTATTTTGGCGCCGTGGGTTGGCCGGACAAGGTGCCCGACCATATCTCCTTATGGGGATCGCTGTTGAAATTCCGGCGCGAGTTCGACGAATACGTCAACTTGCGACCCGTGCGGCTGATGCCGGGCGTACCGTGTCCGCTGGCGAACAAGAAATCTGGCGATATCGACTTTTATGTCGTGCGTGAAAATACGGAAGGAGAATATTCGTCCGTGGGCGGGCGCATGTTCGAGGGGACGGAGCGCGAAACGGTGCTGCAGGAATCCGTGTTTACGCGCAAGGGCGTCGATCGCATCCTGAAGTATGCGTTTGAGCTGGCGCAAAGCCGGCCTAAAAAACACCTGACATCGGCGACCAAGTCGAATGGCATTGCCATCAGCATGCCATTCTGGGATGAGCGAGTCGAAGCGATGGGGCCGAGCTTTCCCGATGTGCACTGGGATAAATACCATATCGACATCCTTGCGGCCCGTTTCGTGCTCAGCCCCGAGCGTTTTGACGTGGTGGTCGCTTCGAACCTGTTTGGCGATATCCTGTCCGACCTGGGGCCCGCATGCACGGGAACGATTGCGATCGCACCGTCGGCGAATATCAATCCTGAGCGCACTTTCCCTTCTGTCTTTGAGCCGGTGCACGGTTCCGCGCCCGATATCTATGGCCAGAATATCGCCAACCCGATTGGCATGATCTGGTCGGGCGCCATGATGCTCGATTTTCTCGGCAATGGCGATACCCAATACACGGCCGCGCATGACGCGATTGTGCGCGCTATCGAGCAGGTGCTCGAGTATGGCCCGCGTACGCCGGACATGGGTGGCAGCGCCAGTACGACTGATGTCGGCAAGGCGGTTGCCGAATTGCTGAAATAAAGCTTGCCGCCCGTGGGCGGCTTTGCTATAGTTCGCCTCCCCAATGAGACGCAGCAGTTTGCGACACAAAACGGACGGCCTTCAGGGGCTGGGTAGTAGAAAAGAAGGAGTTGACGGACGTAGCAAATTGCTTCATACTCTTCCTTCTTCGCAGCTGACAAACACAACGCTTTGTCGATGGCGCGAAAGTAGCACCGAATACCGTTCTTTAACAATTAACAGTCGATAAGTGTGGGCATTTGATGTAGTGCAGCAGCGATCTTCGGATTGCTGTAATACTTAAAATATCAAATGTTCACAAGAAATAATGAAATAGGCGCTACGAAAGTAGTGGCCTGTCAGTTTTTTGAGTGA
>NZ_JBWKUN010000015.1:0-8020 GCF_059420865.1 Janthinobacterium sp. GW821-FHT03C10 | reverse complement strand
GCGTTGTGTTTGTCAGCTGCGAAGAAGGAAGAGTATGAAGCGTTTCGGCTAATTCGTCAACCTTCTTTTTTACTACCTTCACCGTTTCCAGTGATCCCGTTGTTTCGCAAACTGCTGCGTCTCATTGGGGAGGCGAACTATAGCAAAGCGCTCCGGTGGAAGCAAGGCTTTCTCCGCAATACATGCAATCATTTTTCAATTCCCCGGCAATAATCAATATAAAAGTCAGCTTTCAAACGTACGACGTCTCATTCATGGTTAAATACATCACCCTGACCATTTGACAATTTACCTGTAGGTTCGCTTTGTGCTCCTGAATACCGATCAAATTCTCTCCCTGGCACCCGATGCCAGCTCCGCCAAGGCAGGTAGCCAACTGGCCTCTCCCGCCAAATGGGATAAGCTGGGCCGCTCGGAGACGGCCACCTGGGGCGAATGCAAGGGTAGCGGCAAGAATCCCTACCGCACCCAGATCGACCTGGGCGAACCTGCCTTCAAATGCTCCTGCCCCAGCCGTAAGTTTCCATGCAAGCATGGACTTGCCTTGTATCTGCTCCTGGCGCAAGACCAGGCCTTGTTCGCAGCAGCGGAAGCGCCCCCATGGGTCAGCGATTGGCTGCGCGACCGCCAGCAGCGTGCCGAGAAAAAACGCTCTGGCGCATCGGAGCAGCCGGCCGCGCAAACGGAAGAGCAATCCGCCGCAAGCGCCGCCACCAACCTGAAGCGCGCGGAAAAACGCGAAAACAAGGTGGCCAGCGGCCTGGCCGCACTGCACACCTGGTTGCATGACCTGGAACGCGAGGGCCTGGCCACCGTGCGCGACCGCGGCCCCGCATACTGGGAAGCCATGGCCGCCCGTCTGGTCGACGCCCAGGCCGCCGGTCTGGCCGGCCGCATCCGGCGCGCCGGCAAACTGTGCTTTCAAAGCGGCGTGCAAGACTGGAGCCAGCAACTGGGGCGGGAACTGGCCGCTATATATATGCTTGGCGATGCCTACGCCAGGCTGGAAACGCTCTCGCCCGACCTGCAACACGATGTGCGGACCCACATCGGCTGGACCACCAGCAGCGACGATGTGCTGGCCCTGGCCGGCGTCACCGATTGCTGGCAAGTACTTTCACAACAGCACAGCGAGGAAGACCGCATACGCACGCGCGCCACATGGCTGCGCGGCGCGCGCAGTGGCCGCTGGGCACTGCTGCTGCATTTTGCTGCCGGTCCACAAGGCTTCGAACAGGCGATCAGCGTCGGCACGCAATTTGAAGGCGAACTCTGCTTTTACACCGGCGCCTGTCCGCTGCGCGCGCTGATCCGCGAGCCAGGTACGACGCTGCCGCTATCGACGTTCCCGACCGAGCAGCCGTCCTTCCTGGCCGCAATGGAGTCCTATGCCGATGCGCTGGCGGCGCAGCCATTCCTCGAGCGCTATCCGCTGGCCTTGTCCGGCATGACGGCAAGCATGGAAGACGCCGGCTTGCTGCTGCGCTGTCCCGATGGACGGCCCCTGCCCGTGAACGCATCGTTCCGCCATGCCTGGCACTTGCTGGCAGTCAGCGGCGGCCACCCCGTCACCTTGGCGGGCGAATGGGATGGCAGCGCCTTCGCGCCCTGGAGCGTATGGGCCGACGGCCGCCTGTATAACTTTGAAAGCGATTTTTGCGCATGAGCAAACTCGACGCCGCCCTGCAGATGGGCAGTTCCCGGGCCAAGATTGCCTTCGAAGCAGAATTGCCGGAAGACTTGCGCCCCCTGCTTGCGGACGATGCCGGCGAAGGCAGGCTCTGGCGTGCCATCGGCGCACTCGAACTGTGGACGCGCGCCGGCTACCTCCCGCCCGCTGCCGTGCCAGCCACAGCGATCTCCAGCACCGATACGCAAGAAGATGCATTGCAGGCTTGCCCGCCCCGTGCGGAAGCCATGTTGGCGCATCTGCTGCGGGACAGCCATCCGCCATTGCGTGGCGAATGGCTGCGCCTTGCCGCTTTGCACCACTGCCGCATTCCGGCCCGCCTGCTGCCCAGGATGCTGGAAGCGGGCAGCAGCCAGCAGGCGCTGCGGCCTGCCATCGTGACCGTGCTGGGTGCGCGCGGCCACTGGCTGGCCCGGCAACATGCGCAATGGACGTGGGCGAGCGGCACGCCTGGCAATGATGATGACGACATCGCGGTGCAGTGGGAAGCGGGCACGCTCGCACAACGCATGCTGGCCTTGCGCCAGTTGCGGGCACGCGATCCCGCCGCAGCCTTACAGTGCCTGCAGGCAAGCTGGAGCCAGGAATCGCCCGAAGACCGCGCGATGCTCCTGCCCTGTTTGAGCGTATCGCTGAGCCTGGCCGATGAAGCTTTCCTGGAGGCGGCGCTGGACGACCGCCGCAAGGAAGTCAGGCTGCAGGCGCAGCAGCTGTTGCGCACCTTGCCCGGCTGCGCGCTGCAACAGCGCATGCTGGAACGGCTGGCGCCATTGCTCCATCTGCAACGGCGCAAACTATTTCCTGACAGCCTAGACGTCGCGCTGCCCGCCGCCAGCGACAAATCCATGCTGCGCGATGGCATCGGCGCGCAAGGCTGGCCGCAACTGGGCGAGAAAGCAGGCTGGCTGGCCGACATGCTGGCATCGCTGTCGCCGCTGCACTGGAGTGAACTGTTTGACAAGTCTCCCGCACAGTGCCTGAAGTTGGCACTCAGCAATGAGTTCCACGGCGCCCTGGTGCTGGGATGGAGCAACGCCCTGCTGCGACACATGCACGCCGGAACGACCACGCCGGCCGCAGCCGCGGCACTGGGCGACTGGCTGCAGGCGCTGACCTTGCTCTGGCTGGCGACGGATGGCGTGCGCGTACACTATGCGCGCGATTTTTTCTCCGCCTATGGCGCATTGCCCGCCGCCGACGTGCATTCCCGGCTTGCTCAGCTGGTCAACGCCTGCGGCCCCACGTGGGGCGACCAGCAATTGCCACTGCTGGGCGTGCTGGCCGACGCCGCACGCGCTTCGCCTGCGCCCTGGCCAGCCACCCTGTCGCTGGCCGTGATGCAGCGCCTGCGCGCCGGCCTGTCCACATTTTCGGTACCTGCCTGGCACTTCAAGCCGACGCTCGAAGCATTTGCGCAAGTACTCGATCCGGCCGCCATGGCTGCCTGCGAAGCAGGCTGGCCGACCGGATCGCCGGCATGGGCCAGCTGGCAGGCACCCGTCGACGACATGTTCAGCGTGATCCGTTTCAGGCATGCCTTATCCCTCTCTTTTCAGGAGCAAATTTGATGTCCAGCATTACCAACATTCTTCGCCAGCATGCTGAAAACCAGTTCGCCACGGAACTGGAAGCCTTGATCGCTGCCGACACCCGGCAGCGCCCGCCACGCTGGAAGATGTCGCCATGGGCAGTCTCCAAGTATTTGCTGGGCGGCAAGCTCGACAACGGCGTCGAGATCACGCCCAAGTACATCGGCAATGCGCGCGTGATCGAAATCGCCGTCGCCACCCTGGCCACGGATCGCGCCCTGCTGCTGCTGGGCGTGCCGGGCACGGCCAAGTCCTGGGTCTCGGAACACCTGGCCGCCGCCATCAGCGGCGACTCGACCATGATCGTGCAGGGTACGGCCGGCACCAGCGAAGAGGCACTGCGTTATGGCTGGAATTACGCGCACCTGCTGGCGAAGGGGCCATCGCTCGATGCAGTCGTGCCCAGCCCGCTCATGCGCGCCATGCGCGAAGGAAAAATTGCCCGTATCGAAGAACTCACGCGCATCCCCGGCGAAGTGCAAGACAGCCTGATTACCATCCTGTCGGAGAAAATGCTGCCGATCGCCGAGCTCGATGAAGAAGTGCTGGCGCAAAAAGGCTTCAATGTGATCGCCACCGCGAATGACCGCGACCGCGGCGTGAATGAATTGTCGAGCGCACTGAAACGGCGCTTCAACACCGTCGTGCTGCCGTCACCCCGCACGGCCGATGAAGAAGTGCGTATCGTGGAAACCCGCGTTGCCAGCCTGGGGCGCGCCCTGGAATTGCCCGGCGAAGCGCCGGCACTGGAAGAAATACGCCGCATCGTGACCGTCTTCCGCGAATTGCGCGAAGGCGTGACGGCCGATGGCAAGACCAAGCTGAAAGGTTCCAGTGCCAGCATGAGCACGGCGGAAGCCATTTCCGTGATCACGCACGGTATGTCGTTGGCGGCCCACTTTGGCGATGGCGTGCTGCGCGGCGCCGACCTGGCGGCCGGCATGGTGGGCGCCATCGTCAAGGACCCGGTGCAAGACCGCATCGTCATGCTGGAATACCTGGAAACAGTGGTCAAGGAGCGCGATGGCTGGAAAGACCTGTATCGCGCTTGCCGCGACGTCATGAATTGAATCCCGACAGGCAACGATGAGCATTCACCTTTTCGGCATCCGCCACCATGGTCCCGGCTGCGCGCGCAGCCTGGTCCGGGCGCTGGAAGCCTTGCAGCCGGACTGCATCCTGATCGAGGGACCGCCCGAAGCGGACGAGCTGATACGCTACGCAGGCGACGCGGACCTGTGCCCGCCCGTGGCGCTGCTCGTGTATGCACCGGCCGAGCCGCAGCGCGCCGTCATGTATCCGTTTGCGGAATTCTCGCCGGAATGGCAAGCCATGCGCTTTGCCCAGGCGCATGGCACCCCCGTGCGCTTTTGCGACCTGCCGCAAGCGCATCGCCTGGCCGAGATTGCGGGCGGGAAAGACGCCGAAGCCGACACGCCCGCAAGCGACGAGGACATGCATGCGGACCCGCTGAGCTGGCTGGCCAGTGCCGCCGGCTTTGGCGACACCGAAACCTGGTGGGACCACCTGGTCGAGCAGCGCGGCGACAGCCTGGACTTGTTTGCGGCCATTGCCGAAATGATGGACGTGGTGCGCAGCGAAATCGCACTGCCGCCAAATGCGCTGGAAAACCGTCGCGAAGCCTATATGCGCAGCATGATACGCCAGGCGGAAAAGCAGGGACACCAGCGCATTGCCGTCGTTTGCGGCGCTTATCACGTTCCCGCGCTCAAGCAGATGCCCAGCGCCAAGAGTGATGCGGAACTGCTCAAGGGTTTGCCAAAAATCAAACTGGCAGCCACCTGGACGCCGTGGAGCTATGGCCGGCTGACGTTTCGCAGCGGCTATGGCGCCGGGGTCGAAGCGCCAGGCTGGTATCACCATCTGTGGCAACGGCCTGAGCAGGCGGGACTGTACTGGTTGACCGATGTCGCCACGCTGTTGCGCAAGCATGATCTCGATGCGTCGCCGGCCCACACCATCGAAGCCTTGCGCCTCGCCGATACGCTGGCCGCCATGCGCGAGCGTTCGCGTGCGGGCCTGAGCGAATTGCAGGACGCCGTGCGCTCCGTCTATTGCTACGACAGCGAACTGCCGCTGCGCCTGATCGCCTCGGCGCTGCTGATCAACGAACGCCTGGGCCAGGTGCCGGCCAGCGTGCCAACCTTGCCCCTGGTGCAGGATGTGCAAGCGCTGCAGAAACGCTTGCGCCTGCCGGTGCGTGCCGATGCGAGCGAACTCGCCCTGGATCTGCGTGAAACGGCGCACCTGGAAAAGAGCGTCTTGCTGCACCGCCTGGCCCTGCTGGACATCAGCTGGGGAAGCCGCCTGCGCGTACATGGGAAAAGCGGCACCTTCCACGAACAGTGGCAACTGGCGTGGGAACCGGAATTTGCCGTCAAGCTGATCGAAGCAAGCCTGTGGGGCAGTACGGTGGCCGATGCCGCCACCGCATGCGCACTCAGCCGCGCGGCCAGCGCCGAGACCTTGCCGCAACTGACGGCGCTGGTGGAAGAGATCCTGCTGGCCGATTTGCAAGGCGCCATCGATGGCGTCATGCGGCGCATGCAGGAAGTGAGCGCGACGACGCCGGACCTCGGCTATATGCTGGCGGCCCTGCCGCCACTGGTCAACGTCATGCGTTACGGCAGCGTGCGCGGCACAGATACCAGCGCCCTGTCCAGCATACTCGACGGCCTGGTCATGCGCGCCTGCATTGCCCTGCCTGCCGGCGTGCGCGCCCTGGCAGACGAGGCGGCGGCGGCGCTCATGCAGACGCTGGTCGGCGCCGACCAGGCCATCCGCCTGGCGCAACGGGCCGATTACCAGGCAAGCTGGTTTGCGGCGCTGGAACAGGCGGCCTTGTACGACGCCACGCACGCACTGCTGGCCGGGCGCTGCACGCGCGCCCTCAACGAGCAGGGCCACTGGAGCATGGAGAGGACGGCAAGCGCGCTGGCCTTGCGCTGCTCCCATGCGCTGCCGCCCTTGAGCAGCGCCCATTGGCTGGAAGGCTTTTTGCATGGCAGCGGCACTTTATTGATACACAATGACGAATTGTGGCGCCTGATCGATGCCTGGCTGGCCGGCCTGGCGGCCGATACCTTCATCGAACTGCTGCCCTTGCTACGCCGCACTTTCGGCAGCTTTGCCGCACCCGAGAAGCGCCAGTTATCGGAACGCGCCAGCCAGGGCGGCGGCACGCAGGTTCCGCTATCGGCAAGCATGCCACTGGACGAAACACGGGCGCGGCGCATCTTGCCCACCTTACGATTATTGCTGGATTCCACGCCGGCGCAGGAGCATGCATGAACGATGCAATCAAGACCGGTGAAGCCGCGCGCCGCTGGCGCATGGTATTGGGCAAAACCGATCAACAGGACGAGATCGCCTTGAGCCAGGCCGACCTGGCCATGGACCGCACGCTGGAATCCGTCTACGGCCAGGGAGCGGCGGGTGGACGCGGCGGAAACTTGTCGGCGTCGGCGCCGAATGTGGCGCGCTGGCTCGGCGACATCCGTCAGTATTTTCCCTCCTCCGTCGTGCAAGTCATGCAGAAAGATGCACTCGAACGCCTGGGCTTGCAGCAAATGTTGCTGGAGCCGGAACTGCTGCAAGCGGTGGAAGCGGACGTGCATCTGGTCGCCACCCTGCTCAGCCTGAACCGCATCATGCCAAACAAGACCAAGGCTACGGCGCGCCAAGTGGTCAGCCGGGTCGTGCAAGAACTGGAACGCAAGCTGGCTGCGCCGCTGCGCCAGGCCGTGGCAGGTAGCCTGAGCCGTGCCGTACGCAATATGCGGCCGCGCCACAATGAAATCGACTGGCTGCGCACGATACGTGCCAATCTTAAACATTACCAGCCGGACTATCGGACGATCGTACCGGCTACCCGCATCGGCTTCGGGCGCAAAGGACAGTCGCTGCGCGACATCGTGCTGTGTATCGATCAGAGCGGCTCGATGGCGCCATCCGTAGTATATGCCAGCGTATTTGCCGCAGTATTGGCCAGCATCAAAGCTGTCTCCACATCAGTGGTGGTGTTTGATACGGCAGTGGTCGACCTGACGCCATTGCTGGCCGATCCCGTTGACGTGCTGTTCGGCACGCAGTTGGGCGGCGGCACGGATATCAATCGTGCGCTCGCGTATTGCCAGGGTGTGGTGACGCGTCCGCAAGAGACGATTTTTGTGCTGATCAGCGATCTGTATGAAGGAGGCAATAACAAGGAAATGCTGGCGCGGGCAGCCAGTTTGCTGGTCAGCGGCGTACAAGTCATCGTCTTGCTGGCCCTGGATGACAATGGCGCACCTTCGTATGACCATCACAACGCGGCCCGGCTCGCAGCCATGGGCGCGCCCTGCTTCGCCTGCACTCCCGATCTGTTTCCAGATCTCATGGCCTCGGCCATCAAGCGTAACGATATGACGCAATGGGCTGCCCAGGCAGGCATTAACGTTATCGGCGGCACCGAATAGCTGCTGATGGCAGAACGCACAAAGGCAGCGCGCAGCGCTGCCTTTTTTTCGCCTGCTGAACAGCGGGGGTCGGCCCCCTCACACTGAGCGTCGGTCGGCGGATCGGCGTAGGTCGGCTTAGCGCAGCGTAAGCCGACAAGCACCGACACAAAACCACCAGACGAAAAAAACCCGACCATGGCTGATCGGGTTTTTCTCTTACTGCGAATAACAAGCCTGACGATAACCTACTTTCACACTGGTTGCAGCACTATCATCGGCGC
>NZ_JBWKUN010000014.1:0-22158 GCF_059420865.1 Janthinobacterium sp. GW821-FHT03C10 | reverse complement strand
GTTATCGTCAGGCTTGTTATTCGCAGTAAGAGAAAAACCCGTCAAGCAATTGGCGGGTTTTTTTTCGTCTGGCGGTTTTGCGGGGTGCTGCGGGTGGTTGTCGGCTTACGCTGCGCTAAGCCGACCTACGCCGAGCTGCGCCGACGGACGGTCAGACCCTCGATAGCGCCAACGCCAAGGTGTCATCGCCAACTTACCCGGATGCGTGCTGCAGGTTCTATCTGCTCACGTCTTCCCAGTTCACGCCAAATTTCGTCAGATATTTTTTCAGCCTGTCGGCATCATTCGGCTTGGCTTTCGCATCACGCGATACGGCATACAGCTTGCGGCCCGCATCGGACATATTGTTCGACTGCCGGCAGACTTTGATCACGGCCTGCAGCTGCAGCGCATCAACAGGTCGAGTTGCGCGACCGCTTCCGCTCCCATGATGTCTGCTAGATCCACGTTGTCTGTCGACGGACCATCAGAATGCTGCCACAGGCGCTTCAGGCGTGCGACTTCATCGTCGACGACTTTGTCCGTGATGCGGCCTGCTTCCGACAAGGTGGCCAGGCGGGTGACAGCAGCGGACAAATCGCGGAAATTGCCACTCCAGCGGGCCGATGGCGAGCTGGCGAAGCGCAAGAAGCGCTCGCGTGCCTCCTTGTTGAAGCGCACTCTTTCGCCCGTCTCCGCACCGTACTGCGCCAGCAGGTAGTCGAGGTTCGGTTCGATGTCTTCCGGCCGCTGCGCCAGACCCGGTAATTCGTACGTCCACAGGTTGATGCGTGCATACAGGTCTTCGCGGAAGCGGCCGGCGGCCACTTCTTTTCCCAGATCGCGGTTGGTGCCGGCGATCAGCTGGAAGTCGCTTTGCACTTCCGTATCGGCGCCAACAGGAAAGAAGCGTTTTTCTTCGATGGCTTTCAGCAGCATCGCCTGTTCATCGAGTCCCAGCTCGCCGATTTCATCGAGAAACAGCAAGCCCTTGTTCGCGCTGCGCAGCAAGCCTGGCCGATCCGCGCCGGCGCCCGTGAATGCCCCCTTGATATGGCCGAACAAGGTAGAGGCTGCGCCATCGCCATGCAGGGTGGCGCAATTGAGGTCGATGAATTTTCCGTCGATCTGGTGACGCGATTTTTTCAGTTCATAGATGCGGCGCGCAAGAAAGGACTTGCCGGCACCGGTAGGTCCCATCAGCAGCATGGGTGCGCGCGACTTGATGGCGACGCGTTCGATTTCCTCGATCATGCTGTTGAACTTCGCATTGCGCGTGGCGATGCCGGACTTCAGGAAGGCCACGCCCTCGGCCTGCTCGCGCGTAAAGCGCTGGGCGATCTGGTCGTAGCGCGACAGATCGAGGTCGATCAGCGTGTAGTTGCCCGGATTGCCGGCGGCCTGCCGTTTTGGCGGCGACGTCTGCACGAGGCGGCCCGGGAAATAGCGGGCTTCCGTCATCAGGAACATGCAGATTTGCGCCACGTGGCTGCCAGTGGTGATGTGGATCCAGTACTCCTCCTTGTCCGGATCGAAGGCGTAGCTGTTGGCAAAATCGTAGAGCGCGCCGTACACGTCCTCAAAATCCCAGGCATCGCTGATGGGTAGTTCATGGGCGACCAGCCTTGTTTCAGGCGAGACGCTGGCGATGTCCTGCGATACCTGGCGCACCAGGCTGGCAAACTGCTCGCCGGCGTACAGCAGCTCAAAGCGGTCGATGATCTTGTCTTCGTGCTGGGTCAGGGCGACGCTGGGGCGCCACTTTTCCCAGCGCGCCGCTCCTCTGCCATTGTCGAGCTGTGTGCCGAGAAAACCGATGACGACGGTACGTTTTGCTTGCATAGTTGGGATAAATATTTATCTTAAAAGATAATTGTATTCCAAATCACCGTGGCAGGGATATTTTCAACGCACAGCTTACGTGAAAATATTATTTAATGAAATCAATGGTTTATGGAAATGTTTGAGGAAATATTGAAAGCTGGCACGGCGTTTGCAATAGAGGAGATACCAACGAGATAAACGTAGAGAGCAGAGAGGAACGAAAAATGGCCAACGCCCACTTATTCCAGAGCGCACAACAGACCGCGGCCTTGCCATCGGCACTGGCACGCAATGCCGAAGGCGCGCCGGCCTATGCGCTGACGCCCCGGCATCAGCTGGCGCAATACGCGGCCACCGGCTGCCTGAACACGACGTTCTATGCCAGCGCGGAAGCGCAGCTGGCGATGGTACTGGAACTGTGCAAGGCCGTCGAACCAGCCTTCATCGCGCAAACGGCCGTGTACTGCCGCGAGCGGGGCTATATGAAAGACATGCCGGCCTTGCTGGTGGCCGTGCTGGCGGGGCAGGGCGCTGCAGAATTGACGCAGGCCTTCCAGCGCGTGATTAACAACGGCAGGATGCTGCGCAACTTCGTGCAGATCATGCGTTCGGGCGCCGTGGGCCGCAAGTCGCTGGGATCGCGTCCGAAAAAGCTGGTGCAAGCCTGGTTGAACAACGCATCCGAGCAGGCCTTGCTGGCCGCTGCCGTGGGCAATGCGCCGTCGCTGGCCGACGTGGTGAAGATGGTGCACCCGAAACCGCAGGCAGCGTGGCGGGAGGCATTCTTTGCCTGGCTGATCGGCAAGGAATACCAACGCGATGCCTTGCCGCCGGCACTGGCCGCATTCGAGGCATACAAGGCCGATCCTGCGCAGCCGATACCGGCAGTGCCGTTCCAGATGCTGACGGCGCTGCCCCTGAACGCGGAAAGCTGGGCGCAGATCGCGCGCCAGGGCGGCTGGCAGATGGTGCGCATGAATCTGAATACCTTTGCCCGCCATGGCGTGTACGACATCGCCGGCATGCCGGAACTGATCGCCGCCAAGCTGCGCGATCCCGAGGCGATCGCCAGCTCGCGCGTGTTTCCCTACCAGCTGATGTCGGCGTACATGGCGGCCGGCGAGAACGTGCCGGCCGTCGTGCGCGATGCGCTGGAACAGGCGCTGGAAATATCGCTGGCGAACGTGCCGCGGATTGCCGGCAAGGTGGTGGTGTGTCCCGACGTTTCCGGCTCGATGGCCTCGCCCGTCAGCGGTTTTCGCGGCAGCGCCACCTCGAACGTGCGCTGCATCGACGTGGCTGCCCTGGTGGCGGCAGCCATGCTGCGCAAGAATCCGGACGCCGTGGTGCTGCCGTTCGAGCACAACGTGGTGCAGTGCGCACTTGGCGCCGATGACAGCGTGATGGCGAATGCGGCCAGGCTGGCGGCCATCGGCGGTGGCGGCACCAATTGCAGCGCGCCCCTGCTGCGCATGAATGGCAGGAAGGAGCTGGCCGACCTGGTGATCTATGTGTCCGATAACGAATCGTGGATCGACGCGAAGCGCAGGGGCGCCACGGCGACGATGGGACAGTGGAATGTCTTCAAGCAGCGTAATCCGCAGGCAAAGCTGGTATGCATCGATATTTCGCCGCACGCCACGACCCAGGCGATGGAGCGCGAGGATATCCTGAATATCGGCGGTTTTTCCGACGACGTATTCAGGATCATCGCCGCCTTTGCCGCGGGACAGCTGGACCCGGTCCACTGGGTGGGAGAAATCGCCGCCATCGATATCGCGGCACCAAGTTGTTGAAGTAAAGCGCATGAATGCGGACAAGACTACATAAGAGACGTCCTGTCCAGGCTTGTCATGCGCCGCAGTACCCCGAATGCCGACAGGATTACATCGATCAGCCGTGTCAAACCGGCCTGCCAGCCGCAGTGCGCCTGGCAGAAAATCCTGTCCCCCTTGTCGGGTTGTCGTACTGATGAATGCCGGTGGAACTACATCCAGAGCCGATGCGTCGGCAATGTTTCACCAATCCTTGTCATCACCCCCTATACAATAGAAGAAGAGCATAGCGATGAAAAACGAAGAATACGAAGTTCTGCATACCGAAGGCAGCCGTCCAGTGAAAATGTGGACGCGTGGCGTGCCTGTCGAAGAAGCGGCCAAAAAACAATTGCGCAACACGGCGACCCTGCCGTTCATCTACAAGCATATCGCCGTCATGCCCGATGTCCACCTGGGTAAAGGGTCGACCATCGGCAGCGTGATCCCTACCCTGGGTGCCGTGATTCCGGCGGCCGTGGGCGTGGATATCGGTTGCGGCATGATGGCGGCGAAAACCACGCTGACGGCGAATGATCTGCCTGATAACCTGGGGCCGCTGCGCAGCGCCATCGAGCGCGCCATTCCGCACGGGATGTCGCCGAAGACGCGCGGTCACCGCGGCCGCGACGAAGGTTCCTGGCATACGCCGCCCTCGGTGGTCGACGCCGCTTGGCTGCAGCTGAAGGATGAATTCGATGCGATCTGCCTGAAAACGCCCAAGCTGAAAAACACGAACAATTATCGTCACCTGGGAACTTTGGGTAGCGGTAATCACTTCGTCGAAGTCTGTCTCGATGAACAGGGCTCTGTATGGTTCATGCTGCATTCCGGTTCGCGCGGCGTGGGCAATGCCATCGGCACGCATTTCATCGAACTGGCCAAGCAGGATATGCGTACCCACTTCATCAACCTGCCCGACCAGGACCTGGCGTATCTGGCCGAAGGCACGCAGCATTACGACGATTACGTGGAAGCGGTGGGCTGGGCCCAGCGTTTCGCGCGCAACAACCGCGAAGTGATGATGCAAAACCTGATCACGGCCGTGCGCACCGTCATCCATAAACCGTTCCAGACGCACGTGGAAGCCGTCAACTGCCACCATAACTATGTGCAGAAGGAGCACCACTTCGGCAAGGACGTGCTGGTCACGCGCAAGGGCGCCGTCTCGGCCCGCGCCGGCGAGCTGGGGATCATTCCCGGTTCCATGGGCGCGAAGAGTTTTATCGTGCGCGGCAAGGGTAATGCGGACAGTTTCCATAGCTGCAGCCACGGTGCGGGACGCACGATGAGCCGCACGGAAGCGAAGCGGCGCTTCAACCTGGCCGACCAGATCCGCGCCACGCAAGGCGTGGAATGCCGCAAGGATGAGAACGTGATCGATGAAATTCCGATGGCCTACAAGGATATCGATGCGGTGATGCTGGCGCAGCGCGAGCTGGTTGACGTGGTGCATATCCTGAAGCAGGTCGTTTGCGTCAAAGGTTAACAGAGAGAAAGTAGAGATGATAGAAATTGATGGAGCGCAAGGTGAAGGCGGTGGACAGATTTTGCGCTCGGCGCTGAGCCTGTCGATGATTACGGGGCAGCCGTTCCGGCTGATTAACATTCGCGCGGGACGGGACAAGCCCGGCTTGCTGCGCCAGCATTTGCTGGCCGTGCAAGCGGCGGCGGCCATTTGCGGGGCGCGCACGACGCCGGTGGCGCTGCGCGCAGCCAGCCTGGAATTCGTGCCTGGCGCCATACGCGGCGGCGATTACCGCTTTGCCATCGGCAGTGCCGGCAGTTGCACCCTGGTACTGCAAACCCTGCTGCCGGCCCTGCTGCATGCGGATGGGCCGTCCACCGTGCGCATCAGCGGCGGCACGCACAATGCCATGGCGCCGCCCGTGCATTTCCTGCAGCGCGCGTATGGCCGCATCCTGGAACAGATGGGCGCCGAGGTAGAGATTACGCAGCAGCGCTATGGCTTTCATCCCGCGGGCGGCGGCGAAGTGATTGCCGCGGTGCAACCGTGCCAGCGCTTGCGGCCCATTTCACTGCTGCAGCGCGGCGAGCGGAAGACCGGGTATGCGGAAAGCGTGGTGGCCGGCGTGCATGTGAACGTGGCGCAGCGCGAGCTCGAGCGCGTCGCCGACGGCATGGGGTGGAGCGGCAAGCAGCTGCGCATCGTCGGCTTGCCGGCGGAGCAGGGCCCGGGCAACGTCTTGCTGCTGACATTGGAGCATGAACACGTCACGGAAGTATTTACGTCGTTCGGCGAAAAGTCCTTGCTGGCCGAATCCGTGGCCAAGCGCCTGTTGAACGAGGTGCGCGCTTATCTCAAGACGGACGCGGCCGTGGGCGAGCACCTGGCCGACCAGCTCTTGCTGCCCATGGCGCTGGCCGGTGGAGGTACTTTCAGCTGCAACAAGGTGTCGCAGCATGCGCTGACGAATGCGGAAGTGATTGCCAGATTTTTACCCGTGCGTATTACTTTCGAGCAGCAGGAGCGGGCCAGCATCTGCACGGTGGCCGCCGCCTGACGTACGCGGTGACACAAATACCTGTTGCAGCTGTTCCAAATTGATACATGGGCAGCCAGATGTGGGGCACGCAAGCATGGCATGGCATTTGCTCTTCTTTGGATATTCACTAAAAAAACCAAGGAGACCAGCATGACCTATTCCATCCGCACCCTGCTCGGCGTGGCCGCCGCCGGCGCCGTTGCCCTCACTTCCCTGCTGACCTTGCCGCAAGCTTATGCGCATGGCAATGTCACGCCGCAAGGTGTCGACACCACGGGTTTACCCAAGGTGGGCGACAAGTGGCTCGAACAAAACCCATATCGGGGCAACAAACTGGCCCTGACGGTGGGGACGTCCGCCTACAACCAGAATTGCGCCCGCTGCCACGGCATTGAAGCCATCTCCGGCGGCATCGCGCCGGACTTGCGCCAGCTGGACCGCGATTGCTTCGGTATCAAGAATGAGACAAAGAAACAGGCTTGCTACAAGGAAACGGACAATTATTTCCTGGCGACTATCCGCCACGGTAAAGTGCGTAATGGCGCCGTGTACATGCCGCCGTTCGAAGGCGTGTTCAACCAGGAAGCCATGTGGGCCATCAAGACCTATCTGGAAACCCGCCGCGAGTCCAATTAAGCCGAATTGATCACGAAGGAGTCCCATGCGTTCATTTCAACTCCGGGGCACGCGCGCAATGCTGTCGCTCGCTTGCCTGGCGCTGTGCGCCGCCGCGCCGGCGCGTGCCGACTGGCAGAAAGTGCAGCAGTCGGGCAGCCTGAAAGTGGCGGTGTACAACGAGTTCGCGCCGTTTTCCGACAAGGGCACGGGCATCGATATCGACATTGCCGAAGCGCTGGCGAAAAAGCTGGGCTTGAAACTGAGCTTGCTGCCATTTCCCGCCGGCGAAAACCTCAACGATGATTTGCGCAATATGGTGTGGAAGGGGCATTACCTCGGCTATGGCCCTGCCGACGTGATGCTGCACGTGCCGGTCGACAAGAAGTTGATGGCGGATAACGACAAGGTCGAGATCTTCGCGCCGTACTACGTGGAAACCGTGCGCTTGGCGCGCAGCGCGCAAGCCGTGCCGCAATTCGATGGTGTCGCCTCGCTGGCTGGCAAGCGCATCGGCGTGGAAAAGGTGTCGATCGCGGCCATGCTGATGCTCGGGGAAGACAATGGCAAGTACCGCGACGATGTGCGCATCTTCGATACCGCCGCCGAAGCCTTGCAGCAATTGCAAGCAGGCAAGCTCGACGCCGTGCTGGCCAACCGTTCGGAAATCGAGTCGGTGCTCAAAAGCGATCCCGCTTTCCCCTTGAGCGAAGTGGCGTTCGCCCGCTTGCCGCGTGCCGGCTGGGCCGTGGGTCTGGCCGTCAGCAAGCAACAGCTCGATGTAGCCAAGTTACTGCAGGCGGCCATGAACGAGATGGCGGCCAGCGGCGAATTGAAAGCCATCTTTGAGAAGTATGGCGTGAAGGAAGCGCGGCCGTAGCAGACTATGCTGAATGGTAAAAGCCCGCGCTTCGGAAGAGGCGCGGGCTTTTTCATGAGAACGCCTGAAAAATGTTCAGGGCAAGGCGCATTGCCGCAGGCAGTACGAATAGTACGGCCAGGCAATGCAACGCCGCCATGGACTTTTTCTCAGGTGTTCTTAAAAGGAGTATTGGGCGCTCACACCCAACAACCAGTTACGGCCCGGCGCCGCTTCATAGTAGCGCTTGTTGCTGTCGCCGACGATGACGGAGGCCACGTAGGTTTTGTCGAAAAGATTGTTCAGGCGGGCAAACTCTTTGAAGCGCCAATTCCCTACGTTTTGTTTGGCGTTGAAGCGGGCATTGAACACCGTGTAGCCGGGCGCCGGTTTTTCGCTGTTGCTGTCTTCCGCGTAGACCTGGTTGCTGGCCACGCTTTCCACTGCCGCGCCGAAACGGTCCAGCGTATCTTTCCAGGCCAGTTCCGCGAACAGGTTGGCACTGGGCACGCCCGGCAAGCGGCTGCCTTCGCGCACGCTGCCAAACGCCTGGTCATACACGGCGTGCAGGCTGGTCAGCGCCACTTTTGTCGTGAAACCATACGGCAGGCTGGAATCCAGCGATACTTCCATGCCCTGGCGCAAGGTCTTGCCTGCATTGCGGTAGCTGGTGCGCCCGCCGCTGGAACTGTCGACCACCAGTTCATCGTTGGTCTTGATCTGGAACACGGCTGCGTTCACGTGCGTGTTGTTGGCGATCCTGGCCTTGATACCCGCTTCCAGGTTGGTGCTGGTGGCCGGTTTCAGCTGGTAATTGAAGCCGCCGCCCGTGCCCGAGTAAAACAGTTCGTTCAGGGTGGGTGCTTCGAAACCGCGCGCGGCGCTGGCATACACGTTGACGTTGGGCGTCAGTTTATACAGCAGGCCCAGCACAGGCGTCGTGTGGCTGAATTCCAGGCTGCCGCTGTCGTCGCCATTGCCGAGGAAATGGTCGTTGACCGACACTTTCATCTTGCTGTAGCGCAAACCTGCGCTGAGCATCCATGGCCCGCTCTGCCATTCCGCCTGGATATACGGATCGAGGCTGGAAACGACATCCTGCTCGTCGCGGCGCAGCTTGCCCTTCACGCCAAATGTGTTGCCGATGTAATTTTCATAGCCGGTACGGTCATCGCTGGAGCGGCCGTAATCGATGCCGATGGTGGTGCTCAGCTTGCCGCCCGCCAACTGGCTGACGTGCAGCCAATTGGTGTCGATGCCATAGAACTGGCGCTGGAAGTCGACCACGCCGCCCGAATGGCTGGCCGGTGCCTGGAAACCCTTGGTGAATGCCTGGTACTGGATCACGTCGCGGTTGCCGCCGTAGGCCGTCACGTGCAGGCGGTCTTCGCCGAACGACTGCTCGTAGGTGGCGCCGATTTGCTGGTGGTCGATGCTCTTGCGCGTGTTGTAGCGCTCAGCCAGGGTGCGCTTCGGGTTTTGCGTATCGGTGGCGTCGATTTCGCCGGCACGCGGATCGCGCGCAAACGTGGCCCAGGTGGCGCCCAGCGGATCTTGCGTATTGCCTTGGTGCAGGCTGTTGGCGACGATGGTCAGCTTGCTGTCCGCATTCGGCTTGACCGTGATCTTGCCGAACGCCTGTTCGCGCGTGGCGGCACTGTGGTCGCGGAAGCCGTCCGTGCGGAAGCGCGAACCGTCGAGCACGTAGCCGATGCCGCCTGCCTGGCCCTGCGCCGACAGGTCCACCTTGCTGGTGCCGAAGCTGCCGCCCGTCACGTTCAGTTCGACGGACGGAGGATTTTGCCCATCCTTGGAAAACAACTGGATCACGCCGCCCGAATGGTTGCCGTAGATGGCAGAAAACGGCCCGCGCAGCACTTCGATGCGCTCGGCCGTATCGAGGTTGAAGGTGGCGGCCTGGCCTTGCCCGTCGGGCATGCTGGCGGGAATGCCATCGCTGATCAGCTTGACGCCGCGCACGCCGAAGGCCGAGCGGGCGCCGAAGCCGCGCGACGAGATCTGCAAGTCTTGCGCGTAGTTCTGGCGGTTTTGCACGACCAGGCCAGGCACGGCGGCCAGCGCTTCCGAGGCGTTGACGCGGATCTGGCCATCCTGGATGCGGGCGCTGTCGACGACGTCGATCGAGGCCGGCACTTCCTGGCTGGGATGGGCGATGCGGCTGCCGCTGACGACCACCGTCTCCATGAGTTGCCCGGCGGCCAAGTCAGCGGGCTCGGCTGCAAAGACGTGGGGGGCGAGGGTGGCGCTGCCGGCGACAAACAGGCTGGCGATGGTGTTCAGGCGGAAACGATGCTGCATGCGGATTCTCCAATGTGAATAAAAGCCTGCTTGAGCGCGTGCGCGGCACAGGTCTGCCTAGTTGTATCAAGCAATATGCCTGCCATGTCTCCATTGGTGGGCGGAAATTATACGCGTGTCAGTGGCACGGCGTTTGCATGCAGCAATTATCAGATGCGCCGCTACCGCGCGCTTTTCCTGTGTTTTGCCATTGAAAAGGTGATTATGCCCAACTTCTTCCCGCGCTTGCGCCAGATGTGCTGGCTGCTGCCTGCGCTCTTCAGCACGGCCCTCCAGGCCGCTCCCTTTGCTTATGTTCCCAATGAAAAATCGGGCACCTTGAGCGTGATCGACACGGCGACCGACCAGGTGGTGCGCCAGATCGCCGCAGGCAAGCGTCCGCGCGGCATCGCCGCCGATCCCACCGGACAGCAATTGTTTGTCACGGACGCGGCCAGCAGCGCCTTGCTGCTGATCGATAACGCGACCGGCACGGCCATGCGCACAGTCACGCTGGGCAAGTCGCCCGAAGGCGTCAGCGCTTCCCGGGACGGTCATTACGTGGCCGTGGCCGTCGAGGAAAACAATAGCGTGGCCTTGCTCGATGGCCACACTGGCGTCTTGCTCGCCGACATCAAGGTGCAGGGACGCAATCCGGAACATGCCGTGTTCAGCCCCGATGGGCGCTGGCTGCTGGTCAGCGCGGAAGAGGCCGAGCAAGTCGATGTCATCGACGTGGCGCAACGCCGCCAGGTGGCGTCCATCGCCGTGGGCTTGCGTCCGCGCGGCATCGGCTTCAGCCCCGATTCCGGCCGCGCCTACGTGGCGTGCGAACTGGTCAATGCCGTGTATGTGATCGACATGGCGGCGCGCCAGGCGATTGCCACCATTCCAGCCGGCAAGAATGCCAACGGCATCGTGGTCCATCCCGGCGGCAGGCAAGTGTATGTCTCGAACGGCACGGACGGCACGGTGATGGTGATCGATACGGCCAGCAAGCAGGTGACGGCCACCATTCCCGTTGGCAAGCGCCCGTGGAACATGGCCATCACGCCCGACGGGGCCAAGCTGTACGTGGCCAACGGCCGTTCGAACAGCATTTCCGTCATCGATACGGCCAGCGCGCGCAAGGTGGCCGATATCGCCGTGGGCGAATTGCCATGGGGCGTGGTGATTCGGTAGCGATACAGGAACAGGTGTTCCAGTCTGGTACACCTGTTCCATTGTGCAGCGGCGATGGCGTGCTACGGCAGCAATTGAACCCGCCGATATCGCCACCAGGCCCTTGCAACAGAGGTAAAACCCGCTAAGTTGGGTAGGGGGATGGCGAGCTGGCACGGCATTTGCGGAAGACTGCGTGTACTCACCCCATCTGTACCAGGACGTTTGATTTTAATTAAGTAACTCCATTCTAATTAACCCGATAGAGGACGACATGAATCTCGCAGACATCAGCAAACTGGGCGTAGCCAATCCCTTCAAACAACGCTATGACAATTACATCGGCGGCAAATTCGTTGCACCAGTAAAAGGTGAATACTTTCCCAACATTACGCCGATCACCGGCTTGCCGTTTTGCGAAATCGCCCGTTCCACGACGGAAGACGTCGAGCTGGCGCTGGATGCCGCGCATGCCGCCAAGGAGGCCTGGGGCAAGACTTCACCTGCCGAGCGCGCCAATATCCTGAACCGCATCGCCGACCGCATCGAACAGAACCTGAGCCTGATCGCCACGGCGGAAACCATCGACAACGGCAAGCCGATCCGTGAAACGATGAATGCCGACATTCCGCTGGCCATCGACCATTTCCGCTACTTCGCCGGCTGCATCCGCGCGCAGGAAGGTTCCGTCGCGCAAATCGACGCGGAAACCTATGCCTATCACTACCATGAGCCGCTGGGCGTCGTGGGCCAGATCATTCCGTGGAATTTCCCGATCCTGATGGCTGTCTGGAAACTAGCGCCAGCCCTGGCCGCCGGCAATTGCGTCGTCCTGAAACCGGCCGAGCAAACCCCCGCTTCCATCATGGTGTTGATCGAGCTGATCGGCGACTTGCTGCCACCGGGCGTGCTGAACATCATCAACGGTTTCGGCCTGGAAGCGGGCAAGCCGCTGGCGTCGAGCAAGCGCATCGCCAAGATCGCCTTCACGGGCGAAACGGGCACGGGCCGCCTGATCATGGGCTACGCGGCGCAAAACCTGATTCCCGTCACCCTGGAGCTGGGCGGCAAATCGCCGAACATCTTCTTTGAAGACGTGATGGATGCGGACGACGAGTATTTCGACAAGTGCCTGGAAGGCTTTGCGATGTTTGCGCTGAATCAAGGCGAAGTGTGCACCTGCCCATCGCGCGTGCTGATCCAGGAATCGATCTACGAGAAATTCATCGAACGGGCCTTGACGCGCGTGGCCGCCATCAAGCAGGGCAATCCGCTCGACTCGTCCACCATGATCGGTGCGCAGGCGTCGCAGGAGCAGCTGGAAAAAATCCTGTCCTACCTCGACATCGGCCGCCAGGAAGGCGCCGAAGTGCTGGCCGGCGGCGAGCGCAACACGCAGGCGGGCGACCTGGAAGGCGGCTACTACGTGCGTCCGACCGTGTTCAAGGGCAACAACAAGATGCGCATCTTCCAGGAAGAAATTTTCGGACCGGTCGTCTCCGTGACCACCTTCAAGGACGAGGCCGACGCGCTGGCGATTGCCAACGACACCCTGTACGGCCTGGGCGCCGGCCTGTGGACGCGCGACGGTTCGCGCGCCTTCCGCATGGGACGCGCCATCCAGGCGGGCCGCGTGTGGACCAATTGCTACCACCTGTACCCGGCCCACGCCGCGTTCGGCGGCTACAAGCAATCGGGCATCGGCCGCGAAAACCACAAGATGATGCTCGACCACTACCAGCAAACGAAGAACTTGCTGGTGAGCTATAGCCCGAAAGCGCTGGGCTTCTTCTAAACCGGCAACAGGCGCCGCGCCTGTTCAACCAGGCGCGGCGCGCAGAAAGGGATGCCATGAGTGCAGCAATTGCCAGGGTGGTCGCCACCGATGCGGCGCTGGAAATGATGGACAAGTTGCGCCAGCGTCACGGCCCGCTGATGTTTTTCCAGTCCGGCGGCTGCTGCGACGGCAGTGCGCCCATGTGCTATGCGCTGGGCGAGTTCGATGTCAGCGACACCGACATTTATCTCGGCAATTTGAATGGCACACCGTTCTACATGGGACTCGAGCAATTCGAGTACTGGGAGCATACCCAGTTGATTATCGATGTGGTCGATGGCAATGGCGGCATGTTTTCACTCGACAACGGTACGGGCAAGCGCTTCTTGACGCGCTCACGCCTGTTCACCGATGAAGAGTGCGCCTTGTTGCATGCCCAGCCGCATGAATACCGCAAGACTTGATACACACACATACTAATAAAACAGAGGGAGATGATTGTGCAGAAAAAAATCATGGGGATACTCATCGGTTTGGGTTTGGCATCGCTGGTCCAGGCGGCCGACGTGGGCAATGTCACCACCGCCATGCTCGACAGCACGGCGAAGAATCCGTCCAGCGTGCTGTCGTTCGGCATGGGCACGCAAGGGCAGCGCTATTCGCCATTGACGCAAATCAATGACAAGACCGTGGCCAGGCTGGTGCCGGCCTGGTCGTTCTCGTTCGGCGGCGAAAAACAGCGGGGCCAGGAATCGCAGCCACTGATTCATAACGGCAAGATGTTCGTCACGGCATCGTATTCGCGTATCTTTGCCGTTGACTTGAAAACGGGCGCCAAGCTGTGGAAGTATGAGCATCGCTTGCCGGACGGCATCATGCCCTGCTGCGACGTGGTCAACCGCGGTGCCGCCCTGTACGGCAACCTGGTGATCTTCGGCACGCTGGACGCCTACCTGGTGGCGCTGGACCAGAACACGGGCAAGATCGTCTGGAAGGAGAAAGTTGACGATTATGCGGCCGGCTACTCGATGACGGCGGCGCCGCTGATCGCCGAAGGCTTGCTGCTGACGGGCGTGTCGGGCGGGGAATTCGGCATCGTCGGCCGGGTCGAGGCGCGCAATCCGATGACGGGCGACCTCGTGTGGAGCCGTCCCACGGTGGAAGGCCATATGGGCCACCGTTACGACAAGGATGGCAAGGCCATCGATAACGGTGTGTCCGGCACCGTGAACAAGACCTGGCCAGGCGACCTGTGGAAAACGGGCGGCGCCTCGACGTGGATGGGCGGCACCTACGATCCGCAAACCAAGCTGGCGTACTTTGGCACCGGCAACCCGGCGCCATGGAACAGCCATCTGCGTCCCGGCGACAACCTGTACTCGTCGTCCACCGTGGCGCTCGACGTGAAAACGGGACAGATCAAATGGGCGTATCAGAATACGCCGAACGACGCCTGGGATTTCGACGGTGCCAACGAGTTCGTCACCTTCGATATGGATGGCAAGCGCTACGGCGGCAAGGCCGACCGCAACGGCTTCTTCTACGTCATCGATGCGGCCAATGGCAAGCTGCAGAACGCCTTTCCGTTCGTCAAGAAAATCACCTGGGCCAGCAGCATCGACCTGAAGACGGGCCGGCCGAACTTCATTCCCGCCGGCCGCCCTGGCGACCCGACCAAGGGAGAAGAAGGCAAGAAGGGCACGACCGTGTTTGCCGCGCCCGCTTTCCTCGGGGCAAAAAACCAGATGCCGATGGCCTACTCGCCGCAAACCAAGCTGTTCTACGTGCCGGCGAATGAATGGGGCATGGATATCTGGAACGAGCCGATCAGCTACAAGAAGGGCGGCGCCTTCCTCGGTGCCGGTTTCACCATCAAGCCTCTGTTTGACGACTACATCGGCGCCATGCGCGCCGTCGATCCGAAGACGGGCAAGATCGTCTGGGAAATCAAGAACAACGCGCCGCTGTGGGGCGGGGTGATGAGTACGGCAGGCAACCTGGTGTTCTACGGCACGCCGGAAGGCTTCCTGAAAGCCGTCGACGCGAAGACGGGCAAGGAGCTGTGGAAATTCCAGACGGGCTCCGGCGTCGTGGCGCCGCCCGTCACCTGGCAGGATGGCGACACGCAATACGTGGCCGTCGTTTCCGGCTGGGGCGGCGCCGTGCCGCTGTGGGGCGGCGAAGTGGCGAAGAAGGTCAACTTCCTGGAACAAGGCGGTTCCGTGTGGGTCTTCAAGCTGGCGTCGAAGTAACGGGGCGAAGCGCCCGGGCCACTCGGATGGGCGTCTCCCTGTCCGCCGGGCGTTTTCTTTTTGCTGACGGCCCAGGCCGTCAGTTTTTTGTTTACGCCGGCGCTCGATCAATGTGCCGGCGGTCAAAAAAGGAACAACGCCAGCGGCCATTGATCCGCCGCTGCACACCTTATATGCGCTTTTTCTCTTTTTCCCTGTGAACCGTGCTGGGCATGCTTATTGCCAAAGCTTGAGGTACATCAATCATTGGTGTGCACACTAAAAACAGAGAAGAAAGAGGAGAAGCAATGAACACATTGATCAAGCTGGGGAGCGTGGGTGTCATGACAATCGCAGCGCTAGGGCAGGCGCAAGCCGTCGATATCAAGGCTGGCGACTGGACCGTGTCGGTGGGCGGCATCGTCAACGCCTATTACACGCAAGTATCGTGTTCGGGCGATGCGGTGGGCGGGCTGGCGCTGGGCGGCCAGGCGCTCGGCTGCGGCGGAGAGAAGGACCGCACGACCATCGGCAACGGCTTGTTGCCGAACGGCTTGATCACCTCGGCAAGCTCGCGCCTGGGCGAGTACGACGTGAAAGCCTTGATCGGCATCTACAACTCGACGGCCACGGACAGTGCCATCAGCCAGAACAGCGTGGTCGATGTGCGCCAGGCCTTTTTTACGTTTGGCAATGAGCAGATGGGCACTTTCAAGCTGGGCCGCGACTACGGCATCTTCGGCGCGAATGCGATTTTGTCCGACATGACCTTGCTGGGCTCGGGCGCGCCCGTACAGGCCACGCAGCGGGGCCGCGTGACCCTGGGCCATATCGGCGCCGGCTATACCTATCTGGGCAACTATGGCCAGATCATGTACAGCACACCGAAGTCGGGCGGCTTTGGCGCCGACGTGGCGCTGGTCAGCCCCGTGTCGGACACGCCCATCGTGGCAGGCTCGACCTATTCCTCGAAGTCCAGTCCGCAAGTGCAGGCGCAACTGACGTATGTACAGGAAGGCTTGAAAGCCTGGCTGGGCGTGAAGTCGCAAAAATTCACGTCGAAAACACCTGGCGTCGACGACCTGACCATGCGCGGCGTGGAAGTGGGCGGCTCCTACCAGATGGGACCGGCTGGCGTGCTGCTCAACTTCCAGGGCGGCAAGGGATTGGGCATTCTCTCCGATGCGGACCAGGGCGATACCAAGTCAAAGAACTGGCTGCTGCAAGGCACGTATAAAACGACGGACAAGCTGAAGCTGGGCTTGTCCTACGGCATCAGCAAGAACGACGACAACACGGCCGGCACGGGCGGTTTGAAGTCGAACGCCAACCTGACCCTCGGTGCGTACTACTCGCTCAACAGCGCGATCACCCTGGTAGGCGAGCTGGGCCAGACGCGCTCGAAAGGCTTTACGGGCGGCGAAGCGAAGATGAATGGCGTGTCCCTGGGCGGCATCATTTTCTTCTAACCAATGTATGCGGCGCCGGAAGCTGCGGCGCCGCACGGAGCACAGTGCATGCGGATAATGCGGTTGTTCATCGGATGCTGGCTATTCCTGTTTATCCTGGGACAGGCGTGGGCCGGCGTGCTCACCAAGGCCGAGCTGGCGCGGCGCTTCCCCGCGCCACTCGTCGTCGGCGAGAAGGAAGCCGAGCTGCCCGTCTGGCCCCTGTTCAAGCAAAACGCCACGGCCACTGAGCTGGTCGGTTATGTGTTTGAGTCGGTGGACCTGGCGCCGATTCCCGGCTTTTCCGGCGTTCCCGTCAACCTGTTGATCGCCATCAATCCGCAGGGCAGTTTTCTGGACGTGGCCGTGCTGTCGCAGCACGAACCCGTGTTTCTCGATGGCCTAGGTGAAGCGCCATTGTTTCAGTTCGTCAAACAGTACCAGGGCTTGTCGCTCAAGCAAAATATCGCCATCGATGCCAGAAAGAAACGCGCCGCCGATGCCACGCACGCCGATATCGACGGCGTGTCGAAGGCGACGGCCTCCGTGCGCATCATCAACCAGAGCGTGCTGGCGTCCGCCTTGAAAGTGTCGCGCAAGAAGCTCGGATTCGCGCAAGGCCGCGACCCGGACCAGATCGCCCGCATCCGCATGGAGGTATTCGAGAAACTCAGCGTGGCGCAGATGCTGGCGCAAGGCTTGATCCAGCATGTGCGCCTGAGCAACAAGGACATCGAAACCCTGTTTGCGGGCAGCAATGGTGCTGGACTCGATGCCGAGGCGCAGCGCGAGCCGGACGGCGTGTTCATCGACCTGTATCTGGCCTATGTCTCCGTGCCCACGGTGGGACGCAACTTGTTGACGGAACGCAGCTGGAACAAGCTGCGCAACCGGCTGGACGAGGGCGACCACGCCATCCTCGTCATGTCGCGCGGGCGCTACAGCGTGCTGGGCGACGATTTCGTGCGCGGCACCGTGCCGGACAGGCTGTTGCTCAAGCAGGATGGCTTGCCCATCGACATGCGCGACCTAGACCTGGAATTGAGCTTGTCGGAGGCGGGACCGTTGCCGACGGACAATATCGCCGTATTGCGCGTCATCAGCCAGGCGGGGCTCGATGCGGCCAGCCCGCTGGCGTTCACCATGCCGATTACGCGCAGCAAGGGTATCGTGTATCCCGAACGTATCGCGCGCAACGTGGATTTCAGCTACCGCCTGCCGGCCGGGTTCTATACGGCGCCGCAAGGCGACGATGCCGGCTGGCGCGGTACGTGGAAGGGGCGCAAGACTGAACTGTTGATCTTGCTGGCCGGGCTGGCGCTGCTGGCCGGCGCACTGGCATGGCAGAAACGCCTGGTGCGCGATGGACGGCAATTCGTGTGGTTCCGCCGTCTGTTCCTGTTGTTTACCATCGCCTTCATCGGTTATTACGCCCAGGGGCAGTTATCGATCGTCAATATCACGGGCGTCATCCAGGCACTGCTGGCGGGGCGCAGCCTGGGTTTTTTCCTGTTCGACCCGATGACGGTGATCCTGTGGGCGTTCGTATTGCTCACTTTGTTCATCTGGGGGCGTGGCACGTTTTGCGGCTGGCTGTGTCCGTTTGGCGCCCTGCAGGAATTCACTGGCAAGCTGGGGCAGTGGCTGCGCTTGCCGCAGTGGAAGATCAAGCCGCGTCTGGACGGTCGCTTGAAGTGGATCAAGTATGGCTTGCTGGCGGCCATACTCGGCAGCAGCATGTTTTCCAGCCAGATCACGGACAAGCTGGTGGAGCTGGAACCGTTCAAGACGGCCATTACCCTGAACTTCGTGCGCGCCTGGCCCTTCGTCGCATATGCCGTGGGCTTGCTGTTGCTCAGTAGTATTTCCTATAAATTCTTTTGCCGCTACCTGTGCCCGTTTGGCGCGGCGCTGGCGCTGCTGGGGCGCTTTCGCCTGTTCAACTGGATTCCCCGCCGCAAGGAATGCGGCACGCCGTGCCAGACTTGCCGCCATCGTTGCGAGCACCAGGCCATCGCGCTGAGCGGAAAAGTCGATTACGGCGAGTGTTTCCAGTGCATGGATTGCGTGGTGATCTATGCCAGCGATGAAAAATGCGCGCCCTTGATGCTGGAAATCAAGCGTGCCCGCACCATTCCCATTGTCCGGGCCACGGCAAAGGAGAGCAGCAATGCAGCGTAGAACCTTTATTTCCGCTGCCATTGGCAGCGTGACCGGCTTCGCGGGCATGATCATGCCTGGCAGCATGGCGCGCGGCACGGCCACGGCCTCCGGCGTGCGCCCTTATCAAGGTGCCGCCCTGGCGTTTGGCACGACAATCGCCGTCACCGTGTTGCATCACGATCAGCGCCAGGCCGAGCTGGCCATTGAGGACGCTTTGCATGCGGCCAGGAATATCGACCACCTGATGAGCATTTACAATCCTGCCAGCCAAGTCTTTCAGTTGAACCGTGACGGCCGCCTGGCCCGGCCGAATGCCCATCTGCTGACGGTGCTGGCGCAGGCGCAAGCCTTGTCGCAATGGAGCGACGGGGCGTTTGATATCACCGTGCAACCTTTATGGCAGCTGTTTCGCGCGGCGGCAGACCAGGCAAGTTTACCGGCGGAAGCATTGCTCCACGCGGCGCGGGCGCGGGTAGGCTGGCGGCAACTGGCGTGGGATCGCCGGGAAGTGCGTTTTCTTCAGCCCGGCATGGCGCTGACCTTGAATGGCCTGGCGCAAGGTTACGCGGCCGACATGGCGCTGGCGGCCGTGCAGGCACGCGGCGTGCGGCACGCGCTGCTCGACACGGGCGAGTTCGTCGCGCGCGGGCAGCGTGCCGTGCGGCGCCCGTGGACTTTGGGCATCCAGGACCCGCGCGACGCGGAAATTCTGGCGGCCACCTTGAAAGTGGAGGGGCGCAGCGTGGCCACGTCGGGCGATTACGAATGCACGTTCACGCCCGACTTCGTGCATCACCATATCTTCGATCCTGCGAAGGGCGATTCGCCGCGTGAACTGGCCAGCGTGACCGTGCTGGCGCCCACGGGTTTGCTGGCCGATGGCTTGTCGACAACCTTCATGGTAACGGGGGCCGCGCGCGCGCATGCGATGGCCGCGCACATGCAGGGCGTCGATCTGATGACCATCGACAAGCAGGGCCGGCGCAAGATGTCGCCGGGCTTTCCCCGTCTACTCTAGGCTATTTCAGGTGCGGCACCTTGCGATAGATCGTGTTGCGCGACACGCCCAGAGCCCGCGCCGTGGCCGAGACGTTACCGCCGTGGGCGTCCAGCGACTTGAGGATCACGCTTTGCTCCATCTCTTCCAAATTGGCGCCGGCCGCGATCATGCGGTCCGTGCTGGCGCTGGCGGCAGTCGCTTGCGTCATCTCAATATCGTCGAGGAAATCATCGGGCATGTGGCGCAAACAGATTTCATGCTCGTCGCCGGCCATGACGATGGCCGTGCGCAACAGGTTCGTCAACTGGCGGAAGTTGCCTGGCCACTTATGCTGGTGGAACAGGCGCAGGATGTCCGGCGCCACCGTGTAGCGCGTGTCGGGCGCTTCCGTCGCGAGGATTTTCTTCACGACCGTGTCGAGGTCCGTGCGCTCGCGCAGGGGCGGCAGTTTCACCACCAGGCCGTTGAGGCGGTAATACAAGTCTTCGCGGAACAGTCCCTTGGCCATGCGTTCGCGCAAGTTGTGATTCGTGGCGCAAATGAGTTCCACATTCACCGTGATCGATTTGCTGCTGCCCAGCGGCGTGACCATGCGTTCCTGCAGCACGCGCAACAGCCGCGCCTGCAAGCCGAAGGGCATGTCGCCGATTTCGTCGAGAAACAGGGTGCCGCCATTGGCTTGCAGGATCTTGCCGATGGCCCCTTTCTTGCGTGCGCCCGTGAATGCTCCGTCTTCATAGCCGAACAGTTCCGATTCGATCAGGGTTTCCGGGATCGACGCGCAATTGACAGCAATAAATGGTCCCATGGCCCGTGGCGAGTCGTTGTGGATGGCTTGCGCCAGCAATTCCTTGCCGGTGCCTGTCTCTCCCATGACGAGGATGGGAATATCGCGCCCCAATACCTTGTTGACCTTTTCGATCACCAGTTCCAGTTGCGGATCGCCCGTACGCAGGTAGCGCAGGCCGGACAGGCGGCGCGCCGCATTGGCCGCATGGCTGGCCGGGGCGGGAACCTGGGCCGGCACGGCGTTGATGTCGCTGTGATCGGTGCTGGTGGTAAAGCCGTGCTGGAAGACGCTATTGGACAGGCGCAACTGCGCGCGCCCGTACACGCGTACGCCGCTGTGCATGCACAGGTTCAGCAAACCGGGTGAGGCCGTGCGGTAATGGTCGTACAGGGCGGAAACGGGCAAGCCGAACAGGGAGCTGAAGGTGTGCGATTGCAGCGCAGCAAATGACAGGCCCAGCTGGAACAAGCCATTCTTGTTGGCCGATAAGAACCGCCCACCCGGCGTGAACGAGGCGATGCCTTCCATCAAGGTGCCGATGAATTCGGGGCGCGCGTGGAAGTGCACGGTGATGGCGTCTTCAAAGGTGGCGGAAAAGAGCTGATTTTCGATCATCAGTGCCGACATGCGCACGAGGGCCATCGTATGCTTGTGAAAACTGCGCTGGTCGCTGGACACGTCCAGTACGCCGATGACATTGCCCCGATGGTCGGTGATCGGTGCCGCGGAGCATGTCAGGAAATGATTGGCGGCCAGGTAGTGCTGGTCCGCATGGACCAACGTCGGTACTTTTTCCGTGATGGCCGTGCCGATGGCATTCGTGCCCCGGCTTTGTTCCGACCATGCCACGCCCGGCTGCAAGGCGACGCGGTTGGCTTTCTCCAGGAAATCATCGTCGCCCAGCGAATGCACGATCACGCCATTGGCATCCGTCAGTATCACCATATTGTGGGTGTTGACGATTTGCTGGTACAGCGTTTCCATGGCCGGCAGCGCATGCGTGTGCAGCATGCGGTTTTGCTCGATCAGCAAGGACAGATCGGATTTGCCGGCTGGCGTAAAGTCGGGCGTGGCCGTGGGCGACAGGCCAAATGCGACGGAACGCTGATGGGACGTTTCGATGATGACGGGGACATTGTCCTGTCCTGCCGGCAAAGAGTTCGCGTCCGCGATGGACGAAAACGGTGCGCTACGGTAAGTAGCTGAGGGTTGATACATGATCTCGTTGCCTCCGTTGGGCCCTGTACTGCGGCGCTCTTTTGAATATCGAGAGTGTTCCATAATGTAGCACCTGTCACAGATGGGAGCAAAGCAAAGCGAGCCGGGCTGTCCCCAGTGTTGCTGCCAGGCTCAGAGTTGCTACCATCAGGGGCAGTGCATGGGGCTGTATAAGCAAGTGCGGTGCCAGGGCCGTTTCACGGCGCGGGAAAATAGCGCTTGCAGGCCGCACGGGCCAGGGCTATAATTCGCCCCCTCGCTGAACGACGCATGCAAATGCCGAGTGAGACGAGAGAAAAGAAGGAGTTGACGGATGTGGTGAAATGCTTCATACTCTTCCTTCTTCGCAGCTGACAAACACAACGCTTTGTCGATAGCGCGAAAGTAGCAAATAAGCAGTACCGAATACCGTTCTTTAACAATTAACAGTCGATAAGTGTGGGCATTTGATGTAGTGCAGCAGTGATCTTCGGA
>NZ_JBWKUN010000013.1:0-61444 GCF_059420865.1 Janthinobacterium sp. GW821-FHT03C10 | reverse complement strand
TATCCACCAGGCATTCCTCTCGCTTGCCTGCATACTTATCTGCTGGAGATACATTCAGCGGTTTTGTTAGGCGTTCTAAGCCTCTCGCGCTAACTCATAAAAATTACCTTTGACCCACCCCAGTTCGCCTCGGCTTAAAAAACCACGCCGCTCCCCAGCGGTATGATGCCATCATCGAGCATTTTATGCCCAGTTCAAGACCGCTCAGAGAAGACGCTTACCAGGTAAGTACGCCCTAATGAGCGCACCACAAAAAAGCCCCTGAAAAAATCAGGGGCTTGGTCTCATCAATTTCACCGACGATCCCAGTGGCTGCCGGTCAGCAGATCATTTCCTCACTATTGTATTTTTTTCGATATAAGCACAATTAAATCATTTGCTTACGAATACCCCATGAAGCGATGCCATGAAAAATATCATATTCAGTAAATTTGGCCTTTTCGCTTCCTCGGTGGTTTCGATGAAAGATATTTGTCACCTTCAAACAGCGACGTTTGGCCAACTTGATTGCCATCTGCAGGCGATCCGTGATTTAATTTGAGCCTACCTTCAATTTTTGCGGCCAACTCTAGGAATTGAACAAGTGATGATTCCAGCTCCATTTCCTTCTTCGAAGAGCGGGGCGGCTCAACAAAATTTCGCTGCACCTCCCCTGCATCCTCGGAACTACCGGCAAGCCTCAGCTGGCAAATTGCGCCAGGCATGACTTCGATGCTCAAGACTTTAGCAACAGTTTTCGAAACGGCCTCAAACATCTTATGTCCATCGAACACGGTTGCCATCCAGTCATACTCGGCCCAAGCCAAGTCCGCCAGTGCAGGCTCTTCCCATTCGAAATGCTGTCGAATTACTTTCTCGATGCCTCGGCAGGCCCGATGCCAATGACCGTCCCATACGCCAGGCCCTGCGAGCGCAGCCATGAGTCCAAACCAAGCACTCGCGGCCGGAGCAATAGCTGGTACACGCTTCAGAAGAAAGGCGTGTGAAGTACCTTTGCCAACCAAGAAAACCGCCCCGGCAACAATTGCAGCGAGGGCTGGGTACTCCCCGGCAGTATCGATCATATTAACGTCTGCCACTAGGCGTTGGAAAGCCACAACTCGCTTCTCGACAGAATCGCTTCTTAATCCTGGATAGTTTTCAAGTGATAAAAGACGCAGCACTGAACTAGGCGCAGCGCCATGGACTTCAGCCGCAGCGCGACAAACCAAGTTCACGACCTCTTCAGGGTTTTCGCTGAAGAGAGAGTCACCAAGGTGATGCAGTGCCTCCCATATAGCGTCTAAGTCGCGAAGTGTTACACTTCGACGCACGAATCGACTATCGCTTTCAATTCTTCGCAGCCGTTTTATCGCAATCGCCGTCGCAGCTTCGGAGTCATACAATGTCCAAGTACGAGCAACGGCGGTTGAGAAGCACGCAGCGGCACGAGAATAAGGGACCGAGGCCACCTCGTTCTCTGCACCACCTTGGCCTAATAGTTCACCGAGAACAATTGAAGACCATTGTTCACTCCTATTTCGCCCTCGCCGTTCTGAAGATAATAGCTCGCGCAAGTTTCGTGCATCAGTTTCGAGGATCACCCGACCGAATTGACTAAGCGGAAAAGCATCTGCCAAGAATGTATTCACCCAGGAAAAAAGGTCATAGTACCCTTCGTCCGGGACAACAAATAATGCTGCCGACGCATCATTCGGGCCTTCCTTAGTAAGCCCAACCGTTATGCCCGATGCGGGGACTCCCACAAAGCCAGCATCTGCTTTGCGCAAGTAGCTTTGCAGGTCATCACGCCCTACAGTGAAATCAGCAAGGCGCTCCCGACTAGCGGAGTACCATCGAAATGAGTTTTTCATTAGTAAATCCTTAATACAAATCCTCGACGTTGACAACGGCGGGCACAGCGAAAGCGCTCTCAAGTTTTGGACTGGTTGCACCAGTGCGATACGCGTTCAGCGACGTTTTCGCGCGGGTAACAGCCGTGTATGCCAACTTGGTTTGATTCAGCGGATAGTTAGCCAACTCCTCCACACCATATAGATGAACAGAGCGAAATTCAGTTCCCTTAGAGCCGTGCATCGTCAAAACGTGAATGCGTTTAGGCCCGATGAAACTTGCCGCAGGATCAACTCCATGAAAAACAACCTGACCAGATAAGTCCGTCTTCTCAAACCGCTCCTTCAGCTCAGCGACCGATTCGCGTTTCCCACAAAGAATACCAATGGTATCCTCATTGAACGCGTCGAGCTGAACGCGAATCAAGTCCATCATCGTGTTGAACTGTTCCTCCCGGCTACCACAAGGATGCAATTTAGCAGTGGACTCCCCCATTTCTTTGACGTTGTAGCCAGATGACCCTTCAAGCGAAACGGCACCCGCATCTGGAGGAATGAGCTTATCGGCCACCTTGGCAATTCGCGGGCCAATTCTAAAGTGATTTGCCAAGCTGTGAATTGCCAGACCGAGCTTCGCGGATATATCGAAACCATCTTTCTTGTAGATGCCTTGTTTTGTGTCTCCGCAAATGCAAATCTTGTCGCTTAGGCACAAAAGCGAATCAAGTTCGGCCACTGTCAAATCCTGAATTTCGTCTACAAAAATAGCGTCATACAGTTTGCTTGACGGGATTTTCCCATTCGCCTCCTGTATTTTCTGAAGAAGCTCTTCTCGTGCCGCATCGTTAAAAGCAATGCCTTTAGTTTCTTTCTTCAAGTCTAAATATTCCATTACGTGCTTGGCGGCCCACGAATGGTAGGTTTGAATTTGATCGACCGAAATTAAACCCTTTCCGCCGATGCCGCTCCTAATAAAATTTCTCAACGTCTTGGTAAAAGTGATTACAAGGACGTTCTTATCCCCCCCACCAGCGATGTATTGGGCACGGAGAAGCAAGAGGTTTGTCTTGCCAGACCCAGGCGGGCCATCTAATGCATACTTGCCCTCCTTGGGCAGAGCAATAAACGCCTTCTGCGCTGGATCCAACTGATCGTGACTTCTCCACCAATTATTGTTCATGTTTTGGCCTCAATTTCAGGAAACAACACCTTCTGCTCTATGGCTTCACCCACATCCTTATTGTCTAGCCCGGCCTCGATAAGCAAAGCTACCTTGTTTGCAAGGCTTACGGATGAGTCATCAACACCAGCGTCTATATCGCTAGCACATACGATGCCGGCCGCGATCTCATCCAAACCATCCACCGCGCTGTCCGCATGCAAGGAAGCCTTCAGCAGAATATTGGCCTTCCTGTTGTGGTAGCCATCTCCCCATTGTGCCTGAACAACCGCAGTCAAATGAAGGGTCGGCGCGATGGTGAATTGCAACTTGCGGCAATGTTCTGCATTGACCACCTGTACGGCGTTGAAGGGCAGCTGATTGGTGACAGTAGCAATCAGCGTGTTCCGAACGTTCTCCACGAGTTGATCCCAATGCAGATTTCTGTCCAGCGCTAGGCGTTGCTGCTCCACAAGTTCGACTTCTGCTCCCGTCCCGGCTGCCTGATGACTCAATCGATTCTTCAGACGCGCAAGAGGGCTCTGATCGGCGGAGGTAAAATCCTGCCAATTCACGAGTCGAAGTCGCGTGTCCAGGTCCTTTTCGAGGCAACGGGACGCGAGCGCCTTTAGTGACGCAAGTCGCGTCGGATTTCCATCGACAAAGGATGGGCGTTTGACCAGCACTGCCTTCGCCACCAACCACTTATTGTCTAGGGACACCTCTTGGTGGAACATCTGCACCTTCATAATCAGGTCGTGCAGAACCGCCCCGAGCTGGTAAAACGTCAGCCCCTTCCAGAGCTTCGCATTTGGTTCGTCAAGCCTGAAGAGGTACTCTGGTGAACTGTATTGAGCAGTCGCTAAGAACGGGCGCTTGTTGCCGTGGTCAGTAATTGCCGCGTCCACGCCATCAGCGGCCTCAATGTCGCGTGCCACCCCAAGGTCGAGCAGTTTCAGGGACGAAAAGTCCGGTGACACATGAATGTTCTCGGGCTTCACGTCACGATGGACGATCCCCAGCTTCTCCAGATACTGAGCTGCACCCACTAGTTGCAATAGCAAAGTAGAGACGGTCGAGTCCGGCACTTCGGCAAGAACGTTTTTCAGCCCTGGCCAGTCTAGATATTCCATCTCCATGAATGCAGTTTCCGCAAATTCTTCAACGCGAAAAGTTTGAATCAGATAAGGGCAATCGTGACCGATCAGGCGGCGCTGCACTTCTAGCCGCCGTCGTTCAACATCACCACTAGCGCCTTCAAAGAACTTGGGGTCGAAAACCTTAAATGCCCGTAGTCCGTCCGCTGTTAGCACCTTGAAAACAGCAGCCGAGCCACCGGACGCCACGTACACGGGCGGGTTGGAATTGCCTAGATGCTCCAGGAAATTTAATAATTTTGCGGTTAGGACATCAATTACTTCTTGACTGAGCGCTGGCATAGATTCCTCCTTGCAACCAGCATATCAGTGCTTTGCAAAAATGCCAACTTAGTCAATACGATTTATTGCCACGGACTGACGTCTTAGGGTATCGTCTCCATGCTTCGCATGGCCGCATTCATGGCACCATCGCCCCGAGAAGACCTGACCAGCGCGAACGATAAGCGGCCATGGCAAGCTTCTGTTTTGGCGAGATACCGGCAGGTGTCATGTCGCGCCGGCCGTGAGCGCAACTCCACCGCCAGCGTGCCAAGCCACCGATCTGGCCGGGCGCACGAAGCAGATGACGGGCTAGTTTATCGTAGCCAACTGTGCCGCTATCGCGCGCAAAAGCAGGCTCTCTGCTGTTGCCTCTGCCAGCTATGCAATCCTTCGCCGGCAGTTATGGCTAGGGAAGGCCTGCTTTTGCTAGCGCGCGGTAGGAGCCTGTGCAGGGCAGGGGAGATAGACTCAGCCCCGATCTCGCCGTTGGATCAGGCAGCTACGAGGTCGCGCACCCGGTGCTTCGCAGGACACCTAAGCCTCAACACGATTCATCGGTTTTTCATCCTTCAAGAACCATGGATCAGGAAAGTCTAAGCTACTGGCGGCGATTCAACGGTACCGTCCGCTTCCGCCCCTTTACGGACGTTCAAAGAAGCTGCTTAATTCGTCGCAAAGCGCGCGATCCAGCAACTGAAACTTGAGGATGAACATGGTCAGCACATGTGATGGCGATCGGCAGAAGCGCCCTTGACGGTCGCTTCTCGATTTCCATGGCAACTGCCTCACCCAGAAAGAAGTCGGCGTCATTGGCGAGTAATTGAAGCAACGGCAGATCTTTAAGGTCCAGCGAAGGCAGAAGGCTGACGATTAGGTCATTGCATTCCTGACGGTGGAGCGTGAGAATGAAATTCGCTAGTGCCGCCTGGTCCCTAGCGACAGGGCTCAAACGCGGATGTAGCTCAGATACAGACAGCCCTTCGGCTTGAGCCTTACGCACGGAGTCTAAGAAATCAGTCACGCTTTCAAACACCATTCGCGAATCGCCGTCGTGCGAAAGAAAAAAAACACTTCCAGCCAATGGCTCGACCGTAATTAAAAAATGATGGTTGCTTGTGTTTTCGTCATCCAATACGTAGCCGTGGAGTTCTCGTACTGTCGGGTGAAACGCAAAGAGTTTGCTCTGCTCTACCACCGTCTCCGCGTCAAAGAGCGAACTGGATGTCCAGTCGGCGCGCTTTAGCTCATCGAAATACTTTTGCAGCATAGAATCCCTTGGCGATACTGAACGTCTGAAATTGGCCGGTTGCCGTCGTTGCCAGGTCCCGCCCCGAAGCGGACGACTGTTACTTGTTAGCTTTCCGGTCCAAGACTTCACCCAGGGAAGTGTCCGGGAACTTACGCCAGTCTCGAGGTTCCGTACTCCGGACAAGATTTTCAACAGCAGCCATGGCGTCGCTGTTCTCAACACCAACTACTGTCGCGAGAACGTGATTCTGCGCATGCCGCTCTGAACGGTTCGCTCGTGCTTTAGCTAGCGGGATGCCTTTGCGTGAGGCCTTGCTGTTTTCACCATACGTGTTGCGGCGGTCTTTCTCGTAGCTGAGGCACTTTTTCTCTTGAGGAGTTTTCGGTTGCACTGCCATCTATCTTTCCCTTTCACATCCATAACTGAAGGTCCGCTCTTGGCTGCGGACTCAATCGATCAACGCAACACTTTAACTTAAATGCATCGTTGCAGAGCGGAAATGATGCGAAACAGAACTCGAATCGATCGCGCCGCGCCCCCGCTAATGCAGGGATTAACGTTGCACGAGGTTTAGCCACGGAAGAGTTCATGGCGGAATCCACCGAAGCTCAAGCAGCTTGTGCTAGAGCGCGGCATGAGTCTCTGCAGGGCAGGGGGAGATAGACCCAGACCCGATCTCGTCGTTGGATCAGGCTGCTACGAGATCGCACACCAGGTGCCGGGGTGGACACCCAGCGCCCTAACGGATCCATAGGTTCTCCATTTTTCAAAACTATGGATCAGGAGAGTCTAAGCTACGAGTGGCGATTCAATGCGATGATGCTGATCCAGCACATGCTGGAAGCGTTCATGGCAGGGGACCGGGGATTCGGAAAAGGGAGAGCGACCAAAGCTGTGCCGTTGAAGTCTTCTTGACGAGGCCAAAGCCCACGCCTGCATGTTCAAACCGGAATGGACCTCCCAAGCGAGCGGTCACAGCAAGGCCAGCGAGGTAGAAGATATAAGGGCCAGCATTGAAGAAGACGTGGGCTGCAGCACGCTTCCACTTCTCGATAAATTGCTTGTTCGGTCCCATCCAGTGCATGACGGCGAATTCCTTGCCGTCGAGATTGATGACGCGCGAGCTGAGGTCGAGCTACATGCTGAAATGAGTTCGCAAAAAGGAGCTTTCGCTGTGTATGTGTACCAACCAAAACATTCGATGCTCGCGTCGATAAAAGGCTTCTCGTGCGATTCGCTCATCCTCGCTGATCGAAGAATGCTGCAGCTCAAGCACAGTTGTGCGCGGGGTGCCGCTTCCGACCAGGATGTCAGCTCGGTGCAGTTCTCCGGTCGCTGAGTCGCGCAATGCGACTTCGCGGAAGGACATATCGAAGTGTTCTTTCCAACCGAGGTGCTAAGGTCCTTCCGGCTCAGTCTAGGGATCACAGTCGCCCGGCTTGTGCCGCCAGTTGGGCGCATTCTCGATAGGCATAACGGCGGTTAGCACGTCGCCACAGTCGCGGCAGGTGCGCGCTTCTGGTCATCGATCCAGGCATAGAGCATCTTGGCCGTTCCCGTTTAGGCATCGACAGCCGGCCAGCGCAACTTTCCGCGGCCGACGCGTAGGGCATCCACGAGCCGGGTTTTGCCCGGCAAGCGTCCCGAGAATAGGCTGGGCTTGGGATCAACCGCTGGCTTCTTGAAGACGGCGATCCGCTGGTAGTCGGGGGTTGCCAGCCAAGTCCGGCCATCCCCTTCGTCAGTGACGATTCGATAGAGGCCAGCGGGCGGGGAGGACTCGGTATCGAGCAGGCGCTTGTAGCGTTCGACGGACCATTTCTGGATGCTTCCGCTGAGAGCTTCGGTTCGGAAGCGGGCCCATAACGCGGAGGTCTCGGGTGTTGGCCAGTCGCCTGCGTCGGTTTTGGCAGTAATCTCGTCGGATTCAAGCCAGGCCCGCATTTCTGCGGGCGTGACGAAGACTGGCTCAGCATCTTCGATGGCTGCCATTGCCGCGCGCCGTGACGGTAGGCCTGCGCGGATCAGCATCGCCATCATGAACTGCGGGACACCGGTTTCGACCGTAGCCGCAGCACCGCCCGCCACCGTATCCGGCGACCAGCCGAAGGACATGCGCCGGGTGCGGACGGCTTCTAGCGCCCAGACTAGCCGATAGGTGAAGGCATCTTCGACCGCCCGCATGTTCTGCGGTCCAATCTTGGAGACTTCTTCCCCGGACACCCAACTACGTAGGATAGCTTTCCAGTTCGGCGGCAGCGCGTTCGCCTGGTCGGGGATGAAGGGCCGCATGAACAGCAAGCGCTCGCCGAGTCCGCAGAGAGCATCGGCGAGTTCGTTGATGTCGCCGTTTAACGCTGCACTATCTGCCTGGTCGATGAGTTCGGCCAGCTCGTCCGCCATAGCATCGATGAGGAGGCCAGCTTCGAGTCCGACTCCCATAGCGAAATGCCCGCGTCGCGTCGGGGCCGTGGTGGCTTTCCAGATGAGACCAGCGCGTGCTTCGAATACCTTCCGGTGCAGTGGAGCGACATCCTCGTCCTCCCGAGCAATTTGGCGAGCCCAGAGCGACCCCCTGAGCGCCTCGTCCAGAAGCTTAGGTAGATCGGCGCGATCAGCGTCTAGGGCTTCGATCAGACCGAATACGGTGGCGTCGAGGCGTTCGACGAGCTGCGACAGTGGCTCCTCGTCGATGGTTTCCTCCTCGTCGTCCGTCTCGTCTTCATCGTCGGAGATAGCGTCGTATTCCACTGCGGCGGCCAGTCGTTCTGCCACCTCTGCTTCTTCGTCAGGTGACCTCCAAGCCTTGCGGGCGTTGGCGAGATATTCCCAAGCGTCATCTCGATCCAGGACGCCCTCGCGCGATAGCCGCTCAAGGATTTCGGCAACGATTTGGATAAGGCCGCTTTTAAGCGTCCTGGCCTTGGCAGAGACGACCAGTTCCCTCCATTCTTTCTTTCGCCAATTGATTTTGTCGAACATGACATGGACGATCAGCCCCTCGACATCGACGAATGCACGTCCGGCGCGGCCGGCCACGTTCGCGAACTCCTCGCCTTTGATCTTTTCTGAGGCGCGATATAGCGCGGGCACAAGCAGCACGGCAGCGTTGAGATTGAGGCCCTGCGAGAGCGTCGGCGAAGCGACAATGACCTTTAGCGCTCCTTCGGATAGGAGCAGTTCCAGTTCCCGAAGGAACGGGCTCGGCAGTCGGCCGTGATGAATGGCAACGCCCACCTTCAGGCTGGCCACGGCTGGGTGATCCTCGCCCAGCCATTCCTTGCCGACTTCCAGGGCGCGGGCGATCGAAGCCTCGTCTTCCAGCAACGAGTCCAGATAGCCGCGCTTGCAGAGGTCCACGACTTGTTTGCCGTAGCTCTCTACCCAGTTTGCTTGGGTAGAGAAGATCAAGGTGCGCTTGCCCTGGCTCGCGAACTCCCATGCCGCGAACAGAGCGAGGTGCGAGTTCTTGCGTGGATAGGGCTTCTTCTCCTTTCCGAGCGCTGTTTTTTCCGCGACGAATTTGTCAAGGAAGGGGCCATCGTCGTCTAAATCGAGCCGTAGTAGCGCGTCCTTGCCTCTCCAGGTAAGCGCGCCGAATCTCTGGCGCGTGGGGCGCCAGTCGGAACGCACCGGCTCCCCGGGTTCGTCGGAGCGAATCCAGGCGGTAAGGTCGTCGAGTTCGTCGCCGCTCGGCAGGATCGCGGAAAGGCAAACTATTCGGCGTTCTGCCGCATCCGCGCGCCGGAGCAGGCGCTGCACGAGAGTCTCATAGCGGATTTCGCGCTCACTAGGACCGATCATGTGGCCTTCGTCGAGTACGATCAGGCCGACATCGTCAATCAGCGACTGGTCGCTTCTCAGCGCGAAGTCGAGTTTTTCGGGTGTCGCAATGATGATCTCGCGTGTGCGGAGGGCGTCTTCATCACCGGCCGAAAGACCGCTAGCGCCGTAGAGAGAAGAGACGCCGAACCCTAGTGGCGCGAAGGTCTTCCTGAAAGAGCGTTCGGTCTGGGCCGAAAGAGCGCGCAGCGGTGTGACGATCAGCACCCGGCGTGCGGAGGATAGGGTCATTAACGCGGCAATCTCTGCCACCCGTGTTTTGCCCGCGCTGGTCGGCAGGGCGACGACCAGATCGTCCGTGACGTCTGTGGAGCGCTGGGCGGCTTCGCGTTGCGAGGGCCATAGCTCCACCTCCGAGGTCTTGCGGACGTAAAGCGAGGAAATGAATAACCGCCGCAGGTCGGGATATTTTTCCTCTGCACCCTCGGGCGGCTCAGTCGGTAAATTCTGGTGTAGCGAGTGTTGCCACAGGTCGTCGATCAGATGACGGCATAGGTTCGAGATCCACCACAGCGGGACGTTCTCAGCGTTGTTGGCAAGCCCGACAGCGGTGGTAAGCAGCACTCGTGCGGCTTCGATCGGCTCGACCTCGCCCGTCTCAAGCCCGAAGTCGAAAAATGCCAAGGCACGGCAGATCGTCGTATTGAGAATTGTCGACAGTACTTCGTCGACGTCAGCGTCTTCGCTCTGCAGCGCCGCCGCGATCTGCTCATCGCCGTGAGCCCCGTCATCCAACCAGTCGCGAACGAAGCCGCGAAGTTGGTCGAGATCGCGCAGTATCAGGTGTCGGATCGCTATTTCGCCTGGCGAGACGTTAAGGTCTTCCTCGGTCTCGTTGAATATCGAATAGGCGACGGCCGAGAAGCCTGCTAGATGGTAGGCTGCAGCAGCAATGGTGCGGCGGAATCCGCGATCAGGCGACTCTGGGTCGCCATTGCGCACGAGGGCTTCGAAGGCGTTGGCTGCGCGCTCAAAGGCCTTGCCAGTGAGTTCCGAAGCACCAGCCCGAGCACGCAGGGCCATTGCGCCTCGAAGCAGGGCAAAACCGTGCTCGGCAAGATCTGTTTCGATGGTTGCGCCAAGTGGCGGAGCGTTTTGCGGCAATACGCCATCCTCGCGCATCAACGACCAAGCTGCACCGCGATAGAGGAGGCGCCCGAGGATACCGTCAACAGTAGCGGCCTTAAGAAAGGCGCTTAATTCTTCAGTTGTCTCCAAGATCTTCCGCCTCCAGGTACATTGCCGCAATGAAATCCTGATGGTCTTCGACGTGAATGTTCACGACGTAGTGGTCCCTGTTGGTTCCAGTGGCTTCAAGGTTCTCTTTCAGGGAAGCGTGAGGGCCGTTACCCGACACGGTGAAGAGCATGTGGTCGATGCGACCGGCGCGCATGGACTTAAGACCCACTTCGTCGCGAAGATCGCGCCCCAGCGCGTTATCGCCAGCGTCGTTGCTGTCCAGCAGGCGATTGGCGACAAACAGCAGCGAGTCCGGCGTGCAGCGGCCATTGTCGCGGTCGAGGACCTTGCGGGCGGCGGTGACTGTGGTTTTGCCAAGCTTTTGGTTACTTTTAGCCTCACCCTTTAGTAGCCAGAGCTTATTGTCTTGGCCGTAGCCCGCGCCGATGAAGTCATCGCCGCGCATGGCCATGTTACGGCCGTCCTTGTAACGGAGCCGGCGCACCGGCACCCGCAGACCGATCTCTTCCTCCACCAGTTCAGTCGCGAGGATTTCGCCAAGATCGCCAGAGCGCCCCGTGGCTGTCTGAGGCATTGCCTCGCTGAGGATCTTGGCAGCAACCTTGTATCCGAGCCGCCCTACATCATCGGCGATGCGTTCGAGCCGGTCATAATGCGAGCGAATAGTCTCAACAAGATCCTCCCGGATATCGTCACGGCCGCCGACCTTCTCGACATAAGTCCAATAATACCTGCGCTTGTCATTTTCTTTAGTGGACTCACACCACTTCTCATATAGCCCCACGGCACTTCCCCCCGATCAATCAGTTCCAGTTCTGATAGCGGTCATGGGGCACCGGCGAGCACACCGTGACGACTGCTATTACCTAATATCCACTCCACGAGCACTTCCAAAAAAGCATCGTGAGTTGGCGCGCCGTATGCATCCGATCACTATTCACTGTAACCGACGTAGGATGTAACGATGGCGACCTCACAGATGATGGAGGTGACGGACAAGGGCGAGATTAGGCCAGCATGGTGGCGCTGTCAGCTTCCTGCTGTGCGCGCTGATCTTTGATGATCGCGCGGGTTTGCTTGGCAGTAAGCGGGGCTTTGGTCTTCGAGTCCTCATAGAGATCGCCATAAGCCAAGACTTTGGCAACGGTGTATCGCTTCCCATTCGGGCTGTTTTTTGTCATTTGCAGTGCGATGACTTCGGGGTCAACGTTCTCTTCGAGCATGCGACCGGCGCGCTCAACAGCAGAGCCTGCCCGCGATGCCGGGCTTGAGACTTTTTCGATTAGATCGGCGGCACCGTCAGCGACGTTCCCCACGACGTTAGTAGATTTCGACATGCTTGGACTCCTTCTGAACTCCCACTAAGGGGCCTTGCTTGGTGAATTTAGGCAGAAGACAATTTCTTAATCTGTGCCACGCGTGACTGAGAAATACCAATGCGCTTTGCTACGTCCGTCTGTGTTAGCCCTTGGTTGAGCAACGACAACACAGCGCTATTTCGATCTTCAATAGTTAGTAAGTGAGGCGCAAGTTGAGTCGCCTGACTTACATCACTTGCTAACCATTCGTTATGCTGGACACGTCCATCCCGATGCTGCACGTTCGTTGACACCATCCCGGTTCGGTTATCGACCTGAAGAGAAAAACGCACGACATCCGGGTTGTTAGTCAGGTGCTGCGCCAGCTCGCCGAACTGCTGATGAACCTCATTGGCCTGTAAAACCGGAAGTGGTACGGGCGCCATAGGCCTTGGCATCTTGATTTGCTCCGAGATGTTATTTCTAATATTAACTATATTAGAAATTCCTGTGGCATGTCAACATCGCTCGCAGACTGTTGTGCGGCATGGTGTCGGGATTGTTGGAAGACCTCACAGAACCTCGCGCAGTTGGCGAAACGCTGCTGTCGGCCTTGTTCGACGTCATGGCCCTAGTGGGGGCTAAGTTCCTGCGGAGAGGGGAAGCAGGTGCGCAGCAGTTATCGAGAGCGGACGTCCTCGCATTGACGATCGCGCCGCTTTGACCGGCATCCTGTTCGTCCTCAAGACAGGCTTGCCTTGGGAATATCTTCCCCGTGAACTGGGCTGCGGCAGCGGCATGAGTTGCTGGCGGCGCCTGCATGCATGGCAACAGGCAGGTAGCTGGCAACGCATCCATGACGCCATGCTGCAGCACTTGCGGGAATACGACCAGATTCAATGGGAACGCGCCAGTGTCGACTCGGCCAGCGTGCCATCCCCCCCTCGGCGGACAGCATACCGGCCCCAATCCCACCGACCGCGGCAAGCTCGGTTGCAAGCACCATCTGCTCGTCGATCAACGCGGTCTGCCTCTGGTGGCGAGCATATCAGGGGCTCAGGTACATGATTCCCGCATGCTGATTCCATTGCTTGAAGCTGTCCCATCCGTATCAGGACTGGCTGGACGGCCGCGCAAACGCCCGGCAAAACTGCACGCCGACAAGGCCTATGCGTCGCGTGCCCATCGCGCCGGGCTACGTAGCAAAGGCATTGCACCACGCATTGCCCGCTATGGCATCGAGTCGCGCGAACGCCTGGGTAAATGGCGCTGGGTGGTCGAACGCACACTGGGTTGGCTGCACCGCTTCCGCCGATTACGCATCCGCTACGAGCGCCGTGCCGATATCCATCAGGCATTCCTCTCGCTTGCCTGCATACTCATCTGCTGGAGATGCATTCAGCGGTTTTGTTAGGCGTTCTAAGTCTTTCTCACTAAATTCCGGGTAGTACGTCGGTCTGCATCTGGCCGCTTGACGCTGTTGGCAGCCCCCTACGCGGATGTTAAATCATCGTTTAGTTATTCAACGAAAGACAAGGCGCGAACTGCCTGTTCGCTGCACAGGAATGCTCCTATTTGGTCCTGTGCCGAAGGTGAAAGACCGCTGTATTCTTCTTCCAGCCACGATTTGGCAGTAGCGGTATCCCAAGGGCCAAGTGAAGCCATGTAGTCATCATATTCATCTTGAATCTCGCGCCAAGACGCATATAGTTTCCTAGAAATCAGTACTTCTTTTCTAGTCAGGATAATGTGCACTTCCGTCATGAAATATCCCCTATAGAATGCGCTTCACATACGCAAACCAAGTGTCTGCTCTTGGGCGTCAACTGACTTGACGCTCGATAACCAACCGGCGGATCGCAGCGATTCCTGCCTCCATCTTCTCACGTGCGGAGCTGTTGGCCGAATGAACGAAGATAATTGGAGGACTAAAACCGCGCAACGCGACCGCTTCCTCAATCCACAGAATGACGTCATAGCCGGTGCCGCGCTCGTCATCTCCAAGATCATGGTCAAGACTAATCTCGGCAACCTCGCCGGCGGCAAGTAGTGCTACTGCCTCGTCAGGCCAATATACTCGGGTCCAACCCTCCGGCGTACTTCGCTCATCATCGAGATAAACCTTCATTCCTTCGTTCCCTTGGATAATTTGATGAATATTTCTTCCCTTCCAATAATACCCTGTGCGAATGCTCCGAAGCTCGGACAACCTTTGGATTGAGCGCGGTAGGAGTCTCTGCAGGGCAGGGGACATAGACCCGATCTCGTCGTTGGATTAGGCTGCTACGAGATCGCACACCAGGTGCCTAGCAGGACATCCAGGCTCCTAACCGGATCCACCGTTTTTTCATCTTTCAAGAACCAAGGATCAGGAGAGGCTGAGCTACTGGCAGCGGTTCAACGGCACCGTCCGCTACCGCCCCATACCGGTCATTGAAGTATTGCTCCTGACTCTGGAGCTAGGCTAAATGGGCGCCAGCCGCCTGGTGGGTCCCATTCACCATCACCACGAATCCGACCCGCGCTCGCATCGTGAAGGACTACACCGTCGATCCCAAGCGGCGACTGCTCCCAGATCAGACCTCCTGTATGGTCAAAAGCAAGAACTTCAGATGCCGAAGTTACAAGCACTGCGATGCGGCTATTTAGGTTCTCAAGGTCGCGCGAATCGTACAGATGGCCAAAGTAACCGTCCAGCTGATGGCGACGAACTTCGCCAAGGTAAAGATCAACGACGAACACGAATTGCCCAAAGCCGATGTAAACGATGCCCTCAGCGAAACGTGTGCTCTGAAAGCACGAGTACCCTGCGCTGGCAAGAATGTTTACGCGAGTCACCGGCGCACTATGGTGAGCGATCAAGACACTGGCAACGATGTTGGATTCTGAGGTTGGGCCGCGAGCAACAAGGACGCGACCATGTTCACTGTGCTCGCCAAGACTAAGAAATTTAACTTCCATCTGCATTTGTTTCCAAGGGATACGTCGAGTGACCGCTTCTGGTTGCCGTCGTTGGCCGGTTGCGCCCCAAAGCCGCCGTACAAATGAAATGATAGCAGGCAAAGCTCAGTGCTTACGACGCCAGTCAAGGTATTCAAACTCGCTGTCGTCCCTGTCCAATTCAACGCGGTAGTAGGAACGCTTCGCCATCTCGCTAGGGGTATCGTGCCAGTAAAGTTCAGCAATCTTCTCAACTGTTAGACGTGCAAGTAACCGGTTGTAATAGGAGCCTGTAATCTCTCGAGCGCGCTGACTCGGCACCCCAAACCGTTTCTTTATCTCATCGATAGTTTGCTCTAGCAGATGCGGCATCGTGCATTCTATCGGTGCGTCCGAGTCACGAAAATTGGTGACTAGTTGTTTTAATGCCGAGTCCAGAATGTATCTCGCTACGCTAGAACCAGAGTTGGTTGTGAGAACGAGTTCCCCCTCTTGCTCCAGCTCTACGAGAGACTGCAAAATCTTTTCTACGAGCTGCTCGCCATCCATATAGAACTCCCGATAATTATGAATTTGCCGTCAGCCCGAAGCTGCCAGTCGGCGAAGGTCCGCTCCTGGCCGCTAGCTGAAGTCCAGAGGATGGAAATCCGACATTGCTTTACGCAGCAAGGCATTCTGCGCCGAATTCGCTCAGTCTTCGGTAGAATTCCAGTCTAAGATTTCCACGAAATCCTCATCACCGGACTTTCGTTCGAATGCCGAGCCGATCGGAGCGTCTAGCAAAGGAATAATGGAACGATCATAATTGACGATCGTATTCATATTGTAATACGCGAGATTTTCGACGTCGTTTGCGTACTCATCAGTTTCTTGCCCTGACATGAAGCACCATCCACTATCGTGGTCGTGTCTAGGACTTTCTCGATACATGAAACATACCGGAAGACCATCGACAGTGACCATGTCGCTTGCTAGGCCTGCACCATAGCCAGAGACTAGCGGTTGAATCTGATCTTTCGGCAAGAAGTAAATTTTCGTCATACCTAACGTCTAACATCCAAGTTCAACTGCGGCCAAACGGCCGTTGGCGGTAACATTCTGATTCGCAATGACCGCTAGTGGCTGCGGACTCAATCGTTCAACGCAACACTTTAACTTAAATGCATCGTTGCAGAGTGGAAATGATGCGAAAGAGAACCCGAATCGATTGCGCCGCGCCCCGCGAACCCCGGGATTAATGTTGCAGGGGGGGGGGAGCCCCGGAAGAGTTCATGGTGGAATTCACCGAAGCTCAAGCAGCTTGTGCTAGAGCGCGGCATGAGTCTCTGCAGGGCAGGGGAGATAGACCCAGACCCGATCTCGTCGTTGGATCAGGCAGCTACGAGATCGCGCACCAGGTGCTTGGCAGGATTCCCAGGTCACTTACATGATCTATCGCTTTTTCATTTTTAAAGAACTATGGATCAGGTGAGTCTAAGGTACTGGTGGCGATTCAGTCTACCTTTTACATCGGAATCAATGTCCCAATTCGCATTTAGAACAAAGAAAAGCTCATTGCGCTCCGATCCAACCGAATTATTATTCATTTTGAATCGTGCATACCTGACGTATCTGGAAAATATGCTATAAATGCAACTTATTGCGTTGCAGCACCTATTCAGGAGCATCATTTGAGCAGACCTCTCATTGTCATGGGCGACAAGACCAGTCATGGCGGCACGGTTATCAGCGCCGATTTCACCTGTGACATCAATGGCAAGAATATAGCGCGCGTCGGCGACATGACGGTATGCCCCAAATGCAAGGGCACGTTCCCCATCACGTCCGGGCCGAGCGACCTGGTAGACGGCAGTGGCAACGGTTTTGCGCGTCACATGGATTCGACCGCTTGCGGTGCAAAACTGATTTCCGGCCAAATCACGACGATCTGGTTGGACCAGTCCAGCGTGGGCAACCCGGCTGATGTCGACGACAATGACGTGATGGAAACCGCCGGCAACATCGCCGCAAATACCGACTCCGGCATTTGCCTCGAATGCTTGATGTCTGCGGCGGCCGCCGGCGCGACCACCGTTATCCGGGAGTAACAATGTTGCTCGACGTCACAGAACGCCTGAATCAACTTCAACAATATCAATCGGCGTTGTGCCTGTACGCACTGGTCGACGGTGTTCAATATGAGACACGCCGCCAAGCACGCCTGATGCAGGATGCGACGCGCCATTCGCTGTTCACCGGCACACCCGATGCGGCGCTTGCGCATGCTGGCCCGTGGTTGGTCGACGTGGCGAGATCGACGCCTTCCTTTGTTGAGGATCTGGCCGTACTTGAGCACGAGGCGTCTTCTGTTACCTGGCTGTTCGCCGTACAGGACCTCGGTGGCCTGGCGCAACTGCTGCAATTACACTTGGAAACACGGCTACCGGACGGCCGCGCAGCGCTGCTTCGCTTTTGGGATCCGCGCGTGTTGGTGAAGCTGGCACAAATACTTGAGCCGGCACAGCGGGAGGCGATGTTTGGTCATATTCACGAATGGCACTTGCTGCTCGACGGCAAGCGGGCAATCATAGGGAGGCGCGATGCTGACGTTTAGCGAGGAGCAATGGCGTGCCGTTCAGACGGGCGACATGAGCGATTTCGTCATCGCAGTGGCGGACCAATTTTTGGCCAAGCGTGCCGACATGGCAAGCCAGCCAGGCCGGGCGACCGTGATCGAGCGCATGCTGGCGGCGTACACCTACGCCATTCGAATCGGTTTCAGGTCCACGCCGCATATCGTACATCTGATGTACCTGTCAGCCGACGCGCCCGGGATCCATGACGACCCGCTGGTCGATGCCTACCTGCGCAAGCCCGGCGCCACGCCGGAGCAGCGGTTCGACGAACTGATCGCTGTAATGGATAAAAAACTGGAAGGTGAGTAATAATGGGTGCGCTACCGATATTGGTGATACCAGCAGTCGTGGAGAAAATTTTGTTAGCCTTGGGTGTCGCCGCCGCAGGTGCCGTGATCACGGACGAGGCATTGCGCAAACGCAAAAAAGAGGCAGAAGAGGCAAAAGACGCCCGCGTCACCCCCCTCGCGCGTGCCGAGACGCGAAGCGATACCAAAGAAAGATGTCGGTGCCCGCCAGACAAGGGTACGCTTATGGCTGTTCCACACAGCATGTCGCCAGCCGCACGCGATTACCAAGCCCGGATTACTGGCTTCCTGATTGGCATGGAATGGGTGTTTGAAGGAAAGGACTTTGACGGCTTCCAATCCCGCCTGTGCTTGTTGCAGGAAGCAAAAGCGGATTATGACCAGTTTTTTAAGGAAAACGGTGAACTTAGATACGATTTTCAAAAAAGTATCTTCCAGAACATGGTATTGAAACAGGCCACCGCTCAGTCCAATATTGTCAAAAATAACCCTCCAGCCTCGCTTAGCTGGTACTTTCAAACGCCACTCGCGTATGAACACATGCTGCCCAGTCTAAGTGCATTGGGTATTACCACTTATTACACTCCATAATATTATGATAATAAAATCCTTGTTCAAACGCGATGCAGCGAACACATCCATTGCGTTCCGACCTTCCGTCCAAAAAATCGCGACGATTGTCCGCTTCTTGCAAGAAACTGAGGCGTTTGGAAAGAACTGGTTTCTGTCGAAAGAGACAGAAGCAGAGTCGTTTCTGTATCCTGTTTTCGATGCCTCGGGAGAGCTTACTACTGCGGCCGAAGCCGTACTCGAGGCCGAGTTTAAGGATGAGAAATTTCGATATCTCAGTGCTTGGAATGGCGAACTCGGAGACGGCGAGGGCGCGAGTATTGCGCTTGGGTTCAGCGACAGTGAGTGGCCCTCTAGGAGTCTGGAAATCAGCGATCAAGGCGTCGGCGCAAAACGGCTTGGTATTGATGGCGTGAAAGAGATGCTGTCCATTATCGCGAGGTCCCTGCGGCCGGTATTGATTACGGTTGCACGTAATCAGTATTTTAAAAAACAGGTCTTCAAGGATCGTCCCGGTGTTGGCTGGATGTTGTACCTGCCGCGCATACTCACGGTCCAACAGGTGCCAGAGGCACGCGCTTTAGTGCCCGTGATGGCGATGGATGAGCAAGGTAAAGACAAACAGATCGGCACCATCATCGTGAGTGTCACCGACGAGCCTTTCAATGATGAGAATCCTGAGCACGTCAAGATCGCTAATGCCATTGAAATTCGTCTCGTCGATCAGGACTTGCTGCCTCGTTATGTCGATATTTGACGAAGGATAACTCACTTCGATGGTACGAAAATATCCTGCCATGCAGGGGATAATCACTGTTCGACAACAAGGTTAAGAACGCCTAACAAAACCGCTGAATGTATCTCCAGCAGATAAGTATGCAGGCAAGCGAGAGGAATGCCTGGTGGATATCGGCACGGCGCTCGTAGCGGATGCGTAATCGGCGGAAGCGGTGCAGCCAACCCAGTGTGCGTTCGACCACCCAGCGCCATTTACCCAGACGATCGCGCGACTCGATGTGATTGCACAGCATCGTTTTACCCGCGCCCCGCCTCACACTCATACGCGATCACAAACGATTCGTATGGCTGCAGGCTGAGGTGGTCGGTCAAGCTGTCACGCTGGGCATAGTTGCTGATCAAGCCTTGCCCGGCAATGCCGTGCAGCATCGCCGGCAGATCCAGTTCGAGGTGTTCGCCGGAGAAGTTGTTGACGACAACCAGCTGTTGGCTTCCCAAGCTGCGCCGATAGGCGAACACCTGCGGGTGCTGCTCCAGCAACGGCAGGTATTGTCCGTAAACCATGACGTCCCAGTGCTTACGCAGTTCGATCAGCTTCTGGTAGTGGAAGAAGATCGAATCGGGTTGATCCAGCGCGGCCGCGACGTTGATTTCGGGGTAATTTGGATTCAGTCTTAGCCATGGCGTGCCGCTACTGAAACCGGCGTTGTGTGTGCTGTTCCACTGCATTGGGGTGCGTGCATTGTCCCGTCCGTTGGCGTGGATGCCGGCCATCATCGTCTCCGGTGACACGCCGGCGGCCGTGCGTTCGTGGTAGAGGTTGAGCGATTCGATGTCGCGATAGTCGTCGATGGAATCAAAATGGACATTGGTCATGCCTATTTCCTCGCCTTGATAGACGTAGGGAGTGCCCTTGAGAAAATGTAGCGCGGTGGCCAGCATCTTGGCCGACTCGACCCGATAGCGGCCGGGATCGCCGTATTTGGATACGGCGCGCGGCAGGTCGTGGTTATTCCAGAACAGTGAATTCCAGCCGGCATCGGCCAGCTCGGTCTGCCACTTACTGATGATCTGCTTGAATTCAAACAGATCGAATGGCCGCGGCTTCCATTTTCCCTCCTTGGCATCGTGGGTCATGGTGATGTGCTCAAACTGGAAGACCATCGACAGCTCCTGACGCGCCGGGTCGGAATACAGCTTGGCGGTCTCCGGGGTGGCGCTCCACGTCTCGCCCACCGTGACTACATCGCGTGCGGCCAGGGTCGCTTGGTGCATTTGCTGCAGCAGCGGGTGCAGTTGTGTGCCGTTGGCGATAATCTGCTGGTCGACCTGTTTGCCGATGAGATCGATCACATCCATGCGGAAGCCGCCGATGCCCTTGTCCAGCCACCAGTTCATCATGCGATGCACCTCTTCCTGTACTCGGGGATTTTCCCAGTTCAGGTCCGGTTGTCGTTTCGAGAACAGATGGAAGTAATATTCACCGCTGGCGGCATCGTATTCCCATGCACTCCCGCCAAAATACGAACATTGCTGGTCGGGCGGGGAGCCATCGGCGCCTGCATTGCGCCAGATGTAGTAGTCACGGTAGGGGCTATCCTTGGATTTCTTCGCCTCGACGAACCAAGCATGCTCGTCAGAGGTGTGGTTGACCACAAGATCCATCAGGATACGGATGTCGCGCTTGGCCGCCTCTGCGATCAGCTGCTCCATCTCGGCCAATGTGCCGAATTCAGCGGCGATATCCTGATAGTCGGAGATGTCATAGCCGTTATCGTCCATCGGCGACCGGTACACCGGCGACAGCCAGATCAGGTTGATTCCCAGATGTTGCAGGTAGTCCAGTCTGCCGATGATGCCGGCCAGATCACCGACCCCATCGTGATTGCTGTCTTGAAAACTACGTGGGTAGATCTGATACACGACGGCGTTATGCCACCATTGCTTATCCAACATGATTATCTTTCTCGCTTATGGATTGGCGGCACTGTCTTGCAACGTGCCAAGGGATCGCCAGGGGGAGGGCAGACCCGATCTCGTCGTTGGATTAGGCAGCGACGAGATCGCACACCACGACCCTGGCAGGACACCCAGGCCCAACACGACCCATCGGCTTTTCATCTTTCAAGAACTATGGATCAGGACTGGCTAAACTAGCGGTGGCGATTCACCATGTAGACGTTGACGACGTCATCGCTATCAACCTCCAAAACGTGAACCTGCAACACAAGCTCGCTGCGGCTGCGGCTGCATCAGTCGGATATAACATCTTCGCCATCGCTTATGGCCGAAAAGGCTAATCCGTACCGATGAAAAAAAGAAGCCCGCTGGAACTTTCTACAAGGATAGAAGTCTAACAAAATCTACTAAAGTATAAGCATGTATAACGTGAAGACCTTATACTTTACTAGAATTTCCTATCAATGGAGGTTTGCATGGACCCCGTAAAAAACCCTTTCGCACCCGGCGCAGGTAGCCGCCCACCGGAACTCGCAGGGCGACAGGCGATTATCAATGATGCGCGCGTGGCTATCGATCGAGCCCTGCTTGGAAGACCTAGCCGATCTCAAGTGTTCCTGGGCCTTCGTGGCGTAGGTAAAACCGTACTTCTGAATGCTGTTGAGACCATGGCCAACGAGCGCGGCCATCTAACTTCCAGCATCGAAGCGCCGGAAAGTAAGCCGCTAGGAGAATTGCTTTTGCCGCGCGTACATCAGGTGCTACGCAAGCTCTCTCTTATCGACAATGCTAAAGGCAAAGCATACGAGGCACTGCGTGCGCTACGATCCTTTGCCGCTGTGTTCAATTTTGAATACGGAGACATGTCAATCTCCGTCGATCCCGAAGTAGGAGTAGCAGACAGTGGCGACCTGGAGAACGATCTTCCTGAGTTGTTCGTACGTATTGGCGAAGCTGCAAAAGCCGCAGGAAAGGCTTGGACGCTCCTCATTGACGAGCTCCAGTACCTTAGCCAGAAGGATCTGGCAGCTCTCATCGTTTCGCTCCACAAGATCAATCAGAGTGAGCTCCCCGTCTTGTTTTTCGGTGCCGGATTACCCCAAGTAGCAGCATTATCTGGCGAAGCCAAATCCTATGCAGAGAGATTATTCCACTTCCCAGAGGTCGGTGCCCTGTCTGAAGTCGATGCCAAGGCAGCCATCCGACAACCTGTAAATGAAGAAGGTGCAGTGATTGATGAGGGGGCTCTAACCGAAATATTCCTTAAAACCAAAGGCTACCCTTACTTTTTACAGGAATGGGGCCACCAATCCTGGAACCTTGCCGTCGGGGATACGATCACCCTTCATGACGCAAGACAGGCAGAAGCAACTACCCTGAAGCGTCTGGATGAAGGCTTTTTTAAGGTGCGTTTCGATCGATTAACTCCGAAAGAGCGCGAGTATGTCATCGCTATGGCAAGGTTAGGGAACGGGCCATACCGCTCTTCAGATGTGGCCGACGCGCTCGGTGAATCCTCGCAAAGCCTAGGGCCGCGCCGTGCCCAGATAATAAGCAAAGGAATGATCTACAGCCCATCTCACGGAGACATCGCATTCACTGTTCCGATGTTTAATGACTATCTCACTCGCAATTTGGCCAATCTTGGCTGACCGGAGCCTTGTCCTCATGCCTGCCCAGATCCCTGCACGCATGCTTCACAGTATAAGACGTGACCGCCAGGGATAACGGTTGGCAAACTGCACGTGTCCGTGGCCGGGAAATATGCTTTGAATGGGCTGTTCACTGTCCCAGGCAGAGGATGCGGATTGAATCGCTACGATTGCTGTACGCACTTTGTTGCCATCATTAATTGCGCAAGGACACTCGTTAGTGAAAGTTCCTGCTCTTCGTGTCAAGCTGGCCGAGCAAATGCGAGCAATCGACCAGCCGCTTGGCGATCAAGTTGCGCACGCCACTCTTCGATTGCCAGATACCGTACACCCCCAAGAGTGAGGCATTCATCAGTTCGGCGCGCTGCTTTTCCACCAGCGTGGGCCAGACAATGATGTTGATGGTGCCAAACTCATCTTCCAGGGTGAGGAAGATCACCCCCTTGGCCGTCTCCGGCCGCTGCCGCACGGTAACAATGCCACACCCCCTGGCCAGCTGGCCATCGCTGAAGGTGTTCAGGATATCCGACGGTACAAAGCGCATCTTGTTGAGCCGTTCACGCAGGAGAGCGAGTGGATGACGGCCCAGTGTCAGGCCGACATGCCGGTAGTCCGCCACGATGTCATCGGCTTCCGTGGGCGGCGCCAGCTCCAGCACGGGTTCGGCAATGGTCGTCGCACGCATCAAATCCCGCTCCGGCACGCTCGCCGCGGCATCCCACATGGCCATGCGCCGGTTGCCCGTCAGCGTTACCAGGGCATTGGCCGACGCCAGCGCCTTCATATCCCCCGCATCGAGTTGCGCGCGCATGGCAACATCGCGCGTATTCTTGAATGGTGCTGCAGCGCGGGCTTCTTCGATGCGCCAGGCCGCCTCTTTCACCATCCCGTTGATATTATTTAAACCAAGGCGTACCGCCAGTCTGCCGTCCGCCATCGGCTCCAGGGATGCTTCCCATCCGCTCGTACAGACATCGACGGGTCTTACCTCGACGTCATGCCGGCGCGCGTCCTGCACCAGGGAGGAGCGGCTATAAAAACCCATGGGCTGGCTGTTGAGCAGGGCGGCCAGGAACTCGGCGGGATGGTGGCACTTGAGCCAGCTGCTGGCATAGGCCAGCAGGGCAAAGCTGTGCGCATGGGATTCCGGAAAACCATATTCGGCAAAGCCGCGTATCTGGCCAACAATCGACGAGGCAAACTCGATGCTGTAGCCTCGCTCGGCCATGCCGCTCATGAGTTGATCTTCGAACTGTTCTAGGCCACCTTTTCTTTTCCAAGCGGCCATGGCGCGGCGCAGGCGGTCGGCTTCACCGGCCGTAAAACCGGCGGCCGTCATGGCGATCGACATGACTTGTTCCTGGAAGATCGGTACGCCCAACGTGCGCCGCAGTACCGCCTCGATTTCAGGGCTGGGATAGGTCACTGCTTCCAGGCCCTGGCGCCTGCGCAAATACGGATTGATCATGCCGCCCTGGATGGGCCCTGGCCGGATGATGGCCACCTCAATGACCAGATCATAGAATTCGCGTGGCTGCATGCGCGGTAGCATGGACATCTGCGCCCGCGATTCGATCTGAAACACGCCGACGGTATCCGCTTTGGAAATCATCTGGTAAGTGGCGGCATCCTCGTGGGGAATATCGGCCAGTTCAAAGCGCTCGCCACGCTGCTCCGAGATCAAGGCCAGGGCGCGGGCAATACACGACAGCATGCCCAGCGCCAGAACGTCGATTTTTAAAAGGCCCAGTTCATCGATGTCATCTTTATCCCATTGAATCACGGTGCGCTCCGGCATGGCGGCGTTTTCAATCGGCACCAGGCGGGAGAGGGGGCCGCGCGAAATGACGAAACCGCCCGGATGCTGGGAAAGATGACGTGGAAAACGCATCAGGCGCTCCGCAATTGCCGCCCATTTTTCGGCGATCGGGGAGTGCGGATCGAGTCCGCAGGTGGTAAGCCGCTGCTGCAGGTCGGCCCGCCCACCCCAGCTATGCGAGGCCTTGGCCACCTTGTCGACCACCGATAAATCCACGCCCAGCGCGCGCCCTACATCGCGCAGGACACTGCGCGGGCGGTAGGAAATGACGACGGCGGTCAGGGCGGCCCGCATGCGGCCATATTTGCGATAGATGTATTGAATCACCTCCTCGCGCCGCTGGTGTTCGAAATCCACGTCGATGTCGGGCGGCTCATCGCGTTCGCGTGAGATAAAGCGCTCGAAGAGGAGGGTGCCACGCGAGGGATCGACTTCGGTGATGCCGAGGCAGTAGCACACGGCCGAATTCGCCGCTGATCCGCGCCCCTGGCAGAGGATTTTTTGCGAGCGGGCGAAGCGCACGATGTCAAATACCGTCAAAAAATACGGTTCGTACTGCATGACGCCGATCAGTTCCAGCTCATACTCGAGCTGCGCCTGCACGTTGTCTGGAATGGCGTGCGGGTAGCGCCAGTGCGCCCCAATATAGGCTTGCTCGCGCAGGTAGCTGGCCGGGGTCTGTGCCTCCGGCACGATCTCGCCCGGATACTCATAGCGCAGTTCATCAAGCGAGAAGGTGCAGCGCTGGGCCACGCGCAGGGTTTCATCGAGGGCGTTGCGCGGATACAGGTTACCCAGCCGCAAACGCGAACGCAGATGCGCTTCGGCATTCGAGGCCAGTTGATAGCCGCATTGCGCCACTGGCGTATTCAGACGAATCGCGGTCATGGTGTCCTGGATGATTTTCATCGAGCGCAGGTGCATGACCACATCGCCCGTGGCCACCACAGGAAGGCTGAACTCGGCGCCGATGGCTTCGACCATGGCGCGGTGCCGGTCATCCTGCGCGCGGTGATGCAACGTCAAAGCGACGCGCGCGCGGCCTGGTGCACTACGCACCAGCCACTCGGCTTGCCGCTCGATCTCTTCATAGGAGGTGTTATATTTGGGGCACAGAATAAGCTGGCAGCCAGGCAGCCCTTTTAAGTGAGCGAGAGGCCCGGTGGGGTTGGCGATGTCGCGCGGCCACACCAGGTAACTCCCCTTGTCGGCGCGCGTGCGCGCAGCGGTAATGAGTTCGCTCAGGTTGCCGTAGCCGTCGCGGTCCATGGCCAGGATCAGTACGATAAAAGCTGGCGTGCCGTCTTCCGGGGTCACTCTCATCTGGCTGCCAATGATCAGGTGGATGTTCCACTCCCGCGCGGCCACATGCGCCTTGACCACGCCGGCCAGGGAGCACTCGTCGGCCATGGTGATGGCCTGGTAGCCCAGCTGGGCCGCGCGCGCCACCAATTGATCGGGCGGAGAGGCGCCGTGCAGGAATGAGTAATGGCTCATACACTGCAGCTCGGCATAGTCGGGCAGCGTGGAAATTGGCAGTTTGTCCATGATCAGCCGAACATGCCGTGCAGGTACCAGCGGCCGTCAACGACACGCTCGAGGTAGATCCAGTAGCAGGTGGCATCGCTTCCTTGCGCGATGTAATAGTCGCGGGCCGCGATTTGATCGTTCCACCAGCCGGCCTCAATGCGTTCCGGCCCCTTGAGCATTTTTAGCGGGGAACCATAGAAGGGACGTTCGCCGCGCAGCAGCAGTTGGATAGGTTTAGGTAGCAGCCAGAACGGGCGCTCAAACGCCTCATCCTCGGCGTTGACTGCCTTGCGCTTTTCGGTGGCGGCAGCCCAGGCATTGCTTTCCTCCGGCCGATGGTCATGATGCTCGACAGGCGAGAGGACGTTGTCGCTGCCAAGACGGGCACTGAGTAATTCCAGTAGGCGCTTATAGTCGGCGGGGTTGCCGCCCGGGTCGGGAAACAGGTCTTGTGTCGGTGGCGCCATCGCGGTGAGCAGGCGCGCTTCCAGGCGCAGGGCGATGACCGGGGCAACCAGTTCCGTGCGCGCCAGGCGCTCCTTCAGCAGCCGTATCAGGTGTTCATCGCGCCAGGTCGGCTCCGCCAATCCGATCTCGATCGGCGTGGGCGGGATCGCAGTCTTGCCGCGCTCATGCTCCAGCAGCAGAACAAAAACGCTCACCGCCTGCTGGCGCGCGACCAGCCAGCCGACAAATTGCTGCAGCAGGCCAGTGGCGCCGTCCAGCAGGGCATCAGCGTGTTCGATCCGGTCAAAGGTTTCGATGCGCGCAGAGAAGGTCTCGGGGATGGCGATCCATGCAAACAGTTCAGGAGCGAGCCCATAGGCACGGTCGAGCTCATCGAGCACTTGCTTGTTCATCCTGCGTTGAATGCCAGGGCGGGGCAGGCGCCGTAGCGCCGCCAGACGATCAGCACCAATGTCGGTGAGCCACTCCAGGTGATTTGCCGTGCCGGGCAGATACGCGCAGGGCATGCGATCGAGCTGGCGCTCGAGTGAGCGCATGTGCACGGTGCGCCGCAGAATGATCTGGCGTTTGGCGGGCTGCCAGCGCGACAGCAGCCAGGCCCCCATGGCCGTCGGCGCCGTGCCGAGTTGTGAAGTCACCCCAAGCGCTTGCAGGGCAGCGCGAATGCGCCGGCTGATGGCGGCGCGTCCGTTAAATAGGCGCAAGCTGGCGGTCACGTCCAGCAGCAGGCTGAAGTCGCCGGCATGCGCCACTTCCGGGGTGAACTGGAGGAGGGCGAGCGCGATGGCATTGCTGGTGATCAATTCACGCTCAACATTACGCTCCAGGATCACGGTATCTGGCGAGACAGCCGCCACGCCGCCAGGGCGCATGCCGATACGCACGCCTTCGGCATAGGCTTGTTGCGAGACCGTGATAATGCGGCCCTTGTCGACCACCGCATACGGCCCCGGCTCACACCAGCGCGGCCTGAGGCATTCGAGAGGCAACAGTGGGAGGTGTACGCTGAACCAGAACCGCATTTTGATCGTCCAAAAATCGTTGACGGGCCGGCATGTCAGCCAGCGGGATAAAGAGTGGCGCCTCATGATGTGGGCCACGCCGTTTAACAATGTGAGTGGAAATGCCACCGGCGGCAGGGCGCAATGCCAGGCGCAACGGCGCTGGTGACGCATCTGCCGCTGCGCTCATCGGCCGGACCAGCCAGAAGAACGTCTCGGTGGTCTGTGCCGCCAGATTGAGGCGCCGCAGTGCTTCGTCGCGGATATTCGTCTGCCACAGCAATACCGCACCGCAGCTGCCATTGCGCAGGATCTGCTCCGTGGACCAGAGCGCATCGGCGGTGCTGGGGGCGCGTATCCAGAGCAGGTTCGCGCAGCTCAGGTCCATGAACTTGCAGGCGGCGGAGTTGGGCAAGTACGGCGGCTGCACCAGGGCGATCCGACGTTGTTGCGACAATTGCGCCAGCACTGGCCGTAACAAGTGCATTTCCCCGATACCAGCTTGCTGAACTAGCAACTCCGTGAAGGTCGATTGCGGCCAACCGTTGCCCGGAAGCTCGCGATCCAAGGCGCTGTGACCGGTAGTGACGGTGCTGCTTGTTCCTCGACTCAGTTCACTTGCCCGCCAGACGTCACGCAGCAGGGCGCTATTGGCCAATGCGGTGGTGCTGGTGCGTTGAAGGGGCGGTGAAAGCATGGCGACTGGCGAGCGAGGTTATTGATTAGTCTCAAACTACTGTACATAAACACAGTATAGGCTGAGAACGTCAAAAACTGCAAGGTCCATGAATTTCTTGAATTGAAACTAATAGTTGCGATGGTGCAAGAGAGTAAATAGGGAAGCATCATTTCATATTTGTTGCTGCGCAAACTTCAGTTCGAGCTGCAAGTGCCCTCGGTGTGGTGCGGCGCGCTACAAGAATGTTCGAGAACACAACCTGACCATTTTGGTTTGTTCTGAGCACTGTGGGTGGGACTATCAATGCAGTTCTGGTGGTTATGCGCCTATAGGGCCAAAGCCCGCATTTTGAATCGGAAAATCGTTCTGGGCGGATAACAGAACTGGGTTTGAGCCCAAGATGAGTGGCCGGATATTTGGAGCGTTCCTAAAGTCGGTAAGTGTCGCCAAGGCCAACCTCCTGGCTGTTGGCCTGGTCGGAGAATTTGCCGCAGGTATGTTTCGAAATCAGTGCCCAGTTTGAGGAAAATACTCAATAAAACTACTTTTCAAAGGCTCACCATCGTTCCATGCCTGGTCCATCCCCTATCTGGGCGCACGGATGCCAACCGTGCCATGCCTGCGTCGCAAGCTCCACCCTCATTTTCATCTCCCTTCCGCTACGGTTTCACGTCCTTAGATTTCTCACGAGAAAGTGAGCCTTGATCCATCGCAAAGAGCATTGTTTTTACAGGATTGAGGATTGACTTTGCAGATAGTGGGATGCACGATGGATTCGCTATGGATGCACATTGGATGCAACTATAGCGAAGTACAGATGCTCGTTATTAGGGGGAATCGACATGTTTGGATTGCTGAAAAAAATCTGGATACAACTGACCGGCGTGCTGCATGATGTCGTCGATAACAATAGTGATGTCGGACGCATGGCGCGTCAGGGCGTGCGCGAACTGGAGCAACAGATCGGCAAGGCGGAGGACAGCATAGCTGCCGTCGATGCCGAATTGCGCCTGATGAGAAAGGACCATCAAACCGCCTTGAAGGACGCAAACAAGTGGGACGAAGTTGCCCGCACGGCGGCCAACGACGGCCGCCGCGAGGAGGCTCTGGGTGCGATCAATAACCAGGTGCTGGCGGAGGAGCGCGCGCAGGCGTATGAGAAGAACGCCAACGACCTGGCACCGTCGCTCACCGTGCTGAACCAACAGCTTGCCGAGCTGCGCATGCAGAAGCAACAGCGCGATACGGCCGCCACCCTGCTTGAAGCGCGCAGCAAGGTTGCCAAGGCCAAAACCAATGCGGCGCGCACCATCGGCAATGTCGGCCAGAACCCCGGCGTAGATTTCGAGGCGCTCGATCGCAAGGTCGATCGTCAGGCGGCGACAGCTGCTGCCCTGAGCGACATGGCGAGTGCGCGCGCGGCCGTCCATCCTGAACGGCATCTTGCAGATATTCGCCGCCGCGATTCCGTCGCCGCCAAGGCCGCCAAGTTGGGCCTGTTGACGATAGAGCCGGCTTCCTCAGGGCAGATTGTCGGAGATAAACATGAGTAGGCGTTCATACCTGTCACTGCTCCTGCTGGTGACGGATCCCGTGATCGCCCAGCCGCTAGCTGTATCCGCTATGGGTGGGGTTGGTTCGGCGATATGGCAGATATTGGACGTCTTGAGCATCGTCATATGCTTGGTCGGCCTGGGGCACATGTGTGTCATGTTTTTTCGCGTTATGACCGGCCGTTCGAGTGACGAAAACTTATTTGCCGCGGTACCGATAGTGTTGTCAACAGTATTCGGGAGGGGGTTTATCGGATTGATATTTGGTCGACTGGCTCAACAAGAGGACATTCGCCCCAGCCCGTTCTCGCAGCTGATCGAGTGGGTGGGCAACCACCGGAGCGGCCTGGCCCTTGGGGCCTGTAGTATCGCAGCGGCTGCCGGCGTTGCGTACATGGCTTACCGGGCGCACGACCGACGTACATTGTCGCGTAAGGCTCGCCGCCAGGTGCGTGAAGTGCTCAACGCCCTTGACATTGTCGAGCACTACCGCATGTACTGGGTCGGCACGTGTCCAGTGCACGAAGTCGCGAAGCGTCTCCGTTCAAGTCGCATCGAGACCCTCGATGCTACGAGGGATCAACTGTTGGAACTGCTGGAGCATACCCACAACGGTGTGCCGCTGGGCAACGAGATGCTGAAAAAATTCAAGCGCTTCAAAAACGACGTGGAGAAGATGGCCATCGACGGCGCCGACACACGAGTTGTATGGCCACCTGGCGCCGAGGTAGTTAACAGTTGCAGTGAGCGGCGCGATGGCGCTAAGTCGGGAGCCACCCTCAGTCAGGAACGGCCGGACCGGACTGGACGGCATGGTATCGACTGTGTTTCACGACCATACACTCAGTCCGGTGAACATGTTGCCGGTGGACTTAGCCTCGCTCCGGTCGGCCTTGTCCCCGCCGCAGCGACTGTGCGACAGGCCGATTTCACCCACGGCCACGCTGGATGCCGCATGAGCGATGACAGCGGCGCGGTATCCGGAAGGGACGGCTTAGGCTGCGGCGGTAACGAGCCTGATAGCAACTATCAGTAGGAGAAATTGGATGGACCCTACACAACCGCAAAACATTGTGGATGCATTAACCGAATTGAGCAGAACGAATGAAGGCAAGTCGAATACTGCGCGCCTGCGTGAAATCCTCCCTGTGGTTGAGGCCACGCTGCAATCAGGCGTCACTCTGGAAAAAGTGTTGCTGACCCTGAATGACCAGGGTTTCGACTTGTCGATGACGGGCTTCAAATCGGCGTTGCAGCGCCTCCGTAAGGAGAAACGGTCCAAAGCATGAGAGGGGTGCCGTAGTCGCAACTGCCCTCGGCGATTTGACACAATACTCAATCAATCCACCATGCCATTTCTATTCGCCCTTACGTTACTTGGATGGGCCCACATTATCGCGATGTTCCGAACGCTCATGAGCGGCCGCCAGCCCATCTTCCACGTGCTCGCCCTCTTCAGTTTTATGCTGGCCTTTCTGGACGCAGTCTACCTTTCTCCGCTTAACAGCCGAGGCGTGCCAGGTGATGCGCGTAACTGGGTACCGATGGCCGCGCTTGTATTCGGCCTTCTCAGCATGTTCGCCTTCGGATGGCAGTTTTACTCGATTTATCGCAGTGGCGGCGATAAAACAAAATCAGGATGGAGCTCCGGCTTGAGTCTGGTGTTTGTGGTCTTGGGGGGATACATGGCCGGCACAGCGGTTGACCACATGACATTTTTCAGCGATCCTAACAGCTCCGGAAAGGCTGCTGCCGACGCGCTCGGCGTGAAAGACGTTCAGTGTGAGCAGATGGTACTGGTGCGCCTGACCAGCACTGGAGCGGACTACCGCTGCCCCGTTTCGATTTCGCTTGGCGTCATGTCCTCGACGCCTTTCGTGCCCTGGCCATCGTATTTGCCCGGCCATAGCCCCGAACTGAAGGCCGCGATCGAAATGGCTTTCCGCGAGACGCACCGCCTTGACGGCAAGTAACAGCTAGTCATAGTGAGTGTTGTCAGTTTTCTGGCGCCGGTTGAGCGATGTCCATGCCTTGATGAGAGGATTGAGACGAAGGGCTTGCATTCGGGGCAACGAGCATGGCACTTGGCAACGCTCTTGCGTAACTTGGCCTCGCCAATACGGTTGACGAGCCACATCAGGCGCGCCCGATCCATGTCACTCTCAACCACAACATGGAATTGATCTGGCGGAAGTTCACCGATCATGGCGACATCCCGCGTCGTGCCGCTTTACTATTTCAAAAACTTCTCGTTGAACGCCTTTTGCCTTTGTTTTTCCACATGCTTGTCGTATCTGTCCATCGCCAACAATCCCGCGATACTCGCGAGTAGGAGGACGACGACGATCATAAGAATTTTACGCATTTGGCACCCCGACACAATTCACCATGTTTGCTAACTGGTTAGCCCGGCTTCCCGAAGTATCTGCAAAAAGATGTGCCCATCCTCTTCCTCGGTAAAGATTTCCTCACCGTCGAGCATGTACGCCTTGAGCAACTCTGAAATGCCTGCCTCTTCGTTTTTCAAGGCCAGTTCCGTCTGTCCAAGGCGATAATGCACAAACGGGTTCTCCTGGCCGTCAGGACCATTGAGCGCGTCGAACAATGCCTCGCGCGCCGCAGAAAAGTCCACAAGTTGGTAGAGCGCATCGCCGATCGACGCCTTCAGCCAGGTATACGCTTCCCAGTCAGCCTGCGGCGGAGGGAGCAGATCAAGGGCCTGCTTCCATCTCTCCGCTGCTTGGGTGAATTCGCCTTGATCGGCCAGGTCATTGCCCATTTCTGATAGCAAATCGATCTGCTTGCTTACATTGGAAGGTAAGTCCATTCAGTTTCCCTTTTGCTGGTGTTCAAGCGCGCGGTTCATGTCATCGAGTTCATAATACGGAACCCCTTGGGGAAAGTCAGGCTGAGGCATCTTCTTTATGCGCCATATCAGTAAATCGCAGTTCATCCCATTTATTATCGCTCGCAAGAAACTCTGACCGTCCAGTGAAAGCATCAACACGTGAGGCATTCACAGAGGGTATTCTCTGAGCACCATATGGCCTACGGCGTACTTTCAGGATATGTTTTGCACTCTCTCATGAATTCACATCGGCGACACTGTGATGACGATTCCGCGTGGTCGGCTGAAATCGTTTGATTTAATAAAGCCATTCTGCGGTGATAAAGCGCGGTAATTTGTTTGTGGTTGAGTAAGAAAACCTTCATGGCTCTACGCTCAGGTATCTCAGGGTGCTGAACAACGACAAAGCCATAATTATTCACCTTGGCTCCGCTTACCAATTCCAGAATCATCTTTTGGACAGAGAGTTCGATCACGTCCGACATGAACACGCGCTCAAGACGACGGATTTTGTACTCCATCAACGTGAGTCTTCCTTTGTGGCGATAGGCCCGATCAACACGCGCGATGAGTTTGATGGGGTGATCGAGTGAGAAAGTTTGCTCTGCGTAAGCCAGGCTGGCGTAACGCAATTCGTCCGGGAACCACTTGGGGCGCGTTCGACACCTGGCATGCCGTCTCACTCCACGTACAATACAGAGCAACAGAAGCACCCAACCCACATGCAAGAGGATCGATAGAACTGTGGAAGTGCTCATTTTTTTTCGTGAGTGCGTGCGACAAGGCGAAGTGGCACCTGGCGCCTCTTGTGCGCTTGTCGATGTCGCGGCCAGCACAGTTGTTCGCGTAATATCAAAAACACCTTCCGAGCGGGTCTCACCATGTGAAAGCGCATCTTGTACGCTGCCGATAGCCATGCCGGCATTATTTGGTACAGCCGCCTGTGGAGTCTGGTAGTGCGTGTAGCCAATTGCTTGGGCCTGATGAACGCCCGTTCCGGCAGGCTTGGGAGCGCTAGTGAAGCGGCATCCAAGTCCAATGTTTCGATGAAGAACGTCACGTGTTGAAGCTCTCCATAGGCTCGTGCCTGCTCGCGCTCGGACGAGCAGCGCGGGCCAAATCTGTCGGCCAGGACGATCTTGCGTTCGCAATACCCCATTTCAGCCAGTTGGCTAGCACTGAGTCGAGGTAGCTCTTCGTTTTTCATGTTTCACTCCTATTCGCTTCTTGATGGGCCAAAAAGCTCCATCGATGCCAAGGCGACAACGGCATCCTGCCCCGGCGTGTTTGGTTTACTACTTGGCCTAGTGAGCCACTGCGCCTCCATGGACGATGCGGTTTGTCCGCATTGCTGTACTACCAGTCCCGCATAGGCCAGTGTGCGCAGCCGATTCACGCGGCGCGGCCCCTTTGGGAACTTGATGAGATCGTCATACAGGGGAGGGTTGTCCGCGCGTTCCAGTTCTACACTCAAGCGGATGGTCAGAGGTGTGCCCATGGTTTATGTCGCCGTGTTTAGCGGCGCCGTGCCACCTGTCCGAGCCGATGACGCGTCGGCCTGCTTGGCCAGCTCAGTGCCGGCAAACTGAAAACCCTTGACGTTGGCAAAGATCGGATCCTTGAGTTCCTGCAGCTCGTGATGCGGGAAGGCGGTTTTCAGTGCTTTGCGATAGAAGAAGGCGCCACCGCCGACCAGAATAATATTGTTGATGTCGGCAGCGTCGCCCACGTAGTGCAGCATCTCGGCGACAGCCTGCTCCGGGATCTTCTGCGCGAGCGGCAGGTGCTGGGCAATGTCGTATTCCTTTTGAAAGATGACCGGCTTTTTTCCCGTTCGCAGCGCCACATCGATCGCGTCGTATTCCCGGTAGTGAGAGCCTGTGGTTCGGCTGATACCTTCGGTGATCGAGTGGAGCACGTCAAACATGCCGCGCGGTACTGAATGGCTGCGCTTGTCAATTTGCTGCATGCCTTGCGTCACCAGCCAGTCAAACGTCCGCCGCCCCGGATCGATGATCAGATTCCGTTCCTTGCGCATCTGAGCAAGGCGTCCATGGGTCAGTCCGCAGTACATCAAGGCCCCGGACGGCTGAGCAATTGCTTTGACGCGCGCTACCGTGATCTTTTTGCCTTCGGCCAGGACGTGTTCACCGGTGACGCGGCGTTCCAGCGCTGCTACTTGCTTCTTGAGCTTATACGTGGCCACGGGCAGACCAAGTACCAGTAGATCGATCCGGTCGACACGCATGTAATGCAGTGCACCCAGTAGCAAAGCCAGATATTCGGGCGTTGCACTGTAGCTGTCGTGCTGCAGCACATTGGCATTGAAGATGTCGGAAGCGAGATGTGCGTCGGGCCCGACTTCGTAGTTCAAATCGTCAACCGGGACGCAGATGGTACGGCGTTTGGTGCCCCAGGTTTCTTGCTCATAGGCCGTTTCACATGGGTGGGCCTGTGACGGGAACATCGCGCAGCGCACATCGCCAGGGCTGACCGCTGCAATGAATTTGGTGTTTCCCCGGCCAACGTCCACGGCCCGCACGATGGGTTCCACTTCGTCCTCCTGATTGCTGCAAGTGATCAACAGTAATAGTGGGGTGGTACGTACTCCATGGGAAAAGCCTGGCTTTTTTGGCAGAACTTGTCGTGTGTGCGAATTCAGACGCGCTGGGGAACGAATGGAGTCGCGCTGCGGCGCAGCTATATTGGCATCTGCTGGCGTGAGAACGCATCGCATCTGCGCTGGAATCGTGCCGCACCGCAGACGTATGTTGGTTGTTCATCTGTGCACTTGGTTCAGTCCGTTCCGATGTTCAATACCATTTACAATCAGAGGAATGACGACGCGGCGTTCTTCATAGGGAGAAATCCTCGCCAGAAGCACTTACCAAATAAATTCGACCTCAATCACAAATTTTCAGCGCCGAAAATCGGCTTGACATTCGAAAAAACTGATCATATTCTGTGACGACTGTCTGGACCCACTTCCAGGGACATCGCGTTCCGAATGTGGCGCTGGCAAGCGTGGTATGCCGTTGCAGTCGTTACCTGTCTATCGAAGCGAAGTTGGTCGGCCGCGCCCTGCGGTCGAGTTGAGTGGTATGTCAGTGAAGAAGTAGGTCGGGCTGCCCCTGCCGGGGGTAACTGCTCGCGCGTGATTTCTCGTCAAGAGACGCTTGTCAAATCGGAGAGGGCCTTGCGGCGCTCCGTCGCTAATTTACGATCCTGGTAGTGTCGATGTATCGCCTGCGGCCGCGAACCGCAGGAGAGTGATTTATCACCTATTCAATCTTCCTGCTGTACGAAGAGCCTATCGCGGTGCCTTGTTGTGACGTTGCCGGAGAAGCTTCGATCAACCTGGTTAGTGCGCAATCACGAAGCGGCCTGGTGGTAGGGCTGATGGGATGACCGTGAGGGAAGAGGGGCAAGGTCCTGGTTCAATTGAGAGTGGCCGGGGCACCTAAATGTCTTTGTGGCGCAAGCGCCGCACTGCTCGCGCAAGACGCGGGGACTAACACAGAAGGAGAAATTCGCTGGTTATTCGCATGAGCATTTTTAAGACACCGCGCCTTCGGGCAAACAGAAAATCCGCCATCGACGCTGAGATAGGGACAGCGCGTTGGAATGTCTAGAGTACATCTCCCTCGTTGGCGCAGCAGGCCGGGCGCCGATGCCAGTTGAAGGCCACACCGGGGGCATGCGCGCCGGACAGTGCAGCATGCCAAATCGACAATCCTGAGTATCGGGAGGGAGAAGTCATGACCCACAACACACAATGGAGGGAGCAGCTCGATGCGGTGCTGGACGCATTTAATGAAAAGCATGCCAGCGCAGGGAAGGGGATTTCGCATAGCACCAGACAGGCGCGCAGCCAGGGCTTGTACCGGATATTCGCGTTACTGCGTAAATTGGGATTCAAGCCAGTACCTGAAAACCTGGCGGAACGGCACGTGCGCGCGTTGATGGCGTATTGGACGGCGCAGCCGTTACCGGCAGATGTGTTGCTCGACATGCCGATGAGCATACCGCGCCGGGCGTATCCCTGCAGCGCGGCCTACATTCAGCAGCAAATGAGCTTTATCCGGGTCTTCGCCAGCTGGATCGGCAAGCCGGGCCTGGTGCGCAGTGCCGAGAGCTATGTGAGCGATCCGGCGCTGGTACGCCGGTCCTATGGGGCGCTGATCGACAAGGGGTGGGAGAGCCATGGCCTTGCCGTCGAAGAGGTCATTGCCGCCGTCGATGCGGTTGACAGCCACGTGGGAGGGCAGCTGGCGATGATGATCGCTTTTGGCCTGCGCCGCAAGGAGGCCGTGATGTTTTGCCCGCGCGCAGCTGAAGTACCGGCGTATGCCTTGCCGGCCCAGCATCCTCGATCCGATCACTATATTAGTTTTTTGCGCATCAAGCGTGGGACGAAGGGTGGCCGGCTGCGCTATGCCGCGGTGCGCACAGCCCAGCAGAGACAAGCGCTGGCGCGCGCACGCTGTCTCGCCCGGCAGGACTGGGGGCATATCGGCCATCCTGGACTGTCCTTGAAACAGTCGCTGGACCTGTTTTCGAATGTGGTGCGTTCAGTGGGGCTGACCAAGAATGACCTGGGCGTTACGCCGCATGGCTTGCGGCACCAGTTTGCCGGTGATCTGTACTTTGATATCACGCAGGTGCAGCCGCCTGTGCGGGGCGGCGAGCTGTTGATCGATCGTGAGGTCATGGCGGACGCCTATCGGCAGGTGGCCGAGCAGCTGGGGCATTGTCGGAGGCAGATCAGCAACGCGTATTTGGGATCGCCGGTGGGCCGGCGCAATGATGAAGTGGATTTAATGGGAGCGGCATCATGAAACGGGGACATTGGCAGCGTTGGTCGTCAGGACATCCGCGTGCGCGGTGGGTCAAGCGCACCGTGGCCGGTGATGGTAAAGAAGAGCGAATCGAGGATGGAAAACCTGGCGGCTCCCGTGCGCCGCGTGCGCCGCGCGAGCGCTATGAAGCCGTTCTGGCCCGTTCACGCGGCGTGAGCGGCATGCTGTTTCGATGTGCGTCGCAGTTGTTCAATGCTGTGCGTCTGCGCCGGCTGCCTGACCATCGCCGGCGTATTGGTCAATCGCGCGCGGTGTTACGGGCGGTGCGGCAGTTCACAGGGGAGGGGTACGCGGCACGGTGCCTGGCTTATTTGCGCAGTGTGGATCCGCTGGTATTTGAAGAGGTAGTGCTCTCGGCCCTGGAAGACGCCGGGCTATTTGTCTTGCGCAACCCGAGGTACTCCGGGGATGGCGGGATTGACGGCAAGGTGTGGTTGCCGGGGCATGGCTGGTGTGCGGTGCAGTCGAAGCGCTATGGCGGCCATGTGAACCATCATCACGTGGCGGCCTTTGGCGAGGCCATTTGCCATCATGGTGTGGGGGCCGGACTATTTCTGCATACCGGGCGCAGCGGTGCTGCCGTGTATCCCCATCTGGCCAGAAGCAACGTGGTGCTAGTCAGCGGAGCTAGTTTGGTACAACTGGTATTGGGGAGGCGCGCGGGGGAGGTGGTATGGAACTGAATGCGGAGAGCCGCCAGTTGTTACGAGCATGCCGGACGGCCGGATCCACCTACACGGTGATCGAGAAGAGCGGGAGCAAGGGTATTGAGGTGGCTGATGCCCGTCTCGCGGCGCAAGCCTATTATGATGCGCCGGTCGAGGGGCGGCCGTTTGTTATCTGCAATTTCAGTCACACATCGTGCGTGATTGCTGACACGCGGCGCGTCTCGCGATGTGGTCGTCTGGAAAAGCATGTGATCGTGACTTGTGACGATGGGGGAGAATTCATGCGCTGTTTTAATCAATTGGTGCATGAGCGCTTTAGACTGCTGCAAACAAGCCAGATTTGAGAATGAACGACGTGCCCGTCAAAGCAGCGGGTTGTTATAGGCAGATAATTTTTTCGGACCCGGATGTATTTCAGCAGGTGAGTCGACCGTTCCAAACTTCTTCGCAGCAGTAACGGGTTGACAGGCATCCGGTTGCCGAAGGGTGACTGCAGCCGATGACTGTGTCCGGATCGCTATCGGTGATCAGCCTGGGAACGCATCGAGCAACCTTGAACTATCGATTTTCGGTGAACTTTCGTCCTGGTGCGGCTTGAATTCGTCAATAACTACTGCAAAAATAAGAGTGCTTTCTGTGAGAATCGCTCTCACATTGCTCCTGCCGCATCCATCGCGGATGTCTGGCAGGATCTTGCCACTCACGTGGTGAGCGTTGCGGTCGTCACCCGTCATTCAGTCGTCGAGTAGGATTTCGACACGTTGCTTCGGCAACCGATCTTTGCCTGGTCACTTGCCAGGCTGATTTGCGCAAGCAGAGGATCGTTTGCGTCAAGGAAGTACAGTTCACTGGATACTTCTCAGGTTAGGCCCCTGTTCTTAGGAATGGTGGGCCTTCTTTCGCTTGCCTATCGGTTTTTAACGATAGCCAGGCATATCTTCTCGTGTGCGGGGCATCGCGGTCCCCGTGCGGGGCCATGGTGCCTTCTTTTTTTGGAGAGCAATCATGTCCCAACGACAATTTCTACAGGATCAGCCATACCCGCTTTGCATTTTGCTCGGCGGCACCGGGTTACGTGAGGTGTGCGGGGAGGTGCATGTCGCGTGTGCACTGCTCCGGTCAAGCTCAGGCGACTCTCGGATATCGCACGCTTCGGCACGCGGGCAGATGCCAACTCAGTTTCATCTTGGCAGTATGTTTCCGTACCTGAGGTCAGGCATAGGATCGTTGTTCACCTGTGTTGTTCACATCGCGACGAAGCGCTGGTTGCGGCGAACCCAGCTGATGCGGCGCCTTGCCCGGAGTGATTCACATTCCAGACAAGGCGCTTGCTGAGGAGGCCAATATGGGAACCAGGGTATTTGGAAGGGGCGTCGAGCCTGGCGGAATGGAACTCGACAATGAGTACTTTGAGGCGGAGTGTCCGGCATGTTCGCATGAACGGGCCAGGTATCACAGCTGGGAAAGCGCCGAGTCTGGCTCGATCAATCAGCACTGGAGCATTAATTGCCCCGCATGCGGTTATTCGTTGCCAGATGAGGGGGAGTGCTAAATAGATTGTCTCGCTTGCTTTTTATTGGGGCGAGGCGTGTGTAGATGAGGGAACACCAGCATCCGATGGGATGCCGGCGTTCCCTTTTGTTTTTGGTGGAGGACATCATGCAAAACGGTGGAGAGGTAAGGACCGGAAAGCGGCGGCGCTCCTTGGTCGAGGTTGAAGAAGAACGGGTTTGGGCGAGCCTTTATCGGCACGCGGCGGATCCGATGATTGCCGCCGAGTTGGTGGCGCATCTGGAAAAGAGCAGTGAATTGCGCTTTCAGCATAGTGGCCTGTACCTGCGCTGCAAACATGTGCTGCGAAGGGAAAAAGCGCGTCAGGTGCGCCTTCGAAGGATGGGAGCGGGGATCCGTTGGGTCATGCATATGGCGATCGGTGCTCCTCTTGGCTTTGCTACAAGGCTGTGCAGGTCGACAGGAACGATCTTCCTGGCCTGTCTGCCGGAACGCGAGGAAAAGGCTGGCGCTCAGCTACGCAGCTTGACCACTGGGGATGCCAATCCGGTGGATTCGGGCCAGGGGGTATCTCCGTCAGAAATTGCTCACCCCTTGCGTGACAACGCAGCGGCTGACGCTGGGCAACAGGCCAATATCGGCGCATCTCAACGTTCGGCAAAGCGAGCTGGGGGAGGGGGGCGTTAATTCACGATCGCATTTGGGAGCGCTGCGATGAGGTCGCCCTTCAAGGATAAGCATTGTTGCTGATGATGTGATCTCTGGGAGCCGCCTGATGCCTGGGCGGATTCCCAGCAAGCCAGCTATCGGTGAAGTATTGAGCAGGCCGACATGCGGCACGATGCCACCGTCTCGTCGATAAGCTTATGCAGTAGCCGCGTCTCGTCAGCCCGTCCCTGTAAATGCTGTTTGCATTGCTCGACGTAGGCGTCGAGATCGGCGAGCCTTCTGATACCGACAGGTTCGAAGCCGGTGATGTAGCGCAGACGCTCGACGTCTCTCGACGTCAGGCGGATATGTACGCCAAGTTGCAACATATTTTCTCCGATTGCAGCCCTCATCAGATCCGTCATCCAGCACAGATCGTTTTCCGTATATGTGTTGCTCAGGATAGTCATCCATCGAGCAGATTTCAAGTTGCCAGCCTGTACAAGGCTGGCCTCGTCCAGGCTCGTGCCATGTGCCGGCATCGATTGCCCAGGGCGTTTCAATCCCCTCAAGCATGGAGGTCATCATGAAACATCAATTTTCACCTTGGAAGAGGAGTGGGACACCATGCGCCAGCGCAGCTGGAGAGGTCGATCCGCTCATCGAGCAGTTAGAGGCGCTGCCTCCCGGTACGCGGGTTGTAACCCGGGACGGCGCGCAGTTTATTCGAACAAACAGGACGTGCATTTGCTTTTGCGACCTGACGACAGGGCATCTGTGTTCAGCAAAGGATCTTTGCTATGTACATGGAGGTTCCACTGGCGGTGAGATCGGGCATTTGCACTGAGGAGTATTGTCATGAACGAAGTCATCAACATAACCATTGGTTTGATTTATCACGAGTACCGCCGTGCGCTTGACATCCGTTACGACGAAAGGCGGCGACACGACTTGATGAGCGTGATGTTGTATCGCGCCGAGGAGATGGGATATGACGACTACAAGCGGGGCAATGAGCAGGTGCCGCGCTTGTTTAACCAGGAAGTCGGACTGCGGGACGCCTGGTTGATGGGTTTTGCGCAGGCAGCGATCAGCGACAGTGTGGAGCAGTTGAGGGAGTTGCAAAGGAGGCGTCAATATGATCCTGCCGAAGAGGCAGAACGTCACGGAGGCGATGATGGACGATACTGATGAGGTGCACGGAATGGCCGTGGTGCGGCAATACATGGAAGCAACTGACCGGTGGCACCCGGGTAGCCTTGATCCAGTGTATCTGGAAGCATTTCAGGCCGCACTACACTTGGGCTACGAGGATTTCTTTGACGGACGAGAGGAAATGCCGCTGGTGTTCCTGTTCAATGAGTCGCTACAGAAATTGTGGCTGGAAGGAATCCGTCTGGCCAGGACGGCGGCCGACATGCGGTTATGCCGTGCGCACGGTGGATGGAAATGCGATTGTGCCAATACCGTGGACGGTATGTGCTGGAGGTCCCGTTTGCGTCAATTGAAAGTGAGCGAGCGGAAAAGTAGGGTGGCGCGCCTTGTCTCATGGTTTGCGTATGCGCCTTGAGTGGCCATGCTGACAATGGTGAGTCATTGATACAATGTACCTGCAGCGCTGGGGGCACGCAGACGTATTGGGGATGATGAGCGGTAGGTCGCTCATCGTCCCTGATCGTCCAGACTCGCCTTCATGCAGGACGCGATGTCCAGAGACGAAGAAGTGCACCATTAACGCAAGGTTTGGAGCGCCCTTGCATCCCTGATATCAATAATGCCGTCGTGGTTGATATCCCTGCGATCGCCGGGAATAGCGGCCCGCAATCCCCGATACTGTGTCACCAATGCCATGTCGGCACCGTCAATGCTGCCATCGTTATTGAGATCGCCATTTTTACTAGGCAAAAATTGCCAGCGGGAATAGGTGTCGCTGGTTCCTATCGACGTGAGCCGCGCGCTATTGCCTCCCCCTACCACGACGAGCGAGATCGCCCGGTACGGCCCATCAACGGCAAGGAATTTCTCGGAGCGAATGTTGACGACAACCGTGTTGACGCCAGCTGCAAGCGAGCGCGAAGCATTGAAGAGGGCGATATCTTCTCCATGTTGTCCCACAACCTTGAAGGAGATCTGATAAAAGCCGGGAGAACTCACTTGTATCGGGAAGGCGACGTCGAACGACGCAATGTAGCCTTGCTCAATGACTGGTGTCATGGTTAGCTGCTGTTGCAGGACAATTGGTTCCGTACACAGATCTTCCAGCGTGACATTGAACATCCCGGCATCGCGCTTGCGAAAACCCAGGGTCAATTCGGATGCGCCGACCCGCAGGCTTTCAATCAGCGCGACGCTGTACGGGCCGTCGCTGGCCAGCGTTTGTCGAATCGTCTTGGCATCGAACAACGCCGTGACGCTGGCGGCGCCCAGTGGGAGCAGTCTGGATTTACGGATGTCCATGGTTTTGCCGTTCGGCGCGCGTAGCCGTATTAAGGTGGCATACGTGGCCGCTTCCAGCACATTGAAATTTTGCAATACTTGCAGTCCGCTGACGCAGTTGCCAGCACTACGCACGACGTTAAAGGCACTGCTGCCCGCGCTGAGCAGTGGATTGATGACGCGAACCTGCGAAACTGCCGTACGCTGTATCGGCCCTTCCGGTGTCTGGATTTCAACTGAACCAAGAATATCGTAGGTACCGGCAGTGGCAAAGGTATAGTCGATGGTGTAGACCCCATCGTCGGCGAGCCCGTCAGGCTGCTGTCCATTGTCGTGCGCGGCAATGGCTTGGCCCGGCGTGCCCTGGCCAACACTGATCGAGGAGAGCAGACCGCGGATTGGTGTGCCGTTATCGAGTACGATCATGCCAATAGCGACATCCTCGCCGGCCAGCAAGGTCGTACGTTCGATTGCGATGCCGACTTGGTAGCGCGAGCGGGCGCGCACCGTTGCCATGGCCACGGTTCTGTTGTGCGCGGCCGGGAATGTCAGGCGTAGAATCCAGGTGCCGTTTGACGGGGCGGGAAGTTCGGAGAGGGTGAAGACGCCACCGGGCAAGGGCGGTGTGAGTTGGCTGCCAGGATGGTACGTGAGGCGGGGATCATTGGGAACCAGTACGGCGGCGCCGGTGGGGGCGATCAGACTCATTCTGGCACCGTTGACAGGCACGATGACATCGAGCGCCAGACCATCCGCGCCCTGTACGACAAATGGCAAATCGAGCGCAGTCATGCCGGGAACGATATCGCCACTTACGCTGGTGGGCAGATTGAGTGCGACCGGGACATTCTGGGCATACGACAGTGATATGCTTGCGGCAAGCAGGAACGATACCCCCCATAGGTGCCAGGTACCTGTCCCGCATCGCATTGCATGCACCAACGCTTGTATGATCGTCTTCATTGCAGCTCCAGGTTATTTAAGCGGGATGGTGAGGTCTAGAATGCGCTCGATGTTCGCGCCGCTCTTGACGGTGGAATGGTTGGCGCCCACGTTGATCACCGGCGTGCCGTAGCCGGGATTGGCGGAATCTTCCGTGACGACAATGTCATTGAGCTGTGGTGCCGGAGCGACGACCGCGACATAGGTCAGTACGGTTCTGGTACCCCAGTATTTGCCAGGGATGGTGGATAACGTCATGTGCGCAGAGGTAAAGTCACGCAGTACTTGCCAGGTGCGGATCGCTGCATAGTGCACCTGCTCATAGGGAAATAATGGCGTCGACTCATTGAATGTCAACAGATTGTCATGATTGAGGTCAGCGTCGGCGCCAATGGTGTAGGTGTTGGGGATATTGTCGCGCTGGCCGGTACTCAGTGCGGCGGTCGCGGCATACGTCGTCAAGTCGGACAAGCCTGGAAACTGAGGTCCCTTGCCAAAGGTCCAGGTATCGACGTATTGTGCAACGTAGCCATCCGGATCCGCGCCACTATTGCGTTTCTCATCTGCAGCGGTCTTCTGAACGACGGATAGATCGGCCGCGACGCTTCCTAAATGCGGAGTGGATAACGTCGACAACGAAACGAGGGTAAATTCCGGTCCAAGTGCCTGCAGCGCTTGTGTATCCAGTCCTCCTTTGCTGTGGGCGATCACATGGACCTTATCTGCCTTCAATGGTGCCAGAAAGGTGGTGATGAGATTGTTCAGTTCGATAGCGTTGGCCGCGGCGGAGCCATTGCCTGCCGCGCCGGCGCCAAGTGAGAAGCGCGTAAAGAGCACGCCGCGCTCATTGAGTGCTCGGAGCACACCAGCTGCACTGGCTTCATCCCACGTGGTCAGATTGGCGTTGATACCGTGTTGCAGGATATACGGGGGCGTGGCTTCGAATTCGATCGATACCCAGTCGACCGCCATGCACCAGTATTCTCCTCCACCGGCGTTCGCGGTATCGATATCGATCTGCAGCGTGTTGTTTTGCCCAAATCTGATCTCCTCGATCGGGACAAAGATCGTGTCGTCCGTCCAGGTATTATTAAATCCGGCCAGTACTTTTTTAAATCGTGCATTGAACGACACGCGGTCAACCTCCGGTGCGATACCGCCTCCGGGAGCGGCCTGGTCATCAATGTCGTACACGGGAAAGCGTATGATTGCCTGGGCCGAGACCACGCCGTTGGCAACCAATCGGGACGGGTCGCGCAAGGTGCCATCGGCGTTCAATTCCCGATCGTTGATCAGCTTGGGCACTGGAATGGTGATGCGCAGTGGTCCCGCTCCCCGAAAGGTGCAGCCGGTATCAAGTCCTGGACCGCTATTGACGACATAGGTACCCAGTGTTTCCGTTGGCGGTGGGAATGGCGAGCTGTTCTGAGCGAGCGCGGAAGGGCCGGAAAGCCCGAGCGACAAACTCAGTACTAACATGGTCAGGTTGGATCGCATTGCTGTCTCCGTTGAAGTAGATCGCTCAGTTGAAGAACCTGGCCTGGGTGAGCACGAGACCATCGCCGGCAGGGACAGCGATACCAGTGAGCCGCTTACCGACATGGGAAGAGGATAAGGAAGTCGTACTTGTCATCCACACTAATTTTCCACTGTTCAGGCGTACCTGGAGCCGCTGGCCTTGGATGGCCGTGATGACGCCATCGATGGCTTCCTGGTTGACCGGTGTCGTTTGTTGTTGCGTTGTACTGGTGCTGGTGCTGGTGCTGGTGCTGGTCTGCGCCTGTGCGGGCATGGCGAGCGAAGTGAGCAGAGCGATGCTGATCCCGCCTGCCCGCAGGATGGCCACACGGCGGCGCCTCATTGTTATCAGGAGGGCAATCATCCCAGCCATGCAGAGGGCAAAACTGGATGGTGCTGGAACCGCCGTGGGACCGATCGCTATCCCAATGCTGCTGTTATCGAAGGCAATGGGCAGCCCGCCGGCACCGCTGTCGGTAAACAGCAGCGCCGGATCGGCAAGATTGACGCCGATGAAAGTGCCTGGGCTGCTTGCCAGCGTCTCGAAGGTCAGGGTTACAAAGCGAAAAATATCGTTCTGGCGGGCGTCAAGTACCCCGGCACTGTTACCAGAAATGCCGAACAGGTCAATGACACCGCCGGATATTGCGGTTTGGCCAATAAAGCCGAAGCTCCCGGCTTCACTGAATGCGAGCTGGTTGGTGCCACTGGCGGGATCGAAGAAGCTGGCATTGAGCAAGCGCACGGTGAGCGGATCGAAGACGATATCCAAGTCAAAGCCACTCAATGAGTCATTGGGGGCACTGGAGAGGCCTCGTACGTCGAACAGCACGTTGAACGATTGTCCGACGCTGACATGGGAGCTGGTAGTTGATACATTGATGACTGCAGCTGGCGCGGGGATGAGGATACCCGCAGACAATGCCAGGAGCAGCAGGCCATGCCCGATGTGGCGTGACAGGATGTGCAAACTTTTCACAGATACCTCGTCCGAGAAGTGGAAAGGAGACGACAACGCATGACATCGTCTGGCAACAGCAGAACTCAGCAATTTGCGTGCCGCCCGAGTTTTCCTCGACTAATCAACGGTTTATATAGTTGTGAGACGAATAAAACGCCGAGCTGTAAAATTTCCCGACGTATTCTGGTGCAGTGAAGTCGAGCGGGCGTGAGAGTTGACGGCGATTGGCCGTAGGCGTTGCACAAGAATTGCCTGCCGGTGAGATGCCGTCTTTCTTGAAAATGAAACCACGCTGGCAGGCTGGTTGCCGGGCGGTGTGATGGTGCCTGATGTGCAAGCAACAGGCTAGATGAGATCGATGGTGGCGTCAGCCAATGCGGCCAGCTCTGGCGTGTGTGAGATAAAAAACTCTTGTTGATAGCCACCCAGTTGTATGACCTGGCGCTTCATCGCAAGGAACATGCGTTTATGTTCGGTATCAAAGGCGCCATCTGCTTCGTCCGAAAAGAGCGTTTCGCTGCGCCGGTTGTTTGACTGGGCCAGATACAAGGCCATGGCGCGCGTGAGGCATTCGTTGATCCAGACGCGTTCGCCTCCGCTCATCTTGGACGCGCTCTTGGCGAAGCCGGTGTTGGCGTCGTGCACGATGACGTCAAATCCTTCCCTGGATTGCCCTTTGCCCGACTCCAGCAGCGTGCGAATGGATACCGTAAAGCGCGGCCCGTAGCACGCCATCAATAAATCGTTCGTGAGCATCGACAGGGCGGGGCCCGCGTCGTCAATGGCCAAAGCGATGACCCCATCGTTCCCCATGCATGTGGCGAACAGAGACCAGGTTGCTGTCTGCTCTTCAATATGAGCGATGCGGGCATCCAGCAATGCTAGCGTTTGACGTTGAGCCAGTAACTGGCGTTGAATCTCAGTCAGGCGGTGCTGGCGCCCGATCGCTTCGTGCAGTTGTGTTTCGCACTCTGCCAGCCTACCCGTGCGATGAACGATTTCCTGATCGGCCTGCGCGAGTCGAATCGGATTGAACGGCAAAGGCAGAGCGGAGAGTTGCTGTTCAATACGCTCACGTTCTATGCGAATACCCTGTGCGATCTGAGCGCGCTCAGCTGCAATGGCTGCCAGATCCTTGTCGATGCGTGCTTTTTCCTGTTTTTCGGTATCCGTTTCATGGTCGACGGCCTGCGCGAGCAGGTGAATCCGGCGGATCACATCGTCGATGCTGTCCCGTGCCTGCTCGATCTCGCTGGCGCGCGCAGCGACTTGCTGATTGGCTGAGCGTCTTTCCCGAGTTCTATCCAGGCGGTGTAGTGCGCGCGCCAAGCGCTTTGCCGTGTCCGGCATTGCTGCGATTTGCTTGTCCAGTTGCGACAGCACCTCGGTTTGCTGGCGCCGGGCGTGTTCCAACCGGCGCAGGGACCGCTCGTACTGTGGAATGATGGGGCGGACTGAGCGGGCGTGTTCGAGAAGCCGGCATTGTCCTTGTAGCGCGGTTCCCGCGCAGGGAACGAGGGCGGTGAGCGAGAGACGCTGGTGCAATGCTCGGGTTTGACATACCACCTCACCGATTTCCCTGTTGATTGCATCGATATTTTGCATGGCGAGTGCACGCTGGGAGGCTGCTTCCATATGCCGATCATGCAACTGACGGCAGGTTGCGGCATGATTGCTGCGGTATTCCTGCAGGCGTGTCAGGATCGGCAGCCTGTGAACGGCGCGGGTCACGCGTCGGTGATCGGCGTTGAGCAACCGCAGGTTCGCATGCCGGCTGACTGCAGCTTGATATTCCTGCGCATGCTCGTGCCGCCGCTGCAAGATCTGTTGGATTATGGCCTGGCCTGCAGCGATGAGGTCGTGTTCTCGTTCGTCGATTTGCTGATTGCGTGTTTGCACCCGATCGCGCAGGTCCTGCAGTGTTTGGTTGAGCTGCTGGCGCTGGTTCACGTAGGTCGCAGCGACGGCTTGTTCCGCCTTGAGTGTTGCCAGGAAGTTTTTGGCTTCATCCAGCTCTGCCAATGCTGCCTTCCTACGGCGTTGTAGGGTGTCAAGCACGTCGTCAGGCATGCTCAATTGCTGTGATACCTCGAGATTGTCGTTGATCTGTTGTAGTAGTAGGCGCCGCTCCTGCTGCAATCCGGAAAGCCCGCAGCGCAGCAGTTTCGCTGTCTCCGCAGCCTGTAGACCCTTGGTACGCACGCGCTCCAGTCCAAGCAGGTCACTCAATAGTACTTTGATTTCCGCGTTGCGGTAATGGGCCAGTTGGCGCCTGTTTTGTGCTGAAAATGCCGTAGTAAAAAAAGTGGTAGCTGGTCCGATGATATCCTCGATGCAGCGTTGGTAGGATTCCATCCGGCCATCGGACACGGTGCCGTCCGGCAGTTGCACGGGCTGCCATGCGCCGGCGCGGAGCTGATGCAGGTAGGCCTCGCTCCGGCGTTTGCCGTTGAGTCGAATGATGATCTGTGTACGGTATCTCTGTTCCCCCATTTCCCAGAGGAGTTCCTTGCGGTTGGCCGGCAAATACACCTCGTCATAGTAGGAAAAGCTACCAAGGCCGTCAGCACCTGCCTTGGATGGCATCGTCGCATAGGGCGTCATATTGTCTAACACAGTGGTTTTTCCTCGTCCGTTCGGGCCGACGATGGCCACTAGCTGGGCGCCGGCCGTGAGGCGCTCGAAATTGAGCGTCAATGTTTCTCTGTTCATCCCGTCGCGAATGCCGATGAAGCCCGTCAAGGTGAGGGAAAGGGGGCGCATGATGATCTCTCCTGGTCAAAGTGTCTTCTGATCTTGAGTATGAAGCGGGGGATGCGCACCTCAAGGCTGCTCAACCCCGCTTCGCGAAGCATTGCATCGGTTTGTCCAAGCGTCGCCAGCAACTGTTCCTGGTGACAGCGCAGCCATCGCAATGTCGGCGGGTGAGTGGATAGCTAGCTGGGCCAGGCACGCCAATAGGGGAGCTGCTGGCGTATCGACCTGCTGTGCCCACGCATGCACTTGCTCTTCAAGTTGATGGCAGCGTGCTATTCCCTCCGCTCTGGCACGGGTGATCGGGATCACGCGGCCTTCGAGCTTGATGCCTGCCGCGCCACGAAACAGTGCCGTGATCGCTTCTCGGTCGATGGTGGCGCGCTCCTCCTCAAGGCACTGCCAGCGTATACGCACCCAGGCGCCTTCGATGGGGTGGTTAGCGACGTATTGGTGCAGTGCATCCATCTCCGGTGGCCCGGCAAACGCCAGCTCCAGCATGCGGCGAACCGGCGTTGCGACGAGTTCGCAGCTAGCGCTGTCCGCGGTGACTTCCCACATCAGGAAACCCTTATTGCCTTGTTCGCCGTAATGCAAGCGTCCAATGGAGCCGGGGTAGGCGATCACCTGTCCGTTGTGGTCCCACGCTTGATGCAGGTGAATATGCCCCAGCATGAACGCATTGGCCTGTGCCTGAAACAGCGCGCCTGCGGTAAATTCATGGTCCATTCCCGCCATCGGCACCCCATGTTCTGCCATGCAGCCAATCACGGTACCGTGGGAGAGTGCGATCGTGGGTATGCCCCGCTGGCGCGCCAGCAGATTGCCTGGCGCGTAACCGGCCAGGAGGTCGGTCAGATAGTGTCCCATGGCCTGTCCGGCTTGTTCCGCACCGACACTGGCGGCCAAATTCGCCTTGTTCATGGTCGGAACGCACGAGCAGAGGAGAGCGCAGTCCGAGTCGCACCAGTCATTGGCATCGAAGCGCGAGTGTGTGGAAGCCGTCCATTCACGCCGGCGGTTGAGAATGACCTGCTGCAGGCGGTTGGCCAGGTGTATGGGATAACGGCCCCCTAGCAGGGAAAATAGATCCAGCGTACCGGGTGGTTCGTGTGAAAACGTCCCCTGCAACATCAGCACCGGGCAATGATCGGCCAAGCGCCGGATCTGGCGCGCGAGCGCCATCAACGCCGGCGAATGGGCATCCAGGGCATGATCGGTGGTGTCGCCGGTAATAACGGCGACTTCCGCCTGTCTTGCGATTGCCTGGTCTACGGCATAGGTGAAGCACCTATCGACCTCGGGCAAGGTCGATACTGCATAGTGCAAATCGGAAAAATGAGCGATGTGCATGACTATTCTCCCTTGGCTGGCGCTGTTGGCACGCGCTGCCTGGATGACGGCGTGTCCGACGCGCGCAGGCGGGCGTTGACCTTGTCACAAAAGCCTTCCGGATCATTCTGATAGCGTTCCAGTTCCGCCAGCACGCGTTGGCGGCCATTTACATTGCGCCTCCAGCCTGATCCCCATTGGCGGTCAGCAAAGAGGCCAAACCGATCCCGGTCTACGCCATAGGCCGCTGCCAGGTCAAACAGGGTGCTGATCGCTTCATCGTCGGTAGATGGGGCGTCCTGCGCAGGTAACGCAGACTGCATGGATTCAGGGGCCGGCTGCTCCTGTATAGATGCTCCGGTCTCCGCAGCCTGTTCCGGCGTTACGACATATCCATCATCGGGACCGCTACACGCTAAGGCCGCGTCTTGTTGTTCGTTTTTGCCCTGCAGGATATGGGCGGCCTGATCAGCCAGGTGCAGAGCGCTTTCATCGTCATGCTGGATCAGGAGGGAAGAGACATCGATTGGTGCTTCCAGTTCGATGATCCAGTGTGCGCTGCGCACGGATTGCCCGGTTTTTGGATCGATATGCGAGACATCGCGCAGCTTTTTACTCAAATAGAAGGGCGTGCGGTGCTGATCGAGGAAACCGGCCAGGCGGCCGCCGCGCATGAAGGAGATGGTTTCAAAGCGCTCGATGGCGCGGCTCATGGCATAAAAACTATTTGTGTGCAGGACGAAAGCATCGATCGAGGCAATGCCCGGAATATAGAAAATGAATTTCCCGGTCAGGTTGCATTGCCGGTTCTGAAATTCCGGACAGTTTTCTGGATCGCAGACGCCATTGTTTTCTGGCCGTAGTTGCACTGGGCGCCCGCCGAAGGTACGCACCACGCGTTGGCTGCGCTCATCAAAACGAACCGGGGCATACATTTTGCAGTAGCGCGTATGGCCATCCGACGCATATTCGCTCCAGTAGCGCTTGTCATTGCGCGCCCAGGCGGCCAGTTCATGTGGCATGACCAATTGCCAGGTGTCGGCCGGGAAAATGACTGGAAAACGATATAGCCGGATGACGCCGTCGCCGCGATTTTCGCCAAACGCCGCCAGAATCTGCGCTGCCAGGGCCGGATTGGGAAAGTCATTCGGACGTACGGTGAACCAGGCCACATTTTTGGGTACCAGCGGTGTCTTGATGTCCGGGAATGCCTCGGCAATCTTTTGTCCGATCTCTTCAAACGAACAGTTTGAGGCCAGCCCTTGCTCGTAGATTGCCTTCGCTTGCGGATTGTTCGCGGCCGCCTTGGTCAGCACTTTGATGCCGGCCCGAATCGTGCCGCCCGTGGGAATGCGGGCCGGCCGTTCGCCAAGGACCGTTGGCGGAGCGCCTTGCGGAAGCGAGCGATTGACGATTTCCTTATCCATGATGGTCTCCTTCACATAAAAATAAGCGATGAACCATCCTCTCATTGGCCGGTAGCGAGTCAACCCCGTGATCCTTGCTCAGACGCTTCGCTACGGAGCGAGCGAACCTAGGTAGTTCGAGCGATGGCAAGATCAGATCGTATTCAAGTGCCGGAGGTGTCTCGATGCGGTGGCTTGTGGCTACTCGTCGACAGCAAGCGTCGCACGGCACCGGTGCGTGTCCCAAGATAAAACGCGATCTCCTCGGGTGTGCAGCAGTCGGCGTGCAGGCGATGCGCGACGGAGCGGCGCGCGTACAGCACACCCAGGCCAGGCAGATTGGCATAGCGGAAGATACGCTGCAGGACATCGTGCAACCCCTTTTCGGCAGCAGCTTTCGTCGATGACGAACTAAACGACTCACCGGTCCGGCTGAGAAACAGGCTACTTTCGCCCTGGAGTCCCCGGTATTCGCTCCGATCGCTGACACCGAATCCAGCAGCCAGGCGCCACGCCAAATAGGCGTCGAGCCAGTACAGGACTGTTGCGTCGCGAAGCAGAAGCGGGCGTGCTATGCCATTCGAAGCGGCACTTGCCGGCAGCCATGAAGGAGAGCGGTGCTGGCCCGCCGCATCGACGTAATCGGCAACGGTCAATCTGGCGATCTCATTCGGACGTGCGCCGGTATGGATAAGCATGAGGAGAAGGGCGATATCGCGCTGTTTGCAGCGGCTATGCCGTGCCGTGTGCAGCACCAGCTGGTCAACGTGTGCCTGGGTAATGATCGGCGGTGAGGTTGTGGCGGCCTGTTTCGCCAGCGGCACGAAGTGTTCCAACGCCTCCAGGTAGTCTTTTGCATGCGCTCGTATCACGTGGGCGGTGGGAGCACTGTCTTCGTCGATGCCGATCACACCTACGACTGACTGTAGATCCCGCGCCAAATCGGTGACGGATTTGGACACCGTCGACTTGGTTACACGGAACCGCGCTGCGATCTCATCATAGGTCTGTCCCTGAAGCATGGCCAGAAGCCAGGTCGATGCGAAAGAAGGGGATCGTGGTTCCATACTTCGGCCTTCGTGGCAACGGTGATTTCCACGATTGTTGCCGGGCCAGTTGCATGGCTCCAGTCGAAATGGCCCCTTTAAACAAGGTGTTTCGATGGTACAAGGAGAAAGAAGACTGCGAAAGCACGAACGAAATGTTTTAGAATAAATTGCACTTGGCATGCGTGCTCAAGTCACATACAGGCGTCATCCAAAATTTGTAGTACTTTCAAGGAGTTCGTATGGATATCTCATCATTATCATTGCCTGAGTTAAAAAAGCTCGAAGCGCAAGCAGTTCAAGAAATCAAGGCCCGACAAAAAGGCGAGCTGGAAAAAGCCCGTACCGAAATGCTGGCGATTGCACAACGGGTCGGTGTGCCGCTGACGCAGTTGATCGCCGGCGTACCAAAAAATGCAGCAAAGGGGGGAAAGAAAGCAGTGGCTGCTCTGTATCGCAACCCTGATAGTCAAGACCAGCAGTGGAGCGGTCGAGGGCGCCAACCTTTGTGGGTCAAGTCTTGGCTGGAGAAGCATCATTCGCTTGAAGGTATACGCATTTAGCTGTTTATCTGGCTACAGGATATGGGTTGGAAGTTAATGAGACTATGATTATGTCGTTAGAGTTTGTCGCCTGTGAGGAGCTAGACATCTAGCGTGTTGCTCACTGAATCCGCTAAAAACCAACTTCAGTATTGCTGGGCACCCTGTTTAAGCTCTGATTTTTCTACCTTACATTGATTGAGTCCTTAAATAATTCAAAAATCACCTAAACAATTGCTGAATTATCTGGATACCTTGTTCAAGAGCGGTGGATTGCTCTCGAATAGGTTGTATGCCTAGTGGCAGATGGCAGATTTGTCGTCGCTCCTCTTCGGACAATCCCCCCCAAACATCAATATTGTGCTCGTCATGCGACGGGCATAACGACAGGGGAAACAGATGGTAGCGATTGTCAGCGGTAACACTCTGGGTTTGTTGGGCGGTTCGTCGGCGACGCTGGGGCAGCAAGGCGCGTTTGGTACCGCCGGTATCGGCAAGAGCCAGGAAAATGGCTACCTGAATGTTTCCAATGGCAACATTGTCATGCAACAGCGGGATGACTTTATCGCGTCGCGCGGTGTCGATTTATCCTTGACACGCACGTATAACGCTCAAGGAGCGATGGGCCAGCACTGGAAATTTGGCCTGAGCCGCGAAATCAGCGCTGTCACGGGTGTGATCAACGGCACTGGCAGCACAGTGGTACGTATTGCCGGAGATGGCAGCGAAGCACTGTATCGCTATGACGAGGCGCGTGGCGTGTATGTGTCGACCGATGGCGCCGGCGCCTTCCATACCCTGGAGTATGACGCAGCAGCGCAGCGCTGGACCTGGAGCGCAGGCGATGGCAAGGTGCGCGAAGTGTACGACGCCGCCCAGCACGGCCGCATCCTATCGTCTGCGGACGAGAACAGTCACCAGCTCAGTTATTTCTACGATGCAGATAGCGGATTGCTCGCGCGCGTAGTGACGGCCAGCGGCGATACGAGCTGGTTCGAGTACAGCAGCGGCGATCTGACGCAGGTGCGCGATGTGCTGGCGAGTGGAGAAACACTGACGCGGGTGCGCTATGGCTATGATGCGCAGCATCGCCTGACCTCGGTGAGCACCGACCTGACGCCGGACGATAATAGCATTGCGGATGGCGATGCCACGGTCACCATGTATGCTTATGACGGCGACAGCGAACGCATCGCCAGCGTGACGCAGACCGATGGCACGGCGCTGGCGTTCACCTATCAGCAGTACGGCAATGACTGGCGCGTGACCTCGGTGACCGACGGCCAGGGCCAGCGCACGCAGCTGGCATACGACCTTGTCAATAATGCCACACGCGTGACCGATGCGCTCGGTACCGTCAGCGTGTATGCCTACGATGCGCAAGGCCAGCTCACTGGCGTGACCACACCGGCTGCGCAGCATACCTATGTCTATGACGAGCAGGGCAATGTAATCCGTAGCGCGGACGCGCGCGGCAACACATTGGAAATGCAATACGACGCCAATGGGAACCAGATTCTGCAGCGCGATGCGCTGGGCAACACCATCACGCGGACCTATGACCCGGTGCGCAACCTGTTGCTGACGGAAACGACGTCCCAGATTGCCGATCCAAATGGCGCCGTACCAGACCAAGCGCAGACTGTGCACTATGTCTATGACGCGGTAGGGCGCCTGCGCTTCCAGATATCCCCACAAGGGCGGGTGGCGGAGTACCGTTATAACGCCAATGGCGAACGTGCCGTCAGCATTCAGTATGCGGGCAATGGCTACGACATCGGCACACTTTCTGCAACGGCGGTGCCGGGCGAGGCGCAGCTGGCCGCCTGGGTAGACGGCATTGCGGACAAATCGGCCACACTGCGCGAGGAGTATGCATACGATGTGCGGGGCCTGCTGATTCGCGCCACAAGTTATGGCGCGGTTGATGCTGCCGGGTTGGGTGTTCCCTCCACGCAGACGCAGCAGCGCTATGTGTATGACCAAAGTGGCCGCATGCTGCAAAGCATGGACGGCACTGGCCAGGTCACCCGTTACACCTACGATGTCAATGGGCGTCTGCTCTCGAGCATGGACCCGCAAGGAAACGTTACCTTGACGAGTTACGATGCAGACGGGCGGCAAGTTGTGGCGGGCTCGACGAGCGCGGCACTAATGACCTCGGTGTATGACCGTACGGGAGCCGTGTTATCTGTCATGCGCAGTAACGCAGCAGGCCAGGAACTGGATCAAATTGACTATTCCTATGATGCAGACAGCCGTTTGCAGCAGACGATTAGTCCATCCCAGCATCGGTCTGTCATTTATGATCCAAGTGGCCGCGTTGCCTGGCGTATAGCTGAAGCTGGCGTGGTGATTCAGATCCAATATGAAGGCAATGTTGTCAAGCAGACAGCTTACGCAAATCGTCTGACGTCCGATGCGCTGGCGGCATTGGTGGCGTTGCCTGATTCGCTGCCTTCGCCCCAGGCCGATGCCTTGCGTGATGTGGTGAGTTATCAGCTGCTCGATGAAGCCGGGAATGTGATCTATAGCATCGGTGCTGGTGGCAAAGTGATCGAACAACGCTATGACGAGCGTGGCAATGTCCTAGTGCGCACTGTGTACGCCCATCCGGTGGACCTTGGCCAGCCGCTGTCCTTGGCTGAAGTAGCGCAGCAGTTGCAGGCACGGCAAGATGCGGCAGCCGATATCCGAACGGTCAATCGTTATGACGCGGCGGGTCACCTTGCTTACACTGCCGACGTGGATGGCTTCGTGACGCAGTATCTGTATGACCAATGGGGAAATCTGGCAAAGCAGATTGCGTATGCCAGTCCTTTGGTAGGCTCGGCATGGAACCCTGGCGATCTGTTAGCTGTGACAGTAGGGGCCGGCGACAGGATACGTAGCTTTGTATTTAACGATGCCAGTCAAAAAGTGTATGCGATCGATGTGGTCGGTACGGTTACCCAATATTGGTACGATGGCGCAGGGAATGTGGTACGCAGTGCGCTCTACGCAAACCAGCTGGCATCGCTCGTCAATCGCAGCACCATCTATGAGCTGGCCCAAGTCGCATCTCAATTGCGTCCGGATCCCCTGCGTGACATTGTCAGCATGACTGTCGTTGACTCAGGAAAAAGATTGTCATACAGCATAGACGTGATGGGCTACGTGACGCGTCTTGCCAAAGATGCCGATGGTCACGTGATTCAGTCGGTGCGCTATGCGTTGCCATTGCGTGCATTTAATTCAGCGATGACGTGGACGGTGGCGCAGATCGAGGCCGCGTTGCAGCCGGATTCTGCTATCGATACCGTGGAGACGAATACCTACGATGCGTTCGGCAATGTCGTGAAAGTAACCGATGGCGCAGGCAAGTCCAGGTATAACTATTTTGATCAGCAGCAGCGGCTTGTACTTGAGGTAAGCGCGCAGGGAAGTGCGACTGGTATTACATATACCGGCAATCAAACACAGGTGGTGAGAAATCAAATCGCCGTTACCCTTTTATCGTCGGCAACAGTCGGTGCATTACCTGAGTTCGTTGCGACAGGCAACGCGGTGACAAGCAGAACCGCTTATGACCGTGCTGGTCGCCTGGTGGAAATGTTTAGCGGCAATATCTCCACCAGGAAATACGAGTACGACGGGTTTGGCGACCGCGTACGGATGATTGATTCCTTGGGGCGGTTCACCGACGCGACGTATGATGCTCGGGGCTTGCAATTTAGCATGACCTACCCGCGCACCGGACTCGATGCCACTGGCGTCCTGCGTCCCGTTGTCAACCGGCTGACCTATGACTTTGCGGGTAGGCTGACGCAACAGATTACGTCAGTGGGCCTGAAGGCACAAGAGAGCCGGGAGTATGAGTATGACCTGGCTGGAAAAGTAACGCTGCAGACTTTTGTCAGCAGCAGTACCCGCGTCGTCACGGATGCACTGGGGCGTGTCGTGGCGTTGACTGATGTACAAGGCGTTGTGACGCTGACCACCTATGCGGCCGATGGCGGCAAGACGATATCGAAGGAAATCAGCGGAGAGATCACGCTGTCCGAATACGATGCACGCGGGCGGTTGCTGCGCGAAACTCTGCCGAAGACCGGGGTAGATGCGTCTGGCGCATTGCATCCGGTGGTCAATACGTATAGCTACGACGCCGCCGGCAGGATGACGCAAAAGGTGCTGGCCCTTGGCCTGGTCGCGCAAGAGCGTACTGATTATGCCTATGACGAAGCAGGCAAGTTGCAGCACCGCATTTATACATTGCATGGTAGCCGGACTATCTACGATGGAGTGGACCGGCCAGTTTCTGAGACCGATGCCCAGGGCAATGTCACGCTGACCAGCTATGGGGTAGATGGTGGCAAGATCGTGTCAAAACAGGTCGACGGCAAGACGACTATCTATGAATACGATCAATCCGGTCAGCTGGTTCAGCCGGCAATTCCGGACGATACATCGGCACTGCGCGTGTATGATGCGCGCGGCTTGCTGATCCGCGAGACATTGCTGGAAACCGGGGCGGATGCGTCTGGCGCCTTGCATCGGGTAGTTAATACGTACAGCTATGATACTGCCGGCAGATTGACGCAGAAGATTGAAGCCGTTGGCCTGGTCACACAAGAGAGCAACGATTATGTGTACGGCCAGGATGGAAAACTCCAGCAACGCACTTATGTTGGTAATGGCAGGCGCGAAATTTTCGATGGACTCGACCGGCGTGTATCGTATGCCGATGCGCAAGGCAATGTCATACTGGCCACCTACGCGGCGGACGGCAGCCGTACAGAGGCGCGGCAGTTCAATGGCAAGTCTAGCACCTATGACTACGATAAAGCTGACCGCCTGACGCGATTGGTCGACCCGGACGGCGTGGTGAAAACATACGAGTATGACGTGCGCGGCTTGATGATTTGCGAAACGTCGTCGGAAACCGGAAAGGATGCAGCGGGCGTATCGCATCCGATAATCAATACGATTAGCTATGATGCCGCAGGCAGAATGACGCAGCAGATCATGGCCGTTGGACTGGTAGCGCAGGCAACCGTCGATTTTGTATACGACCAGAATGGAAAGCTGCAGCAACGCACGTATGCTGTCAATGGTAGCAAGACTGTTTACGATGGACAGAACCGGCCGGTCTCCGAGGTCGATGCTCAGGGTAATGTCACGCAGACAAGCTATGGGGTAGATGGTGGCAAGATCGTGTCAAAACAGGTCGACGGCAAGACGACTATCTATGAATACGATCAATCCGGTCAGTTGGTTCAGCCGGCAATTCCGGACGATACATCGGCACTGCGCGTGTATGATGCACGCGGCTTGCTGATCCGCGAGACATTGCTGGAAACCGGGGCGGATGCGTCTGGCGCATTGCATCGGGTAGTTAATACGTACAGCTATGATACTGCCGGCAGATTGACGCAGAAGATTGAAGCCGTTGGCCTGGTCACACAGGAGAGCAACGATTATGTGTACGGCCAGGATGGAAAACTCCAGCAACGCACTTATGTTGGTAATGGACGGCGCGATATTTTCGATGGACTGGACCGGCGTGTATCGCATACCGATGCGCAAGGCAATGTCATACTGGCTACCTACGCGGCGGACGGCAGCCGTACAGAGGCGCGGGACATTCATGGCCAGTCTAGCACCTATGAGTACGATAAAGCTGACCGCCTGACGCGATTGGTCGACCCGGTCGGCGTGGTGAAAACGTACGAGTATGACGCGCGCGGCTTGATGATCCGCGAAACGTCGTCGGAAACCGGAAAGGACGCAGCGGGCGTATCACATCCAGTGATCAATACGATTAGCTATGATGCCGCAGGCAGAATGACGCAGCAGATCATGGCCGTTGGACTGGTAGCGCAGGCAACCGTCGATTTTGTATACGACCAGAATGGAAAGCTGCAGCAACGCACGTATGCTGTCAATGGTAGCAAGACTGTTTACGATGGACAGAACCGGCCAGTCTCCGAGACCGATGTCCAGGGTCATGTCACGCAGACAAGCTATGGGGTAGATGGTGGCAAGACGGTATCCATGCAGGTCAATGGCAAGACAAGTACCTATGAGTACGACAAGACTGGCCACCTGATCCGATCGACCGACCCGGACGGCGTGTCAATCATGCGCGACTATGATGACCGAGGCTTGCTGATCCGCGAGACGTCGTCGGCGACTGGGAACGATGCAGCGGGTGTATCGCATCCGGTGATCAATACATATAGCTACGACGATGCAGGCAGATTGACGCAGTCGATTCTGGCCGTTGGTCTGGTGGCGCAGGAAACTAATGACTATGTGTACGATCAGGCTGGCAATCTGCAGCAGCGTACGTATGCCGGTAAAGATACGCGCAGCATCTATGATGGACAGAATCGTCCGCTTTCAATGATTGACACGCAGGGCAATGTGACGTCGACGGCCTATGAAGCTGATGGCAGCAAGGTAGTGTCCATCAGATTTCACGGCGAAACAAACTATGAAACATATGCGTATGACAATGCTGGTCGTTTGATTCGCATGACCGGTGTAGATGGTGTCTCGATACTGAACGAATATGATACGCGCGGCCTACTTATCCGTCAAACGTCATCGGCGACCGGGCAAGATGCAGCGGGAATATCGTATCCGGTGATCAATACGTACACCTACGATGCTGCCGGCAAACTGACGCAGTTGATCACGGCCGTTGGCCTGGTGACACAGGGAACCAATGACTACGTATACGACCAGGCTGGAAAGCTGCGGCAACGAACGTATGCCGCGAATGGTACGCGCAGTGTCTTTGATGAACTGGGCCGGCCAGTGTCGCATACCGATGCGCAAGGCAACGTGATGCTGACCACGTATGCGGAGGACGGCAGCAGGACAGAGTCGCGGCAGGTCAATGGCAAGACGACCACCTATGAATACGATAAAACGGGCCACTTGCTGCGCTCGGCCGCATTGGACGGCGTGACGAAAACGTACGAGTATGATGCACGCGGCTTGTTAACCCGTGAGACGTCGTCGGAGACTGGAAAGGATGCGTCTGGCGCACTGCATCCGGTGATCAATACGCTTAGCTACGACGAGGCAGGCAGGATAACGCAGCAGATTCTGGCGTTGGGCCTGGTAGTGCAGGAAAGCAACGACTATGTGTATGGTCAGGGTGGAACGTTGCAACAACGCACTTATTCCGTCAATGGTACGCGCAGCGTCTTCGATGAGCTGAACCGGCTTGTGTCGCATACCGATGCGCAAGGCAACGTGATGCTGACCACTTTTGGTGCGGACGGCTTCAGGACGGAATTTCGGCAGATCAATGGCAAGACGTCCACCTATGAGTACGATAAAACGGGGCATTTGCTGCGCTCGACCAATCCAGATGGCGTGGTGCAAACGGTTGAGTATGATGAGCGTGGCTTGTTGATCCGCGAGACATCCTCGGCGACCGGGCAAGATGCAGCGGGCGTATCGCATCCGGTGATCAATACATATAGCTACGACGATGCAGGCAGATTGAAGCAGTCGATTCTGGCCGTTGGTCTGGTGGCACAGGAAATCAATGACTATGTGTACGACCAAGCAGGCAATCTACAGCAACGTACTTATACCGGTAAGGGTACGCGCAGTATCTATGATGGGCAGAATCGTCCACTCTCGATGATTGACGTGCAAGGTAATGTGACGCTGACTACCTATGCCGCAGATGGTGGCAAGACGGTATCCATGCAGATCAATGGAGAGACATTCACCTATGAGTACGACAAGACTGGCCGCCTGATACGCTCGACCGACCCGAATGGCGTGTCAATCATGCGCGACTATGATGATCGAGGCTTGTTGATCCGCGAAACATCGTCGGCGACTGGGCAAGATGCTGCGGGTGTATCGCATCCGGTGGTCAATACGTACACCTATGATGCCGCCGGTAAACTGACGCAACAGATTATGGCTGTTGGCTTGGTGACGCAGGGGGCCAATGATTACGTGTACGACCAGGCAGGAAAGCTGCAGCAACGCATTTATGCTGGTAACGGTACGCGCAGTGTCTTTGATGGACTGGGCCGGCAAGTGTCGCACACCGATGCGCAAGGCAATGTGATGCTGACCACTTATGCGGAGGACGGCAGCAGGACGGAGTCGCGGCAGGTCAATGG
>NZ_JBWKUN010000012.1:0-109872 GCF_059420865.1 Janthinobacterium sp. GW821-FHT03C10 | reverse complement strand
GGCAGCGGCGGCCACCACGGCGGGCGGCGTCACGGCGGCATGGCTGGCCACGCTGTTCGTGGCGGCGCGGGCGGCCGGTGCGGAAGCGCCAGCTGCGGCGCGCGCGGCGGCCACGGCGGCGGGACGGTTGCCCGTTGCGGCGGTGGGCGCGGCGGCCGGCACGCCATCGGCGCCGCCTATGCCGGGCCGAAAGGCCAGCATGCGCAGCAAGGTCATGGTAAAGCCCGCGTATTCGTCGGGCGCCAGGCCCAGTTCATTGCGGCCATGCACGGCGATCTGGTAAAACAGCTGCACCTCTTCCGCGTCGAAGGCGGCGGCCAGACGCACGATGTCCGCGTATTCGGGCAAATCCTGCGGCAAGGCGGCGGGCACGGTTTGCGCCAGCGCAATGCGGTGCAATAAAGTGCCCAAATCCTGCAAGGCACCGTTATACGACAGGCTGCGCGAGGCCATCTCGTCGGCCACGGCCAAGAGATCCGCGCCATCCTGCTGCGCCAGCGCGTCGAGCAGGCGCACCAGATACGACTGGTCGAGCGCGCCCAGCATGCCTTGCACGGCATCGAGCGTGACTTCGCCGGCCGCGTAGGCGATGGCCTGGTCCGTCAAGGACAGCGCGTCGCGCATGGAACCGTGGGCGCCCTGGGCCAGCAGGCGCAAGGCCGGCTGTTCGAAGGCGATGCCCTCCTGCCCCAGGATATTGTCCAGGTGGCTGATGATGTGGCCGGGCGGCATCTGCTTGAGGTTGAACTGCAGGCAGCGCGACAGCACGGTCACGGGAATCTTTTGCGGGTCCGTCGTGGCCAGGATGAACTTGACGTGCTCGGGCGGCTCTTCCAGCGTCTTCAGCATGGAATTGAACGCGTGATTCGTCAGCATGTGCACCTCATCGATCATATAGACCTTGAAGCGCGCATTGCTTGGCGCGTAGACGGCCTGCTCCAGCAGCTGCGCCATTTCATCGACGCCGCGGTTCGATGCCGCATCCATCTCGATATAGTCGACAAAGCGTCCCGCATCGATTGCCGTGCACGCTTCGCACACGCCGCAAGGCTGAGCCGTGATGCCGCCCGTGCCGTCGGGGCCGATGCAATTGAGCGACTTGGCCAGGATGCGCGACAGCGTCGTCTTGCCGACGCCGCGCGTGCCCGTGAACAGGTAGGCGTGATGCAATCGGCCGCTGTGCAAGGCATGCGTGAGCGCGCGCACGACGTGCTCCTGGCCGACGAGCGTCTCGAAATTCTTGGGGCGGTATTTACGGGCGAGGACTTGATAGGACATGCTGAGATTTTACCATGCGATTTTGCGGGTGATCCTGCGCGGCGGGCGCAAGCCTCATGGCCGGGCCAGGCAAACCTGGCAAACGCGGCAAAGCAGCAATTGTATAACATGGCCAGCTGGAAATATGGAAAACACGGCAAGCCCGGCAATGCTGCGGCATCACAAAAAAATGGTGCCGCAAAAGCAAAAAAGCTGCCCATGGCAGCTTGATTGTTGAACCTGATTAAAACATTCCCGAAGGAGGCGAGCCTGATCTGCGGCACTCATGGTTAATAGCCGTGGCTGCTTCGTTCCCGACCTGACCAGGTTAGCCATGCCACGATGCGCAGGGGCCCGCCGGGGACAATTATAACCGACCTGCGCAAGATTGGGAAATTGCCGTGTCAATGCTGTGTGCGTCGGCGCAGGTCGGCGTAGGTCGGCTTAGGCCGTAGGCCGTAAGCCGACACTGCTGAGTACGCGGCCGACACTGCCGAGCCGCAACGTCGGGTTACGCGCAAGCGCTAACCCGACCTACCCCGACCTACGCAGCAACTATAAACCCAGCTCCTGCCAGATCCCATCCACCTTGGCCTTCACTTCCGGCGTCATGGCAATCGTCGTGCCCCACTCGCGCGTCGTTTCGCCCGGCCATTTATTCGTCGCATCGATGCCCATCTTGCTGCCCAGGCCGCTGACGGGCGAGGCGAAGTCCAGGTAATCGATGGGCGTGTTGTCGACCAGGGTGGTGTCGCGGATGGGGTCGACGCGCGTCGTGATGGCCCAGATGACCTCTTTCCAGTCGCGGATGTTCACGTCTTCGTCGACCACCACGATAAACTTGGTATACATGAACTGGCGCAGGAAGCTCCACACGCCGAACATCACGCGCTTGGCGTGGCCCGCGTACTGTTTCTTGATCTGCACCACGGCCATGCGGTAGCTGCAGCCTTCGGGCGGCAGGTAGAAATCCGTGATTTCGCTGAACTGCTTTTGCAGCAGGGGCACGAAGACTTCGTTCAGGGCCAGGCCCAGCACGGCCGGCTCGTCCGGCGGTTTGCCTGTATACGTGGAATGGTAGATCGGATCGCGGCGCATGGTGATGCGGTCGATGGTAAACACGGGGAAACTGTCCTGCTCATTATAGTAGCCCGTGTGGTCGCCATACGGCCCTTCCAGCGCGTGCTCGTAGCCGCTCGGATGGTTTTCGTCCGGGTAGATATGGCCTTCGAGCACGATTTCGGCCGATGCGGGCACGCGCAGCTCGCTGCCGATGGCTTTCACCAGCTCCGTGCGGCTGCCGCGCAGCAAGCCGGCGAACTGGTATTCGGACAGGCTGTCCGGCACCGGCGTGACGGCGCCTAATATAGTAGCGGGATCGGCGCCCAGTGCGACGGCAATCGGATACGGCTTGCCCTTGCTCTGGATCGCATGCTCGCGGAAGTCCAGCGCCCCGCCCCGGTGCGCCAGCCAGCGCATGATGACCTTGTTGCGTCCCAGCACTTGCTGACGGTAAATGCCGAGGTTTTGCCGCTTCTTGTTCGGGCCCTTGGTGATCACCAGGCCCCAGGTGATCAGGGGAGCGACGTCGCCGGGCCAGCAATGCTGGATGGGCAGGCGCGCCAGGTCGACGTCATTACCCTCCCAGACGATTTCCTGGCACTTGGCGCCGCGCAACTCTTTCGGCGACATGTCCCACACGGATTTCACCAAGGAACCCAGGCCCAGCAGATCCTTGAAATCCTTCGGCGGCTCCGGTTCCTTCAGGCGCGCCAGCACATGGCCGATCTTGCGCAACTCGCTGACGTCTTCCGCGCCCATGCCCAGCGCCACGCGGCGCGTCGTGCCGAACAGATTGCCCAGCACCGGCATGTCGTATCCCGTCGGATTGTTGAACAGCAAGGCCGGTCCGCCCGCGCGCAAGGTGCGGTCGCACACTTCCGTCATCTCCAAAATCGGTGAAATGGGGGTCGAAATGGGCTTAAGTTCACCCATTTGTTGCAGTTGAGAAATAAAATCTCGCAAATCTGAATATTTCATGTGTTTTTAATTTTTTTTGACGTCGGACGCCGTTGCTGAAGGATCTATGCCAAGTAATTGATTTTATTGGCTTTTGGCACAATGCAAGTCAAAAAGTAAGACATAAAAGTAATAAAGAATCGATTCGTTAGTATTGACTTGATATAAAACGGCTTCTACAATTCGCCCAACTTGAAAGAGCACGCCGGCCCAGAGCTTGATTTTAGCGTTTCTCTTTCATTCACGGAGTCGGGGCTCCACATGACATTTTAAGGAGTGTTTTCAAAAGGCGTCTGCCTTACCCCCGGTAAAAGTTGTATTGCGACTGATCCAATACCAGCATGGGACCGATCAGCTCAAGCAAGCAATGACGGCGTTTCTCGCACGCATCCATACGCGGCGGAAACGATGATATTTCTGATGCACGGCATTGGCAGTACCCACAACACCGCGACACCGCGGAGGGGCTGCCTGTTGACGCGACATTTCGGGGAACTCTATGACTCATCGTAGCACTGAAGCAGCATTGCCTGCTTCAACCGTGGCTGGCCAGCCAGCGTTGGCGCGTTTGCGCGCCCGCGCACAAGCCATTTCGGCACGTGGCGTTTTGACCACCGCACAACACACTCTGACAGTCTTCGGCATTTCCGCCCTGGCACTGATCGCCCTGCTGATGTTCCGCCCCGACCTGGGCAAGCAACTGACGCACAGCCTGTTCCCGCTGCCGATGACAGAGGCGCAAGCCGTCGAAGCGCCGGCCCTGTCGGCCCTGATGGAAGCGCCGGCATCCGTGCAAACGGCCGCCGCCAGCGAAGCACCTTTGACCAAGGAAGAAAAAGCCTTGCTGGGCACGCAAAAGCAGCAGCAATGGGTCACCAACTGGCTCTCCAAACGCTACCGCGTGGCCAACGATGCGACCAATATGCTCGTTTCGACGGCCTACCTGACGGCGCGCGAAATCAAGCTGGACCCGCTGCTGATCCTGGCCGTGATGGCCATCGAATCGGGCTTGAACCCGTTCGCGGAAAGCCCCGTCGGCGCGCAAGGCTTGATGCAGGTCATGTCGAAAGTGCACCATGAGCGCTTCCAGGAAATGGGCGGCGTGCAAGCTGCCTTGAATCCCGTCGCCAACATCCGCGTCGGCTCCCTGATCCTGAAAGACTACGTCACGCGTGGCGGTTCCGTCGAAGCGGGCTTGAAAACCTATGTGGGCGCCGCCAACTTCGCCACCGACTCGGGCTACGGCTCGCGCGTGCTGGCCGAATACCGCCGCCTGAAGCAAGTGTCGGCCGGCCAGCGCGTGCCGACCAGCACGCCGGTGATGGCATCGAACACGCCAGCGCCAGCCAAGGCGCCTGCAGCGGAAAGCGGCAACATTACCATCAAGATTGCACCGCATAACGAGATCGCCGGCCTGTGACCCTTTAAAAGCCCTCACAGCAGCATCCGAAAAGCAGCGCCCAGTAAAAAAGCCACCGCACGCAAGTGCCGGTGGCTTTTTTATTGCCCTGCGGCAGCAGCCGCAGGAACTCCTGCTCTATTACTTGCGCTTGTTGGCGCCCACTTCTTCCTCGCGGAACTTCACTGCCAATTTATCCAGCACGCCGTTCACATACTTGTGGCCGTCGATGCCGCCAAACGACTTGGCCAGCTCGACCGCTTCGTTGATGACGACGCGGTACGGGATTTCCATGTTGTTCTTCAGCTCGAACGCGCCGATCAGCAGGATGCCGTGTTCGATGGGCGACAGTTCCGCGATATTGCGGTCGATCAAGGGGGCCATGCTGTCGCGCAGCGCCAGCGAATCCTTGATGGTGCCGTACAGCAGCACCGTGAAATGATCGCCATCGGCCTTGTCGAAGCCGTGGGCCGCGCGAATATTGTTCACGACGGTGGTCGCGTCTTCATTGTTCAGCAGCCACTGGTACAAGCCCTGCAGCGCGAACTCGCGCGCGCGGTGACGCGGCGTGCGGTTTTTGCTGGGATTGGCGAGCAAATTTTTCTCAGTCATGATTGTTACCTGTTCTTAAGTACGTGTTCACTACAAATTCCGGCGAGACAGCACGGCGCGCTTTTCAACGCGCCGCAGCCAAGCGCGTGTCAGAACGTTCGAGAAAATGCTCAGAGCAAGGCGCGAGCCCGAAGACAGTACGAATGTACGGCGAGGGCTTGCAACGCAGCTATGGGCGTTTTATCGGACGTTCACTACACGGCTAGTCCTCCTCGGATTCTTGCAACTCTTCTAGCGCTTGCGCTAAATTAGCCATTTCCACTGCCACGCGTGCCGCTTCCGCCCCCTTGACCAGCATGCGCACTTCCGCCTGCTCGTCGTTTTCCGTCGTCAACACTGCGTTGGCGATGGGGATGCCGTAATCGAGACCGACGCGCGTGATGCCCGCGCCCGATTCGTTCGATACCAGCTCGAAGTGGTAGGTTTCACCGCGAATCACGGCGCCCAGTGCGATCAGGGCGTCGAATTGCTCGGTTTCCGCCATTTTTTGCAGAATCAGTGGGATTTCCAGGGCGCCCGGCACGGTCACGTGCAGGATATCTTCATCGGCCACGCCCAGCTTGCTCAACTCTTCCAGGCATGCCGACAGCAAGCCACCGCCGACGATTTCATTGAATCGTGCCTGGACGATACCGACGCGCAAACCTTCGCCGGCAAAATTGGTTTCGTATGCTCCTACGGTCATCATATGCCTCTTTAATCTGGTGGTTCAGGGCGACATGCACATGCCGCCATCGTTTACTCTTACATCGACGCCTGACAAAATCGTAGCGAGCGGCAGCGAGTTGTGGTCAAGAAGCGCAACTGTACGGATAGTACAGTGAGCATCGCAGGCCGCAAATCGCGACGCGCAGTAGATTTGGTCAGGCGTCCTGGCCTGGATGGCACTGAAAACCTGTGACTTCCAGGTCGAAACCGACCATCGACGGCATCTTGCGGGGGCTGGCCAGCAATTGCATCTTGCTCACGCCCAGGTCGCGCAGGATTTGCGCGCCGATGCCGTAGCTGCGCAAGTCCATGCTGGCGGCGCGGCCTTTCGGCTTGGCTTGCGGCGTATCGAGCGCGGCGAACTGGGCAAACAGCTCGCTCGAGGTCTCGCCGCAGTTCAGCAAGACCATCACGCCCCGCTCGGACTGCTTGATGGCGGCCATCGAGGCAGCCACCGTCCATGAGTGGGTAGTCGCTTCGCTTTCCAGCAAGTCCAGCAGGGAAACGGGCTGGTGCACGCGCACCAGGGCTTCCAGGCCGGGCGCCAGGTCGCCATGCACGAGGGCTAAATGGGCCGAGGCGCTGGGCTTGTCGCGGAACGCGATCAGGCGGAATTCGCCGTGCGCAGTGTGCAGGGTACGCTCGGCAACGCGCTCGACCAGGGACTCCGTCTGGCTGCGGTAATGGATCAGGTCGGCAATCGTGCCGATCTTCAGGCCATGCTGCTCGGCAAACACCAGCAAGTCCGGCAGGCGCGCCATGGTGCCGTCGTCCTTCATGATTTCGCAAATCACGGACGCGGGCGTCAAGCCGGCCATGGCCGTCAGGTCGCAGCCGGCTTCCGTATGGCCTGCGCGCATCAGCACGCCGCCTTTTTGCGCTTTCAGCGGGAAGATATGGCCAGGCTGAACGATATCGCTGGGCTGCGTGCCCTTGGCAACCGCGACCTGGATGGTCTTGGCGCGGTCGGCGGCGGAAATGCCCGTCGTCACGCCTTCGGCCGCTTCGATCGACACGGTAAAGTTGGTGCCGTAGGCCGTGCCGTTGCGCGACGTCATCATCGACAGGTTCAGCTCGTCGCAACGCTCTTCCGTCAGGGTCAGGCAGACCAGACCACGCGCATGCGTGATCATGAAATTGATGGCTTCAGGCGTCACGAAATCGGCGGCAAGCACCAGATCGCCTTCATTTTCCCGGTCTTCTTCATCGACCAGTATCACCATGCGGCCGGCGCGTAATTCAGCGACGATCTCTTCGGTGCTGGAAATAGACATCATTGATCCTCTTAGTGAGACTAAAAACTGAAACATCGCGTGCGAATATTCCGCGAATTTCCGGGAATTTTCTTATAACCTGCTATTTTAAAGGATTTAGCGCTTGCAGACCTGAAATAAGACAGGTTTGCGGCATGGGCGCCGCGGCCTGCCCCGCAAAGTACCGATTCCCCGATCCGGCGCACACGGCGGCGGCATGGCGCGCGCCGCCGGCCTTGCGAAGAGCATAAGATCAGCCAGTCACCGCCACGGCGCTGACATCCACTCGCAGCGACACCCCACACAGGAGCGGCAACATGAAAACCCATGGATCGGCCATCTGGTCAGGCGGCATCAAGGACGGCAAGGGCGCCATCAGCACGCGCAGCGGCGCCTTGCAGGAATATCCCTACGGCTTTGCCAGCCGCTTCGAAGGCAAGCCCGGCACCAATCCCGAGGAACTGATCGGCGCCGCCCACGCGGGCTGCTTCACCATGGCCCTGTCGCTGATCCTCGGCGAAGCGGGCCTGACGGCGGAAAAGATGGAAACGACGGCCGAAGTGACCCTCGACAAGGCCGACGACGGTTTTGCCATCACGGCCGTCCATTTAATCCTGAAAGCGAAGATACCGGGCGCCGACCAGGCGAAATTCGCAGAATTGACGGGCAAGGCCAAGGCCGGCTGCCCCGTGTCGAAGCTGCTTAAAGCCAACATCACCCTGGATGCCACCCTGCTGCCCTAGATTTTCGTCACGGGCTTGACGGGTTCCACGGGGGCCACGGGCGCCACCAGCGGCAGGCGCGAGTCGCTGGCCGGCAATGGCCGGTTCATCAAGCCGGGGTTCAGGGCTGCATTGTTCAGGTTATACGCGGCGATGGCGGCCGCCACGGACGGGTCTTGCGATGACGGGGGCGGCACGGCCATGCCCGCGTTTTGCGCGGCCAGCTGCTGCGCCTGCACATTTTCCTGCGCCTGCGTGGCTTGCGCCGTCGCCAGGCCCGCATCGGCTGGTCCCTGCCCCGCGCGCACTTGCGCCTGGGCCGTCCGCGCGGCGTCCTCCTGCCGCGCCAGCTGCTCGGTATTCATGCGCTCGCTGTCGATGCGCAGGGCATCCACGCGCTGGCTGTCTGCCCGCTGCGCCTGCAAATCCAGGTTCAGCTCTTCCGCTTCCAGCTGCTGCTGCAATTCCAGTTGTCGCTGTGCAATCGCCGCCGTTTGCGGCGGCGCCTCGTCGATGGGCTGCGGCTGCGGGGCTTGCGGCGCCTGCGCGGCGCTGGCCGGCAGTGCTTCGCCCGTCAAATCCGCTTCGACCACGGCGGCCAGCGGCGCGCCCTGCCGCTGGGCAAGCACGGCGCCCACCTGCGCCAGCACGTCCGTTCCCTGTTGCAAGGCATCCAGGGTGGCATTGCTGTCGGCCGCATAGGCGGCCTGCAACGTGATTGGATCGACATCTTCATTGCGCAAGTCGATGCCGATGCGGGCCAGTTGCGCTTGCGTGAGCAGGCTGCCGTCCTGCGCCAGCGCGGCGGCCGCATCCGTCGTGCCGTCGCCCGACAGCAAATCGTAGCGCTGCGCCAGGCTGCCCGGCGTATCGCCCGCCGTCGCCAGCTGGCTGGCATCGATGCCGCTCGTTTGCAGCTGGGCAAACGATTCCGTCAGCTGCCGCGCCAGCGCCAGCAAGTCGTCATTGACATTCACGGGGGTATTTTCCGCCCTGGCCTCGTCCGTGGCGCCCTGCAAGGCCAGCAGTTGCCGGCGCGACAAGGCCACGCCGGACAGGAACTGGCCCAGCGGAGAGATGTCGACCTGGGTCGATGACAAAGCGGCAAGGGCCGCCGCCGTGCCGGAAGGCGGCACGGGCAGCGCCGGCGCCAGCGGCGCCGTCTCGCCCACGCGGGACGTGGCCGGGATGGTGTTGGGCACGGTTGCGCGCGAAATCGGGTCCATGGCTAGCCTCCACTGCGGAAAGCTTCATAGTATGCGCGTCTGAAAGAAAAGCAACACACGCTTGGCAAGGCGAGAATGTGTTGCGGTGTTCTTATATCAGGCGGCAGCCTTGTCCAGCGACAACATGCGCTCGACATAGCGGGCGATCAAATCGATTTCCAGGTTGACCTTGCCATCGACCGTCAAGTGTTTCAAGGTCGTCATGGCGATCGTGTGCGGGATCAAATTGATCGAGAAGCGGCAGCCGTTGACGGCGCCCGCGCCCAGGTCTTCCACGCGGTTGACGGTCAGCGATACGCCATTGACGACGACGGAACCTTTGAAGGCCAGGTATTTCGCCAGTTCGTGCGGCGCTTCGATGACCAGTTCCCACGATTCGCCCACGGCTTCGAACTTGCGCACGATGCCCAGGCCGTCGACGTGGCCGGACACCAGGTGGCCGCCCAGGCGCTCGGCCAAGGTCAGGGCTTTTTCCAGGTTCACTTCCGTCGTCGTATCGAGGCCCACGGTGCAATTGAGGCTTTCGCGCGAGACATCGACGGCAAAGCCCGTGTCCGACTTTTCCACCACCGTCATGCAGGCGCCATTGATGGCGATCGAATCGCCCAGGGCCACGTCGGCCAGCGGCAAGCCGCCCGCGTGGATGTTCAGGCGCACGCCTGCGTCGAGGCCGCCTTCGAGTGCTTGCACGGTTTCAATCTTGCCAATGGCGGCAACAATTCCTGTAAACATGGAGCTAACCCTATAAAATGTAAAAATGTTAATTTCGTTGCGCGAATCTTGCAAGGATACGCAAATCTTCGCCCACTTGCTGAACCTGGTGAAATTGCAAAGTGCGCTGCTGCTTGATATCCGTCAATGCCGGCAAGGCAAACATGCCTTGCGCATCACCCAGCAAGGTGGGCGCCAGGTAGACCAGCAGTTCGTCGACGCAGCCTTCGCGGATCAGCGAGCCGTTCAGTTTGGAGCCCGCCTCGACGTGGACTTCATTGATTTGCCGGCGTCCCAGCTCCAGCATCAGCGCGGCCAGGTCGACCTTGCCAGCCGCGTTCGGCAACATGATGACTTCCGCGCCCAAGGCGCGCAGCTGCGCTTCCTTTTCCGGGTTGGCCACGGCCGCCACGATCCACGTGCCGCCGCCCTGCAAGATGCGCGCGTCGAGGCTGATGTCGAGCCGGCTGTCGACGACGATGCGGCGTGGCTGGCGCGGCGTCTCGACGGCGCGCACATTCAATTGCGGGTCGTCCGCCTTGACCGTGCCGATGCCCGTCAGGATGGCGCAGGCGCGCGCGCGCCACGCATGGCCGTCGGCACGCGCCTGCGGCCCCGTGATCCACTGGCTCTGGCCATTGTGCAAGGCCGTCATGCCATCCAGGCTGGCCGCCGTTTTCATGCGCACCCACGGCTTGCCGCGCTGCATGCGCGAAAAGAAGCCGATATTCATTTCATATGCCTCGTCGGCCAGCACGCCCGTGCTGACGGCGATACCGGCCGCTTCCAGCTTGGCCAGTCCCTGCCCCGCCACCAGCGGATTCGGGTCCGTCATGGCGGCCACGACGCGCCCCAGCCCCGCGCGCACGAGCGCATCGGAGCATGGCGGCGTGCGGCCATGGTGGTTGCACGGTTCCAGCGTGACATAGGCCGTGGCGCCGCGCACGTCGTTGCCGCGCGCCGCCGCATTGGCCAGCGCTTGCACTTCGGCATGATCCTGCCCGGCCGCCTGCGTCACGCCGGCACCGATCACCTGGCCATCCCGGACGATCACGCAGCCGATGCGGGGATTGGGCGAGGTCGTGTATAAACCGCGCGCCGCCCATTCCAGCGCCAGGCGCATGCCATCGATATCGTTGAGTATTTCCACGGGCTTCTTTGCTTGAGGTAAATAATTGGTAAATCGTGTCAGGAACTGTCGGCCACGCCGCTGCAATTGGCCGCTTGCTGCTGCGGGTCGCACACGCGCACCCTGCCCAGCATATTGATTTTAATATGCCGTACCTGCTTTCCCAAAGCCAGGGACAAGGTCCCCCAGCGCGCCGCCAGACTATTGGTCGCGCTGCAACTGCGACCTGCGCCATTGTAGGCGATATAAAACGGCGCCGTGGCCGACGAAAACACGAACTGGGCCGTGATGCCCGCCGGCAGCGGCCCTTGGCGGAACAGCAATTCGTCCCCGTCGTCGAACGCCAGGTTGGCATTGCGGTCGATGAATGCCAGCCAGCCCGTGCGCCAGTCCGTGCCGCCGGGCCCGGCCGGCATCAGCAGCACGCGCCGGCCGCGCGCCATCGCCTGCGCCCGCGTCAATTCGATGGCCGAGAACAAGTCCGTGGCCGCCGCGCGCACCTGCTGGCGCGCCAGCAGTTGCTGCAAATTTGGCATGACAGCGGCCGCCAACAGGGCGGTAATCGCCAGCACGGCCAGCAATTCGGGCAAGGTATGCCCGCAGGTGCGCCTGCTCCACATTGGCCGCTTGCGCATGGCCATGGTCTAGAACCAGCAATGGCTGGCGGGGCCGCTGCTGCCGCGCTGGCCCGTGCTGCTCAGGGACAGCACGCCGCAATCGGCATCCTGGAACTGCGCATCGACCTTGGACGTGCCCGGCGTGGCGCGCAACAGCACGCATTGCCCGATCGCCAGGCCGGGACAGGCCAGCGCCTCGATTTCATACGCACTGCCGGCCGCGCCCCCGTCGCCGGACCACCATGGAAACGCTTGCGCCTGCGGCGCCGGCGAGGCCGAGGAAAAGGCCAGATAGCGGTTGTTCTGCGAATAATAGCGCTCCTGCTGCTGCATCAGCCGCAGCAGGGCCGCCTGCCCCTGCACCCGCTTGGCCCGCACGACATGGCCGTGATAAGCGGGCACGGCCAGCGCCAGCAGCAGGCTCATGATCGCCAAGGCGGCCAGCAGTTCGACCAGGCTGAAACCCTGGGTGGTGGCATGGGCGCCACCGTTTGTAGCGTGCCAATTTTGCCTTGCCAGCGTTTCCATCTGACCTCCCCTCTTCGCAAAAACCGCCAGCCGCCGCAAGTGGCCAGCCTGCACGCCTGCCACTTGCGACACGCCAGCCATGCCCGCGCCTATTTCTTCTTGGCCGCCTCGTGCAATTCGCGCCAGTTCGCCACTTCGCGCCAGCTCAGGCGCCGCGCGGGCAGCGGCGCGCTGACGACCTTGAGCCCCGCCCCGCTGGCCGCGCCGGGCAAGCCCGGTTGCAGCACCGCCAGTTCCTTGCGCCCCTCGGCCCGCCCTGCCGCCGTCACGGCGCCCACCGTGCTGTTCAGTTCCAGCGCCAGCGGCGGCGCGCGCGCCAGGCCATCGAACAAGCGCCCCGTCTGCTCACCCGCCTGCACGACACCGGCGCCATCGGCGGCAAAGCCACTGAGCACATCGAGCACGTACAGGCGCGTGGCCGGCTTGGCGCAAGCATCGCGTCCGGGCAGGACGGTATTGAACAGTACCTTGCCGGCGGCCAGTACGGGACCATGGATACTGCGTTCGCCCGTCTGCGCGGTATCGAGAAAGTCGAGGTACCAGCCGCGCCTGGCGTCGCTGCCCATGTAGCGCAGCTCGGCGCCGTCGACGCGCACGCCGTCCGCCGCCTCGCCCAGGCTGCGCTGTTCCAGGTCGGCCCGGCTGCGCGTGGGAGATGTTGCACGCACATCGTCGTGCACGGCATAAAACGACTGGGACAGGAAGGCGGAAGGCCAGGTATCGCCCGCCTCGGCCAGCTTGCCCGTGCCGAACAGCAACAGATAACCGCCACCGGGCGCGTATGCCACGTTCAGTTGCTGCGCCACGGGCTGGCGCCTGCCCTGCGCGTCGCGCGCGACAAAGACGAGCTTGCGCCCCTGCCCCTCCTGCCACGGCGGGCCGCCAGCCATGTCGAGGCGCCAGATATTGCCCTGCAAATCGCCCGCATAGATATACGCCAGCGCGCCGTCACCGCCCGGCACCACGGCGGGCGGACCCAGCGCCTGGGGCATGGTGCCCGCGCCCGCATCAGTGTCATGGCCTCCATCGCCACCACTGCTGCCGCTGGCCACGGGCACCTTGAGCCGGAAGTAATTACTTCCCAACAGCCACGGCGTGCCGGGCGCCTTGTCCAGCGCCAGCAGGAAGATGGCGGCGGCCGCTGCGGGCGCCGTCGTGTCCTTGCCATCATTTACATAATTGTTGTAGCCGCTGGCGACGATGACGAAATCGCGGTAGGCCACTGCCCCCTCCTTGCCACCCATGTTGATGCGGGCAAAGGCGGGCGGCGCGCGCACGTTGCCCATCAGCTTGTCGTCGCGTTCCGTGAATTCCCACAGCGCCCCATCCTGCGCGAAGCGCGCCGGGTCGGTGACGTTAAGCGCAAACACGCCTTGCGCCCCGCCGCCCATGCCCGACACCAGCACCGTCTTCCAGTGCCCCAGCGCCAGCACTTCCGCCGTGGCCGCCGCGCCGTCGAGCAGCGGGCCGGGACTGTAGTGAGTGCTCGCAGCGGCTGCCGTGGAGCGCAGCAGCGCCTGCGGCAGATAGGCAAACATTTCGCTGCCCGTGCGGGCATCGAAGGCATGCAGCAAGCCATCGTTGGCGCCCAGGTACAGCATTTTCCGCCGCTGCAGCAGCGCCTGGCGGTGCAAGCCATATCCCGCCCCCGGCATGCCCAGCCCCGGCGCGCCCACGTACACGAGATTGCCGTATGGCGCCGCGCCCAGGCTGCCGGACCTGCGCCGCAGGAAGCCGCCCGGCTGGCCCGCCTCGTGCGTGCGCTGGCCCAGCAGATATGCCAGGCGCGCGTCGCCTTTTCCATCGCCGCCGTCGAACGCGCCGCGCTGTTCCGCGTCCAGCCGCGTCCAGGCCAGCGGCATCAGGGCGCCCTTGGCGTCGAGCGTGTAGACGGGACGCAAGGCCGCCGGCGTTCCATCCTGCGCGGGCTGCGCCTGTCCGCCCACGCGCCACCATGGCTCGCCGGGAAGCAGTGCGCCATCGGCGCCCACGGCAAACGCGGTGCGCGACAAGGTCATGCTGCCATCGGCCAGGCGCAGTTGCGTCTGGAACCAGTACGCCTCTTCCGTGCCATTGGCCAGCGCCATCAGGGCCGGCCCTGCCAGCGCCGCCGGCAAGCTGCCCTTGTCGGCGGCCGCAAAGGCTGCGCGCAGTCCCGCGACCAGGGCGGCCGGGTCGCTGCCAGGCAGGTAATGGGTAGGCCAGCGCCCGTCGAGGCTCCATTCCTCCAGTGCGCCGCCCACCGCGCTTTTGAACGGATTGGCGTCGCCGTTCCCATCGAGAAAACCGCCATATTTGGCCGTAAGCAGCAAGGGCGTCGCGGCGGGAGTGGCTGCAGATTCGCCGGCCGGGTCGCCCTGGCGCAAGTCACCCGCGTAGTGTTCGACCTTGGCAAGGCCGTCATTCTTGCCGCCGGGACGCAGCGCCTGCACATGCGACCAATAGGCCAGGCCCGCCGCATGGTAGCTGGCGCCGCCCGCCCCGTCGGCCAGCAGTTCCAGTGCCGCCAGTTCGGGCCGTGGCGCAGGATTGCCCAGCGCACCGCCGCTTTCCAGGCTGCCCACTGCGTGCGTCCAGGCCATCGCATCGAACGGCGGCTGCGCAAAACCATCGGCGGCGCGTGCGCGGTCGCCGGGCGAGGCGGGCACAACAGGGACATTGCCGGGCACGTAACGGTCGCCCGCCATGCCCGCGTCGCCGAGGCTGACGACGACGTGGCGCTGGCAACTGGCCGTTTGCGGGTCGCTCCATGGGATCACGACCGGCAAGCCGTCGTCGACGGCAGGCGGCGCCGTGGCGGGAGGCACTGCGGCGCTCGCTTGCCGCCCCTGCAGGTAGCGCAGCGATTCGTACAGCAATTCGGCCAGCGGCGCGGCGCTGGCGTACGCGCCGGGATGCGCGCCGTTGCTGCGGCCCAGGGCATTGATGTAAGCGGTCACCCCGCCGCCAGAGCCCGCAGCTTGGTCCGCAGTTTGAACCGCATACACGCCAGTGGCGGGATTCCACTCGGTCCCGGCATTGTCTTGCGGCATAAAGTCGGGCGCCGTCCAGCGCTGCCGTCCCACATGGGCCAGCGGCGCGCGCAGCACGCCGCCATACGCGGGACCGCTGGAGGACATGCCATTCAACAGACCAAACACGCCCACGCGCACCCGGCCGCCATGGCGCTGCACGGCACCCACCGGCTTGTAGTTCTTGCCATAGGCGAGGCACAGGTCGTCGCGCAGCGGCCCTTCCTCCGTGTCGCAAACGCGCACGCGCGCGAGGAACACGCCGTGCGTGGCAGCAAAGCCGGGCGCGTCGCAACTGCCGCCAGGAGGCAGGCTGGCATCGCCGAACAGCAGGCGGTTGCGGCAGGAAACGATGGCCAGTTGCGCCAGCGCAAACGGTGTCGCCGCCGCCACGCCGGTGTGCAAGACTTTGCGCGGGAAAAAGACGGGATGGGCATAGAAGTCGATGGGGCTGCCGGCATCGGGCAGGTAGGCACGCTGCAGCACCGTCTTGCGCACCTCGTCGATGACGCGGTCGCCGCCCGTCAGGGCATAGCGGACGATGTCGAGTATGCTGGCGCTGGCCCAGTTCAGAAAGTTTCCGCTAAAACTATCGCCGCCGCAGCCGTGCTGCGCATCGGCCGGCTTCAGCACGGAGAAGTAAGCGGTCGCTACGCGCAAGTCCGGCAGCATGACGCCGTCCTTGCTGCGGTAGGGATAGCTGTAACACATGCGCGCATGGAAGTAACCGAGGTACTCGCGCTGCGGCGCATACTCGCCGCCATACGCGGCGGCCGCCGCCGCATGCGTGAGCGACAGGTTGAGCAGCAGATTCGGCGGCACCCTGGCGCCATGCAAACCCGCGTCGGCCCGCGCCAGCGCCACGGGAGGTGCGGCCGCAAGGACGGCGCCGCAAACCAGGCAAACCAGGCCGATCAGCAGCAGCCAGGCGGCCCTTAAAGCGGATGAGCAAATCCTCATGGCCCCGCTCCCGCCGCCTGCTTGCGGTAATAACTTTGCAGCACGACTTGCGTGCTGTCCTGCGCGCCAAAACCGATGGCCGTGATGCGGTACACATAGCTTTCCGTGGCCAGGCCGCCAGCCACTGCCGCCGCCTGCGCGCCGGGCGGGTGAAACGGCAGCAATTCGATCAGATAGCGGGGCCGGCGCGACGGCAGGAAACCCTGCCCCGTCTGCATGACGGCGCCCGTAAACTGGCCATACGGCACCGCGTGGCTGCCACTTCCTCCCTCGGCGCCATCGAGGTCCATGCTCAGCCAAAGGGCCGGCGCATCTGGGGGCGCGGGCAGGCACAGGCCCAGTGTGCCTGCCTCGCCGCAGCCGTCCGCGAACCCGGCCGCGCTGCCAGGCGCGAACAGGCTGCTGCGTCCCGGCGCGCCGGGCAAGCCTTCGATATCGTTCTGCGCATCCACCAATGCTTCCTCCGCCGCCTGAAACGCGATCTGCCGGTCGCGCTCGCCGCGCGCCGCCTTTTCGCCCTGCAAGGCCATCTGCGCTGCCGATATGCCCAGCAGCAAGATGATTACCAGCAGGCACAGCACATACACGAGGCTGGCGCCACCTTGGCGCGCACGAGGTGAACAACAAGGCACACAACGAGGTACGCAACAGCGGACGCCCGCGCCAGCCATCGCGGCACCGCCTAGGCCGGCCCGTTGCGCAGCATGATGCTCGTCTGCACCAGTTGCCGCAGCCGGGAGCGCGTCGCGGCGGGCAAGGACGCGCGCGCGATGCGCACGCCCGTGTCGCCGGCGCCGTGCGCCTCGGCATATGCCTTGCCGAACAGGTCGAACTGCGCCGGGCCCAGTTCCGCCATCTTGTCCGCCTGGCCCGCCTCACCATGCAGCAACAGCGCCACGCGCACGCTGGCCACGCGCTTCCAGTGCGTGCGTCGCCGCAAATCGCGCTGGCGCGCGGCCACGTCGGCACCCGCCAGCACCAGCGCCGCATCGTAGGCGTCGAGCGCGCCGGCATTGACATAGCGGTTCGCCACGCCATCGGGCGGCGTATCCGTGTCGAGGCCATACAGCACCTGGAAAGCGTCGACGCCACGGATGACGGCGTCCGCGCCCCAGCCGTTCGCGCCACGGTATTTGCAGCGCAGTTCGCCCTCGCCATCGGCGCCCTGCGCCACATAGAAGATGCTCCAGCCCCGCTGCGCCTCCATTTGCGCGGCGCCCACGCCGAAACCGGCGCAATTGAGCACGGAACCGTCGCCGCCCTCCTCCTTGCCGGCGCCGTAATAGCGCAGGGCCAGCACGTCGCTGCCATGCAGGGCGCCGGGCAAGGCGCCGCTGATGCCGTCGCTGTTCTTGCCCAGGCTGCGCGCGTCGAGCCCGGCGACATTCGCGCTGTCGTCATCGGCATGGGCGACGGGCGCGGCGCTGCTGTCCCAGTTCACATATGCCGTCTGGCGCACGGCTCGGGCGATGGTGTCGAGCGCATAGCGGCCATTGTCGTCCAGCCGCGCGCTGGCGGACTGGTCTCCATAGCTGCCGCTGGTGGCCAGCAACACGCTACTGGCGGCCAGCATCAGCAGCGCGCCCAGCGACAGCGCCACCAGCAGCTCGACCAGGCTTATGCCGCGCTGCCGGCGACTGGCGTGCGTGCCGCTCATGCGCCGCCTCCGCCCAACTGGAGTGCCAGCCTGGGCAGCGACTCGTTTGCCGCATCCACGGCGGGTTGGCCATCGGGCAGGCGGGCGCGCCAGCCCAGCTTGATGACGACGGGCGCGCCCTTGCCGCCGCTGCACGCCCAGTGCAAGCCTTGCGCGGCGGCATCCCAGGCAGAGGCATCGCGGCAGATATGCAGGCGCGCGCCGGGCAAGGCCGCATGCAGTTGCTGTTTCCACTCGGCGATGTCGAATTGCGCCAGTTCGGCCGCGCCGCAGGCAGCAGCGCCGAAGCAGTCCGGTGCACCACCGCCAGCGTCGGCGCCGTCCGCCGCCGCGTAGGCTACGTTCAAATAGGGATTGCTGGCATCGGGACCGTACATGAGCACGCCGTTCGCGCGCATGCGTTCGGCCATGCCTGCGGCCAGCTGCGCGCCCGCCGACAATAGCGCGGACTCGTGGCGCGCGCGCAGGGAATGCAGTTGCAAAATGCTGGCTCCCAGCAGGCCCAGCGCCAACAGCAGCAGCGACACCAACACCTCGACGAGGCTGCTGCCACCGGCCAGAAACTTGTCGCGACCGCCATTGCGCATGCCTTGCTCCCTTCCGCAGAAAGAGTCGCAAGAACAGGCGGCCCAGCTACAAGATAGGCGCGCGCAAAAATCCGGATCTGCGCTGGCGCAAACAGCATGGCGATAAGGTGGGAAGAACAGCGTAGGGATTGATCAGACCGCTTGCCAGGCGAACGCTGGCGTGGTGAAAACGGGGCGCAAAACGGGGCGCATGAGCGGCCCCGTCGCCGATAAAGTGAGCGTCAGGGCTTGCGCGCCTGCCCCACTTCGGCAATCGCATCCTGGAACTCGGCCAGGTCTTCGAAATTTTTATACACTGAGGCAAAGCGGATGTAGGCGATCTTGTCGAGGCGCTTGAGTTCCTGCATGACGAGTTCGCCGATATAGCCGGAATCGACTTCACGCAAGCCGCTGGTCAGCAGTTTTTCCTGGATGGAGGCGATGGCCGTATCCACCGAGGCGGCCGCGACGGGACGCTTGCGCAAGGCCAGCATCAAACTGCCGCGCAACTTATCCGCAGCGAACTCCGTCCGGCTGCCATTCTTTTTGACGACGGCAGGCATGATAAGTTCAATGCGTTCGTAGGTCGTGAAACGCTTGTCGCATTTGCCGCAGCGGCGGCGGCGCCGAATGGCATCCCCTTCCTCCGATACGCGCGTATCGAGAACCTGGGTGTCGCCGTGCTGGCAAAATGGACATTTCATGGGCTGGCTACAACTTTATAGTAATAATTGCGGGAAATCGCCGCCCTTGTACAAAGGGCGCCCGAATCACTCCGGGCGCCCTGGGGCACGAAGGAATGTGTCATACAGAATCTTACTCCGTATGACACATTCTGGACAAATAATTATGCTGCGTACACAGGGTGCGCGTCGGCCAGCACCTTCACGGCCGCTTTCACGCGCTCGATGGTGGCGGCGTCATGCGGATTGTCCAGCACGTCGGCGATCAGGTTGCCCACTTCTTCCGCTTGCGCTTCCTTGAAACCGCGCGTCGTCATCGCCGGGCTGCCCAGGCGGATGCCCGAGGTGACGAAAGGTTTTTGCGGGTCGTTCGGGATGCCGTTCTTGTTGCAGGTGATGTGCGCGGAACCGAGGATGGCTTCGGCTTCCTTGCCCGTCAGGTTCTTGGCGCGCAGGTCGACCAGCATGACGTGCGACTCGGTGCCGCCGGACACGATGCGCAGGCCGCGCTTGATCAGGGTTTTCGCCAGCACGTCGGCGTTCTTGATCACTTGCTTCTGGTATTCGACGAATTCAGGGCTCAGCGCTTCCTTGAAGGCGACGGCCTTGCCGGCGATCACGTGCATCAGCGGGCCGCCCTGGATGCCGGGGAAAATGGCCGAGTTGATGGCTTTTTCGTGTTCGGCCTTCATCAGGATGATGCCGCCGCGCGGGCCGCGCAAGGATTTGTGTGTGGTCGAGGTGACGAAGTCGGCGAACGGCACCGGGTTCGGGTACAGGCCGGCGGCGATCAGGCCCGCGTAGTGGGCCATGTCGACCATGAAGTAGGCGCCCACTTCCTTGGCGATCTTGCCGAAGCGTTCGAAGTCGATCTTTTTCGAGAACGCGGACGCGCCGGCGATGATCAGCTTCGGCTTGCGCTCGCGGGCCAGGCGCTCCATCGCCTCGTAGTCGATGTCTTCTTCCGCCGTCAAGCCATACGACACGACGTCAAACCATTTGCCGGACATGTTCAGCGGCATGCCGTGGGTCAGGTGGCCGCCTTCGGCCAGCGACATGCCCATGATCAGGTCGCCCGGTTTCAGCATGGCGAAGAACACGCCCTGGTTCGCCTGCGAGCCGGAATTCGGCTGCACGTTCGCGCATTCGGCGCCGAACAGCTGCTTCACGCGGTCGATGGCCAGTTGCTCGGCCACGTCGACGTATTCGCAGCCGCCGTAGTAGCGCTTGCCTGGATAGCCTTCGGCGTACTTGTTCGTCAGCTGCGAGCCTTGCGCTTCCATTACGGCTGGCGACGTGTAGTTCTCCGACGCGATCAGTTCGATGTGGTCGTGCTGGCGCGTGTTTTCTTTTTGAATGACGGCGAACAATTCAGGATCGACGTTGGCGAGGGTATGATCTTTTGCAAACATGTAAAAACTCCAAGTATGAGGGTGCTTGTACTGGCAGGTTGGATCGAATGAGGGGAGCCGGCGTTAAGTGAATAACAACATTGGACGGGCAGCCTCTTCGTGCTTTTCCATAGTGGCTACCCAGGCGAACGGCTTATGAAAAATCTCACGTTTCCCGGTGGGTGCCCACCTTTCGCCGGTTTGCCGATCGCCACTCATGGAGATCGCCCGACTTTTCGCCAGTCACGTGAGACGTAATGGAAGTCAAATTGTAAGTTAAGTGCCCAAATTGAGCAAGGAATGCAACCGTGCAGCTATAATCGCCGCGCGCCACCGCAGCCAGGGCACGGCCGCAGGCCGCCCCGGCGCGCGCGGTGCTTAAGCTGGGCTTAAACCTGGCTGCGGCTTGTAAGCGTATGTTACGAGGCTTGCCATTGCACACGCCGGATTTACAATGCTGCGGTGCAACTTATATGCAGCTTTTGCATGGCTTTCCAGCAAGCGCCCACAGTCACAAGAAGAAAAATCGCGTAAAATGTTGCTCAATCTCACTACTGGCGCAATAAACATGCCTTCAGTCTTTACCTGGAACGTACGTGTCTACTATGAAGACACCGACGCCGGCGGCATCGTCTATTACGCAAATTACCTGAAATTCTTCGAACGCGCGCGCACCGAATGGCTGCGCGCCATCGACGTGGGCCAGCAGCAATTGCTGGAACAGCACGACGCGATGTTCGTTGTCAAAAGCGTCAACGCCGACTATCATGCGCCAGCCAGGCTCGATGACACGGTAAGATTGACCCTAAGCATAGAAAAAATGGGGCGCGCCTCCATCGTTTTCCTGCAACAAGCCTGGTGCGGCGACCGCCTGCTCAACACTGCCCGCGTCAAGATCGGCTGCGTCGACTCGGCACTGCGCCCGCGCGCCGTGCCCGATGCCGTCGCGGCCCGCATGCGCGCCGCCTGAGCCCTACCGCCACTCCCGGATAATTCACCCAACAGACTGCCAGCCAATGAACGTTACACAAGATCTTTCTTTCCTCGCGCTCATCACCAATGCCCATTTGATCGTGCAACTGATCATGGCCCTGCTGCTGCTGATTTCCCTGACCAGCTGGACCTATATTTTCCGCAAGATGTTTGCCGTGCGCCAGGCGCGCAAGCAAACCATCGAATTCGAACGCAGCTTCTGGGCCGGCGGCAACCTGCATGCGCTGCACCAGAACGCCAGCGGCAACCGCGACCAGAGCGGCGCGCTGGCCCGCATCTTCGATGCCGGCATGGGTGAATTCATCAAGGGCAAGGCTTCCTACGGTTCGCGCGACGCGCTGGACGTCGGCGCCGTGCTCGACGGCGCACGCCGCGCCATGCGCGCCGCCTTCCAGCGTGAAATGGACGTGCTCGAATCGCACCTGGCCTTCCTCGCGTCCGTCGGCTCCGTCTCGCCGTACATCGGCCTGCTCGGTACCGTGTGGGGCATCATGAACGCCTTCCGCGGCCTGGCCAACGTGCAGCAAGCCACCTTGGCCGCTGTCGCGCCCGGCATTGCCGAAGCGCTGATCGCCACCGCCATCGGCCTGTTCGCGGCGATTCCCGCCGTCGTCGCCTACAACCGTTTTTCGCACGACATCGACCGCCTGGCGATCCGCTTCGAGAGCTTCGTCGAGGAATTCTCCAACATCCTGCAGCGCCAGTCGCGCTAAGAGGGAGCAGCGTCCATGGGTTCCTCATTCAATAGCGGCGGCATGCGCGGCGGCCGCGGCCGCAAGTTCAAGTCCGAGATCAACGTCGTGCCGTACATCGACGTGATGCTGGTACTGCTGATCATTTTCATGGTGATGCCGTCGTCGAACAATCCCAGCGTGGTGAACCTGCCCAACGCGGAAAAGTCGGCGAAACCGCCCGATGACTATATTCAGATCGTGCTGAAACCGAATGGTTCGCTGTCGATCGGCGTGATCGGCAAGGAACAGCTGTCGCCGGAAACGGAACCGAACCGCGACGCCCTGCTGCGCAAGCTGCGTGGCTTGCACGAAAGCAATCCCGACTATCCCGTGATGATCGCGGGCGACAAGGAAAGCAAGTACGACGATGTGATCCAGCTCATTTCGGAAGCGAAAAAGATGGGCATTACCCGCGTCGGCCTGGCCACCAAGTAAGCGCAGCACCCTGTTTCCAGACTTGACCGTTTTTAGATAGACTAGACTTTGCAGAACAAACAAATCGACCATGTACTCGGCAAGCCCTACAGCGTGCCGCGCGAACGCAGCCGCTGGCCCTCGCTGGGCCTGGCGCTGGCGATGCACCTTGGCCTGCTGTTTTTCCTGTGGGTGGGCGTACACTGGCAAAATACGGAACCTGTCGCCGTCGAAGCGGAAGTGTGGGACATGAAGGTGCAGACGGCCGCGCCGCCGCCCGACGTGGCGACGGAACCGGAGCCGACACCGGCCCCGCCGCCGGAACCGCAAGTGGAACAGCCGGCCCCGCCGCCACCGCCGCCCGTGGCCGCACCCGAGCCGAAGGTCGACCTGCGCGAGGCGGAAATCGCCCTGGAACGCAAGAAGGCCAAGCTGAAAGAAGAAAAAGAGAAAGCGGCAGAGCAAGAACGCCGCAAGCAGGAACAGAAGGAACGCGAGGAAGAAAAGCGCGAACTGGAAAAACAGAAGCAGAAAGAAAAAGACAAGGCTGAAAAGCTCGAGAAGGAAAAGGCCGACAAGCTGGAGAAAGCCAAGCTGGCCAAAGAGAAAGAAAAAGCGGCGGAAGAAAAAGCCGAGAAAGAACTGTCCGAGAAAAAAGCGGCGGCGGAAAAAGCCGCCAAGGCGAAAAAAGCGGCGGAAGAGAAAAAAGCCGCCGACAAGGCGCGCGCCGCGGAAATGAGCCGCATCACGGGTGCGGCGGGCGCCGGTACAACGGGCACGGCCGCGAAAGCGACCGCGCCACGCAAGGACAGCGGCTATGTCGCTGCCCTGACGAGCAAGATCAAGAGCAATATCGCGTACAGCGGTAGCACTGACGTGCCGGGCAACCCGCGCGCCGTGTTCAAGATCGAGCAACTGCCAACTGGGGAAATTATTTCGGTCCGAAAGATAAAAAGTAGCGGCCTGCCGGCGTATGACAGCTCGGTGGAAAACGCCATTAACAAATCGTCGCCACTGCCGAAGAAAAAAGACGGCACTGTGGAACGCGAGATTGAACTCATATTCGAGATGAAGGATTTGCCTAAATGATGACCATGAAAAAAATGAGCTACGTCGTGCTCTGCGCCGGCCTGATGCTGGGCGCGGCCGGCGCCCAGGCGCAGCTGCGCGTGGAAATTACAGGGATCGGCAGCAACCAGATCCCGGTGGCGGTCGCCACCTTTGCCAATGAATCGGCGGCGCCGCAATCGTTATCTAGCATCATCAAGGCCGACCTGGCGCGCAGCGGCGTGTTCAAGCTGATCGACGCCGATGCGCCCGTGTCGGAAACGGCGCCTGTCAGCTACGAGCAATGGAAGTCGCGCGGCGCCGACGCGCTGGCGGCCGGCAGCGTGCAAAGCATGGCCGATGGCCGCCTGGACGTGCGCTACAAGCTGTTCGACACCATCAAGGGCGCGCAGATCTCCAGCATGAACAATGCGGCCGCGCCGCAGTTCAACCGCCTGCTGGCGCACAAGATCGCCGACGACATCTATGAAAAGCTGACGGGCGTCAAGGGCGCGTTCGCCACGCGCATCGCCTACGTCACGCAATCGGGCCGCGAATACCGCCTGGAAATCGCCGACGCCGATGGCGAAGGCATCCAGGTCGCCCTGCGCTCGAACGAGCCGATCATTTCGCCGTCGTGGTCGCCGGACGGCACCAAGGTGGCGTATGTGTCGTTTGAAAAGAAAAAGCCCATCGTCTACGTGCAAAACCTGGTGACGCGCCAGCGCACCATCGTCTCGAACGAAAAAGGCAGCAATTCCGCGCCGAGCTGGAGCCCGGACGGCTCGCGCCTGGCCGTGGCCCTGTCGCGCGACGGCCATACCCAGGTCTACACCGTCAATGCCGACGGCAGCGGCTTGCGCCGCGTCAGCAACAGCAGCGGCATCGATACGGAACCGCAATTCTCGGCCGATGGCCAAAGCATTTACTTCACCAGCGATCGCAGCGGCGGACCACAAATCTACCGCATGTCGACCAGCGGCGGCGAAGCCAAGCGCGTGACGTTTGGCGGCTCCTACAACATCAGCCCGCGGATCTCGTCCGACGGGAAGACACTCGCTTATATTTCCCGTCGCGACGGCAATTTCCAGCTCTACGCGCTCGACCTGGCTAGTGGCCAGGAACTGCGCCTGTCGGACACCGCCAACGACGAATCACCGAGCTTTTCGCCCAACGGGAAATATATCATGTACGCGACCGAATCCGGACGACGCAAGTCGCTGGCAGTGGTATCGGTGGATGGCCGCGTCAAACAGCGTTTGACTACGCAAGCTGGCAATATCAAGGAGCCCACCTGGGGTCCTTTTATGAAGTAAATGCTGTACAGTTTCACCTTTAACCATGACCCGGAGAATAAAAATGAGTAACTTTAAAAGTTTGGCTTTCATCGCCGCTACCGCAGCCCTGCTGTCCGCCTGCAGCACCCCAGTCAAAGTGGCAGAGACCCCAGTGGTTGAGCGCGCTCCTGAAAAAGTCGCAGCTCCAGTTGACACCCGTCAAGTTCAGCCAGTAACGACCGCATCGGTCGATCCACTGGACGATCCAAAAGGCGTGCTGGCCAACCGCAGCATCTACTTCGACTTCGACAAGTACGTCGTGCGTGAAGCGGACACCCCAGTCGTGCAAAACCACGCTGCTTACCTGGTGAAAACCCCATCGCGCAAGATCCTGATCCAAGGTAACACCGATGAACGCGGTGGCGCTGAGTACAACCTGGCCCTGGGCCAGAAACGTGCTGAAGCCGTGCGCAAGTCGATGGCCGCCCTGGGCGTGCCGGAAGGCCAAATGGAAGCCGTGTCGCTGGGTAAAGAAAAGCCTAAAGCACAAGGCAGCAACGAAGCGGCATGGGCTGAAAACCGCCGCGCTGACATCGTTTATTGATGTTCAAGGGTGAGCGCGCAAGCATTGACGCTTACCTAACTGGCCAGTCATAGGCATAATAATGGGGCGCAGCGCGGTGATTCACCGCCCGGCGCCCCGTTTGCATGTTTTGCGTAACCTTTGAAAGCCCGACCCATGATGACATTCTCGAAAGCCGGCGTCGCCGCCGCCTTGATGGCCGCGTTTGCCTACCTGCCCCTGCACGCCAACGCCGCCCTGTTCGACGACGACGAAGCGCGCAAGGCCATCCTGGAGCTGCGCGCCAAGGTCGACGCCATGGCGCGCGACCTGAACGGCCGCATCGACGCCAAGGCGGACAAGACCAGCACCCTGAGCATGCTCAACCAGCACGACCAGACCATGCAGGAGATCGCCCGCCTGCGCGGCCAGATCGAAGTGCTGGGCAACGACCTGGCGAATGTGCAAAAGCGCCAGAAGGATTTCTATACCGACATCGACGCGCGCCTGCGCAAGCTCGAACCGCGCCAGGTCACCATCGACGGCCAGGAAGCGGCCGTGGGCGTGTCCGAGCAAAGCGCGTACGAATCCGCGTTCGGCCTGTTCAAGTCGGGCGACTACAAGGGCGCCGTCACGGCCCTGGACGGCTTCGTGAAACGCTATCCGGAATCGGCCTATGCGGCCAATGCGCAATACTGGCTGGGCAACGCCTATTACGCCCAGCGCGACTGCAAGAGCGCCATCACGGCCCAGCAGGCCGTGCTGAAGAACTACCCGGACAGCCCGAAAGCGGCCGACGCCATGCTCAACATCGCCAGCTGCTACACGGAGCTGAAAGACAAGCCGAACGCCACCAAGACCCTGAACGCCCTGATCGCGCGCTACCCGGACTCCAGCGCGGCCCAGGCCGCCAAGGAACGGGCCGGCAAAAAGTAAAAGCGGGGAAAAAGTTGCCCGTTAGGTTTGACAGAATCCCGGGCACCCCCTATAATCTTTCTTCTTCGGGTCGTTAGCTCAGCTGGTAGAGCAGCGGACTTTTAATCCGTTGGTCGCAGGTTCGAATCCCGCACGGCCTACCACGAATACGCAGTAATGATCTGCTTGCGAGTTGTTATAGCAAGCATTTTTTTACGGCACAGTGTTACCGAAGTTGTTGTAAAAAGTTTTTGGGTCGTTAGCTCAGCTGGTAGAGCAGCGGACTTTTAATCCGTTGGTCGCAGGTTCGAATCCCGCACGGCCTACCAAATACGTCAGAGAAGCCAACCGTTCGCGGTTGGCTTTTTTGTTTTCTAGGCTTGCCTGGATCGCAGCCACTCCTTCAATACATCATTCATACGCGTTTGCCAGCCATCACCGGTGGCCTTGAAGGCATCAAGGATCTCGGCGTCGAAGCGTATGGTCGTGCTGACTTTGCCGCCAGTGCCGGCGGGCCTGCCGCGGCGGCGCGCCACTTCCTGTTGCGCCTCGGGACGGGAAACGGGCTTGTCGCCCACTTGCCAGACGCCCTGCTCGAAAAAACCGTCCGTCAATTCGGGCGCATCGTCGGGATCAACCGAGGCTTTGCCGGTATTTTTCGATTTCGCGTTCATTTGCTTTCGTCAACCTAACGGCATCAAAAGTGATTCTCATTATTTATTGCAGTAACAAATAATGGAAACAACCAGTCTCTTTCGAGCAAGGGTGCCGCCGGAACACTACGCCATCGATCTTAACGCGACGCCAGCGCCGGCCTTCCAGCCAGATGCGCGACCACCGCGCCCATCACCCGCCCCAGCGGCACCTCTACCCAGCGGTAAAACGCGGCGCCGGACGCCAGACTGGCGCCCCAGGCCGTCAGCATGCCCAGCGCCTGCCACTCCGGTTCGAGCGGGACATAGCTGATAAACAGCGCATTCACCAGCAGGCTGACGGGAAAGTGCACGAGGAAGACGGCATACGAGATGCGTCCCAGGGCGTTGACGATGTTCCAGACGCGGCCCTGCGACGGCGTGCGGGCGCGCCCGAACAGAAACAGGGCGCAGGCGACGATCAGGGCCAGGGCGATCCGGCTGCGGTAGTCGACGGCCAGGGCCAGCAGCACGGGCACGGCGGCCATGGCCATGAGCGCCGTCATGGCGCCGGGTTTGCGGGACGGGTCGCTGGCCCACCAGGCCAGCATGCCCAGGCCATAGCTGCCGAAGAAATACGGCGCCCAGTTATCCCAGTCCGCGTCGAGATTGAAATACAGCAGGGAAAAGGTGATGCCCACGGTGACGGCCAGCGGCATCAGCCAGTGCCCGCGCCGCTGGCCCGCCAGGCGGCCGCCCAGCCACAGCAGCGATACCGTCAGCATATACAGCTGAAAATCGATGGCCACGTACCAGGCGCCGGCCGACAGCGACTCATAGCCCAGCACGCCGTGCAGCAGCAAGGCATGGGCGCTCAGCTGGCCCAGGGTGACGGCGGCCGACATGGAGTCGTGCATCATCCAGATGCCGGCCACAGGCGTAATCACTGCGGCAAGCAAGGTAGCGGCCAGGAAAGGCGGCGCCAGCTTGGCATAGCGTCGCCAGATCGCCTGCAGCGGGGTAGCGATGCCGGGACGGCCGGCAGGAGAGAGCGATTTGGCGACCAGGAAGCCGCCGATGACGAGGAACACTTGCACGGCGATGCGCGCGCTGCCGCCCAGCCAGCCCAGCAACTCGGGCCACAGGGGCTGTACGTAGTCGGACATGGGCCCGTAAAACGCCAGATGGTGCAACACGATCAACTGCGCCGCGCCTGCCTTCAAACCATTGATCCAGCCAAACTGCGGACGATGTGCCAGGTCCGCCTGTGATACCACTGCTGCTGCCGTCATTCCCAATCCTTGCCGTGCCAGGTAGTGTCGCCAGCCCGTCGCGCAACAGGCGCGCGGCTGAGGATTTACCGAAAGGCCGACATGATAGCCGAGCCTGGCACTTCGGTGACGCGCGGCAGATGAGCGATATCAGTCCTTGCGCGAAAAATCCGCACGCAACAGGGTCTGGACGATGCTGCCGCCCTGCGCGTTCGCGCGCACCGCGACCGCCATCGACGGCATGACGAACAGCACGCCGTCCTGCCCGTCCCAGGTGTCGAGCAACTGCTCCAGCTCGCGCCCCAGCGATTCCGGCCGCTTGAGCTGCTGCGCCAGTTGCGCCGCGCACTTGCCGTCATTGCCCGTGCGGCGCGGACACTCGTCGACGCGCACGAACGGCGTCTTGCTCTCGCGCAAGCGCGCGGACAATTGCGCCACCACCGCTGCCGGTGCGCCTTCCAGATACAGGTGGTAGGACGGCACACGGCAGCAGCCCCTGGACAGCAACAGCAAACCGACCCCGGCACCAAAGGCGTTTACAGGGGCTGACGGCACGTAGGCAAACGGCGGCGCGTCGCCATCGCCCGGCAAAGTCCGGCGCAGCTCGGCGGCGTGCGGCCTGCGCCAGCCCGGCAGACAGGCGGCATTGGCGGCGGCAAAACAGGTCCGGTAGCCGGTTTGATCGCTGATAAACAATTCCTCGACCGCATTGCGCGCGCCGGCCGCGCCCGGCACGACGCCGTCCGGCCTGACCTCCCAGCCGCCCGCGCCGTTCTTGTGCCATGCCAGCGCCGTGCGCGACCAGGCCCACAGCCGCTCGTACGGGTTGAATTGGTAGATCGGCGCGTCCGCCAGGTAGACTCTCGGCAGCGGGATCGGCTCGCGCCGCTTGCCGTCCGCATCGACCACCAGCACCACGGACGGCGCATATTCGCTGTCGACATAGGCAAACGATGCCCCGTCGGGCGAGATGGCCGCCAGAACATAGGCTTGCAGGTAGCCGTCGCCTTCGGGCGGACTGGGCAGCGCGGTGGTTTTCAGCGGCAGGCCACGCAACAGGAAACCGGGACGCTGATCGACGGGGAAATAGCGCACGCCCGGGGACAGGGGGAAGCCATGCATATACGTCTCGTTGCCACGGTAGCCGTATTCCGACGCCGCAATCTTCTCGACCACGGCCTTGCCCGCCTGCTCGTGGACCAGCGCCAGCATGCCATCGTCTTCCTGCCGCTTGACGAAATACACGGGCTGGGCGAAATCGGTCCAGCGTTCGATGCCATCGGTGGCCTTGACGACGATTTTGTCCTTATGTATCAGCCGCATGGAGTGATTCTCGGTGGACATCAGGGAGCCGCCGCCCTGGCGGTACTCGACCGACAAGGCGGCAAACCGCCCGTAGGTATCGGCCTTGGTCACCTTTTCGCCGCGCCGCAGCACGGCGGCATATTCGCCCGTGGCCGGCTCCGTGTAAGGCCAGCAGCCAGTCAGCAGTAGGAAAGCGGTGGCGCAACACCAGCGATACCGTGCGAAAATTTTCATGCGTCGTCAGCCCTTCAGGTCAGGACTGCCCGCCCATGCTGCAAATTCGGCAATCTTGCAGGCATTCTACGGCAGATTCAGGACTGGCTCAGGACTGATTCGTTTGCGGCTGTTGCGCGAGGATGGCGTCGAGCAAGCCGGGGAAACGGCTCTCGATATCGGCGCGGCGCAGGGTATTCATGTGCGTCGTGCCCGCGTTTTCCGTGTAGACGAGGCCCGCTTCGCGCAAGACCTTGAAATGGTGGGAAACGGTCGATTTCGGCCGCCCGCCGTCGAGGTCGCCGCAAGCGGCCGCGTCGACTCTGGCCAGGTGGCGCACGATGTCGAGGCGTATGGAATCGCTCAAGGCGTAGAGCACGCGCTCGAGGACGAATTCGCTGGCGGGAGGATGTTTGTGTGGGCGCATGAGCACAATCATACAGCATGCGCTATACTAATTCCATTCTTCGAATATTTACGAACTACCGAATCAGTTTAATCTTACTTTTCTGAAAACCAACACAAAGGCCACCATGTCCGCCCTCTTCCAACCCTACACCCTCAAAAACGTCACCTTGCGCAACCGCATCGCCGTGCCGCCCATGTGCCAGTACATGGCCGTCGATGGCCAGGCCAACGACTGGCATCTGTCGCATTATGCGGGCATGGCCCGTGGCGGCGCCGGGCTGGTGATCGTCGAAGCGACGGCCGTGGCGCCCGAAGGCCGCATCACGCCAGGCTGCACGGGGATCTGGAACGATGACCTGGCGCAAGCCTTCGTGCCCGTCGTGAAAGCCATCAAGGCGGCCGGCTCCGTGCCCGGCATCCAGATCGCCCACGCGGGCCGCAAGGCCAGCGCCAACCGCCCATGGGAAGGCGACGACCACATTGCTGAAGGCGACGCGCGCGGCTGGCAAACCATCGCCCCGTCCGCCATCGCCTTCGGCGGCGGCCTGCCGAAAGTGCCGCGCGCCATGGACCTCGACGATATCGCCCGCGTGAAACAAAACTTCGTCGACGCGGCCATCCGCGCCCGCGAAGTGGGCTTCGAGTGGCTGGAACTGCACTTCGCCCATGGCTACCTGGCGCAAAGCTTCTTTTCCGCCCACTCGAACCAGCGCGACGACATCTATGGCGGCAGCGTGGAAAACCGCAGCCGCTTCCTGCTGGAAACATTGAAAGCCGTGCGTGAAGTGTGGCCCGAGCAGCTGCCGCTGACCATCCGTTTCGGCGTGCTGGAATTCGACGGCCGCGACGAGCAAACCCTGCTCGAATCCATCGGCCTCGTGCGCCAGTTCAAGGATGCGGGCATGGACATGATCAGCGTCAGCATGGGCTTTACCATTCCCGACGTGTCGATTCCGTGGGGCCCGGCCTTCATGGGACCGATTGCCGAGCGCGTGCGCCGCGGAGCGGGCGTGCCCGTCTCGTCCGCCTGGGGCTTCGGTACGCCGGCCATCGCCGAGCGCGTCATCAAGGAAGAACAGCTGGACGTGGTGATGGTCGGCAAGGCGCACCTGGCCAATCCGCACTGGGCATACTTTGCCGCCAAGGAACTCGGCGTGGAGCGCGCCTCGTGGACCCTGCCGGCGCCGTACGCGCACTGGCTCGAGCGCTACTGATCGTCCTTCACCGTTGCCGGATGCCCCTCCAGGGGCAATTCCGGAAGGAACAGCAGGAAGACCAGTCCCACCAGCAGCAGCACGGCGCCGGCGCCAAACACGCTGGCGATAGCATGACGGTACACCTCGACCGTCTGCACCGCCGCCTGCGCGCCCAGCGCCGACACGGCTTCCACGCCATGCTTGTGCAGCTGGTGCGCGAGGATGGCGCCGGACGCCGTCACGCCCAGCAAGCCGCCCAGCGAGCGGAAAAAGGCCAGCATGGCCGTGCCCACGCCGCGGCGTGCCAGGGGCAAGGCATTTTGCACGGCGATCGTCATGTTCGGCATCACCAGTCCCAGTCCCGTACCGAGCAGGAAGATGGCCGGCTCGATGATCCAGTAACCGCGCGACGTTTCCATGGCCCAGGCCAGCACGGCAAACGCCAGCAGCGCCACGGCCAATCCCGCCACCTGCACCATCTTGTACTTGCCCGAGCGCGACAGCACCCGGCCGTTGAACATCGACGACGCCACCAGCCCCACCATCATCGCCACCGTCATCACGCCGGACTCCGCCGGGCTGGTGCCCATCACCAGTTGGAAGAACAGGGGGAAGAAGACGCTGGCGCCCATCAGCCCCATGAAAGTCATGGCCATCACCAGGCTGGCGATATTGAAGGTGCGGTTCTCGAACAGGTCGGGCGGCAGCACGGGTTCGTCCACCCTGCCCACGTGCACCGCCAGCCAGATACCAAGCAGCACGGCGACGCCGCCGCACACCTTGATGGCGAGAGAGTCCCACGGCCACTCGGTACCGCCCAGCGCCAGCACCAGCAGGGCCGCCGTGATGGCGCCCGTCAGCAAGGCGGAACCCAGGTAGTCGATCTTGTGCGCATGCGTGCGCGCCGGCTTGCGCATGGCGCGCGCGATGATGACGAAGGCGGCCGCGCCGATGGGCAGGTTGACATAAAAAATCCAATGCCACGACAGGGCATCCGTGATGACGCCGCCCAGCACCGGACCCAGCACGCTGGTGACGGCAAACACGACGGGCACCATGCCCTGCCGCTTGCCCCGCTCGGCCGGCGGCACGATGTCGCCGATGATGATTTGCGCCAGCGGCATGAAGCCGCCCGCACCGAGGCCCTGGATGGCGCGGAAGATGATCAGCTCCGTCATGTTCTGCGCCAGCCCGCACAGCACGGAACCGAGCAAAAAGGTCAGCAGGGCCGTGAAGATCATGGGACGGCGGCCGTACTGGTCGGCCAGCTTGCCGTACAGGGGCATGGTGGCCGTCGAGGCCAGCACATACGCCGTGACCACCCACGACAGATGCGCCATGCCGCCCAGGTCGTCGACGATGCGCGGCAAGGCCGTGGCGACGATGCTCTGGTCCAGCGCGCCGAGGCCCAGCACGGCCATCAGGCCAAGATAGATGGCGCGCACTTCTCGCTCGGTGACGGGTTTCGCGGCGTCTTTGTCTGCGCCTGCGGTGCGATCGTGGCCGCTCATGCCTGGCCGATCTCAAGCAGCGGCTGCATGGCGGCTTCCAGCGCATCGACCTGCTGCGGCGACAAGCGGGCGATGCGCCGCGCCAGCGCATCGCGGCGCCGCGCGCGCAAGGTGTCGAGGATCGCCAGACCTTGCGCGGACACGTGCAGACCCGAACGCCGGCGGTCCTGCGGATCGGGCGCGCTGCGCTCGACGAGACCCGCCTCTTCGAGCGACTTGACCTGGGCGCTGACGGTCGGCCCGCGCACATTCTGCAGCCGCGCCAGCGCGGCCACGCCGATGCCGGGCTGCTCGTGGATCAGGGCCAGCAGCATGTACTGCATCATCGATACGCCGCCCTCCAGCTCGCCCCCTTCGCGCTGCATGGAGCGCAACAGGCGCTTGAACGCCACGCGCAGGTCATCGGACAGCGCCAGCGCGCGCTCGGGGATGGGAAGGTCTTCGGCAGTGGGCATGGAATGAGTTAAATAGGTAGACTATCTACCTATACTAGACCGTGCATGAGGGCCACGCAAGGCTTTTTTCCGTCCTTGCCCCGTCCAGCCCTTCCCAAAACCGCCATTGGCCGTCATAATAGCCGCCCTTGGGTCGTTAGCTCAGCTGGTAGAGCAGCGGACTTTTAATCCGTTGGTCGCAGGTTCGAATCCCGCACGGCCTACCAAGATTCAGCCGTCATCATGGCAATCATGTTGATACGGCACAGCGTTACCGCAGTAGTAGTAAAAAGTTTTTGGGTCGTTAGCTCAGCTGGTAGAGCAGCGGACTTTTAATCCGTTGGTCGCAGGTTCGAATCCCGCACGGCCTACCAAATACTTCAGAGAAGCCAACCGTTCGCGGTTGGCTTTTTGCATTTTTTGTCACTATGCTCATGCTACGCATGGCGTCGCCACAAAATAGTCTCTCCACTCTCATTGAAAAACCAATACACAACGCCACCTTCCACGGGCAAACACCGATAAACCACTCACAGGAATCCATGTATGGATACGGCACGTGATACAAGAACCCTCGATTTGGTCGAATGCGAGGAGCTTTGGACCATGGAGACAGTGGATCGCAACGGTTTTATCTGCCGTGGATGCACCACCCAGGTATTTCCTGCGTCGTTCGATAAAGAGCACAACAAAAAGCGTCCGTACTTCACGCTAGGGCCGAGCAACAAGCATCAGGCGGGTTGTGATATTGACGGCGAGGACAAGATCATCAAGCGCGCAAAGAAAGAGCGCGTTGGCACGCCGGAAGGGTTTCCACTACCGTTTCCCAGCAAATTGATACTCACCGACAACCGTCCCGTTGAAGCTAAAGACCTCGTTACGCAAGGATTATCCGGCAGCACAAGGACAAGCAGCGCGTCGGATAAAAATTCCGCCACGCAACGCAAGTATCACGGACATTCAGTAAAGAGTATTCGACCCGCATGCCGTGCATTCATTCAGCTCCCAAACGACCGCGACTTTCTGCCTCTCGAGATACCTGGTGTCGCAGGCAACACCTATGCCAAAATCTTCACTTACCTGGGTAGCAAAAAGCCAGAACCATTCAAGCTTCCAACCCGGCTTTATTACGCTGCAATCCGCTGGACAGCAAGGCCACTGATAGCAGAAGAGTACTGCGAGCTGACGCTTAACGCAGGTGAATGGAGCCAAGAAACGGGGGGATACAAGACGCTTTGCAAAGTGCGCGTGAACTGGGCAAGTTGGAGTAAGGTCCGTCGCAATACGTTGCTACGCGAATTCACCACGACTCGCGAAGAAGCCATCGAGCAAGCAAAGCATAACAAGCAGATCAAAGGATGGGTTTTCTTCGTCGGCACTCAGGACCCTACCGACCCAAGCATTTTTCATATGGACAATTACCAACTGATCTGCTGCCTTTCAACGGAACTGATTTGGCCATCAAAGAAGTAGCGTTAAGAAGTAGCGTTCCCAAAGGACGGCCAATACAACGCACGACGTTATTGGGATCGCGGGATAGGGGTCAGGATTGGGGCCAAGTCCGGCATTCGTACACGATTTCAGCCTTGACCATCTCTATCTACAGCAAGTTACTCCTTAGCAAATACCTATATTATTCGATTAGCTGCCTTCCCCATACCTGCCCGGCGTCACCCCCAGCACCCGCTTGAACATGGCGATGAAGGCGCTGACGTTGTCGTAGCCCAGGTCCAGCGCAATCGTCGTGACGGGCTGGCCGGCGGCCAAGAGTTCCAGGGCGCGCAGGATGCGGGCGCGCTGGCGCCAGGCGGAGGGCGTAAAGCCCGTCTCGATCGTGAATCGGCGCGCCAGGGTGCGCGGGGACACGCCGACCCAGGCGGCCAGCGCTTCCACGCCACGCTCGTCGGCGAGGTCGTCAAGCACGGCGCGCGCCACGCGCAGCAGGCGCGGGTCCGTGGGCAGGGGCAAGCCGAAGGATTCGTGCGGCGCGGTGGCGATCTCGTCGAGGATCACGCCCGCCACCCGGGCCTGCCGCGCATCCAGCGCGCCATCGTCCCAGGCGCTGGCGCGGCCCACCGCCTCGCGCAGCAAGCCCGAGACGCGCATCACGCACGGCGCGGCGGGCAAGCCGGCGCAGCTGGCCTCGTCCACATACACGCTCCAGCCAGCAAACGGGCCGTGCGAACGCAGCGCGTGCATATGATGGGGCGGCATCCACACGCAGTGGCTGGCCGGCACCACCCACTGGCCGCTGTCGGCCGTGACGGAGAGCAAGCCCCGCATGGCGCCGAACAGCTGGCCGCTGGCATGGCGGTGCGCCGCCGTCACCCTTTCCTGCGGCTGGACAATGCGCATGGCGCGCAGCAACGGTGCTGGCGGCAAGATTGGCGGATTTGACGTATCGAATGACATAAACAACGCAGGCAAGACAATCCGGCCATCATACAGTGAAGTCTTTCCAACCTTCAGGAGTTCACCATGCGTGCAGAAGACGTCTTACCGGATCAACAAAACCAGGGCCAGTTCAATGGCGTCACCGTGCGCAAGGGCACGGTGGGCGCCTTTCTCGCCAATGCCCGGCTATGGCTGGACGATACGAGCAGCATCGACGACAAGGCCATCGCCGAGCGCGACATTGCCGACGCCCTGCCCGCCCTGCATGCGCTGGGGCTGTTCGAGATCCTGCAGGTGCGCGATGCGGCGCTGCGCGAACTGGTGGCCGCGTCCGCCGCGTAAGCTGGGTGACTCGTCCCCGGCGCGCATTTCCTCTATCATGCTGCTTTGCCCGCCTTCGCACCCGCCATGCCGTTTACCATTGCCGCCCCCGTCCACAGCGAACTGATCATCAAGAAAAGCCGTTTCATCGGTTGCGTGCAGCCGATGACGGACCGCGCCAGCGCGCAGCAGGTGGTCAATGACTTGAAGGCGCAGCATCCGGGCGCCTGCCATGTGTGCTGGGCGCTGCTGGCGGGCGGGCAGTCGGCGGCCGTCGACGATGGCGAACCGAGCGGCACGGCCGGGCGGCCCATGCTCGACGTGCTGCGCCACCAGGACCTGGAAGGCGTGCTGGCCACCGTCGTGCGCTACTTCGGCGGGATCAAGCTCGGTGCGGGAGGCCTGGTGCGCGCCTACACGGACAGCGTGGCGCAAGCGTTGTTGCAGGCGGAAAAAACGGCCATCGTGCGCCAGCGCAGCCTGCGCTGCACGGTGCCGTATGCGATGGAAGGCATGCTGCGCCGCGAACTCGACGGCGCCGGTGCCACCTTGCTGAACGTGGAGCACGGCGACGCCGTGCTGTTCGACTTCAGCCTGCCCGAAACGGCGGCCACCGCCCTGCTGGCCCATCTGCATGAGGCGGGCAATGGACGGATACAGTGGCTGGACGCGCAGGATAGCGACGGCGAGTCATAGTCAACAGGCGCATTGCTGCCGGGCGCCACCGATAACAAGCGAGCATTTATCCAGGCACTACACATCCAACAAATTTCTATTTTTTCAATTGAACACCAGTCATGGACTGCATTATTTGAAATAATAATTTCACCAAATTCCGCCAAGAAAATTTCCTGACGACCTGGATGCGGCTATCTGTACATCGATTTCTCCACCCTAAGTCGAATGTCACTCAGCCGCTTTCCAAACACGACCGCATCGCGCACAGTGGACAGATGGTAACGCATGCATCGTGCCAGCGCCTCAGCTGTCGATAAGCAAAGACGTCAAGGCCTCTGCCAGAATGATATGAATGCAGACTGGAGCAATAGGTGCAGCACACCTCACTCCGGCTAAGGTATCGACTAACGCCGACAACCCTTACAAGCTGATTCGCAAGATTGCCATGAGCACGCACCATCCATCGCAGTTTCCAGTGCGCCTACGCTACTCATACCATCTGTCACTTCCCCGAAAACCAGCACTCGGTCACATGAAAATATATACATTTAGGAGTATTCCTATATCGATAAAAATATTCCCATGTAGAGTACAAAAGCGTGGGAATAGCCATGTTTCCACGTAAAGAATATTTTCACTTGATTCCCCCATAATATATTACGCAGGATAGTACTGCAGCTTGATTTTTCCGCGTACTGGCAAGAGAATTTATGGTATCACCCTCATCCGCGTGCGTGTCAAGATAATGTTTCGAATGATGCAGATTCCAAAAATTTATCAATAGGGCAAAAAATTAGCCCCGCAACGAATAGGCACCCCTACCCATCAGCACATAATATATAAAAATACTGCATTTAAATTAAACACCATCACCCAACTAAAACCATAAGGCGACAAAGAATATGAAATACTTCCGATTTTCATTGCAAAAAATCAGCCTCTCTTTCTTTCTATTTTTCTCCTTATGCACGGCTGCATTTGCTGACATACCTGCAGGAGGCGCTATTTACTCCTACCTGCTTGGCTCGTCTGAAATCAAAAAAATTGACGCGGTAACTTTGAAAATAATAAATACCATTCCCGTGCCGGAAAATGAATACCTAAGTAAACTTGAGGTAGATCCTAGTGGCGAACATATTTATGCAGTTCGGTCTACTGTTTCCAATGATGGCACGGCCATGCATGATGTTGTTGTTTTTAATGCAAAAACAGATTCTTTCGAGAGAAGTTTCTCCTTACCCAATGATCGTTTTTCGCCTAATGATCGAGCTGGCAGAATCTATGGATTTGTTTTTACGCCGAATGGGGAGAAACTCTATATTCCATTACCGGAATCACACAATGTTGTCGTAATGGATGGTAATGCGAGTCAGGTTTTGAGCGTGATAAAAGTTGGAGCAACACCATTTTCTTCTGCCATCTCGCCTGACGGTGTGCGGCTGTATGTACCTAATTTTTCCGACGGATCGATAAGCGTGATCGACACTGCAACAGACAGCGTTTACGCCACTATCGATGTAAAATCACTCGGCAGTCCTGAACAACTTAAAGTTAGCCCCGATGGAAAATCGGCATATCTTCTAGTTAACGGAGTAGGTAACTATATCAAGAAATTAGTCATCATTGATGCAAGCAGCAATTCTATTTCCCATGTCATTTCACTCGATGGAGCGTTTCCAATTTATGCCGCATCTTTTTCACCGGATGGAAAAAAATTCTATCTTGCAGGTGCTAGCAGGGCCAACTGGCTCATGGGGGCTATATACGTGTTTGATACGGAAAATACAATACTCACCAAAACTATCACCTCGCCATCCATGGGATTAATAAATAATATAGCATTGAGCAAAGATGGGTATCGAGTTTTAGTTGGCGCTGGGATGATGAATGAAAGTCAATTTCCGCTGTTGTCAATGGATCCCAGCAACGAGACTATTTCGGTCACTGTTCCGGCCTGGAAAAATAACGCCCCCCGCCCTAGTTGGATGACATCATATACGGAATTAGTCGTTGTGAACCCAACATCTTCTTGTTCCCGGACAAATTAAATAAATATCGTGGCTATGCAGAATCATAGCCATTAGCTGGCCCATGAACGTCGCTCTTCCCAGCAATTTCATGGGTTTTTCACAAGCTGTTTTTCCCTCCACGCATCTAACAATGTTTAATCAGCTTTTGCGCCGCGCGCAGTTTGACGGCATCTGAATAAGTCGCCATGAAAGAGTCGGATTTCGACGCTATCACGTGGAATTGCTCGCCCAGTTTTTGGATTTCAATAATGATATATCGCTCCCGCTACGACACTTCCAGCAATCAAGTCCTGCCTGGTCGCTTGATCTGCAGCAAGATGAAATGCGTCCACGCCAGCGCCGGCAGCACCAGCAATAGCAGCATCAGTCCGGCCGGCATGTCCGGCACGAAACGCACGAAGCAGGCAAGAAAACTCGCGATGGCCAGCCAGAAGCGCCAGTTGAAGGCATAGGCCTTGCGCGCCACCGTCGCCAGCGCGATGCGCCAGAATTCCAGCAAGGCCCACAGGCCGCCCGTCAGCAGCAGCGCGGCCAGCGCGTTGGTGCCGGGGGCGTCGGCCCAGGTGCGCACCAGGTTGTACAACAGCAAGGGATAGCCGGCCGTGATGGCCAGGGTGGCCGGGCCGGCGGCGATGACAGCTTCAAACAGCTGCCCTTTGGAACGATGATCCACTAAATGATGCTCCTCAAGCCACGACGCCGGAATGGGCGGCGATCACTTGCAGCGCGCCGGCCGCATTGTGCGCCCAGACGCGCGTAAAACGGAAGTCGCCATGCGTTTCCACGTCGTGATAGCTGCCCGTCAACTGCATGCGCACGGAGACGACGGCCACGTGGCCGTTGATGCGCACATGGCGCTCGGAAGCGCGCAGATCGGTGATGGTCAGCAGACGCTGCTCATGCGCGGCCAGGTCAGCATGCTTGCTCAGCAAATGGCCCAGGTGATTGGTAAACAGCAAATCGTCGGCCAGCAAATCGTTCAGCACGGCCACGTCGGAGGCCATCATGGCCAGGCGCAAGCGTTCTTCCGCATCGAGTACCTGTACTTCCGTTAAAGCATTCATCTTTTTCCTTATTAAAATAACGGGCGCATATTAGCAAACGGGAAAACCATGCTGGCACGAAATAGCCAATTTCACAATCATCCGAAAGACTTATGCCTGTGGAGCATATTTATATAGCGTAATATTCGCAGCGGTATGGCGCAAAACACCCCCATAGTACTGTACAGTGCTTGCCCTTTCGCCCCAGGCTGGGGCAGCAATGACTTGTAGTAAAGTGCTCTCCGCAGTCTCGAATAAAACCAAGATAAGGCCCCTACATGGCAATTAACATCATTCTGAACCTGCTCGTTGCGCTGGTCGTCTTCGCCTTCATGTTCCACCAGCAACGCAAACACGCGACGTTCACGGTACGCGTCTTCACGGGCCTGGGCCTGGGTGTGCTGCTGGGCGCGGCCGTGCAGGCCGTCTACGGCGCCGGCTCGCCCATCATCGCGGGCACCAATGAATATATCGACATCGTCGGCAGCGGCTATGTCAAACTGCTGCAGATGATCATCATGCCGCTGATCATGGTGTCCATCATTTCCGCCATTTTAAAGCTCAAGGACGCCAGTTCGCTGGGCAAGATCAGCGCGCTGACCATCGGCACCCTGCTCATCACCACCACGATCGCCGCCGCGATCGGCATCCTGATGGCCAAGCTGTTCGGCCTGACGGCTATCGGCCTGACGTCGAGCGCGGCCGAAGTGGCGCGCGGCGTGCAGCTGCAAGGCTCGCTGGAAACGGCAAAAGCCCTGTCCCTGCCGAAACTGCTGGTCAGCTTCGTGCCGACCAATCCCTTCCTCGACATGACGGGTGCGCGCAAGACGTCGACCATCGCCGTGGTGGTGTTCTCGATCTTCATCGGCATCTCGGCCACGGGCATCGCCGCGAAAAAGCCGGAAATCTTCGCCTCCTTCGAGCACTTCATGAAAGTGGCGCACGCCATCGTCATGCGCATGGTCACCCTGGTGCTGCGCCTGACGCCGTACGGCGTGTTCGCGCTGATGTTTGAAGTGGTGGCCTCGTCGAGCTACACGGACATCTTGAAATTGATCAACTTCGTCGTCGCCTCGTACAGCGCGCTGATATTGATGTTCCTCGTGCACCTGGCCATCATCGCGGGCGTGGGCCTGAACCCGCTGCGCTTCGTCAAGAAAGTCTTCCCCGTGCTGGCTTTCGCCTTCACCTCGCGCACCAGCGCCGGCTCGATCCCGATGAGCGTGCAGACGCAAACCCAGCGCCTGGGCACGCCGGAAGGCATCGCCAACTTCGCCGCCTCGTTCGGCTCGACCATCGGCCAGAATGGCTGCGCCGGCATCTATCCTGCCATGCTGGCCGTGATGATCGCCCCGACAGTCGGCGTCGATCCATTTACGCTCAGCTTCCTGCTGCCGCTGCTGGCCATCATCACCATCGGTTCCGTCGGCGTGGCCGGCGTAGGCGGCGGCGCCACGTTTGCCGCCCTGATCGTGCTGTCGGCGATGGACTTGCCCGTCGCGCTGGCCGGCTTGCTGATCTCCGTCGAACCGCTGATCGACATGGGCCGCACGGCCCTGAACGTGAGCGGCTCGATTACGGCCGGCACCGTCACCAGCCGCGTCATGGGCGAAACCGACCTGGCCGTCTACAACAGCGACGACGCGCCTGACCTGGATGAGGCGGAACACGCCGCCTAGAACGCATAACCAAACCTACTGCGCGTCGCGGGTTGCGGTTTCCGATGCTCACTGGCTCGGCGCCCCCGTACCTTCGCACAGTTCCGCTTCTCAAGCCAACGGGGGCGCCGAGCCTCGCTTCCGCTCGCTACGGTTTTGTTAAGCGTTCTTAAGCGCGTCCAGCCACACCAGCGGCGCGCCGCGCCCTGCCGCTTTCGTCTATATTGGATCGCAATCAATATGGAGGAAGGCGCGAGGCGATGGAGCAGAAATGGCCGCAGCAAATCTGGATCGTGCGTCACGGCCAAAGCGCCGGCAACGTGGCGCGCGATGCCGCCGAAGCGGAAAAACAGTTATTAATCGCCATCGCCGAGCGCGATGTCGATGTCCCCCTCTCCGAGCTTGGCGCGCGCCAGGCGCACGCCCTCGGCGACTGGTTCGCCACCCTCCCCCCTGAACAACAACCGACCGTCGTGCTGTACTCGCCGTATGTGCGCGCCCACCAGACGGCGCAAGCCGTGCTGGCGCGCATCGATGCGGACAGCTTGAGCGCCGTGGTGGCCGACGAGCGCCTGCGCGAAAAGGAATTCGGCATCCTCGACCGCCTGACCGTGCACGGCATCGCCAGCAAATATCCGGAACTGTACGAACAGCGCCAGCACGTGGGCAAGTTCTATTTCCGCCCGCCGGGCGGCGAAAGCTGGTGCGACGTCATCCTGCGCCTGCGCAGCGTGCTCGACACCATCACCCGCGAATACCGGGGCGAACGCGTGCTGATCGTCGGCCACCAGGTCATCGTCAATTGCTTCCGCTACCTGCTCGAGCGCTGTGACGAGCAAGCCATCCTGGCCATCGACAAGGCGGCCGACGTGCCCAACTGCGGCATCACCTCGTATGCCTTCAACCCCGCCCTGGGCAGGCACGGCAAGCTGCAGCTGGACCTGTGCAACTTCGTCGCGCCGCTGGAAGCGGCCGGCACACCCGTCACGGCCCAGCCCGACATGCCGGCGGCGCCGAAATCCTGATCTTTCGGAGGTCATCCATGGACGCCATCGACATCACGCCTTCCCTGCTGCGCTCCTGGCCCCTGCCCATGCCCCAGCCCGACGGCGACAAGGAAGTGCGCGGCCACCTGCTGATCGTCGCCGGCTCCGAGGAAATGCCGGGCGCCATCGTGCTGGCGGCCACGGCCGCCCTGCGCGCGGGCGCGGGCAAGCTGACCCTGGCGACGGGCGCGTCGGTGGCGGCGCAGGTGGCCGTCGCCATGCCCGAGGCGCGGGTCATCGGCCTCGATGAAACGGTGCAGGGCGGCTTTCGCCACGAAGCGCGGCACCAGCTGGCGCCGCTGGCCGGCAAGGTCGATGCCGTGCTCGTCGGGCCAGGCATGTGCGACACGGCCGCCAGCTGCGAACTGATGCGCCACCTGCTGCCCCTGTTTGCCGGCAGCCGGCTGATCCTCGACGCCTGCGCCATGCAGGTCGTGCGCCAGCCCGCCAACTTCCGCTTCGACCAGCCCGCGCTGCTGACGCCGCACGCGGGCGAGCTGGCCCAGCTGATGGGCCTGTCGAAGGATGCCGTGCTGGCCGACCCGCATGGCTGCGCCGTGGAAGCGGCGCGGCGCTGGCATGCCATCGTCGCCCTGAAAGGCGCGCTGACCGTCATCGCCATGCCCGATGGCAGCACGTGGACGCACGCGGGCGGCAATATCGGCCTGGCCATCTCCGGTTCCGGCGACACCCTGGCCGGCATCATCACGGGCCTGGCCGCGCGCGGCGCACCGTTGGAGCAGGCGTGCGCCTGGGGCATCGCCCTGCATGCGCTGGCGGGCGAACAGCTGGCCCTGCGCTGCGGCATGCTCGGCTACCTGGCGCGCGAAATCCCCGCCGAGATCCCCGCCCTGCTGCGTAATCTGACGCCCTGAGCTGGCGCCCTGAGCGGCGCAGCATGGAAACAACAGCATAAGCATATCCAGAAAGAATCGTTAGCCTGGGCAACGGTCTCCCTTAAGCTCATTCAACTGTTTCCAGATGACTAAGTTTAAAGGACACCGCCTTGCATCCGCGCCATTCATACGCCTCGCCCTCCCTTCCCGCCACGCCGCTGCGCGCCATCGTGCTGGCCTGCGCCATGCTGGGCGCCGCGCCCGCCTGGGTTCAGGCTGATGACACGGCCATGAGTACTGCAACGCCAGCCAGCGCCAGCATCGACCAGGTCACCGTCGTCGGTTCGCGCGCGCGCAACCGCACCGTATTCGACAGCAGCGTGCCCATCGACCGCTTCGGCGCGCGCGAAGTGAGCAATGCCCTGTCGACGGGCGACGTGGGCGCGGCCCTGCAAAACCTGTCGCCGTCGATCAACTTCCCCCGCATCGAATCGAGCGGCGCGTCGGACTCCGTGCGCGGCATCCAGTTGCGGGGCCTGGCGCCCGACCAGGTGCTGGTGCTGATCAACGGCAAGCGCCGTCACACGAGCGCCGTGCTGGACACGGAAAGCAGCTTTGCCGGCACCGTGCCGGTCGACATCAACGCCATTGCGCCGAACGCTATCGACCACATCGAAATCCTGCGCGACGGCGCGGGCGCCCAGTACGGCAGCGACGCTGTGGCGGGCGTCATCAACATCGTGCTGAAAAAGGCGCGCACGGGCGGCGCCGCTTCCGTCAGCTATGGCGCCAACCACACGCATTTCGCCCCCACCGATCAAACCCTGACGGATGGCCAGACCGTCATCGTCAACGCCGACTACGGCGTGCCGCTGGGCGAGGCGGGATTCTTCCGCTTCGGCGCGGAAACGCGGCGCCGCTCGCCCACGGAGCGGGCCGGCCCCAGCGACGCCGGCTGGACGTCCTACAACTTCACGCCGGCCGACCAGGCGCTCGACGGCAAGGTGCTGTTCAAGTCGGGCGACTCGCGCCAGCGCAACAACTACCTGTTCTACAACACCCAGCTCACCCTGGCCAACGGCCTGGACCTGTACTCGTTTGCCACGCTCAACGAACGCAAGTCCGACGGCAGCGCCTACTTCCGCTATCCGGGCGACCCGTCGAATGTACTGGCCCTGTATCCGCACGGCTACCGCCCCGTCACCAACGGCGACAAGCGCGACCTCAGCATCGTGGCCGGCGTGCGCGGCAGCGCGGGCGAGTGGAACTGGGATGCCAGCGCACGCCATGGCAGCGACCGTTTTGACTACGGCGTGAGCCACTCCGTCAACGCCTCGCTGGGCGCGGCCAGCCCCACGCGTTTCAAGCTGGCCGGCTTCGACTTCCGCCAGAACGCCCTGAACCTTGATGCCACGCGCAGCCTCGACATCGGCTTGCCCGCCCCATTGAGCGTGGCCGTGGGCGCCGAATGGATGCGCGAAACCTACCAAAGCTCGGCTGGCGACGCCGCTTCGTATGCGGCCGGCAGCTTCACCGATGCGCCACCGGGCGCCCAGGCCGGTCCCGGACTGCGCCCATCGGACGCCTATGACGGCAGCCGGCAAATCCGCTCCGTGTATGCGGACGTGGAAAGCGATCTCACGCCGCGCCTGCTGGTGGGCGCCGCTGCCCGCCATTCCCGCTACAGCGACTTCGGCAGCGCCAGCACGGGCAAGTTGTCCACGCGCTATAAAGTGACGGAGAATTTCCTCGTGCGCGGCTCGCTGTCGAACAGCTTCCGCGCACCCGCCCTCGTGCAGACGGGGTTCCGCTTCGCCACCTTGAACTTCAACGCCGATGGCACGGCCCTGCAAACGGCGGCCCTGCTGCCGGCCAGCGACCCGCTGGCGCGCAGCTTCGGCGCGCAACAGCTGAAGCCGGAAAAATCCACCAACCTGTCCCTGGGCCTGGCCTGGAAACCGGCCGCCGCCACCAGCGTGACGGTGGACGCCTACGTGATCCGCATCCGCGACCGCATCACGCGCTCGAGCGACTTGCAAAGCGACGCCGTCACGGCCTACCTGGCCGCGAATGGCCGCGGCGATATCCAGTCCGTGGCCTACCTGGCCAACCTGCTCGACACGCGGACAAAAGGCCTGGACGTGGTGCTGAACCACGACTTGGCCTTCACGTCAGGCAAGCTGAACCTGAATGCGGCCCTGAACCTGAACAAGACCAGTCTCGACAAGGTGCGCCAAAGTTCCACCGCGCTGGCCGCCATCGATCCCAGTCTGACCCTGCTGACGGAGACGAGTTTGTTCCGCATCAAACATGCGTCACCCGCCAGCAAATTGATCCTCGGTGCCGACTGGCAGGCGGCCGACTGGGGCGTGCAGGCGCGCGCCACGCGCTTTGGCGAGCTGAAAGATTTTTCCTACGACAGCGATGCGCCCTTGATCGACGGCATCCCCGCGCAGCGCTTCGGTGCCGTCTGGTCGCTGGACCTGGAAGGGCAGTTAAAACTGAGCAAGCAGCTGACCCTGAGCGTGGGCGGCAACAATATCCTCGACCGCTATCCGCAGCGCGTGCGGGAAACGAACAACGCCACATATGGCGGCGCCCTGCCCTACAATTTCATCAACCCCATCGGCGTCAATGGCGCCTACTTTTACGCTAAATTAAGCTACACGTTCTGACACGGACAAGGATAAATCATGATCATCAAACGAATCTCCCACCTCGTCGCCGGTGCCTGCCTGAGCGCCCTCCTGTTGTCCAGCGCCCAGGCCGCCGCGCCGCTGGTGCTGATGACGGACTTCGGCACGGCCGACGGCGCCGTGTCCGCCATGCATGGCGTCGCCTATGGTGTCGATCCCCAGCTCACCATCTCGGACCTGACGCACCAGATTCCCGACTACGACATCTGGCTGGGCGCCTACCGTTTGTACCAGACGGCCAATTACTGGCCGCAAGGCACCGTGTTCGTCTCCGTCATCGACCCGGGCGTAGGCACGGCGCGCAAGTCGGTGGTGCTGAAAACCAAGGGCGGACGCTACTTCGTGGGCCCGGACAACGGCCTGTTCACCCTGATCGCCGAGCGCGACGGCGTGGCGGAACTGCGCGAAATCGATGAACAGGTCAACCGCCTGGCGGGCTCCGCCGAGTCGTACACCTTCCATGGCCGCGACGTGTACGCCTACGTGGGCGCGCGCCTGGCGTCGGGCGCCATCACGTACGAACAGGTGGGCCCGCCATTGCCCAGCGAATCCGTGGTCAAGATCGCGTACCAAAAACCTGTGCGCGACGGCAATACCATCCGTGGCATCGTGCCCGTGCTCGATGTGAAATATGGCAATGTCTGGACGAATATCCCGAAGTCCCTGCTCGACGAATTGCAGGTGAAACTGCACGATCCGCTGCAAGTGCGCATCTTGCACAAGGGTAAGCAAGTGGCCAAGGTCACGGCGCCGTTCGAACACACGTTTGGCGGCGTCGCCAAGGGCAAGCCGCTGGTCTACCTGAACAGCCTGCTCGACGTGGCCGTGGCCATCAGCCAGGGCGACTTTGCCGCCAAACACCACGTCGCGTCGGGCGTGGATTGGGAAGTGGAAGTGAGCAAGGTCCCTGCCGCCAAATAAGGCCCTTGCCCGCGGCCGGGACGTCCTGTCCTGGCCCTTTCTTTCTCGTTCACGTGGCGCGTTTGCGCCATATCAAAACGGATCGCCGATCCTGCTGCCGATGGCCACTGATTTGTAAATCCCGTGAACCTGCGCGCGCCTGCCCACTCTAATTTTTGCAAGCGATGCCAGCCTTGCTACGACGGCCTGCCCGCACCGTGGCAGGCAACTGGCGAGGTATGACTACCCACGACAGCTTTCCAACGAGAAAGGAACAATCATGACGGCTCCATTCCTTAGCACCAGCAAGCTTGTCCTCGGCACCGCCATCGTGTGCGCGCTGCTGGGCGGCTGCAACAAGCACAACGAGACCACCACCGCCCCGGCCACGCCGGCCGCCACACCCGGCACGGGCGGCAGCGGCACCTCGGGCACCAGCGGCACCACCACGCCGGACACCACCACGCCCACCACGCCATCCGTAGCACCGGGCACGACCACCAATCCCGACGGCACGACCACGCCGCCGGCCACCACCCCGCCTGCCAATGGCACCACGCCGGGTACCGGAACCGGAACGGGGACAGGCACCACGCCACCGCCGCGCAGCAGCTAACAACCGCGTCCCGGCGGTCGACCTGGCTGCAAGCCTTCAGCACAATACGCAAAAAAGAGCCTTCCGACGAAGGCTCTTTTTCTTGCACATCACATCACATCAATTCTCCCTGCCACGGCGCGTCAGTGGGCCGGCACCGCCTTGCCAGCCGCCCGGGCGCTCAGCGCCTGGTGATCCGCCGCCAGGAACAGATACATGGCAGGCACCACGAACAGGGTAAACAAGGTGCCGATGGACAGGCCCGTAAAAATCACCAACCCCATCGCATGACGCCCGGCAGCGCCCGCGCCCGAAGCGATCACCAGCGGCAGCACGCCAAACACCATGGCCGCCGTCGTCATCAGGATGGGACGCAGGCGCACGGCGGCGGCCTCTTCCACCGCCTCGCGCTTGCTCTTGCCCGTCTTTTGCAGCTGATTGGCCACTTCCACGATCAGGATGCCATGCTTGCTGATCAATCCCATCAGGGTCACCAGGCCCACCTCCGTGTAGATATTGACCGATGCAAAGCCGAGGAAGATGAACATGGTCGCGCCAAACAGGGCCAGCGGCACGGAAACGAGGATCACGACGGGGTCGCGGAAGCTCTCGAACTGCGCCGCCAGCGCCAGGAAGACGATCACCACGGCAAACAGCATGGTGACGATGAAGCCGCCCGATTCCTGCACGAACTGGCGCGACTGCCCCGCGTAATCGGCCGTGTAGCCGCTGGGCGCCACCTGGGCCAGCGTCTCGCGCATGAAGCCCAGCACCTCGCCCTGCGAGGCGCCGGACACGCCGGAAAGCGTCACGGAATTGAGCTGCTGGAAGCGGTTGATCGACTCGGGCACGACATCGTACTGGATATGCGCGACGGTACTGGCCGGTATCATCGTGCCGTTGGGCGTCTTGATATGGAAATCCAGCACGGCCGACGGATTGAGGCGGTCGACCTGCAGCACCTGCGGGATCACTTTATACGAACGCCCGGTGATGGAAAAGTAATTGACGTAACCGCCGCCCAAGGCCGCGCCCAGCGCCTGCCCCACATCCTGCTGCGTCATGCCCAGCGCGGCGACGCTGTCGCGGTCGACCGCCACGGTGGCTTGCGGCTTGTCGATTTTCAAGTCCGTATCGATGAAATAGAACTTGCCCGATGCGCGCGCCTTCTCCAGCACCTGCTGCGCGATGGCATCGAGGTTTTCAAACGGTTCCGTGGTAGCGATGACGAATTGCACGGGCAAGCCAGAGGAACCGGGCAAGGCGGGAAACTGGAAGGCGGCCACGCGCGCGCCGGCGATCTTGTTCCAGCCCGCCTGCAAGTCTTGCTGCACTTCCTGGGCGCTGCGCGTGCGCTGGTCCCAGGGCGTCATCAGCATGCCGCCAAAACCCGAGTTGACCGTCGGCACGCCCGTGATCTGGAACATCTGGCTGTATTCGGGCATGGCCTTGGCCACCTGGTAGATTTGCTCCGCATACACTTGCATCTGGTCCGACGTGGCCGTCGGGTCGCCCACCACCTGCGACAGCACGACGCCCTGGTCTTCCTCGGGCGCCAGCTCGGACTGCGACATCTTGAACATCAGCCCCAGCACCACCATCAATAGCGCCGCCATGACGATGAGCACCACCCAGGTGTCGAGCAGCGCATGCAGCAGGCGTTGATACGTGTCGTGCACCTTGCCGAAGACGCGGTCGATGGCTTGCACGAAGCGGCCGCTGTCCTGTTCCGGACGGAAAAAGCGTGAACACATCATGGGCGACAGGGTCAGGGCCACCACGCCCGACACGGCCACGGCGCCGGCCAGGGTGAAGGCGAATTCCGTGAACAGCGCCCCCGTCAGGCCGCCCTGGAAACCGATGGGCACGTACACGGCGATGAGCACCACCGTCATGGCCAGAATCGGGCTGCCCAGTTCGCGCGCCGCCAGCAGGCTGGCTTCCAGCGGCGGCTGGCCCTGCTTCATGTGGCGGTCCACGTTTTCCACCACGATGATGGCGTCGTCGACCACCAGGCCGATGGCCAGCACGATGGCCAGCAAGGTCAGCAAGTTGATGGAATAGCCGAGCGCCAGCATGGCCGTAAACGTGCCGATCAGGGACAGCGGCATGGCGATCACGGGCACGATCACGGCCCGCAGGCTGCCCAGGAACAGATAGATGACGATGGTGACGATCAGCAGCGCCTCGGCCAGGGTCTTGATGACTTCCTTGATCGAGGTATTGATGAAGAAGGTCGAGTCGTACACGATTTCGCCCGTCAGCCCGGCCGGCAGCTGGGACTGGATGCCGGGGAAGACGGCGCGCACGCGCTTGGCCACGTCGAGGATATTGGCTTCCGGCGCCACCTTGATGCCGATGAAGACGGAGCGCACGCCGCTGAAGGCCACGTTGAAATCATAGTTTTCAGAACCCAGCACGACGGTGGCCAGGTCTTCCAGCCGCACGATGGAGTCGCCGCTGCGCTTGACGACGAGCTTCCTGAATTCCTCGACCGAATGCAGGTCCGTGCCGGCCGTCAGGGGGACGGTCACCATCTGGCCCTTGCTGGCCCCCAGCGCGGCCAGGTAATTGTTATTGCCCAGGGCCGTACTGACCTCGGCCGCCGTCACGCCGAACGCGGCCATCCTGTCCGCGTCCAGCCAGGCACGCAGGGCGAACTGGCGCGCGCCCAGCAGTTCCGCCGTCTGCACGCCGCTGACGGAGTCGAGCTTGGGCTTGACGACGCGGCTCAGGTAATCCGTCACATTATTCGTCGGCAAGGTATTACTGTAAAAGCCCAGGTACATGGCGTCCGTCGTCTGCCCCATCTGCACCGTCAGCACGGGCGTTTGCGCCTGGGCCGGTAACTGGTTCTTCACGGAACTGACCTGGGTGTTGATTTCCGTCAAAGCCCGGTTCGCGTCGTAATTGAGGCGCAAGGTGGCCGTGATGGTCGACACGCCGCTGCTGCTGGACGAAGACAGGTAATCGATGCCCTGCGCCTGGGCAATGGCCGATTCCAGTGGCTGCGTAATGAAACCGGCCACCGTCTGCGCGTCGGCGCCGTAATAGGTGGTGGAGATCGTCACGACGGCGTTCTGCGTCTTCGGATACTGGTTGATGGGCAAGCTGAACAGGGAGCGCAAGCCCAGCACCACCAGCAGCAGGCTCACCACCATGGCCAGCACGGGCCGGCGGATAAAGAGATCGGTGAAGTTCATGGCGGCGCCTCAGTGTTCCTGCGGCGTGGGCCGCGGATTGTTGCGCGGCTCGACGACGTTGCTGATCACCACGGGACTACCGTTCTTGAGCTTGATCTGCCCGCTGGTGACGACTTGCTGCCCCTCGGTGAGCCCGGTCAGCACGGCCACCTGGTCGCCGCGCGTCTCGCCCGTCGTGACAAACACCTGCCGCACCACCAGGTCGCCCGTCTTCGGCGGTGGGGCGGCGGGAGCGGCGCCGCCCGGCGCGGCGTCCCTGGGCGCCGGGACCGGGGCCGGCTGCACGACGAAGACGGTGGAACCATACGGGTTGTAGGTGATCGCCGTCTGCGGCAAGGTCAGGTACTGCTTCTTCCCCCCCACTTCCACATGGACGTTGGCAAACATGCCCGGCAACAGCTGGCGTTTGGGATTGGCCACCGTGGCTTCCACCTGCACATTGCGCGTGGCGGGGTCGACCTTGGAACTGATGGCGCTGATCTTGCCCGCAAACACCGTGTTCGCATGCGCATCGCTGGACAGGTTCAGTACCTGGCCCACCTGCAGGCCGCCCAGCTGCTTTTGCGGAATATAGAAGTCGACATAGATGGGATCGATGGTTTGCAAGGTGACGATCTTGTCGCCGGGATTCAAGTACTGGCCCGGATTGACGGTGGTGATGCCGAGTTTTCCCGCAAACGGCGCGCGGATGGTCTTCTTCTCCACCAGCGCCGCCTGCTGGGCCGCCAGCGCCTTGCGGCTTTTCAGGTCGGCCACATCGTTGTCGACCTGCGCCTGGCTGATCGCCTGCACGGCAAATTGCTGGCGGTCGCGCGCCAGCACGGACGCGGCCAGTTCGGCGGCCGCCTCCAGGGCGCGCAGCTGCGCCAGGTCGGCATCGGCGTTCAGCTGCAGCAACAGTTGCCCCGCCGTCACTTCCTGGCCGGACTTGAAATGGATGGACCTGACGAGGCCGGCGATTTCGCTCGTCACGTCGACGCCGCGCACGGCCACCAGGGTGCCCACGGACGCCAGGTGCGGCTGCCACTCGGCCTTGCGGATGATGGTCGCCGATACCGTCTGCGGCGTGGGCTTGGGGGAACTGGCCATGAGCTGGCGGATGTGCAGGAAAAATCCCAGCGCCAGCAGGGCAATCAACAGCACCACCGCCCCCAGCATGATGAGCATGCGTTTCGTGCGTTTCGTCATGGATGCGCTCCTTGTCATTGCGTCCCGCTGCCATTGCGCGTGCCGTATTGCCAGGCCTTGCCGTGCCGGCCCGTCAGTCCGCTGCCGTGGAAACGGCCTGCAGTGCGGGACGGTTCCACCAGCCGCCGCCCAGCGCCTGAAACAGCGCGGCGCTATCGGCATAGCGGGCCGCCTGCGCCTGTACCAGGCCCACCCTGGCCTGCTGGTAAGTGCGCTGGGCGTCCAGCAGGCTCAGGTAGCTGATGGCGCCCAGCTTGAATTGCTGCGTACTCAGCGCCAGCGATTCGCTGGCCATGGCCGCCACCTCGGCTTGCTGCTGCAAGGCGGCCGCATCGGCTTCGAGGGCGCGCAGGCTGTCCGCCACATTCTGGAAAGCGCCCAGCACGGTGGCGCGGTAATCGGCCGCCGCGCCCTCGTAGGCGGCGACGGCGGCACGCCGCCCGGCGCGCAGCGCGCCGCCATTGAAAATGGGCTGGGCCAGCCCGGCCGCCACGCCCCACACGGCAGAACCGGCATGCAGCAGCGCGGGAACGCTGGTGGCCAGCGCGCCGACGTTGCCCGTCAAGGTAAATTGGGGATACATGGCTGCCGTGGCGACGCCGATCTGCGCGCTGGCCTGCTGCAGCAGCGCTTCGCTGGCGCGGATGTCGGGGCGCTGGCGCACCAGGGCCGATGGCAGGGAAACGGGCAAGTCCTGCGGCAGGCGCAGCGACGCCAGGTCGAATTCGGGCATGCCGGGCTCGCTGGGCAAGCGGCCCGCATACACGGACAGCTGGTGGCGCGTCAGGGCCAGGGCCTTTTCCAGCGGCGGCACGCTGGCGCGCGTCTGCGCCACCGTGTTGCGCTGGACCAGCACCGTGGCGCGGCCGATGGCGCCGAAGCGCAATTGCTGCTCGATCAGGTCCAGCTGTTTCTGCTGCGCATCGAGTATCTCGCCGGTGGCCTGCAGCTGGGCGCGCAACGATGCTTCGCGGATGGCCGTCGTCACCAGGTTGGCCGTCAGGGTCAGGTACACGGCTTCCAGCTGATACTGCCGATAGTCGACCAGGGCTTGCAAGCCCTCCAGCTGGCGCTTGTTGCCACCAAACACATCCAGCGCATACGACACATTCACCGAGCCATTGTACAAATTCAGGACGCCGCCCACGCCCTCCAGGTTGCTGTTTTTCTCGCGGCTGACGCCCAGCTGGGCGCCCACCTCGGGATACAGCAGGCGGCCGGACAGGGCGCGGTAGTTTTCATCGGCCTGGCGCAGGGCCGCCTGGGCCGACGCCAGGCCGGGACTGCGCGCGAGGGCGCCGCGCACGAGCTGGTCCAGCGCCGGCGACTGGAACAGCGACCACCATTGCGCGGGAATGTCCTGGCCCGGCACGAAACGCTGCGCCTGGCCAGCGGGACCGGGCGCGGCCACGGTGTGCGCCGGCAATGGCGCCGGCGTGTAGCGGTCGCCGCCGGGGGCGGCGGGAGGCCGGAAGTCCGGCCCGACGGCGCAAGCGGCCAGCAGGCATGCCGTGAGGATGCCGAGTATGGGCTGCCGAAGGCTGGAGAACATGGTGCTGGTCCGTTACGTTGCCGTGCCACATTACCGTTGAAAAATATCGCAAAAGTACCGCGATACCAGGCTGGCGAACTCGCCCGCCCGTCCTACGATTGTAGAGCACCAGACGTAAAAAGAGCCTTCCGAAGAAGGCTCTTTGACCTGGCACAAGGATTGCGCAGCCGAGGCTGCCTGACTTACTTTTGCAGGCTGACCGACGCTGTCTTCGGCGCGCGGCGGCCCATCAGGAACAGCACGGCCTTCTTCAGCATGCGGTAGACGAAGCGCACCAGCAGCAGGGTCAGCACGCATTCGAGCAAGGTCAGTATCATGGCCACGGCCACGGGCATACGCGCGGCGCGGCGGTGGAACTTGGCCACGGCGCCATCGCGGGCGATCTCGATGCTGTCATAGAAGGTCGGCACGACCAGCAGGGTCAGAATCGTCGAGGTGATGGTGCCGCCGATGATGGCGATCGCCAATGGACGGTAGAACTCGCCACCCTCGCCCAGGCCCAGCGCCACGGGGAACATGCCGGCGATCAGCGCGAACGTCGTCATCAGGATGGGGCGCAGGCGCATGCGGCCCGCATACATCAGCGCGTCTTCGCGGCCATGGCCTTCTTCCTCGCGCTTGCGCGCCGCGTCGAGCAGCAGGATGGCGTTCTTGGCGACCAGGCCCATCAGCATGATGATGCCGATAAAGCTCATCAGGTTGAGGGTATTGTTGGTGATCACCAGCGCCACCACCACGCCGATCAGACTGAGCGGCAAGGACATCATCACGGCCACCGGCGCCGTGAAGGAACCGAACTGCATCACCAGGATCAAATACATCAGGCCGATACCCATCACCAGCGCGATCAGCATTTCCGTGAACAGCTCCTGCTGGTCCTGGCCCGCGCCGCCCAACGCCAGGCCGTAGCCGGGCGGGAAGTCGATGGAGTTGGCCAGCTTCATGGCGTCACTCGTCACTTCGCCGTTCGAACGGCCCTGCGCATTGGCCGACACGGTGATCGTGCGCTTGCCATTCTTGTGCTCGATGCCGGACGGACCCTTGCCCATGGTAATGGTGGCGATCTGGTCGAGCGGCACCATTTGCGACGTGCCCGTCACGCTGATCGGCAGGCGCTCGATGTTTTCCGATGCCACGCGGTCGTCGGGGTGCAGGCGCACGGCCACGTCGCGCGTCTCGCCCGTCGGATCGACCCAGTCGCCCACTTCCACGCCGGCAAACGCCACGCGCAGCGATTGCGCCGCGTCATTGACCGAAATGCCCATGGAATTGGCCAGACCACGGTTGAGCTCGATCTGCAGCTCGTTCTTCGGGTCCTGCTCCGACAAGCCCACATCGACGGCGCCGGGAATGGCGCGCAGCTTGTCCATGTAGGCGTTGGTAATTTCCATGAGTTTACGCGAATCGGGACCCGTGAACTCCACCTGGATGGGCTTTTGCGAACCGTTGCTCAAGTCATCCTGCACCACGTATTCGGCGCCCACCAGGCGCGACATCTTTTCGCGCAGCTCGACCGCGATTTCCTTGGCCGAACGCTTGCGGGTGTTGCGCTTGCCGATATCGACATACACGCGCCCGCCGTTTGCGTTGACGGAGCTGTTGGTATCCTTGGTTTCAGGCAAGGTACGCGCCAGCACGGCCGCCGCTTCCAGTTTCAAACGCGAATATTCGATGCTGCTCGACGATGGCGTGCGCACATTGATCATCAGATTGCCCGAGTCGGATGCTGGCAGGAAACTCGTGCCGCCGTGCGTGGCGTGCAGGGCGATGGCGCCCACCAGGCTGCCGAAAGCGATCACGGCCATCCAGCGGCGGTGATGCAGGGCCCAGGCGATGACGTTGCCGTAGCGGTCGGCCTGGTGGTCGAACCAGTGATTGAATTTCTCCAGCATGCGGCCGATGCCTTTTTTCGGCGCCGCATGTTCCTCGACCGGGTCGCCCCAGTAGGCCGACAGCATCGGGTCGAGCGTAAACGAGATGCCCAGGCTGACCAGCACCGAGCACGTCACCGTCAGGGCAAACGGACGGAACCATTCACCGGAGATACCGGGCATGAAGGCCACGGGGATGAACACGGCGATGATGGAAAACGTCGTGGCGGCCACGGCCATGCCGATCTCGGCCGTGCCTTCCAGCGCCGCCGTGCGGCGATCCTTGCCCATCTGCATGTGGCGCACGATGTTTTCGCGCACCACGATGGCGTCATCGATCAGCACGCCAATGGCCAAGGACAGGCCCAGCAAGGTCATGAAGTTCAGGGTGAAGCCGCACAGCCACACGGCAATGAAGGCGGCGATCACGGACGTGGGCAGGCTGAGCGCCGTGATCAGGGTCGAGCGCCACGAGTTCAGGAAGGCGTAGACGACGAAAATCGTCAGCACCGCGCCCAGCACCAGCGATTCGATCACGTTGTTCAGGCTATGCTGGGCGTTTTCGCCGCCGTCGCGCGTCACCTGCAACAACGTGCCTTTCGGCAAGGTCTTGTTGATTTCCTCGACCATGTCGCGGATCTTGTTGGCCACGCTGACGGTGGAGGCGTCGCGCACGCGGGTAATCGAGATGCCCACGTTGGGCTTGCCGCTGCGCACGCTCAAGGTGTTGATCTCGGCAAAACCATCCTCGATCGTCGCCACTTGCGCCAGACGCACGATTTCCTCGCCGCGGCGCTTGATCACCACTTGCTCGAAATCGCTCGGCGACTCGATGCGGCCGACCAGCCGGATGCTTTTCTCGTCCAGGGTACCGCGCACCTTGCCCACCGGCGCATTGGTATTCTGGTTGCGCAGGGCGGTGACGACGTCGCTGACGGAAACATTATATTCACGCAGTTTTTCCGCGCGCAGCAGCACGGACAGTTCGCGTTTCAGCGAACCGCCCACGTTCACCAGCGCCACGCCGTCGACGGCGCGGAAGCGGTCCGACAGCACGTCCTCGGCCAGGCGCGAGATTTCCGCATGGCTTTGCGCGCTCGACGACAGCGCCAGCTGCATGATCGGCTCGGCCGACGGGTCGATGCGCTGCAATATCGGTTCGCGCATTTCCGTCGGCAGCTTGTAGCGCACGGCGGCAATCGCGTTGCGGATATCGTCGGACGCTTCGATCAGGTTCGTCTTGAAGGAAAACTGAATGAAGATGCTGGCCGAGCCTTCGTTGGAACTGCTATTGACTTCGGTCACGCCGGAAATGCTTTGCAAGGATTTTTCCAGGCGGTTCACCACTTCGCGCTCGACCGTATCGGGCGAGGCGCCAGGGTAGGGAATGCTGACGACGATGAACGGCACTTCGACGTCCGGATTCTGATTGACGCGCAGTTTCTTGAGCGCCAGCAAACCGACGCACATCATCGCCAGGATCAGGACGATGGTGGCCGTGGGCCGCTTGATACTGAAATCGGAAAGGAACATGGCTTAGTTTCCTTTACCGGCAACGGCGGCGCTGCTGCTGGCCACGGCGGCGGCGGGGACGGCCTTGGCAGCCGTCAATTCCACTTTCTGCCCATCCTTGAAGGTCGAACCGGGCGTGCGCAGCACGGTGTCGCCGCTGGCCAGGCCGCTTTGCACTTCCCACTGGCCCGTGCGCACGTCGCGCGCGCCGATGCGCAACGTGGCTTTATGCAAGGCCTTGTCCTTGACTTTCCACGTGTACGTGACGTCGCCCGCCTTCACCAGAGCCGAGTCGGGTATCATCAGCGCGCTGACGGTTGCCGTCTCGATGCGCCCTTCCGCGTACAGGCCGGCCACGCGCGGCTGTTCCTTGTCATTGAAATCGACGAGCACGGCCACCTGGCGCGTGACGGCGTTGGCAGCAGGATCGACGCGGCGCACCTTGCCCGCGAAATCCTGGCCGGGATAGCCATTGATGCGGAACAGCACGGGCTGGCCCACCTTGACGACGCCGATCTTGTCGGCCGACACCAGGCCTTCCAGGCGCATACTGGTCGGATCGATGACCTTGATCAATTCCTTGCCGATTTGCGCCGTATCGCCATTCGATACCTTGCGCTCGCTCACGATGCCGTCGAACGGCGCGCGCACGAGGGTGCGCTGCAGCTGCTGGCGCGCCTGGGCGGCGCGGCTCTTCGCGGCGGACAGATCGCTTTGCGCATTGTTGCGGCGGATTTCCGCGTCTTCCAGCGCCTGCGTCGACGTCATGCCCGAGGCGCGCAGGGTTTTCATGCGCTGGAACATGCGTTCGGACTGCTCCAGCACCTGGCTCGAGGCGCGGCTGGCTTCCTCGGCCGAATTGAGGCTGTCGCGGATGGCCGTTTCGTCCAGGCGCACCAGCACGTCGCCCCGTTTGACGATTTCGCCGTTTTCCTTCAGTACCTGGATCACCACGGCCGACACTTCGGCACGCAAGTCCGCGTTGCGCTCGGGCTGCACGGAACCGGTGATCACGGGACCCGACGCCAGCGCATTGCTCTGGATGGTCAGCAGGTCTTCCGGGGACACCAGCAGATTGACGCTAGCGCTGGCCTGTTCCTTGGCATTCTTGCCGCCCTTGCCGGGATCTTTGGACTCTTTGCCGCAGGCGGCCAGGGCAGAAGCGATTGCCAGAACAAACAGGGTTTTGCGCAACATGGGTATTTCTCCGGATAGATAGCGCCGCGACCGTCCCGGCGGCCCGGATAGGACCGCAGGCGATGGCAGGCATTTATTTTTATTAAAACCACAAGCGCCAAAGTATCCATGAGCGCATCCGGGCATGTCAATCGGCGGTTTCCTGTAATGCTTTATTGAATGGATGAAACGTAGTTTTTACGCCCTGAAACGCAAAACCCCGCCTTGAAGCGGGGTTTTGCGTTTCAGGGGGAACAACGCTTAGCGGGCAAACACGTAGTTGATCAGGAAACCGATCGCCACGCCCGTGCACAGGCCGCCGGCGATTTCCACCAGGGTATGGCCCATGCGCTCGCGCAAGGTCTTGTGCGCGGCGCTGGCCGCCTCCCCCGCCAGGCGGTTGATGGCGGCCGCCTGCTTGCCCACGTGCTGGCGCAGGCTGTTGGCGTCGATGATGACGATGAAAGCCAGGGTCACGGCCACGCCGAAGGCGGGATGGCCTATGCCTTCGCGCAAGGCGATCAGGGTAGCCATGCTGGACACGACGGCGCTATGGTTGCTGGGAAAGCCGCCATTGCCGACCAGGCCGAACGCCCATTGCCGCGTGCGGACACTGTTGATCAGGAATTTGATCGGTCCGACCAGGATCCAGGTGATCAGGGGCGTGACGAGGTAAGCGATATCCACGGGGTATTCCTTCTTATATATATATGTCGAGAGTGTGCAAGAGACTGCGGCAGCCGGATGGGCGCGCCGCAATTATCGCAGATCGTCCGCGCCAGCAGAACTGTCTGTCGCCGGTCTATAAAACGCCGCCCCGGGCGGCAACTAATATAAAATCATGGCATATACAACAATTGACGTATATCAACACTGAGTGCGGCGCGCACAGCGGCGCGGATAATCAAACGTCTTTCACTTGCAACGGGGTACTCATGCGGCATTTCAGAATTTCCTTTTTAGTCACTTTTATCCTGATGGCAGTGTCGGGCTGGTGGGGCTACAGCCATGGCGGCATGCCCGGCCTGATCAATGCCCTGTGGATCACGGGCGTGCTGGGCATCATGGAAGTGTCGCTGTCGTTCGACAATGCCGTGGTGAATGCCTCGGTCTTGCGCCACTGGAATGAATTCTGGCAAAAACTGTTCCTCACGGTCGGTATCCTCGTGGCCGTCTTCGGCATGCGGCTGCTGTTCCCGCTGGTCATCGTTTCCGTCGCCACGGGCCTGGGCCTGGTCGACGTGTGGACCATGGCCACCACGACGCCGGACGTGTATGCCAAGCACCTGACGGACAACCATGCGCAAGTGGCGGCCTTCGGCGGCGCCTTCCTGCTGCTGGTGTTCCTGAACTTCCTGTTCGACGACGAGAAGGAATTGCACTGGCTGGGCTGGGCCGAGGAAAAAGTCAATGCGCTGGGCACGGAAAGCCTGGCCGTCCTGATCACCATGGGCGCCGTGGCCGCCTGCGTGGCGATGGGTCCTGCCGAAGCCAAATACAGCGTGCTCGCGTCGGGCATCGTCGGCATCGCCGTCTACATCGGCGTGAACTGGATCAGCGGCTTGCTGGAAGAAGGCGAGCCGGACTTGCAGGATGACGAGGAGGAAGGCGCCGCGCCAGCCAAGAACGGCAATGGCGACCTGGTAAAAACGGTGGCGCGCGGCAGTATCGGCGGCTTCCTGTACCTGGAAGTGCTGGACGCCTCGTTCAGCTTTGACGGCGTGATCGGCGCCTTTGCCATCACCAACGACGTCGTCATCATCATGCTGGGCCTGGCCATCGGCGCCATGTTCGTGCGCTCGATGACGGTGTACCTGGTGCACAAGGGCACCCTGGACGAATTCGTCTACCTCGAGCATGGCGCCCATTATGCGATCGGCATCCTCGCCTTGATCATGCTGGCGTCCGTCAAGTACCATATTCCGGAGTGGTTCACGGGCCTGTCGGGCGTGGCCTTCATCCTGGTCTCGCTGTGGTCGTCCCTGCGCTATCGCAAACGGCACGCGGCGCAAGCTTGAAATCGGGGGTTCCGCCCCCAATTGTGAGAGTAATGGCACGAGCGCCTGGCGCTCATCCCATGAAGGCATGTTTGAGTTATTTACTGAAAAGGAGCACCACATGGCAATCAGTTTGCAAAAAGGCGGCAACGTCAACCTGAGCAAGGAAGCACCGAACCTGAAGAAGATCATCGTCGGCCTCGGCTGGGATCCTCGTTCGACGGACGGCGCCACCTTCGACCTTGACGGTAGCGCTTTCCTCCTGAAAAGCGACGGCAAAGTCCGTGGCGACTCTGACTTCATCTTCTACAACAACCTGAAATCGACCGACGGCTCCGTCGTGCACACGGGCGACAACACGACCGGCGAAGGCGAAGGCGACGATGAGCGCATCGAAATCGACCTGACCCGCGTGCCAGCCGACATCGACCGCATCAGCATCACCGTCACCATCCACGACGCCGACGCGCGCCGCCAGAACTTCGGCATGGTCTCGAAAGCCTTCATCCGCTGCCTGAACGCGGAAGGCGAAAAAGAAATCGCCCGCTACGACCTGTCCGAAGACAGCTCGACGGAAACGGCGATGATCTTTGGCGAAATCTACCGCTACAACGGCGAATGGAAGTTCAAGGCCATCGGCCAGGGCTTCAACGGCGGCCTGGGCCCTCTGGCCCGCTCGTTCGGCGTGAACGCCTAAATTCACGCTCGTTAAACCTGCAGCGCCGCGCATCGAGCGTGCGCGCGACGGTTTTCCGAGGTGAATTGCACTTTTGTCATATCATTACTGCCGCCTGCACAGATCAGGCGGCTTTTTTTTGGAGATTTATCATGCCAGTATTTAGTGTCACGGGCGACGTCGATCCCTTCCTCCACGTCAGCATGAAGCAGGGCGAAACCATCTATTGCGAATCGGATGCGATGGTGATGATGGAAACGGCGCTCGATTTGAAGGGCAAGATGACGGGTGGCCTGGGCAGCGCCATCATGCGCCGCTTCGCGAATGGCGAATCGTTCTTCCAGCAGCACATCGAAGCGGTGCGCGGCAGCGGCGATTGCCTGCTCTCGCCTACCCTGCCGGGCGCCATTGAAGTGGTCGACGTGGGCGCGCGCCAGTACCTGCTCAACGACGGCGCCTTTGTCGCCGCCACCTCGGGCACGGAAATGAAGGTGCGCACGCAAAGCATCGGCAACGCGCTGTTCGCCCAGTCGGGCGGCTTCTTCGTCATGGAGACGGCCGGCACGGGGCAGGTGGTGGTATCGGGCTTCGGCTCCATGTTCCAGCTCGACGTGGAGCCGGGCAAGGACGTCGTGATCGACAATTCCCACGTGGTGTGCTGGGACAACAGCCTGAAATACGAGATTTCCGTGACCACGGGCGGCGGATCGGGCGGCGGCGGCATCGGTGGCTTCCTCGGCAATATCGTCAACAGCGTGACCAGCGGCGAAGGCATCGTGCTGCGCTTTTCCGGCTCGGGCAAGGTCTTCATCTGCTCGCGCAACCGCGACGCCTTCCTCAAGTGGACGGCCAGCGGCAAGGCCGGCTGATTCCCTCTCTATAAGGCCAGGTTAAGTTTTTCTGGCTACACTGCCCGCGCGCGCACCTGCGCGCGGCTTCCCCCTATTTCCACCCGGTCCCCGTACATGCAAAGAGTCTGGTTCAACAAAACATTTTCCTCGGTCGGCACGGCCATGCGCCTGATCCGCGAAGCCGACAGCGCCGCCACTGGCGGTGCGCCCCGCTATCACATCGTGTGCAGCAATACGAATGCGCATGCGGCCGCCTTTTTGTCGGCCCACGAATACGCGGTCGAACCGTCGGGACTGACGGGCCACAACTATGTCGAATGGTGCCTGGAATTTTGCCGCGAGCGGGGCATCACCATTTTCTGGCCCGGCAAGGAAGCGGGCCTGATCGGCAGCGCCAGCGCGCGCTTCGCCGCCATCGGCACGCGCGTGCTCAGCGTGGCCAGCGAAGACACCCTGACCCTGATGCATGACAAGGCGCGCTTCTGCGAGGGCCTCGACCTGCCCATGGCGCGCCCGGCCGACTACCGCGCCGTCACAAACATCGCAGAATACGATGCCGCCTACGCCGAACTGCGCCCGCTGCATCGCAAGCTGTGCATCAAGCCATCCGAATCCGTGTATGCCCTGGGCTTTGCCATACTCGATGAAGAGCGCACCAGCGCCCAGCTGCTGCTGGCCGGCGCCGCCTACCAGATCAATGCGCAAGAGCTGCGCAACGGCCTGGCGCAGATGGCATCGTTCAAGACCCTGCTGCTGATGGAATACCTCGACGGCCACGAATACAGCGCCGACTGCGTCGCCGACCAGGGCAAGCTCATTTGCGCCGTGCCGCGCAAGAAGCTGCATGGGGGCGGCAGCGGCCAGCTGATCGAGCTGCGCGCCGACCTGCTGGCGGCCTGCGACAAACTGGCGCGCGACTACCGCCTGAACGGCGTCTTCAACATCCAGTTCCGCGAAGGCGCGAATGGCCTGGCGCTGCTGGAGATCAATCCGCGCATGTCGGGCGGCATCGGCATGGCGTGCGCGGCGGGTCCCAACCTGCCCTACCTGGCGCTGGCCGGTTTCGACCAGGGCTTTGACAAGCTCAGCGTGCCGGCCATCCGCGAAGGCATGCGCGTGGGCGAAGCCGCCTGCGCCGTGGAGCTGCCATGAACGTCGTCAAGCAGCAGATGCCCACGGGCGAGCTGACCCTGAAGGTGGACGAGGCGCGCTTTCCGCTCGACTGGCTGATCGGTTTTGCCGCGCGCGCCAACGCCAAACGGGGCTTTTTGTTCCTGTCCAAGGTGCTGGGCAAGCACTGGCCCGTCACGCCGCGCGCCATGCAAGCCATCCACGACGACCTGGCCGCGCAAATCCCCCCCAGCCTGCCCGGCCCCGTCGTCTTCATCGCCATGGCGGAAACGGCCGTCGGCCTGGGCCAGGGCGTGTTCGAGGCGTGGCTGCGCGCCAACCCGAACGGCAAGGCTTTGTTTTTGCACAGCTCGCGCTACCGCGTGGGCACGGTGCCCTTCTTCGAATTCGAGGAATCGCACAGCCATGCGCCGCGCCAGTTCTTACACTTGTCGGACACGGCCAGCACCCTGTTTTCCACGGCGCGCAGCCTGGTGCTGATCGACGATGAAGCCTCGACCGGCAACACCTTCGCCAACCTGGTGCAAGTGTGCCGCGCGCGCTATCCGCAGCTGGAAAAGCTGCACCTGGGCGTGATCACCAATTTCATGGGCCAGGCCGCCAACGCGGGCTTGAGTGAGCGTTTCGGCCTGCCCACGACCATCGGCGCGGCGCTGTCCGGCCACTACGCCTTCCAGGCCGGCGCCGCGCCCGCTCCGGTGGCGGCCAGCGCGCAGCGCTTCGAGGCCAACGAGGAACGGGGCGCCAGCCCCGCATTCGGGCGCATCGGCGTGGGCCGCGCCCTGGCGCCGCCGCAAGGCCTGGCGGTGCAGCTGGCGCAGGAAATCGGCGCCGGCGATTCCGTGCTGGTGCTGGGCACGGGCGAATTCATGCACCCGTCGTTTTTGCTGGCGCGCGAGCTCGAAGCGCTGGGCAAGAACGTCGTGGTGCAGTCGACCACGCGCTCACCCATTTTGTCGTGGGGCTCCGTCGGCCATATCGTCAACTGCGACGACAATTACGGCGAAGGCATCGCCAATTACCTGTACAACGTGGCGCCTGGCCAGTACCAGCACGTATTCATCTGCCATGAAACCCCGGCCAGCCCGGCCCTCATGCAACTCGCCGGCCAATTGAACGGCCGCCTGTTCCACTTTCAGTCAGAGACCAAAATTGAAGAAATTCCTGTTTGTTGATCTGGACGACACACTGTTCCAGACCCCGAAAAAATGCCCGGGCGAGACCGATTTGCAAGCGGCCGCCTATCTGAAAAATGGCGAGGCCTGCTCGTTTACGACGGCGCGCCAGCGCGCCTTCTTTGAATTCGCGCAAAGCGGCATGACCCTGATCCCCGCCACGGCGAGAAATGGCGACGCATTCCGCCGCGTCGACCTGCCGTTTACCAGCTACAGCGTGCTCGATTACGGCGGCATCGTGCTGCAGCCGGGCGGCGCGCTCGACGCGGGCTGGCTGGCCCTGATGCAGAACGACATGCAGACGGCCTTGCCCGGCCTGCGGGACGCCATGCGCATCATCGACGATTTCCAGGCCAGGACGGGCATGCCTTCGCGCGCGCGCCTGATCGAGGATTACAACACGCCGTTCTACATCGTCGTCAAGGACCATGAAGCGCGCGGCGAACGCCTGGCCGACATCGAGGAGCAGGTGCTGCGGCAGTGGATCGCCGCCGAAGGCGCCGACTACTTCATCCACCGCAACGGCAACAACCTGGCCGTGCTGCCGAAAACCTTGAACAAGGCGCGCGCCGTGGCCTACCTGCGCGCGGAACTGGAAGCCGAACACGGCCCCATCGTCAGCTTCGGCATGGGCGACAGCCGCTCGGACGCCCGCTTCATGGCCGCCTGCGACTACGCCATCATCCCCAACGGCACCCAGCTGGCGGCCCTCACGGTGGCGGCGCTATGAGTGAAACAACACCGCATTTCAGCGGCAGCTACCGCCAGGAAGACGTGGAGTTTCTGCTCACGCCGATGGCGCTCGAACCGATTCTCGATTTGGCAGAAAAGGAGCGCTTGATCCAGTCGGGCCAGCGCCACTACAGCGAAATGCTGTCGCCGGAGTCCCTGCCCTCGCCCGCCTACCTGGCCCTGTTCCAGAACGCGTTCGCGGCCAACCGCCTGCAGATGGCGCGCGACTGCCTGCGCCTGGCCGCCCTGATCGCGGCGCGCCGCACGGGTCCCATCACCCTGGTGTCGCTGGCGCGCGCCGGCACGCCGGTGGGCGTCATCCTCGGGCACTTGCTGCGCCAGGTATTCCAGCGCGCATGCAGCCATTATTCCGTCTCCATCATCCGCGACCGCGGCATCGACGCGCATGCCTTGCAACACATCCTGGCGCAGGGCCATGCGGCCGAGTCCATCGTCTTCGTCGACGGCTGGACGGGCAAGGGCGTGATTTCGCGCGAGCTGCGCCAGACGGTCCACGATTTCAACGCGGCCTATGGCACGGCGATCGACGGCGGCCTGTTCGTGCTGTCCGACCTGGCCGGCACGGCCGCCTGCGCCGCCTCGGCCAGCGACTACCTGATCCCGTCGAGCATCTTGAATGCCACCGTCTCGGGCCTGGTCAGCCGCTCCGTGCTCAATGAAGCCATCGGCCCCGGCGACTTCCACGGCTGCGTGTATTACGCGCAGTTCGAGCAGCACGACCAGTCGCGCGCTTTCGCCGACGGCCTGGTGGCCGACGCCATGGCGATCGCCGCCAGCAGCGGCATCCCGCTGGCCGAGGCGAGCGATGCGCCAGCCATGGCGGCCCGCTCGCAAGCCTACATGGCCGCCGCGCAGCAGGAATACGGCATCAGCGACATCAACCTGATCAAGCCGGGCATCGGCGAAGCGACGCGCGTGCTGCTGCGCCGCGTGCCCGAGCGCCTGATCGTGCGCGACACGAATGCGCCGGACGTGGCACATTTGCTGCTTCTGGCGCAGGAAAAAGCCATACCCGTCACAGTAGAACCGGCGCTGCCTTACCAGGCGGTCGCCCTTATCAGGAGCGCAGTCGATGGATAACAACTCCCTACACCCGCAAAGCGAACACAAGGCGGCGCTGGGCGCCTCCATGTACGTGCCGACCACGCACAAGGACTTGCTGGCGATCGCCAACGGCGACAAATTCAGCCATTTGCGTTCGGTCATCCTTTGCACCGAAGACGCCATCGCGGAACGCGACCTCAGTTATGCGATGTTCAATCTGTCGCTGGCGCTGCAAAACATGTGCGAGGAATCGGACACCCTGCGCTTCGTGCGCGTGCGTAACCTCGAGGTGCTGGCGCGCGTGCTGGCCATGCCGGGCGCCGACAAATTGAGCGGCTTCGTGCTGCCGAAATCCACGCGCCACAATTTCGCCGCGTATTTCGAGCTGGTGCGCCACACGCATCACCTCTTGATGCCGACCCTGGAAACGGCGGAAGTGTTCGACGACGAGGAAATGAAGCAGTTCCGCATCCTGCTGTCGGCACCGGAAGTGCGGCGCCGCATCCTGGCCCTGCGCATCGGCGGCAACGATTTATTGGCCCTGCTGGGCTTGCGCCGCCCCACCAGCGGCACGATTTATTCAACGCCGCTGGGCCAGGTCATCGGCCGCCTGGTGACGATCTTCAAGCCGCACGGCTTCCAGCTGACGGCGCCCGTCTTCGAACACCTGTCGCAGGGCAGCTGGCTCGACGCCGAAGTGGCGCAGGACATGGCGCACGGCATGATCGCCAAGACGGCCATCCACCCGGACCAGGTGCCGCAGATCGAGCGCCACTACCAGGTGGCGCAGTCGGACATCGAACTGGCGCTGCGCATCATCGACCCGGACAGCCCGGCCGTGTTCCGCATGCAGGAATCGATGTGCGAAGTGGCCACGCACAGCAGCTGGGCCCTGCGCATCATCGAGCAGGCGCGCCTCTTCGGCATCCGCCATGCGGCCGACAACGCCGCCGCGCACCTGCCGACTATCTCATTGACTCAACTCTCAAGCGACGAAGGGATTGCACGACCATGACCAATTTCACACGCGGACAAAAAGGCAAACTGGCTGACCTGGGCTTGAATGGCCCGTTTGCCGTCACGCTCGATATCGTTTCGGGCTCGATGGAAGTGGACGTCAGCTGCTTCGGCGTCGATGCGGCCGGCAAGCTGTCGGACGACCGCTACATGGTGTTCTACAACCAGAAAAGCGCGCCGGACAACGCCGTCACGGTGGAGCTGAACGGCCCGCGCTCCGTGTTCCAGGTCGACCTTTCCCGCCTGCCCGCCGCCATCGACAAGCTGGTATTCACGGCGGCGACGGAACAGGGCAGCATGCGCGCGCTGGGCAACTCCAGCCTGGCGCTGGGCCAGGCCGCCACCTTTGCCTTCACGGGCAATGACTTCCAGGACGAGAAAGCCGTCATCATCGGCGAACTGTATCGCCGCGACGGCAGCTGGCGCTTCGGCGCCGTGGGCCAGGGTTTCGCGGGCGGCCTGGCGGCGCTGCTGAAGCACTTCGGCGGCAGCGAAGCAGCGCAATCCTCTCCGGCGCCGGCTCCCGCGCCTGCGCCAGCGGCCCCGCCGCCGGCGAATAAAATCTCGCTGTCGAAGATCCGCCTGGAAAAGCGCGGCGACAAGATCTCGCTCGACAAGCGCGACAGCGGCGGTTACGGCCGCATCCGGGTCAACCTGAACTGGAACCAGAACGCGTCGCAAGGCCAGGCGCCCGCATCGAAGCTGGACACGGGCTTCCTGGGCAAGCTGTTCAACAAGCCGGCCGGCCGCGCGGGCGGCATCGACCTCGATATCGGCTGCCTGTTCGAGATGAGCAATGGCGCCAAGAGCGCCGTACAGGCGCTGGGCAACAGCTGGGGCGCGTATGACCGCCCGCCGTATATCCACCTGGAAGGCGACGACCGCACGGGCAGCATCAGCAGCGGCGAAAACATCTTCATCAACGGCACCCATTTCGACCAGATCAAGCGCGTGCTCGTGTATGCCTTCATCTACGAAGGCGTGCCGAACTGGGCCGCCACGGACGGCGTCGTGACGATCGAGATTCCCGGCCAGCCGACGGTGGAAGTGCGCCTCGACAGCGACAGCCAGCACGCCATGTGCGCCATCGCCATGCTGGAAAACCACGGCGGCAACCTGCAGGTGACAAAATTGGTGGAATACTTCGGCGGCCAAGGTAAAATCACGGCGCACCAGGCCATGGATGAAAGATATAACTTTGGCCTGAACTGGAAAGCCGGCCGGAAAGACTAACTCTTTCTCCAACTAAACAATTCACCCCTTAACATGACCCCTACGACCAAAAAAGTCACCTTCGCCTTCGCCATCTTCCTCGTGGCCGGCTTCCTGCTGCTGGCCACCTACACGTGGATGGCCCTGAGCTTCTCGTACTCGGAAGGCGAACGGGCGGGCTACCTGCAAAAGTTCTCCAAACGGGGCTGGATCTGCAAGACGTGGGAAGGGGAATTGTTGCTGACGGCGCTGCCGGGCACCATCCCGGAAAAATTCCAGTTCAGCGTGCGCGACGAGGAGGTGGCGAAACAGCTGACGGCCGCCGCCGGCAAGCGCATCCTCGTCACCTACAGCCAGCACAAGGGCGTGCCCACGCAATGCTTCGGCGAGACGGAATATTTTGCCGATAAAGTCGTCCTGAGTCAGTAATACCGTCATTCCAGCAGCATCGCGCCGGCCAGCCATACTCGTGCCGGCGCCCTTCCCCGCTCTCCAGCCGCATGGCGCGCCTCGCGCATTCCCGCTTTCTTATACACTAGCGCAATTAGTTCTGACTGGAACTGTTCATTCGTGTAGTAAAAACGCACGATGCTTGCGCTAACGCAGCACGTCCAGCCAGCCCACCGTTAGCGTGTATCACCACGACCGGAAATACCATGCGCATACGCCCCGCCGCCCTGGCCTTGCTGGCCGCCTCGCTGCCCCTGTCCGCCCAGGCACAGGATATCTCCGGCATGGCCGGCGCCCTGAAAGTGAACTCGACCAACGAGCGTACCTTTGTGGCGGCCATCAGCTACACGCAGCCGGTGGGCAACTACAATGCCGTCAGCCTGTCGTACATCAATGAAGGCCACCCGGAAGACCATCACCGCGACGGCATGGCGGGCCAGGTCTGGCTGCGCACGAAAAAAGTGGAGCAGGGCCTGATGCTGGGCGCCGGCGTGGGCCGCTATTTTTTCTTCGATACGGCCAAGACCGATGAAGCACCGCACAATTTCGACAATGACCATGGCTGGGGCTCCATCGTCAGCCTGCAGGCGCGCTGGCAGTTCGACAACCGCTGGTATGCGCAAGCGCAGCTCAACCGCATCCGGCCCAGCGGCAAGGACAACACCACGCACCTGCTGATCGGCGCGGGCTACCGCTATGACGGCGTGCCGGGCGCCAAGCTGCACCTGCAGAACTGGGCCCACGACGACACCTTGACCTTATCGACCGGCCACACCATCGTCAACAGCATGCGCTCCGAGTCCTCGCGCCCGTTCGCCCTCGAATACCGGCGCGCGGCGGGACAATACGTGGACTGGACGGTCACCGCCCTCGACGAAGGCAGCACGGCGCTGGCGCATCGGCGCGGCATGGCCGCCCAGCTATGGCTGATCCGTTCGCTCAATGAAAAGGTGGAATTCGGCATGGGCGGCGGGCCGTACGTGGCGTGGGATGCACGCGACACCCAGGGCCACAGCACGCGCCTGACGGGCTTGCTGTCGGCCGTGGGCCGCTACCACGTCGACCGCCGCTGGGTGGCGCACGTGGCGTGGAACCGGGTCATCACCGATTATCACCGCGATGCGGATGTCATTTTGGTGGGGGTAGGACGGAAGTTCTGATGGAAAAACGTAAAAAATCTTGCTCTTCCGCTAAAGTAACGATACCGAACAAAACCGTAGCGAGCGGCAGTGATTTGTGGCTGAGAAGCGCCCCCGTACTTTAGTACGGGGGCGCCGAGCCGGTGAGCATCGCCAGCCGCAAAGCGCGCCGCGCAGTAGGTTTGGTTCGATATCCTGCCTAGCGCGAACGCCAGACTGCACCGGCCGACTCGTTAGGCTGCGTCAGCCGCTCGATCACTTCGCGCGTCAGACTGGCCGAGCTCACCTGTTCGGCTTTCGCGCGGGCGGCGGTCAGAGAGCTGGAAAACGCGCTTTGCGGCTGCTCCAGGCTGGCGCGCAAGGCGGCCAGTTCGCGCTCCTGCTGCTGCGCGCGGGCCGTATCGCGTTCCAGCAACTGGTGTTTGGCGGCCGCCATCGCACGCGTCGTCTCGGCCGCCTTGCGCTGCAGCGCGGCATGGGCTTGCGCGCTGGCCAGCAAGGCTTGCTGTGCGTCGAGCTTTTCGCCGGCCGCCTGCTGCGCGGCCAGTTCCAGCTGCTCGCGCTGGCGCATGGCGTCGAGCGCCTGCTGTTCCATGGCGGCGCGCGCTTCGGCTGCCGCCGTCGCCTGCTTTTCCGCTTCCAGGCGGCCGGCGATCGCTTGCGAGGCGCGTTCTTCGGCGCTGCTGGTCTGGCGCTGCTGCACCAGTTTTTGCGCGATCAGGGCCAGCGACTCGCGCTCGGCGGCGACGAAATCGCGCTCGGACGCCAGCAGCGCTTCGGCTGCCAGGGCTTTCTCTTCTTCCACGCGGGCGCGCTCGCTATGCACTTGTCCCAGTTCCACGGCCAGGCGCGCCTGCGCCTGCACGGCTTGCGCGGCGGCGGCCTTTTTTTCGCCTTCGACCAGCGCCTGGTCCATCAGGATGCGGATGGCGTCCGCTTCCTTTTGCGCCGCTTCCCGCAAGGCCTGTTCGGCCGCCTGCTGGCCGCGCAGCAGTTCCGCTTGCGCGCATTCGGCGGCCGTGCGTTCCTGCGCCGCGTTGCACGCCAGCGCTTCCGCTGCCAGTTTTTCCTTCAGGGCGGCGACGGCGGCCTGCTCGGCGGCCAGGCGTTCCTGCTCCGCCTGCAGCAGCTGCTCTGCCTGGCGGGCTTTTTCCTGTGCCAGTTGCGCTGCCTGTTCCTGCGCGGCCAAGGTCGCCTTGCCGGCATCGACTTCGGCCTGCTCGGCTTCATTCTGGCGGGCGGCCAGTTCGGCCGCCTGGCGCGCCAGTTCGGCGCGTTCCTGCGCCAGGCCGGCGGCGCGCTGCTGCTCTTCCAGCTCGCGGGCGGCCGCCACGGCGGCGGCCTGCTCGGCCGCTTCGCGGGCCCTGGTTTCTTCGAGGGCCGCCGTTTCCGCTTCCAGCTTGGCGTGACCGGCGATTTCCGCATCCTGTTCGGCGGCCACGCGGGCCAGCGCCACGGCGCGCAGCTGGCGGTCCACCTCGATGCGCGCCTCGGTAGCGGCCAGGATGCGCACGTCGGCGTCGCGGCGCGCCTGCGCGCTGGCCACGGCGACCATTTCCAGGCGCTCGCGGTGGATGGCCGCGTCGCGCAACTCCTTTTCCGTCTGCAGGCGCAGACGCAGCGACTGCGCCGCATGGCGTTCCGATTCCGCCTGCGCCAGAGCGATGGCTTCGCGTTCCTGCTCCAGGTGCGCCAGCGCGCGCGCTTCTTCCAGGGCGCGCACTTCGGCGGCGGCGCGGTTGAAGGCCGATTCCAGCGCGATCTGGTCGGCGCGCTCGCGTTGCACCGTCAAGTCCAGCGCCTCGCTTTCCGCTTCGGCCAGCATCTGCGCCGTCTGGCGCGCACCGTGCGCATGGCGCTCGCGTTCGCGGGCCAGCACGGCGACTCTGGCGTCGGCCGAGGCGATGCCTACCATCTCCTCCTTGGCCGCCTGCACGGCGGCCACGCGCTCGACGGCCTGCAGGCGCGCCTGCTCCGTCTGCACCTGTAATTCCTCGGCGGCGCGGGCTGCCTGCTCGGCCAGTTCCGACTGCACCGCCACCTGTTCGCTGGCGCGCAAGCGGCTTTCCTGCTCGGCGCGGGCGCGCTGTTCCGCGGCCAGGCGGATTTCATTGTCGGACTCCACGCGGGCGCGCAGTTCGGCCGTCTCCTGCTTGACGGCTTCCAGGCGGGCCACGCTGGCTTGCGCGGCAGCGCGCATGGTGTCCAGGCGTTCGCGGTTGGCGGCGATCGCTTCCTCGGCTGCCTGCGCATTTTGCTGCGCGGCGGCGGCGGCGGCGGCATCGATGGCGGCGCGGTCCTCGGCCAGCGAGCGCACGCGCGCCTCGGCCAGCGCCCGGCTTTCGGCGGCGCAGGTGGCCTTCGCTTCCGCCTCCACGCGGGCAATCGCCTCGTGGATGGCTTTCAATTCCATTTTCTGGCGTTCGGCGGCGGGCGCCTTGGCATCGGCTTCGGCTGCCGGCTCGGTCTGCAATTCGGCTTGCGGGTCGGGCGCGATGGCGACAGCCGGCGCCTCGGCCTTGCGCTCCAGGTCCTTGAAATCATGCAGCGAAACGATGCTGTCCTGGTCGAACTCGTCGTCGGCGGAATACGCGACGGTGAGGGAGGCGGCCTGGCGCTGATTTTGCTGTGCTTGCATGATTTCTCGCTTATTCGGGTGAATTCCGTTGCTTATGGGAATTTATTACCACCATTATCGAACAGGCATGCACAAATCAGCGCGGCAAGAAGAAGGACGTTTACCGCCCTTTTCCCACGTTTAGGTCAAATGGGCCAGAGCGGCGCTTCGTCCATCAAGGCCACCTGCTCCCTGAGTTCCAGGATGCGGTCCTGCCAGTAGCGCTGCGTGTTAAACCACGGGAAGGCGACGGGGAAGGCGGGGTCGTCCCAGCGGCGCGCCAGCCAGGCGGAATAATGGATCAGGCGCAGGGTGCGCAGCGCTTCGACCAGGTACAGCTGGCGCGGGTCGAAATCGCAAAAGTCTTCATAGCCGGCCAGGATGTCGCTCATCTGGCGCACCTGGTCGCCGCGCTCGCCCGACAGCATCATCCACAGGTCCTGGATGGCCGGACCCATGCGGCTGTCGTCGAAATCGACGAAATGGGGGCCGGCGTCCGTCCACAGCACGTTGCCGCCATGGCAGTCGCCATGCGTGCGCAGCACGGCCACGTCGCCCGCGCGGTCGTAGCAGCGCTTGACGCCGTCGAGCGCCTGCTGCGCCACGCTGGAATAGGCGGCCAGCAGTTCGGGCGGCAGGAAGTTACCCTCCAACAAGAACTCGCGCGGTTCGACGCCAAACGTCTGGTGATCGAGCGCCGGGCGTTCCTTGTACGTGGACAGCGCGCCGACGGCGTGGATGCGGCCGATGAAGCGCCCTATCCATTCCAGGGTCGCCGGATCGTCCAGCTCGGGCGCGCGGCCGCCGTGGCGGGGAAAGACGGCGAAGCGGAAGCCCTGGTACTGGTGCAGGGTGCTGCCGTTGATCGCCAGCGCCGGCACCACCTGGATTTCACGCTCGACCAGCTCGGACACGAACGCGTGTTCTTCCAGAATGGCCGTATCGCTCCAGCGCGCGGGACGGTAAAACTTGGCCACGAGGGGCGCGCTGTCTTCGATGCCCACCTGGTAGACGCGGTTTTCATAGCTGTTGAGCGCCAGCAGACGGCCATCGCCGCGCAGCCCCACGCTGTCGAGCGCGTCGAGCACGCAATCGGGGCTCAGAGCGGAAAAGGGATGGACGGGCCGGTCGTCCTCGTGCGGCTGGTTTTCATTGTGCATAAGCGACATTGTAAGGCGCGCGCGGGCCGCCGGTGCAAACACTTCGGTGATGAAGCGCCGCAAGGCGTATACTGGCGCCTTACATTTAATCAAAGAGCAAGCCATGCAACTCGAACAGCCATTATCAGAAAAAGAATTCGACGAATTAGACCAATTCCTGTTGTCGGACCGGTGCTCCGAAGACGCCATGACCATGGATATGCTGCACGGCTATCTGACGGCCGTCGCCATCGGTCCGGAACCGATCATGCCGGCCGAGTGGTTGCCGCGCGTGTGGGGCGAAGATGCCGAAGATGCGCCGAAATTCAAGAACAGCAAGGAAGAAGAGCGCATCGTCAACCTGATCATGCGCTTCATGAACGAAGTGCTGGTGACGTTTGAAGTGGCACCCAAGGAATTCGAAGCCCTGTTCGTCGAACACGACTACGAAGGCCAGACCCTGATCGACGCCGAAGCCTGGTGCTGGGGCTTCTGGGACGGCATGGAACTGCGTCCCGGCTCGTGGAACGAAATCTGGGATTCCGAAGTGGCCGAGCTGATGCAGCCGATCTACCTGCTGGGCGCCGACGAAATCAAGGAAGAAGAACTGAAACTGGTGGAAGACCCGGTCAAGGCGCACAAGCTCGCGCAGGAACTGGAAGCGAACCTGCCGGCCATCCACCGTTTCTGGGTGCCGCGCCGCAAGGCTCCCGTGCAGACCCTGAAGCGCGAAGAGCCGAAAGTGGGCCGCAACGACGACTGCCCTTGCGGCAGCGGCAAGAAGTACAAGAAATGCTGCGGCGCCGAGCCGGCAGCCGAGTAATACCGCAATAGCATCCCCACTGCGCCGGCGTCCTGCCGGCGCAGCGCCGGCGCTGGCCCCCGGGCTATAATCGCCGCATGAAACTCCCTGACCTGAACCTGCTCGTCGCCCTCGACATCCTGCTCGAGGAAGGCAGCGCCGTGGCCGCCGCGCGGCGCATGAATTTGAGCGCGCCGGCCATGAGCCGCACCCTGGCGCGCATCCGCGACGCCATCGGCGACCCCGTCTTCGTGCGCTCCGGGCGCGGCCTGGCGCCCACGCCGCGCGCGCTGGAATTGCGCGAGCAGGTGCGCAGCGTGGTGGAACAGGCGCACGCCGTCTTCACGTCCGGCCGTGAAATCGACCTGCGCACCCTGGAACGCACCTTCAGCCTGTGCGCCAACGACGTGTTTGTCGGCTCCTACGGCGGCAAGCTGCGCGACCTGCTGGCCAGCCATGCGCCGAACACGGTGCTGCGCTTCGTGCCCGAAGGCGATGGCGCCACGGAAAACGATGCCCTGCACGCGGGCCGCATCGACCTGTACATCAGCGCGCGGCGCGCCTTTGCGCCCGACATCAAGCTGCAGCAGCTGTTTAGCAGCGGCTTTGTCGGCATCGCCCGCAGCGACCACCCGATCTTCGACGGCCCCGTCAACCTGGACAGCTTTACCGAGTACGAACATATCAGCGTCTCGCGGCGCGGCCTGGCGCGCGGCCCCTTCGACACGGCCCTGGCCGAGCGGGGCTACACGCGCCGCGTTTCGCTGATCAGCCCCAACTTCCAGTCCGCCATCTTCGCCGTGGCCGATTCGCGCCTGCTGCTGCCGCTGATGCCCACGCCCCTGCTGCCCATCGTCGAACGGCTGGGCTTGAAGCTGCGCACCTTCCAGCTGCCCATTCCCGTCGACAACGTCGACGTATTCCAGGCCTGGCATCCGCGCCTCGACCACGACCACGCGCACCGCTGGCTGCGCGCGACGATCAAGTCGCTGTGCGGCAGCGCACCGGGCGCATAGGCGCTGAACCCAACATCATTGCGCCAGACGCAATCGAGACTTCATCAATTATCAATTTTCACAAGATTGACGGCTACCTATACTGCGTGGACTGATTCTCATCCACGGAGTTCCCTGTGTCCGCTGTATTGCTCCCCGGCGCCGTCCCGACGACGGCGCCGCCCCCTTCACCGCCGGCTCCCCCCGTCTTTGGTCCGCGCCTGGCCACCGGCCTGGCCGGCGTGCTGCTGGCCGTACTGGTATCCGGCCTGAATGAAAATATCACCAAGATCGCGCTGGCCGACATCCGCGGCGCCATGGGCATCGCGCGCGACGACGCCAGCTGGCTCGTCGCCCTGTATGCGGCCGCCTCGGTGTCGGCCATGGCCTTCGCGCCGTGGTGTTCCGTCACGTTCTCGCTGCGCCGGCTGACGGCTGCCGCCATCATCGTCTGCATGGCGGCCGGCCTGCTATGCCCGTTCGCGCCGAACCTGTCCGTGCTGATGGTCCTGCGCGTGGTGCAGGGCGCGGCCGGCGGCGCCCTGCCGCCCATGCTGATGACGGTGGCGCTGCGCTTCCTGCCGCCGAACATCAAGCTGTATGGCCTGGGCGGCTATGCGCTGAGCGCCACCTTCGGTCCCAGCCTGGGCACGCCGCTGGCCGCCTTCTGGACCGAATACCTGGGCTGGCAATGGGCGTTCTGGCAAGTCATCCCGGGCAGCATCGTCGCGCTGCTGATGGTGTCCTGGGGCTTGCCGCAAGACCCGCTGCGCCTCGAGCGTTTCCGTCAATTCGACTGGCGCGGCCTGCTGCTGGGCCTGCCCGCCATCAGCATGCTGGTGGTGGGCTTGCTGCAGGGCGAGCGCCTGGCCTGGTTCGCCTCGCCGCTGATCTGTGTGCTGCTGGGCGGCGGCGCCGTGCTGCTGGTGCTGTTCTTTGTCAATGAATGGTCGCATCCGCTGCCGTTCTTCAAGCTGCAGCTGCTGTCGCGGCGTAACCTCAGCCATGCCCTGCTGACCCTGGGCGGCGTGCTGTTCGTGCTGCTGGCCGTGATCCTGATCCCCTCGTCCTACCTGGCGCAGGTGCACGCCTACCGCCCGCTGCAGACGGCGCCCGTGATGCTGATGGTGGCGCTGCCGCAGTTGATCGCCCTGCCGCTGGTGGCCGCCCTGTGCAATATCCGCGCCGTCGACTGCCGCTGGGTGCTGGCCATCGGCCTGGCCTTGCTGGCCCTGTCCTGCGTGCTGGGCGCGCGCATGTCGCCGGACTGGATACGCACGCATTTCTACCTGCTGCAGGCGGTGCAGATCTTCGCGCAACCGATGGCCGTGATTCCCTTGCTGCTGCTGGCCACCACGGGCCTGGCGCCGCAGGATGGCCCCTTCGCCTCGGCCTGGTTCAACACCATCAAGGGCATGTCGGCCGTCGTCGCCACCGGCGTGCTCGACGCGCTGATCACGCGCCGCAACCACTTTCATTCGACGGTGCTCAGCGAACGCCTGGGCAACCTGCCCGGCGACCTGGACACGGCAGGCCTGGGTCTTGGCCTGAGTGCGCGCATGCATGCGCAAGTCGTCACCCTGACCTCGTCCGACCTGTACCTCATTGTCGCCGCCATCGCGCTGGCCATGATTGTGATCATTCCCATCCTGCCGACGCGCGTCTATCCGCCGCGCGCAGCCTGACTTTTATTTCAAGAAAGAGCATCCCCATGCAAACAACCATACTGCGCTCACGCGCGTTTCTTCTCGGACTGGCCCTGCTGGCCTGCGCCCTCGCCTTTTGCGCCTGGCAACTGCTGTTTTCCCCCAGCGAAGAACAAGGCACCGACGACGCCTTCGTCAGCGCCGACTACACCGTGCTCTCGCCCAAGGTGGGCGGCATCGTGCGGGAAGTGCTGGTGGAAGACAACCAGACTGTCAAGGCGGGTCAGCTGCTGGCGCGCATCGACGACCGCGACTACCAGGCCGCCGCCGCCTCGGCCCGCGCCGAGGTAGCCGGCGCCGAGGCGCAGCTGGCCAACGCCCGCGCCACCTTGCAGCGCCAGCAATCGGTGATCGAGCAAGCCACGACCCTGGTCGACGCCAACCAGGCGGAAGACAAGCTGGCGCAGCAGGAACTGGCCCGCTCAACGCACCTGGCAGGCCAGGGCGCGGGCAGCGTGCAGAACGCGCAACAGGCGCAATCGCGCTTCGACGTGAGCCGCGCGCGCCTGGCGCAAAACCGCGCCGCCCTCGTCGCCACCCGCAAGCAGACGGACATTTTGCAGGCGCAGCAAGGCGCGGCCGAAGCGGCCTTGCTGCGCGCCCGCGCCAGCCTGCAGCGGGCCGAACTTGACCTGTCGCATACGCAGCTGCGCGCCCCCATCGACGGCATCGTGGGACGCCGCGCCGTGCGCGTCGGCGCCCTGGTGGCGCCCGGCGCCAGCCTGATGGCCGTGGTGCCCCTGAACCGCAGCTTCGTCGTCGCCAACCTGCAGGAAACCCAGCTGACCCACGTGCGCCAGGGGCAGCGCGCCAGCATCGCCGTCGACGCCTATCCGGGCATGCTCCTGCGCGGCACGGTGCACAGCATCGCGCCCGCCACGGGCGTGACGTTTTCCGCCATTGCGCCGGAAAACGCCACCGGCAACTTCACCAAGGTGGTGCAGCGCATCCCCGTCAGGATCGCGCTCGATCCCGGCCAGGATGACGGCAGCCGCCTGCGCGTGGGCATGTCGGCCGAAGTGCGCATCGATACGGCCACACGCCGTCAACTGCTGCAACAGGTGAGCGCGCGATGAAAGCACTGATCATTTTCACGGCCCTGGGCCTGGCCGGCTGCGCCAGCGTGGGCAGCGACTTCCAGCGTCCGCAAGCGCCGTTGGGGCAGCAATGGCGCCAGGCGCAGGATGCCCGTTTCGCCGCCCAGCAGGACGCCGCCATCGAGCAGCGCTGGTGGGACGGCTTCGGCGACGCCACCTTATCGTCGCTGGTGCGGCGCGCCGCCGGCGCCAACCTCGACGTGCTGGCGGCCGCCAGCCGGCTGGAACAAAGCCGCGCCGCACGGGGCGTGGCCGGTGCCGCGCAAGGCCCGTCCCTGGGCGCGAATGGCAGCTACGGCCGCGCGCGCAACAGCGAGCAAGGCTTGAGCGACCCGTCGCGCCTGAACGGCCAGTCCGCCTACGGCCTGTGGCAAGCCAACCTCGATGCGGCCTGGGAACTGGACCTGTGGGGCCGCGTGCGCCGTCAAGTGGAAGCGGCCGACGCGCGCGTCGACGTGACGCTGGAAACGCAGCGCGGCGTGCTGCTGGCCGTGCTGGCCGAGACGGCGCGCGACTATATCGAGCTGCGCGGCGCGCAGCAGACCCTGGCCATCACGCAGCAACTGCTCGATATCGCCCGCCATACCCTGGACCTGACCCGCATCCGCCTGCGCGAAGGCGTGGCGACGCAGCTCGACGAAGCCGAGGCGGCGGCCCACGTGGCCGCCATCGAAGCGCGCCTGCCGCCGCTGCAGCAGCGCGAAGCGCGCCTGGGCAATGCCCTCGCTCTCTTGCTGGCGCTGCCGCCGCAAGCCTTGCGGGCGGAACTGGCGGCGGGCAAGGACATTCCGGCCGTGGCCATGCAGGTGCAACTGGGCGTGCCCAGCGGCCTGGCCGAACGGCGTCCCGACATCCGCCGCGCCGAAGCGCAGCTGCACGCGGCCACGGCCGCCATCGGCGTGGCGCAAGGCGATTTTTATCCGCGCATCACGCTGTCGGGCAGCATCGGCCTGCAAACGATGCAGTTGTCCGACATCGGCTGGGACGCCAAACGCTTTGCCTTCGGCCCCGGTTTCAGCGTGCCCCTGTTCGATGGCGGCCGCCTGCGCGGCACGCTGCAATTGCGTGAGGCACAGCAGCAGGAAGCGGCCATCGCCTACCGCCAGACGGTGCTGGCCGCCTGGCACGAGGTGGAAGATGCCTTATCTGGCTACCAGGCCAACGAACGGCGCCAGGCCAGCCTCGATGAAGCCGTCAAACAGGGACGGCGCGCGCTGGGCAGCGCGGAACTGCGGTACCGCCAGGGCGGCACGGACTTGCTCAACGTGCTGCACGTGCAAAACACCTTATTGAACAACGAAGCGGCGCTGGTCGACAGCCGCGCCACCGCCTCGCTGTCGCTGGTCCAGGTCTACAAGGCGCTGGGCGGCGGCTGGCAAGCATTTTCAACCACCTCCCAAGGAAGCACGCCATGAAACCGAATCCCGCCCATTTCTCCATCCACGACGTCAGCGACTTTCCCATCGTGCGCTTCCGCCCTGAAACGGCCATCACCGGCTATGCCCCGCTGTGGGAAAACGACATGGACGCCCTGCTGCGCCATGGCGAGCCGTTCGTCCTGCTGTTTGAAGCGGAACGCAGCGACGAAGCGCACATCGACCGCAAGCGGCGCGGCCTGTGGCTCAAGCATAACAAGGTGGCGCTGGCCGCCATTTGCCGTGGACTGGTGTCGGTCGAGGCGGACACGGAACAGCGCGCGCGCCTGCAGGCGCTGGCGGCCGGCGCCATGAAAGCCTTCGGCATCGTGCAGGAAGTGGCGGCCACGCGCGAACAGGCCGATGCCCTGATGGTGTGGCTGCTGGGCAGCGGCCAGATGGCGCGGCCGCGCGCGGCGGACGTGTGGTGAGCGAGTGAATCACTGAGTCAGGCGGCCCTGCGCACCGCGCTTCTGGCGGGGATGACGCAGACGTCGCCGTCGCTGCTGGTCGCCGTCGTCAGGGCGATGCCGTACAGCGCGGCCAGGGCGGGCACGGCGCCGGCATCGCTGGCGATATCGGCCACCAGCTGGCCGGAACGCACCAGCAGCAGGCGCTCGAAGCCCAGCAAGGCGTGGTTGATATCGTGCAGGATGGCGATGACGGCGTGGCCGCGCGCGGCGCAGAACTGCCGCAGGCTGTCGAGCAGCTCGAACTGCAGGCCGGGATCGAGCGCCGCCAGCGGTTCGTCGACAAGTATCAAGCCATCTTCGACATCCCACATCTGCGCGAAGATGCGCGCCAGCTGCACCCTGGCCTGCTCGCCGCCGGACAGGGTGTCGAGGCGCCGCCCCAACAGATGCGCGGCATGCGCCAGGGCGGCCGCGTCCTGCACGATCCGTTCCAGCTGCGGGTCGGCCAGGCGCGCCACCCGCCCCAGGCCGATCACCAGTTCGCACGGCAGCCCGAAAGCCACGTTCGAACCTTGCGGCAGGACGGCGCGGCGCAGGGCCAGTTCCGCCAGCGGCCACTGCGCCAGCGGCCGGCCCGCGAACGCCACCTGGCCCGCCTGCGGATGCAGTTCGCGCGCCATCAGTTTGAGCAGGGTCGACTTGCCCGCGCCGCTGGGGCCGAGGATGGCGATGCGCTCGCCGGGCGCCACCCGCACATTGAAGGGGCCGAAATACTGCTGGCCCAGTTGTGTCGTGGCGAACGTGAGTTCCAATAAAGGCGTCATGCGCATCCTTTCAGGCGGTGCCGTGGCGGAAGCGCCGCAGCAGCATCAGGAAAAATGGCCCGCCCAGCAAGGCCGTGAAAATACCGACGGGGACTTCCGCGGGAATGGCGACCGTGCGCGCCAGGGTATCGGCCGACAGCAGCAGCAAGGCGCCCATCAGCATCGCCAGCGGCAGCACCTTGCGCTGGTCCGCGCCCAGCCAGGTGCGCACCAGGTGCGGCGCGATCAGGCCGATGAAGCCGATGCCGCCGCACCAGGCGACGGCAAACCCCGTCAGTACGGCCACCAGTACGATCACCTGCGTGCGCAAGCGGGCCACGTCGATACCCACGTGCAGCGCCTGCGCCTCGCCCAGCGCCAGCGCGTTCAGGGAACGCATCAGGAATCGCGTGGCCCACAGCGCACCCGCCAGCACCAGCAGCAAAGCGGCCACCTGGCGCCAGCTGCCGGCCGACAGCGAACCCAATGTCCAGAAAGTCAGGGTGCGTAATTGATCGTCGCTGGCCAGGTAGATGCACAGTCCCATGACGGCCACCGTGATGGCGTTCAGCGCCACGCCCGTCAGCAGCAGGCCGACGATGGAGCCGGGCGTGGCCCAGCGGGCGACCCGGTCGAGCAGCACGCAGATGAGCATGGCGCCGGCAAACGCGGCGGCGGGCAGCAGCCACACGCGCAGTTCCGGCGCCACGTGCAGGCTGGCCGCAAAAACGATGGTGGCCGCGCCCGCGCAGGCGGCGCCGCTGCTCACGCCCAGCAGGCCCGGATCGGCCAGCGGATTGCGGAACAGCCCTTGCGTCAGGCCGCCGGCCAGCGCCAGCGCGGCGCCGATCAGGGCGGCGAACAGGGCGCGCGGCAAACGGATATGCCACAGCACGTACGCGCCGCCGGACAGCGCCGCGTCGCCCGCTTGAAACGGCGCCAGCCAGTCGGCCAAGGTCACGGGCACGGCGCCCGCCTGCACGGCGACGAGCAAGCCGCAAGCCAGGGCGGCGGCCAGCAACCCGCCGGTGCCCCAGGGCGGCCAGCGCCAGGGCGCGGCGGAGTCCAGGGAAGCCGCGTTCATGCGGCCATGGCTTTGGCGAAAGCAGCGCCGAGTTCGGCCAGCGCCTGCGGCATGCGCGGGCCAAAGCCCAGCAGCAGCATGGCTTCCTGCGAGACGATGCGGTGCTTGCGCCCGGCAGGCGTCTGCGCCAGGCCTGGCAGTTTCACGATGCCGTCCACGCCGCCCGAAGCTTTCAAGCCCTGGTCCGTGACGAGCACGATATCGGGCAGCGCGGCGATCACGGCTTCAGGCGTCAGCGGCTTGTAGCCGGCGAATCCGCCCTGCCCGCCCATCACGTTGACGGCGCCCGCATACGCGAGCATGGCGTCGGCACCCGTCTCGCGCCCGCCCACCATCACCTGGTTCGGCGCATGGGCGAGGATGAACAGCACGCGTACGGGCGCATGCTGGCGCTGCTGCACCTTGGCCAGGGCGCCGCTCCACTGCTGCTGCAGGCTTTGCGTCAGGCGCGCGGCGGGGTCGGCGCGGCCCGTGATCCGGCCCACCTGTTTTACCCGTTCGAGCAAGCCTTCGAATTGGTTGTTCGCGCTGAGCACCGCCACCGGCACGCCAGCGTCGCGCACCTGGCGCAGCACCGCTTGCGGCCCCGCTTCCTCGGTAGCGATCAGCTGCGTGGGCGCCAGCGACAGCACGCCTTCGGCCGACAGGGTGCGCGCATAGCCCACCTGCGGCAGCTGCTGCGCCACGGCCGGATACAGCGAAGTCGTATCGACGCCCACCAGTTCGCCCTGCGCATCGAGCGCGTAGACGATTTCCGTCAGCGCGCCGCCCACGCTGACGATGCGCCGCGCCTTGGCCAGCGGCTTGCCCGCGTCGGTCACTGCCGCCAGCACCTGCATCGGCGCGGCCAGGGCCAATGCTCCCGCCCCCATTTTTTTCAGCGCGATGCGGCGCGCCACGCTGGCGGCGATCATGCGGCGCATAGTTCGCCCTCCCGCGCCACCCTGTCGACGATATGGCGCCATTCACACAATTCATGCACGCCCGGCTTGCGTTCGCCGAAGAACATGACGATGGTGTCGCCCTTCGCGTCGAACAGTTCCACGGACGTCACCAGGCCATCGACGGTAGGCTTTTTCACCACCCAGGCGCTGGCGATATGGTCTTCGCGCAAATGCAGGTTGAAGCGCTGGTCGAGGACATTGATCCATGGCCCCATCACGGCGATCTTGTGCACGGGCCCCGAATGGATCTGGATCATGCCCGCATTGCCGACGAAGGCCATGATGGACACTTTTTCGAGGGCGGCATCGTTGAGCAGGTCGAGCACGCAGGATTTGTCGATCTGCTGCACGAAGCGCGCTTCGGCCAGGCGCAGGCCCTGCAGGCGCGAGACCGCATATTTTTTCAGCAAAGTGAAGAATTCGTGCGTGTCGCGCAAGTCGGCCCAGGCGGCGCGAAAGCCGGCCACGTCGATCTGCGCGTCGGGCAATTCGGCCGGCGGCGGCGCCGGTGCCGTCACGGCGATGCCGGCCGCCTGGTCCGCGGCGGCAAAACGCGTCACCAGCGCGTCGTAGGCGGCCAGGTCGCTTTGCGGCTTGAGGAAAATCTTGTGCACGGCATGGCCGGCCGCATCGAAAAACTGCAGGCTGCGCTGCACCTCGTGCTCGCCCATCTCGCGAACGGCAAAGCCATGCGCCCACTGGCGGTAAAACACGCGCAGGTCGATGTCGCCGCCCAGCACCAGGCCCACATGGTTGTTGTGACTGGCTTTTCGATAAACGCCCGTCTTTTCATGCACGCACGAAACGTTGCGCGTCAACGCCATGACTTCGCCCAGCGGCTCCAGCGCGGCGATGATGGCGGGCCAGTCGGCCTGCAGGCGCTCGGCGCCCAGCAAGGCGCCATCGGCCAACGACAGGCCCGCATGCGCGGCGATCAGCTCGCCTTCGGCTATGCCCAGTTCCTCGGCGATGTCGCGGTGGCGGGCCTTCTTTTCGCGGCGCAGGCGGGCAAATTCGCTGGCGACCAGCTCGGTATTGCAAATAGGGAACGTGCTCAACACGGTGTCTCCTTTCAAGGCGAACACTGGCTGGCATGGGCTGGCTGGTGGTGGGGGAATCTTGACATCGATTATAAATGAGAATCATTCGCAATCAAGTCTTATTTGTGCGCGCATAAAAAAAGCGCCGCGACAGGAAACCCGTCGCGGCGCAAAGGAGACCGATCGAGACAACCGATCAGTTCGGGAAAAACAGGATCAGGCGCTGGCCTGCACGGCCGGCATGGCCGCCGCCTTGGGCGCGGGCCGCTGCGCCAGCAAGACCACGGCGGCGAGCACCATGGCACCGCCCAGCAATTGCGTGCCGCTGACGGATTCCTTCAGCAAGGTCACGCCGAACGCCATCGTGATGACGGGTTCAAAGGTGGAAATGATCGACGCCTTGGCCGCGCCGATCTGCGCCACGCCGGCAAAGAAGGCGGCGATCGCGATGGCCGTCGAGAACAGGGCGATGGCGCTGACGGCCAGCCAGCCCGTCGCCGTGCCCGGCAGGGAAACGCCCTGCCACAAGGCAATCGCGCTGTTCGACAGGCCCGCCGTGCCCAAAATCACCACGCAAGCGGCCAATGGGTGAATATTCTCGCGGCTTTTCGACAGGCTGTTGCCAAACAGGATGTACACGGCGTACACGCCGGCCGCCATCAGGGCCAGGGCGATGCCGATGGGCTGGCCCTGCAGCTTGCCGCCCAGGGTGATGGCCATGCCGGCAATGGCCAGCGCCATCAGCACCAGCATGCGCCGGTCCAGCTTTTCCCAGCCCAGGGCCAGCGCGAGGATGGTGACCAGCACGGGATACACATACAGCAACATGCCGCACAGGCCGCTGCTAGCATACATGAGGGCATTGAAATAGCCTTGCGACTGGGCCGTGTACATCAGGCCCATCAGCATGTAGCCGGCCAGCAGGCGGCCGCGCGGCAAACGCCAGCCGCCGAGCCACACGAGCGGCAGCAACAGCATGGCGGCGATGACGAAACGCAAGGCCAGCATGGTCGACGGGTTGACCCCGGACGCATAGGCCGCCTTGGCAAACACGGCGGAACTGCCGAAACCGGCAGCCGACAGCAACACCAGCGCAACGGCGCGGCGATCAGACATGACTAAACCTCTTTGAGTACGCCTGGGCAAACCTGCTGCGTAGCGCGACGGTTTTCCAGGCGTTGTAACGTTGTAAATATAAATGCCCAGCCAGGCCGGGAGATGTGCATGCGTGAATCCTATTGCGGGTCAATTCACGCAGTGACGGCATCATATTCGCTTGCGCAAAATGAAACAAACCAATATTCTTCACGGATAGGCCGAATATTACTGAGGCTCACTTCTCTTAAGAACGCCATGTCACGTCCCTTGCCACCGCTCGCCGCCCTGCACGCCTTCGAGGCGGCCGCCCGCCATGAAGGCTTCCAGCGCGCGGGCGAAGAATTGCACGTCTCGGCCGGCGCCATCGGCCACCATGTCAAACAGCTGGAAGCGTGGCTCGGTATCGTGCTGTTCCAGCGCCTGCCGCGCGGCGTGGTGCTCACCAGCGCCGGCCAGCGCTATGCGGCCTCGCTGGGGCCGATACTCAACCAGCTGGCCGACGTCTCCGAGCAGGCACGGCGCCAGGGCGACGACAAGGTCGTCACGGTGACGGCCACCAGCTCGCTCGTCTCGCGCTGGCTGATGCCGCGCCTGGGCCGCCTGCGCGACCGCTACCCGCAGATCGAACTGCGCGTGCTGGCGTCGATGCACCCGGTCGACCTGGCGCGCGATGGCGTGGACGTGGCCATCCGCCTGGGACCGGGCCGCTATCCGGGCCTGAAAGTGGATTTATTGATGGAAGAATGGTTTTCCGCCGTCTGCAGCCCCGATTTCCGCGCCAACGCGGCCAGCCTGCGCCAGCCCGCCGACCTGCTGCGCTATCCGCTGCTGCACGACGAGCCGGAAGTGCACCTGCCAGGCGAAATCGACTGGACGCGCTGGCTGCACAGCTGCGGCGTGCATTACAGCGGCAATAGCGGCAACAGCGGCGCGCGCTTTTCACACACCTATCTATGCCTGGACGCGGCCGCCAGCGGCCAGGGCGTGGCCATTGCCGCCAGCCCCCTGATCGGCGACGATCTGCGCTCGGGCCGCCTGGTGCGCGTGTTCGAACACGCCGTGCGCGGCCCCCACTGCTATTATCTGCTGCGTTCGCCCCAGGCGGAAACGCGGCCCCTCGTGCACGCGTTCTGCGAATGGCTGATCGCCGAGGCGCGCGCCGACCAGGAAACCGTCTGGCCTACCGTGGAGACCGCATGACGACACACGAACTGGCGCGCAGCGCCGCATATATCGTCCAGCACGAATACGAACACGCCAGGGTACTGGCCGCCGATGGGCGTCACGCCAGCCTGGGCGAATTCTATGGCGACCCGGCCGTGGCCTTGATCGATATTCATGAGCAATGGTGCGCCGTGGCGGGCGAGGGATTGGTGCTGTGCCGGCTGGGACAGCCGTTCGGCCAGTGCGTGGAGTATTTCCGCCAGCCTGGCGACACCGTATGGATCACGGACTTGCGGCAAACGGGACCGTTTACGCTGGAGTGGCGGGGTGAGGATGGAGTTTGGCACAGCCTTGCCGTCGGGACGAGCGGATAGGTTCGGGGGCCATCGCCATGTCGGATTACGCTGCGCTAATCCGACCTACGCCGACCTGCGCCAGCGGTTGCAATGACCCGTAGGTCGGGTTAGCGCGCAGCGCGTAACCCGACAACACCCGGAAAGCAACCGGAGAAACCGACCAGAGCAGGTAGGTCGGCTTAGCGCGCAGCGCGTAAGCCGACAACCCCATCACAGCTTAATGAAATGCTCGCGGTAGTACTTGAGCTCTTCGATCGATTCCAGAATATCGGCCAGCGCCGTGTGCTTCTGGTGTTTCTTGAAACCGGTGGCGATTTCCGGCTTCCAGCGCTTGCACAGCTCTTTCAATGTCGATACGTCAACATTACGGTAGTGGAAGAACGCTTCCAGCTTCGGCATGCCGCGCACCATGAAGCGGCGGTCCTGGCCGATGGTGTTGCCGCACATGGGCGACTTGCCTGCAGGCACGTATTTCTTCAGGAACGCGATCAGTTCCGCTTCCGCCTGGGCTTCCGTCACGGTCGACGCCTTCACCTTGTCGATCAGGCCCGAGCGGCCGTGCGTGCCCTTGTTCCAGGCATCCATCTTGTTCAGGGTTTCATCCGACTGGTGAATCACGAACACGGGGCCTTCGGCCAGCAGGTTCAAGTGCATGTCCGTCACCACCACCGCCACCTCGATGATGCGGTCGGTATCGGGCTCCAGGCCCGTCATTTCCATGTCGACCCAGACCAGGTTCATCTCGTTGGGACGTGCCGGGACGGCAGGTGCGGGGGTGGATGCGGTTAAGTCGGTCGCTTGTGACATAATTCTCTCTTGGCCTAATCAAACTAAATAATCAGCCATTTTCTCACAGGCACAGAATGTATTCACTCGCGTTTTCGATTTTGTTTGTATCCGTCCTCGTTTTGACCCTGGCCGTGCGCTTCTGGCTCGCTTCGCGGCAGATCCGCCACGTGCTGGCCCACCGCGCGGCTGTCCCGCCCGAATTCGCGGAAAAGATCCCGCTGGCCGCGCACCAGAAGGCGGCCGACTATACGGTGGCCAAGACCAAGTTCGGCCTGCTGACCTTGCTGGTCAACTATGCCGTGCTGATCGGTTTTACCCTGCTGGGCGGCTTGCAATGGCTGGCGCTGCACCTGAATGAATGGATGGGAGCGGGTTCGCCCATGCTGTACCAGATCGGCCTGATCGCCGCCTTTGCCGTCATTTCCGGCCTGATCGACCTGCCCGTCGATTACTACCGCCAGTTTGTGCTGGAGCAACGTTTCGGCTTCAACACCATGGCGCGCAAGCTGTTCTTCACGGACATGCTCAAGGGCGTGGGCCTGGGCGCGGCCATCGGCCTGCCGCTGATCTGGGTCGTGCTGACCCTGATGGCCAAGTCGGGCGGCCTGTGGTGGTTGTACGCCTGGTTCGTCTGGAGCGGCTTCCAGTTGCTGATGATGGTGCTGTTTCCCACCGTCATCGCCCCCCTATTCAACAAATTCACGCCGCTGGCCGACGAATCCCTGAAAAGCCGCATCGAAGGCTTGATGCAGCGCGTCGGTTTCGCCTCGAAAGGCCTGTTCGTCATGGACGGCTCGAAGCGCAGCGCCCACGGCAATGCATATTTCTCGGGGTTTGGCGCCAACAAGCGCATCGTCTTCTTCGACACCCTGCTGTCGCGCCTGGCGCCGCAGGAAATCGAGGCTGTGCTGGCGCATGAACTGGGGCATTTCAAGCTCAAGCACATCGTCAAGCGCATCGCCATGATGTTCGTCATCTCGCTGGGCTTTCTGGCGCTGCTGGGCTTCCTGAAGACGCAGCCCTGGTTCTATGCGGGCCTGGGCGTCGATCCCGTGGCCTTGGCCTTGACGGGCCAGCCGACGGACGCGCTGGCGCTGCTGCTGTTCATGCTGGCCTTGCCCGTCTTCACCTTCCTGCTGGGACCGTTGACCTCGCTCAGCTCGCGCAAGCACGAATTCGAAGCCGACGCCTTCGCCGCCACGCACACGCAAGCGGACGACCTGGTCTCGGCCCTCGTGAAAATGTATGAAGACAATGCGTCGACCCTGACGCCCGACCCGCTGCACTCGGCCTTTTACGACAGCCACCCGCCGGCCAGCGTGCGCATCCGCCACCTGAAAGGGGCTACGACATGAATACGCCATCGACTTCGCAAGACCTGGCCCAACTGTCCTGCGCGCCGCGCCAGCAGGCGCTGGGCGACACGGATATTGCCACCCTGCACGCCCTGCTGCCGCAATGGAGCGTGCGAAATGGCAAGCTGTGCCGCGACTTCGGCTTCAAGAATTACTACCAGACCCTGGCGTTCGTGAACGCCCTGGCCTATATGACCCATACGCAAGACCACCATCCGGAGCTCATCATTACTTACAAAACCTGCGCCGTGCGCTACGATACGCACTCGGTCAACCAGGGTGCCGGCGGCCTGTCCGAAAACGACTTCATCTGCGCCGCCAAGGCCGACCTCATCTACCAGAGCAGCCAGGTGGCCCCATGAGTGAAGGAAAGTTGACGGGCATCATCATCGCCGCCCACGGCCGCCATTACCTGGCCGACGTGGACGGCGCCAAGCTGCAATGCGTAACGCGCGGCAAGAAAACCAATGTGGCCGTGGGCGACATCGTGCACCTGACGCGCACCTCGAACGACCAGGCCGTCATCGACCGCATCGAGGAACGCAAGACCCTGCTGTACCGCTCGGACCAGTACAAATCGAAGCTGCTGGCCGCCAATTTGACGCAGCTGTTCATCGTCGTGGCGACGGAACCGGGCTTTGCCGACGACCTGATCTCGCGCTCGCTGGTGGCGGCCGACGCGGCCGGCATCGAGGCGCGCATCATCCTGAATAAAACGGACGTGACGGCCTCGCTGGAACGGGCACGCGAGCGCCTGCTGCCGTATTCCTCGATGGGCTATCCCGTCGATGAAGTGTCGGCGCGCGCCGAACCGGAGCACGCGGTCGCCACCCTGGCGCCGCTGCTGGCGGGCCAGTCGTCGATCCTGATCGGCCAGTCGGGCATGGGAAAGTCGTCCTTGATCAACCTGCTGGTGCCGGACGCGGACATCGCCGTGCGCGAAATCTCGGCCGCGCTCGACACGGGCAAACACACGACGACCTTCACGCGCCTGTACAAGCTCGATGAACTGGGCGCCAACAGCTCCATCATCGACTCGCCCGGCTTCCAGGAATTCGGCCTGTACCACTTGAGCGAAGGCATGCTCGAGCGCGCCTTCCGCGAATTCCAGCCCTACCTGGGCGGCTGCAAGTTCTATAACTGCCGTCACCTGATCGAGCCCCAGTGCGCCATCCTGCAAGCCTTGTCTGAAGGCAAGATCGCCAAGATGCGCCATACCTTGTACGGCCAGCTGCTGCACGAATCGGCGCAGACGCTGTATTAAGCATACGCCGCGGCACAAATAAAGCAGCAACAAAACCTCGGCGAACAAAATTTCATTTTGTCGTCGAGCTTGTTTTTCGACTTTAATTCCAAAACCATTCATCCGCCGTTTTAGGCATTTCAACGCGTCAAACCTGCCGTCCGTCGCCTGCCGCTGGCGGTGGCCAGGCGCGTTTGCTAACTTGACACCAGTCCCTGCCGGAAACCCGCCAGCGACCACACGATCTAACTCCAACCCATCCTGTCATCCTGATCGAAGGTGAGTGTCATGCATACCAAACGCTTCCTCCCCCTCCTCGCCGCGCTCTTCGCCCTTGCCGGCGGCACGGCCCAGGCCCAAACCGCGATGGCGCCGCAAGCCGCAGACAGCGTGCGCGTCACCTCTGGCAGCTATTATCACGTCACGGCACAGGAAGCCTTCGACATCGAGCAGCAATACCGCCTGTCGAATAGGCAACGGCTGGAAGTCCACCAGCAGGACACCCACTTCTTTGGCCGCCTGATCGATGACCGGGAATGGCAGGCAAAGCCCAGCGTGGAAATCTACCCCACGGGTCCCGGCCAATTCGTCACCAGGCAGGGCGCAACCTTCGTCTTCAGCAATGAAGGCGAGCGCGTGGTGATCGACGACGCCCAGTTCCTGCCCGGCTTGCGCATGTCTGCCGACATGCGCAGCGCCAGCACCGTGAGCGGCAGCGCCAGCATCCGCCTGGTGTCACGCTAGGCGCCGCCAACTGGAGGTGGCACGGCTGGGTAAACGCCCTGCCGTGGCGCCCGCGCGGGACGCACAATTCTGTCCTGCAGACTGAACAATTCCCCTGAATGCAGCTTACAATGCGATGACGCATGGCCTGTACGGTCGCAGGCTGGCACCACTGTTTGCGGGGAGAATGCTTGAATGGAAATGTTCGCGCTCGAACATGACGTAGCGCAGTGGGAAAGCGCATTGCTGCCGTTGCGCGGCGCCGGGCGCGTACCGCTGCTGCTGTTGCTGTCCTGGCATTTGCGCCAGCGGGATTGCAATAGAGCAAGTCAACTGAGCGAGGAAGCGCATCTGCTGCTGCCGCTGGCCGGCCTGGAAGCGGCCGCACTGGAACAGGCGCGCGCGCGCCTGCAACTGGTGCAGGCGGAGCTGGTCTGGCTGCAAGGCGCGCTCGACTCCGCGGAAAGCCTGGCCCTGGCGGCGCGCGCCACCTGCGACGCGCACGGCGATGGGGCCGGCTGCGCCGACGCCCACTGGCTGCTGTCCTCGATCGCCGTCGACCGCGGCGACCATACCCGCTGCGATGCCGAACTGCGGGCGGCGGCGCAGCAAGCGCGCGGCGCCGGCGATGCGATGCGCGCCAGCCTGGCCGACGCGGCCACGGCGCGCTGGGCCGTCCTGCGCGACGCGCCGGCCGCCCAGGCCCGCTGGGGCGGCCACTTCCAGGCCGACAACGGCAGCGACAAGCTGCCCGCGCCGCTGGCCGCCTGGGTGCACGACTTCCGCGGCTTGCTGGCGCACACCTCGCGCGACCTGGGCACGGCCGCCGGCCACTACATGCAAAGCTATGAGGCGGCCCTGGAAAGCGGCCAGCTGCGCGGCGCGATCACGGCCGCCATCAATATCGGCGACTGCTTCTCCAGCCTCAACGACAACGAATCGGCCCTCGAATGGATGCAGTGCGCGCTGGACCTGGCGCGCCCCACCGGCTGGCCGCGCAGCATCGGCGCCTGCCAGACGCATACGGCCGAAACCATGCGCAAGCTGGGGCGCCTGGCCGCCGCCGAAGACTTGCTGCGCGAGGCGCTGCACATCCTGGCCCCCGTGGCGGGCGCGCGCACCTATGCCAACGCCCTGTTCCACCTGGGCGAACTGAGCCTGGACAAGGGCGACTACGACACGGCGCTCGACGCCTTCAGCCGCCTGGCGCAGCGCGCCGAAGCGCTGGGCCAGGCCGATTTCCGCAGCATGGCACAGCGCGGCAGTGCCCATGCGCTGTCTTACCTGGACCGCCCGGACGAAGCGCTGCAGGCGGCCGAACGGGCTTGCCAGCTGGCCACTGCGCAGGGCGACGCCATGCACCAGGTGGCCGCGCTGCGCGTGCTGGCCATGCTGCATGCACGTCACGAATTGCCGCCGCCGGCAGGCATGCAGGAACGCAATCCCGCCCTGCATTTCCTGCACCAGGCGCTGCAGGTGGCCGCCTCGATCGACGGCTACGTGCCGCCCGGCGAACTGCTCGATGCGCTGGCGCGCGAATACGCGCATGCGGGCGACTATGCGCGCGCCTACGATATCGCCCTCGACGCGGGCGTGGCGCGCGAAAAAAGCCACACCCAGCAAGCGAGCAACCGCGCCACCGCCATGCAGGTCTACCACCAGACGGAACATGCGCGCTCGGAAGGCTATCATCACCGCGAACTGGCCGCCTCCGAAGCGCGCCGCGCCGAAGTATTGCAGCAGACCAGCGATACGCTGGAGCGGCTGTCGGCCATCGGCCAGGAAATCACCACCCACCTGGACGCCAGCGCCGTGTTCCAGGTCCTCGACCGCCACGTGCATGCCTTGCTGCCAGTCAACACCTTTGCCGTCTACATGCTCGATGCGGCGGGCACGGCGCTGCGCCGCGCGCACGGCATGGAGGCGGGCCGGCCCCTGTCCGACAACGCCATTCCACTGAGCAACCCACGCGCCTACTCCGTGCGCTGCCTGCTGGGCCGGCGCGAAGTGTATATCGACCAGGTGCCGCCCAAGCGCCACGCCTACACCGTGCCCGGCACCCTGCATAACCAGAGTGTGCTGTACGTGCCCTTGACGGTGGGCGAGCGCGTGCTGGGCGTGATGACGGTGCAGGCTTGCCATGCCCATGCCTACGGCGAACGCGAACGCCTGATCTTCCGCACCCTGTGCGCGTATGGCGCCATCGCGCTCGACAATGCCAGCGCCTACCGGCAGCTGCAAGACGCCCAGGCGCAGTTGGCGTCGCAGGAAAAACTGGCCGCCCTGGGTTCCTTGATGGCCGGCGTGGCGCATGAACTGAATACCCCGATCGGCAACAGTTTATTGATCGCCAGCACCATGCAGCAAAAAACGGAAGACGTGGAACGCCTGATGAACGGCCCCGGCTTGCGCCGCTCGGACCTGGCCGCCTACATCGAGGATGCGGGCAAGGCGTCGGCGCTGGTGATGCGCGGCCTGCACAGCGCGGCCGACCTGGTCAACAGCTTCAAGCAGGTGGCCGTCGACCGCACCACCGAGCAGCGGCGCCAGTTCGACCTGCAACAGGTGAGCAATGAAATCATCGCCACCGTCATGAACCGCATCCGCAGTTCGGGCCACCGCATCGAGATGGAGATCGACTTCGGCATCGCCATGGACAGCTATCCGGGTCCGTTCGGCCAGGTGATCACCAACCTGATCAACAACGCCCTGCTGCACGCCTTTCCCCTCGCGCCCAACGATGGCGCCGCCGGCGCGGGCTGCATGCGCCTGTCCGCCGCACCCGATGGCGCGCGCGTGCGTATCGTCTTCGCCGACAATGGCGGCGGCATCGCCGAACAGCATCTGTCGCGCATCTTCGACCCCTTCTTTACCACCAAGCTGGGCCAGGGCGGCAGCGGCCTGGGTTTGTCGATCAGCTACAACATCGTCACGGCCCTGCTGGGCGGCACCATCCAGGTGGCCAGCAGCCCCGCCGGCACGCGCTTTACCCTGGACTTGCCCCTGGTGGCGCCCCAGCTGGACGGGGCCGCGCCCGCCAGCATCTATTAATCCGCCGCCCTTTGCCCGGGCGCATGCTTGCCTATACAAGTACGCGCCCGGACGGTCTTTCCAATCTAAAAGCAAAACCCTTATAATTGAACGGCTGAAGTACTTGCCATTGCATTATTTTCAACTTGGCAAACCGCATCGGCCCGCGCGACAAACAGGCGCGGGCACCGATCAACACAGCAGCGCGCCGGGCGAGGCAGTCATCAGACGAGATGTTGTACGCTGATGCAACCCGGCGGGAAAGGCACGCCGCCGGCGGCCTGCGCATCTTCAAGTGGTCATTATGTCGACAAAAAAACCGATCAAGCACTACCTCCAGTTCTCCGATTTCACGTTGGAAGAGTACGAATATGTGATCGAACGCGCCCATCTGATCAAGCGCAAGTTCAAGAATTACGAAATCTACCATCCACTGATCGACCGCACCCTGGTGATGGTCTTTGAAAAGAACTCCACCCGCACGCGCCTGTCGTTCGAAGCGGGCATGCATCAGCTGGGCGGCGCCGCCATCTACCTGAACACGCGCGACTCCCAGCTGGGCCGCGGCGAGCCGGTGGAAGACGCGGGCCAGGTCATGTCGCGCATGTGCGACATCATCATGGTGCGCACCTTCGGCCAGGACATCATCGAGCGTTTCGCCGCCAATTCGCGCGTGCCGGTGATCAATGGCCTGACGAATGAACACCACCCCTGCCAGGTCTTTGCCGATATCTTCACCTACATCGAACACCGCGGCTCGATCGCCGGCAAGGTCGTCGCCTGGATCGGCGACGCCAACAACATGCTGTACTCGTGGCTGCAGGCGGCCGAAGTGTTCGGCTTCCACGTCAACGTCTCGACGCCGAAGGGCTACGACATCGACCTGTCGCAAGTCAAGACCGAGCGCTACACCTTCTTCGCCGACCCGTCCGACGCCTGCGCAGGCGCGCACCTGGTGAACACGGACGTGTGGACCAGCATGGGCTATGAAGCGGAAAACGCGGCCCGTATCGCCGCCTTCGACGGCTGGATCGTCGATGGCGCGAAGATGGCCCGCGCCGCGCCCGACGCGCTGTTCATGCACTGCCTGCCCGCCCACCGCGGCGAGGAAGTGGCCGCCGAAGTGATCGACGGCCCCCAGTCGGTGGTGTGGGACGAGGCGGAAAACCGCTTGCACGTGCAAAAAGCGCTGATCGAATACCTGTTACTCGGTAAAATCCACTAATTCGCCTGGCACTGCATAAAACCTGGCAGCATCGCAATACATACATCGACAACGACAACTGGAAGCAATATGAGCGACATTAAAAAAGTAGTCCTGGCCTATTCCGGCGGACTCGACACCTCCGTCATCCTGAAATGGCTGCAAGATAACTACCAGTGCGAAATCGTCACCTTCACGGCCGACCTGGGCCAGGGCGAAGAACTGGAACCGGCGCGCGCCAAGGCCATCAAGTTCGGCATCAAGCCGGAAAACATCCATATCGAAGACGTGCGCGAAGAATTCGTGCGCGATTTCGTCTTCCCGATGTTCCGCGCCAACACCGTCTACGAAGGCGAATACCTGCTGGGCACCTCGATCGCCCGTCCGCTGATCGCCAAGCGCCTGATCGAAATCGCCAACGCCACGGGCGCCGACGCCATCTCGCACGGCGCCACCGGCAAGGGCAACGACCAGGTGCGTTTCGAACTGGGCGCCTACGCCCTGAAGCCAGGCGTGAAGATCATCGCCCCATGGCGCGAGTGGGATCTGCTGTCGCGCGAAAAACTGCTGAAGTACGCGGAAGACGCCGGCATCGAAATCGACATGAAGCACAAGAACGGCGGCGCGCCGTACTCGATGGATGCCAACTTGCTGCACATCAGCTTTGAAGGCCGCCACCTGGAAAACCCGAGCGCCGAAGCGGAAGAAACGATGTGGCGCTGGACCGTCAGCCCTGAAAAGGCGCCGGACGAAGCGGAATACCTGGACATCGAATACGAAAAAGGCGACATCGTCGCCATCAACGGCGTGCGCATGTCGCCCGCCACCGTGCTGGCCGAACTGAACAAGGTTGGCGGCAAGCATGGCGTGGGCCGCCTGGACCTGGTGGAAAACCGCTACGTCGGCATGAAGTCGCGCGGCTGCTATGAAACCCCGGGCGGCACCATCATGCTCAAGGCCCACCGCGCCATCGAATCGATCACCCTGGACCGCGAAGTGGCCCACCTGAAAGATGACCTGATGCCGCGCTACGCGTCGATGATCTACAACGGCTACTGGTGGGCGCCCGAGCGCGTGGCCCTGCAAACCCTGATCGACCACACGCAGGAAACCGTGAACGGCTGGGTACGCATCAAGCTGTACAAGGGCAATGTCATCGTCGTCTCGCGCGACTCGAAGACCGATTCGCTGTTCGATATGAACATCGCCACCTTCGACGAAGACGGCGGCGCCTACAACCAGGCCGACGCCGGCGGTTTCATCAAGCTGAACGCCTTGCGCATGCGCATCGCCGCCATCGCCCGCGAAAAACGGGGCCAGAAGTAATTGCTGGCAGGGAGGCACCGCCTCCCGCGCCCGCCGAAAGCCGCCCACGGGCGGCTTTTTTACGTTTGAAACGCACTCGGCCACGATTTACGGCCCTGCACGCGCCCCATTTTGCTGTCCGCATGGCAAAATGCTACAGTGCAATTTAGAGCACCTAACATAACCTACTGCGCGTCGCGATTTGCGGCCTGCGATGCTCACTGTGCATGCGCACAGTTGCGCTTCTCAGCCGCAACTCGCTGCCGCTCGCTACGGTTCTGTTAGGCGCTCTTAGTCGAAAACTTCCCGCTTCCGGAGCCACCATGTTCAAAGACCTGAGTATCAAGAATAAACTGTACCTGGGCTTCGGCTCCATCGTGGCCATCATCCTGATCCTGCTGGGCGTGGCCTACAACAGCTTTGCGCGCCTGTCCGAGGCCAATGCATGGGACCGCCATACGATGGAAGTGCTGGTCGAGATCGACAAGATTCACAATTCCATCCTGCAAATCCAGGTGGAGGCGCGCGGTTTCATCCTGACCGGCAGCGAAGCCTCGCTGACGCCGGAAACCGATGAAACAGGGGTGTTGAGCCAGCACACGCAAAAAGCCATCGCCATGACGGTCGACAACAAGGTGCAGTCGGAACGCTTCCGCAAGATCGACCAGCTGACCAGCACCTGGGTCAAGGAGTGGATCCATCCCCTGATCGAGAAGCGCCGCGCGCTGGGCAATGCGCCGGGCGCCACGGAAGCGGTGGCGCGCACCATGCCGCCGACCGGCTACCCGGCCGTCGCGCAAGCGAACAAGCTGCTCGACGAAGTGGCGGCGGAAGAATCGCGCCTGTTGGCAGAGCGCACGGCCACCACGGCAAAATTGCAGGAAACCATGATGCTGACCCTGGCCCTGGGCGGCCTGCTGTGCGTGGTGCTGGCGCTGGGCATTTCCTACCTGCTGGGCCGTACCATCCTCGGCCCGCTGAACAGCCTGACGGACGCCGTCGGGCGCATCGCCGGCGGCGAGCAAAGCGCACGCGCCGCCATCCTCTCGCGCGACGAACTGGGCAAGGTGACGGAAGAGTTCAACCGCATGGCGCAAACCATCCAGGACAACCAGGCCAACGAACTGGCCGCGACGAATAGCTTGCGGGCCAAGGTCGATTCCTTGCTGGAAGTGGTGTCCAAGGCGGCCTCGGGCGACCTGACGGGCAAGGTCGGCATCACGGGCAGCGACGCTATCGGCCAGCTGGGCAACGGCCTGGCGAAGATGTTCGAAAACCTGCGCAGCCTGCTCAACAATGTGCAAAAGGCCGGCATCCAGGTGACGACGTCCGCCACGGAAATCGCCGCCTCGGCGCGCCAGCAGGAAGCCACGGGCATTGAGCAAGCGCAAACGAGCGTGGAAATCCTCAGCACCACCAAGGAAATCTCGGCCAACACGAGCCAGTTGCTCAAAACCATGGAAGACGCCACCGCCGTGGCCGACTACACGACGAATGCGACGGCCGAAGCGCAGAATAACCTCAAGCGCATGGATTCGACCATGCAGCACATGGTTTCGGCCACCGATTCCATCAACGCTAAGCTGGCCGCCCTGTCGGAAAAGGCCAGCAATATCAATAGCGTACTGATCACCATCACGAAAGTGGCGGACCAGACCAACATCCTGTCGCTGAACGCCGCCATCGAGGCGGAAAAGGCGGGCGAGGCGGGCCGCGGCTTTTCCGTGGTGGCGACGGAAATCCGCCGCCTGGCGGACCAGACCTCCGTTTCCACCTGGGATATCGAGCAAATGCTCAAGGAAATGCAGTCGGCCGTGTCCGCCAGCGTGATGGGCATGGATAAATTCTCGGAAGAAATTCGCCGCAGCGTGGGCGAGGTACGCCAGGTGGCCGAGCAGCTGTCGTCCGTGATGGACCAGGTACAGAAACTCACGCCGCAATTCGACGCCGTGCTGCAAGGCATGCAGTCGCAAGCGATCGGCGCCTCGCAGATCTCCGACACCATGATGCAGCTCAACGACGCCACCCAGCAGACGGTGGAGTCATTAAAAGCCACCAGCGAAGCGGTGCACCAGCTGCAATATGCGGCGGGCGACCTGCAGTCGAGCGTGTCGACCTTCGCCGTCACCATCTGATCCCATGAAAGTGCTGCTCTTTCACATCGGACGCGACCGCTACGGCCTGCCCCTGGCCGGCATCGTGCGCGTCCTGCCGCTGCTGGAGCTGAAACAGTTGCCGCTCACGCCAGACTACGTGGCCGGCCTGATGGACTTGCACGGCACGCCCGTGCCCGTGATCGACCTGTCGCGCCTGGCAGGGCTGCCGGCCGCCGCCGCGCAGTTCGACACGCGCATCGTCATCGTCGACTACCGCGCGCCAGGCGGCGCCACGCACACGCTGGGCTTGCTCGCTTCGCAGGTGCGCGGCATCGCCGATATCGACCCGCAAGGGCTTGAAGACAGCGGCGTGGCGACGGCGCCCTTCCTGGGCCAGGTGGCCAGCGATGCCGACGGCATCGTGCAGCTGGTCGAGCTGGAACACCTGCTGCCGCCGGACGTGCGCGCGCTGCTGTTTCAAGACGCGAGCGCGGCATGACGGCGCAAGCCCTGCTGCGCCGCGCGACCGGCCTGTCGGTGTCCAAATCCGTGGCCGAGCGGGCCGTCAACCAGCGCATGGAGCAGACGGGCTTCAGCGATAGCGAAGCCTATCTGCAGGCGCTCACGCCGGCTGAAATGACGCAATTGATCGAGCTGGTGGTGGTGCCCGAATCGTGGCTGTTCCGCGATCCGCAGGCGTTCTACGCCACCGTCGAACTGGTGCAGGAACGCTGGGTCCGGGGGCGTGCCACGCGCATCCTGTCGATTCCGTGCGCGGGCGGCGAGGAACCGTATTCGATGGCCATGGCGCTGCGCGACGGCGGCGTGCCGAAACAGGCGTTCAGCATCGACGCGTATGACCTGAGCCCCGGCTGCATCGAGCGGGCGCAGGCCGGCGTGTACGGCCGCAACGCCTTCCGCGCGCAGGACGTGGCCTTCCGCGAGCGCTATTTCACGCACGTGGCCGACGACGCCTACCGCATCATCGACTCCCTGCGCGAACAGGTGACCTTCAGACAGGGCAACCTGCTGCAGTTCGATACCGCCACCTACAGCCGCCACTACGACGTCATCTTCTGCCGCAACCTGCTGATCTACTTCGACAAGCCGACCACGCGCGCCGCCATCGCCAATCTGTCCGCCCTGCTGGCCGACGACGGCATGCTGCTGGCCGGCTATGCGGAAGTGCCCTCGTTCTGCCAGAACGGCTTTGCGCCGCTGCAGTTCCGCCAGGCCTTCGCCTTGAAAAAGGAAACGGCGGCGCCGGCCGGCCCCGCGCAGGTGGCGCCGCTGCCTGCCGCGCGTCCCCTGCGCAGCGTGCCGCCCGCGCCAGGGCGCGCCCCGGCAGCCCCCTCTTCCGCCGCGCCCGTCCCGGCGGCGCCGCGCACGCGCCCCGTGTCCGTGCCGTCGCCCGCGCCGGCACCGGCCGCGCCAGCCGATTTGCTGGCCGAGGCGCGCCTGCTGGCCGACCGCGGCCAGTTGCGCGAGGCCGGAGAGAAATGCCACGCCCACCTGGCGAGAGTTCCCGAGGCGGCGGAAGCGTATTTCATGCTGGGTATCATCAATGAACTGGCCGGCAAGATGGACCTGGCCGACGACTACTGGCGCCGCTGCATCTACCTGCAGCCCGACCATTACGAGGCGCTGTGCCATCTGGCCCTGCTGGCCGAACGCAATGGCAACCACACGGCCGCCGCCACCCTGAAGGCGCGCGCGGCGCGCATCTACCAGCGCCGCCAGGCGTCCAACTAAGGGGCACGCATGACAACCACCATCGCCAGCGAGACTCTGGAAACCATCGACGACTGCTGGAACCATATCGGCGTGGCCGGCGACCAGAGCTGCCCCAGACTGCCCGCCAACGTGCATTGCCGCAACTGCGACGTGTACGCGGGCGCCGCCCAGCGCAACCTGCAGCGGCCCGTGGACGCACACTACCAGCGCGACTGGGCCAGCCACTTCCGCCAGATCGATGCGGGCGGCGAAGTGCGCGACAGCTCGGCGCTGGTGTTTCGCATCGGCCGCGAATGGCTGGCGCTGCCCACGCGCGTGTTCGACGCCGTAGCGCCGCAAGCCAGGCCGCACGTGCTGCCGCACCGCGGCGGGCGCGGCCTGTCCGGCATCGTCAATATCGGCGGCAAGCTGTATCCATGCATGTCGCTGGCGCACCTGCTGGGCATCGACGAACAGGGCGCGCCGCCGGCCAAGGGCCGCCACACGTTCGCGCGCCTGCTGCTGCTGCGCTGGGAAGAACAGGCTTACGCCCTGCCCGTGGCCGACCTGCACGGCATCGTGCGCTATGCGTCGGGCGCCGTGCAGGCGCCGGCGGCCACCATCAACAAGGGCCTGTCGCGCTTTCTGTCCGGCGTCATCACCGAGGGCGACATGCGCATCGGCTGCCTCGACACGGCGCTGATCGGCTTTCAACTTGCGAGACTACTACGATGAGCCAGGACCAGCACGGCGACCTGAGTGCCTTTTCCATGCTGGACCTGTTCCGCATGGAGGCGGACAGCCAGACCCAGATTCTCACCGACGGCTTGCTGGCCATGGAGCGCCATGCGGGCGACGCGGCGGCCGTCGAGGCGATGATGCGCGCGGCGCACTCGATCAAGGGCGCCGCGGCCATCGTCGGCCTGCAAGTGGTGGTGCAGCTGGCGCACGGCATGGAAGACAGCTTTGTCGCCGCCCAGCATGGCCGATTGAAACTCACGCCGGAACGGGTCGACGTGCTGCTGTCGGGCGTCGACCTGATCGTGCAGCTGTCGCGCCTGGACGACGCGGGCGCCGAAGCGTGGCTGGCCGCCAACGCGGCGCAGATCGACCAGACCCTGAACGCCATCGCCGGCATCGCCGAACTGCCCGAATTGCCTGCGCTGCCCTCGGCGCCGGCCCCCATGCCGGCGCCGGCAGCGGCACCCTTGTCGCAGGAAGCGGCCGAGCCGCAGCCTCCCGTGGCCAGCGGCCTGGCGGGCGAGGAGCCTGAGTCGACGGCCGCGCCTGCGCCGCGTTCGGGTGCCGCACCGGCCAAGGCGGCGGCGCAAAACTTCGACAAACTGCTGTCGCTGGCCAGCGAATCGCGCATCAATGCGCACCAGATGCACCCGTTCGTCGGCGCCCTGCAGCGCTTCAAGCGCAACCAGAGCAGCCTGTTTTCCGCCATCGAGCACCTGCACGAAGCCATCGCCCGTTCGGCCGACCCGAGCCTGATGGAAAAGTCCTTGCTGGCGCTGCAAAAGACGCAGCCCCTGAAGCAGTTCATGCTCGAGCACATCGCCGACATCGAAACCTATGAGCGGCGTCTGCTGGCCGTCTCGCAAGGTATGGTCGACGAAGTGCTGGCCCTGCGCATGCGTCCTTTCCGCGACGGCATCCACGCGTTTCCCCGCATGGTGCGCGACCTGGCGCGCAGTCTGGGCAAGGAAGTGCAGCTGGAGATCGACGGCGAGGACACCCTGGTCGACCGCGACATCCTGGCGAAGATCGAAAGCCCGCTGAACCACATGCTGAGAAATGCCATCGACCATGGCATGGAAGGCCCGTACGAGCGCATCGACGCGGGCAAGGAAGCGCTGGGCACGATACGCATGGAAGCGCGCCACCGCGCCGGCATGCTGAGCATCGAGATCAGCGACGACGGGCGCGGCGTCGACCTGGAAAAAATCCGCCAGTCCGTCATCGAGCGCAAGATGGCCAGCCCCGCCATGGCCGCCGCGCTGTCGCCGGGCGAGCTGCTGGAGTTTTTGTTCTTGCCCGCCTTCAGCCTGAAGGCGACGGCCAATCAATTGTCCGGACGCGGCGTGGGCCTCGACATCGTGCACGAGACGATACGCCAGCAAAACGGCACGGTGCGCCTGGAGTCGGAGCCGGGCCGCGGTTTCCGCGCCCTGATTACCCTGCCGCTGACGCAGTCGATCGTGCGCGCGCTGGTGGTCGACGTGTACGGCGAAGCCTACGCCATCCCCATCGTCAAGGTGGAAAGCGTGGTGCGCGTGCCGCAAGCGGCCATCCATACCCTGGAAAACAAGCAGTTCTTTGAACTCAAGGGCGAACATCTGGGCCTGGTGTCGGCGGCGCAGGTGCTGGAGCTGGGCGAAGCGGCCAGCCAGGCAGAGGACTTGCCGGTGGTGGTGATCGGCCGCGGCAAGCAAAGCTATGCGCTGGTGGTCGACGCCATCCGCGGCGAGCAAAGCCTAGCGGTGCAGGCCATCGATCCGATCTTCGGCAAGATGCGCGACATTTCCGCCGCCGCCCTGCTCGACGACGGCGAACCGGTGCTGATCCTCGACGTGCCCGATCTGCTGCTGTCGATCGACAAGCTGCTGCACGAAGGCGGCTTGCACCAGCTGGCGCAGGCGGGCCACGCGCAGCAGCGCCGCGCCAAGCGCATCCTCGTCGTCGACGATTCGCTGACGGTGCGCGAGATGGAGCGCAAGCTGCTGCTGGCGCGCGGTTTCGAGGTCGACGTGGCCATCGACGGCATCGACGGCTGGAACGTGGTGCGCAGCGGCGAGTACGATCTGGTGGTCACCGACGTGGACATGCCGCGCATGGACGGCATCGAACTGGTCTCGCTGATCAAGAAGGACCTGCACCTGCACAAGCTGCCGGTGATGATCGTCTCGTACAAGGACCGCCCGGAAGACCGCGCGCGCGGCCTGTCCGCCGGCGCCGATTATTATCTGACCAAAGGCAGCTTCCACGACGAGACCTTGCTCGACGCGGTGGCCGACCTGATAGGAGATGCCCGCTTATGAGCTGTCATTCATGAAAATTGCCATTGCCAACGATGTCGCCATGGCCGCCGAGGCCCTGCGCCGGGTGGTCGCCAGTACGCAGGAACACCAGGTGCTGTGGATCGCCCGCACGGGACTCGAAGCCGTGCGCATGTGCGAGGGCAACCGCCCCGACCTGATCCTGATGGACCTGAACATGCCGGAGATGGATGGCGTGGAAGCGACGCGCCTGATCATGGAGCAAAGTCCGTGCGCCATCCTCGTCGTCACGGGCCGCCCGCAGGACAATGTCAACCAGGTCTTCCGCGCGCTGGGCGCGGGCGCGCTCGACGTCACGGCCACGCCGGTGCTGCAGGGGGAAGTGGGCGGCGACAGCGAACTGCTGGCCAAGATCAAGACCATCGGCAAGCTGATACGCCACAGCGCCGAGGCACCGCCGCCGCGCCCGGCGAACGGCAATGGCGGCGAACGGGGCGACGGCCAGGTATCGACCCTGGTGGCCATCGGCGCCTCGACGGGCGGGCCGTCAGCGGTAGCCAAGGTGCTGTCCGGCTGGACGGCGCCGCCCGGCTGCGCCATCGTGGTGGTGCAGCATATCGATGAAACCTTCGCCTCGCACTTCGCCAAATGGCTGGACGACCAGCTCAGCATGCCCGTGCGCGTGATCGCCGAAGGCGACGAACTGGTGTCCGGCACGGTGCTGATCGCCAAGACCAATGATCACCTGCTGCTAGATCAAAATTATCGTTTGGGTTACGATGCAGCACCGCGCGACTATGTTTACCGCCCGTCCGTCGATGTCTTCTTCAACTGCGTGGCGCAGCACTGGCGCGGCGACGCCATCGGCGTTTTGCTCACAGGCATGGGGCGCGACGGCGGCGATGGCTTGCTGGCCATGCGCCGCGCAGGCAAGACGACGATCGCGCAAGACCAGGCCAGCAGCGCCGTGTACGGCATGCCGCGCGCGGCGGCTGAACTCGATGCGGCGCAGCAAATCCTGCCATTGGATAGAATAGGCGCCAGCCTGCGCGGCCGCCTGGGCGCCAAACTCAACAATGGGTGGGAGCCCTCCCCCTAACATCTGAAAAGAATGCAATGCCAGAATTCTCCTCCAGCTTCACCCAGCATGAGCCCGCATTGACCGAATTCAAGGTCAGCGTGCTGCTGGTGGACGACCAGTTGATCATTGCCGAGGCAGTCCGGCGCATGCTCAGCGACCAGCAGGATATCGAATTTCATTATGTGACCGACGCCACGCAGGCGCTGGACACGGCGCTGCGTTTGCAACCGACCGTCATCCTGCAAGACCTGGTGATGCCGGGCATCGACGGCTTCGCCCTGATCCAGCTGTACCGCGAAAACCAGGCGCTCGCGCACGTGCCGGTGATCGTGATGTCGGCCAAGGACGACCCGAAACTGAAGGCCCACAGCTTTGCCGTCGGCGCCAACGATTATGTGGTGAAACTGCCGGACCGCCTGGAGCTGCTGGCGCGCATACGCTACCATTCCAACGCGCACATCAGCCGCCTGCAGCGCGACCAGGCTTTTCGTTTCCTGCGCGAAAGCCAAAAGAACTTGGCGGACGCGAACATTGAATTGCAGAAACTGGCCGCCCTCGATGGCTTGACGGGCATCGCCAACCGCCGCCGCTTCGATGAAACCTTGCATTTCGAATGGCAGCGGGGCCAGCGCGACAAGGCGCCGCTGAGTCTGCTGTTCTGCGATATCGACCATTTTAAAAGCTATAACGACCATTTCGGCCACCTGGCGGGCGACCTGTGCCTGAAAAAAGTTGCCGCGGTGCTCACGGAACATTTGAAACGCCCGGCCGACCTGGCCGCCCGCTACGGGGGAGAGGAATTCGCCCTGATCCTGCCGGAAACGGAAGCGGCCGGCGCACTGCTGATCGCCGAAGCATGCCGGCGCCATCTGGAAGGCTTGCAGATCGAAAACCCGGCGGCAGGCACGGGCATCGTCACCATCTCGATCGGCGTGGCCACCGTCGTGCCTTCGCCGGACTCGACGGTCGAGCAACTGATCAACCGCGCCGACCAGGCCCTGTACGCGGCCAAGCGCGGCGGACGCAACAGCGTGCTGAGCGCCGATGACGTCCGGGACTGATTTTTAACAGCAAGGAAAGTGAAGCATGAGCACACAACTGGACAATGTCAGCGTCGTCAAGAAGTCGAATATCTACTTTGACGGCAAATGCGTCTCGCACAACGTCATCCTGGCCGATGGCACGAAGAAAAGCGTGGGCGTGATTTTCGCGTCATCGCTGCGCTTCAACACGGGCGCCCCGGAGACCATGGAAATCGTCAGCGGCCTGTGCAAGGTGCGCCTGGCCGACGCGACGGAGTGGAACAGCTATGGCGCGGGCACGGAATTCAAAATCCCGGGCAATAGCTATTTTGATATCGAGACCATCGAAACCGTCGATTACGTCTGCCACTTTGGCTGATCCGCGCAGAGAAAACGTCCATGGCTGCGCTGCGCTGCCCTGAACATTTTTCAAGCGTGGATTTAATCAAGATCAAACAAACACAGGCTCGGGCGACAGGCGCACGCCATATTTCGCCTCTACATCATCCTGTATCGCTTCCGCCAGCCGGGTAATGTCCGCGCCACGAGCGCCGCCATTATTCACCAGAACCAGCGCCTGCTTGGGATACACTCCCGCGGGCCCCAGGTTTTTCCCCTTCCAGCCGCACTGATCTATCAACCAGCCGGCCGCCAGCTTTTCCGTGCCATCGGGCTGCGCATGATGCACCAAGGTGGGAAAGCGTTCCAGCAAGGCAAGACATTGCTCCCGTGACACCACGGGATTCTTGAAGAAGCTGCCCGCATTGCCGATCACGGCCGGGTCCGGCAATTTTCGCCGACGGATCGCCATCACCGTTTCAGCCACCTGTTGTGCTGTCGGTTCGGCAAGATTGCGCTCGGCCACGGCCTGCGCCAGTTCCGCATAGCGCAAGTTCGGCCGCCACTCGGCGGGCAAGGCAAACGTCACTTCCAGCACGATCAGCTCGCGGCCTTCCGCCTGCTTGAAGATGCTGTCGCGGTAAGCGAAGCGGCAGGCGTCGCGGTCCATGTCGAAGACGATGCCGCTGGCGCTGTGCATGACGCTCACCTTATGCAGATAATCCTTGATTTCAACGCCGTACGCGCCAATATTCTGGATAGGCGCCGCGCCCACCGTGCCGGGAATCAATGACAGGTTTTCCAGCCCGCCCACGCCTTGCGCCAGGGTCCACTGCACAAAATCGTGCCAGTTTTCGCCGGCCGCGGCCGTGACGAGTATCGTCTCGAAGTCCGCCTGCGCCAGGCGCATGCCGCGCGTGGCCATGTGCAGCACGGCGCCGGGAAAGTCGCCCGTCAGCACGATGTTGCTGCCGCCGCCCAGTATCAGGCGCGGCATGGCGGACAGGGCCGGATCCTGCAGCGCGGCCTGCAGCTGGGCCTGCGAAGTGATGCGTACGTAAGCGGCCGCGTTGGCCATGATGCCGAAGGTATTCAGGCGCTGGAGGGAGTAATTGTGTTCGATGGTGAGCTCTGCAGACATGAGATAGGGAAATTTTGCTCGATTATAGAGCGAAAGCGACAAAAAACCACCTCAGGACAAGGGCGACTTGCCCGTTGTCCGTTAAAATGTCGCATCTTTAACAGGGCCGCCCCATGGCGCAGAATCAGCCGCCAAGGCCCAGCGCGCCGAGCGCGCGCTCGCTTTAACAAGAAAAGGAACAGACCATGCCGTCATTTGATGTAGTCTCCGAAGCCGATATGATCGAAGTCAAGAATGCCGTCGAGCAATCCAACAAGGAAATCACGACCCGCTTCGACTTCAAGGGCAGCGACGCCCGCGTCGAACACAAGGAAAACGAATTGACCGCGTTTGCGGACTCGGAATTCCAGCTCAGCCAGGTACGCGACGTGCTGACGAACAAATTGACCAAACGCAAGGTCGATGTGCGCTTCCTCGACGAAGGCGACATCAAGAAGATCGGCGGCGACAAGGTCAAGCAGATCATCAAGATCAAGAATGGCATCGAATCGGATGATGCCAAGAAAATCGTGCGCGTCATCAAGGACAGCAAGATGAAAGTGCAAGCGAGCATCCAGGGCGAAGCCGTGCGCGTCACGGGCGCCAAGCGCGACGACCTGCAGGCGGCCATGGCCATGCTGCGCAAGGACGTGCCCGACATGCCGCTGGAATTTAACAACTTCCGCGATTAATTTCGATGATGCGCACGCTCCGGCCTGCGTTCGCGCGGCATGGCGGCAAGCTCTGCCTCAGAGCGCCTGCCCGCTTGGGGTAGAATTGAAGCTGCGCACAGCTACATGCGCCCGCACGCCCGACCGGCTGCGGGCTTGACCGTACATCTGGCTCAGTGATAACCACGGTAGTCTAAGGATAGCAATGAAACGTGTTGATGATTTCCGCCTGCGATTTGGCAAAAAAGAATATGTGCCCATCATGATAGGCGGAATGGGTGTGGATATTTCCACGTCGGAGCTGGCCCTGGAAGCGGCCCGGCTGAACGGTATTGGGCATATCTCCGATGCCATGGTGGAAGACGTGTCGGATCGCCGTTTCGACACCACCTTCGTCAAAGACAAGACGAAACTGTACAAATTCAACATCAATAACAGCGACAAGGCCGTGGTCCAGTTCGATCTGGGCCGCCTGGCGGAAGCGCAGCGTCTGCACATCGGCCGCACCATGGAAGCGAAAAAGGGCGATGGCTTGATCTTCGTCAATTGCATGGAAAAGCTGACCATGAACGGCCCCCGCGAAACCTTGCGCGTGCGCCTGAATGCGGCGCTGGACGCGGGCATCGACGGCATCACCCTGTCCGCCGGTCTGCACTTCGGCTCGTTCGCCCTGATGGCCGACCATCCACGTTTCCGTGACGCCAAGCTGGGCATCATCGTCTCGTCCGTGCGCGCCTTGCAGATTTTCCTGCGCAAAAACGCCAAGCTGGACCGTTTGCCCGACTTCATCATCGTCGAAGGACCATTGGCAGGCGGCCACCTGGGTTTCGGCATGGACTGGGCCAATTACGACCTGCACACGATCACGGCGGAACTGCTGGCCTACCTGAAGGCGGAACAGCTGGACATCCCGCTGATCGCCGCCGGCGGCATCTTCACGGGCAGCGACGCCGTCTCCTTCCTGGAAGCGGGCGCGGCCGGCGTGCAAGTGGCGACGCGCTTTACCGTCACCAAGGAATGCGGCTTGCCGAACAAGGTCAAGCAGGAATATTACAAGGCCTCGGAAGAAGACATCATCGTCAACGGCGTCTCGCCGACCGGCTACCCGATGCGCATGCTGAAGAACACGCCCGCCATCGGCGCCGGCATCCGTCCAGGCTGTGAATCGTATGGCTACCTGCTCGATGCGACGGGCAACTGCGCGTACATCAACTCGTACAACCGCGAAGTGGCTGCCCATCCGGAACAGAAAACCGTCGTCGTGATGGACAAGACTTGCCTGTGCACCCACATGCGCAACTTCAACTGCTGGACTTGCGGCCATTACACGTATCGCCTGAAGGACACGACGCATAAACTGGACAACGGCGAATACCAGATCCTGACGGCCGAACACGTCTTCAAGGATTACCAGTTCAGTGTCGACAACCAGATCGCCCTGCCGGAAAAAGAAATCCAGCTACCTGGCTGAAGATTACCAGCCTGAAATGAAAATGGCGCAGCCTGCGAAGGCTGCGCCATTTTTTTATGCCTGGCGTATTGCCAGCAGTTGCCCGTCCATCTCGGCAAACAATGGCCGCCGCGATATTTCTTGCTGCAGGCACGCCTCCTGCAAGGCCTGCATGGCCGGCAAGGGCGTCGCACAATGCGCAACCAGCTCGCCCAACAGCACGCCAAAGGCCCGCGCCTCTATACCCTGCAGCAAGTCCCCCTGCGGTGAGCCGGGCGCAAACATGGACGCCGCGCCAAAGTCGCCCAGCAGGCAGCCGCCGGCGTCCGCATGCAGGATGTTGTGTGCATACAGATCGCCATGCACGATGCCGCGCGCATGCAGCTGGCGCACGGCCGAGGCGATGCCGTGGGCAATGGCCAGGACTTGTGATGCGTCAAAGCACACGCCATCGGCATACACGTCGCGCGTGCATGATGACAGGCTGGGCGGCCCTGCCAGGTTGCGGTAGGCAACATCGATCAGCGGCATGACGAGTCCCAGCGCCCCTTGCGGATGCGCATCGAGCGTCCCGAGGATGGGAATCAGGCCCGGATGGGCGCCGGCCCCGACACAAGCCGCCATTTCGCTGCGCGGCAAGCCGTCGCTGGTCATCGCCCCCTTGAACACTTTGACGGCAACATCCTCAACACCATCGAGGCGGGCGCGGTAAATCACGCCCGACGCGCCCTCGCCCAGCTGTTGCGCCAGTTCCAGGCGCTGCCACGCCACGCCCGCAGCCTCCGTAGCAGCCAGGGCCGCCAGTTCCGGCGCCTCCGTGCAGGGATTGCCCGCATACGCGAGCCAGCCCAGACGCGGCAAGGCCAGCAGGCAGTCGGGCAGCGCCGTGAAGCGGTTGGCGGCGATGCGCACCAGTTCCAGCCGGCGGCAATTGGCCAAGCTGGCGGGCAAGTGGCTCAGGCAATTTCCCGCCAACATGAGTTTCTGTAGTTGTCCGCACTTGCCCAGTTCATCCGGCAGGCACTCGATGGCGTTATCGGTCAGGGTCAGCCAGCGCAACTTGGGTGGCAAGGCGGTGGCGGGTACGTGGCGAATCCGGTTCGCCTTGAAACCGATCATTTCCAGCGCAGGACAAGCACCGAGCACGGCCGGCAAGGTGGTGAACAGGTTATCGGAGCAAAAAATGATGCGCAGCTTGTGCAGGCGCGGCAGCTCGTCGGGCAGCGAAGACAGCGCGTTGCCGGACAAGTCGAGGATTTCCAGGCTGTCGGCCAGCTCGAAGATTTCGCGGGGGAATGCCGTCAAGCCGCACGACAGCTTCAGGCGGCGCACGCCGGCCAGTTGGCCAGCACGTAATTGCTCCAGTGTATGCACAGCAGACAAGATATCCCTTTCAAAAACCCGGCAATCGCTGGCCTAGATAAAAGCCGCGGACGTAAAAAAACCCCCACCGGATCACCGATGGGGGTTTTTTCGAATAACAAGCCTGACGATAACCTACTTTCACACTGGTTGCAGCACTATCATCGGCGCAAAGTTGTTTCACGGTCC
>NZ_JBWKUN010000011.1:0-241169 GCF_059420865.1 Janthinobacterium sp. GW821-FHT03C10 | reverse complement strand
ACATCCGTCAACTCCTTCTTTTTCTCACCGTACTCAGCATTTGCATGCGTCGTTCAGCGAGGGGGCGAATTATAGCCAAGCAACAGCGCGTCCGCAAGGGCCATTTATGGCAAGACGAACGATTTCACCAAGGTCAGCTCGCCGGCGGCCCGCATCGGCACCTGGAAGCTCTGCAGCTTTTCCCGCGGCGTACCTTCGTTGGTGATGATCGACAGGCGGGCCACGGTCAGCATGGCGGTGTTGTCGCCGCTGCCGTAGTAATTGACATAGGCATGATAGTTGCCCTTCAGGGGCGCGGCGCTGGAAAAGATTTCCGGGCCATAGCCAGTGGTCACGTCCACATCCAGTGCGCCGCCATCTTTCAAGACACGATTACCGTACCAGGCGTGGCCGCCGTCCGGCGTGACCACATGCAGATCGAGGTCGGTGCCGGCACTGTCCCACGACAGCACGATACGCAAGCGCGCCTGTGTCTTGCCCTGGTAGCTGTCGACAAACTGGGTGCGCGCGCGGCTCCTGCCATCGGGCGAACGCACCTCCACGCTGTTCGAGCCGCTGCCAAAGCCATAGGGGCGGCCGTAGCTGCCATCCTCGCCCACCTCCATCGGCATCGCCACGCCATTGACCACCAGGGTGGCGGGCTTGCCCTTGACGGCGCCGGCGATGCGCCCCCGTATCTGCGCCGTCTCGGCCTGGCCCGGCTGCAGGTTGACCGATGCGGCGGGGTAATTGACCGCTTGCGTATAGTCCTCGCGTGCACCGGCCGAATTGCGCCAGCCGCTCTTCGGCGCATCGATGGTGACCTGGGCCTGCGCCCAGAGTGGCAATAGCATCAGGGGAATCGCGCAACGGATATAAAAACTCACAGAACCTCCAGGTTAAGGTCGACGAGCCGGCGGGCCAGCCGCTCGACATATTCTTCGTCCTGGCCGCGCGGATGATGGCGCAGGCCAAGGTGCAAATATTCATGGGCCAAGGTGATGCGGTCTTCGCGCGTGGCCAACGGGCGCATGAAGATGCGGTTGCGCGACTGCTCCGAATACGGCGCGCCGCTGGATAGCGCGCAGACCAGCGGCGCTTGCGGCGGCGCCTCGTAGCCGGCCTCGCGCAACAGCACGCGTTGCCAGCGCGGCACCGACCGCGCCAGCCAATCCTCATTCTGCGCCAGGCGACGGCAACGCGCGCCGGTATTGCCAACGGTGCTCAGCGCGCCGCCGGGATAGGCCGCCGCCAGCAATTCATCATAGTGCTTGCCCTGTTTCGCCTGGCGTACCGCCTCGCTCCACGCCATCGTGCCCTCGGACGCTTGGTTGCTGTGATAGCGCACGGTGACGCCATCGACGATCAGCTGATCGGTCCAGCGCGCAATCGCCAGCGCCGCCGGCGTGGCGGGGCTGGGACTGACGCGCTGGGTCGCGCTGCTGTCGGCGATCTGCTGGCAGCCCGCCACCGTCACCGCGTTCTGTTGCAAATACGTGCGCGCGGCAATCGCCAGCGCCTTGGCCGCTTCCGCTTCATTCGCGCTCGCTTCGCGGTCAAGCACGCGCGCCACATATTCATTGACGCCGAAGCGGCCGCGCAATTGCGGGCGGCCGCCCTGCTCTTGTACCAGCATCAACTCGCCGCTGCTGCGCACGGCGAGATTCTGCCCATTCTCGAATTGCACATGGTAGCGGCCATTCAGCGGGCCAGCTGCGGCAACGCCACGCTCGCCGCGCACGGCGCGGATCGGATAGCGCTTGAAGTAGTCGACCACCACGCAACCGCCATCGTCGGCCGCGCCGACTTTCGGCAAGCTGGCGGCCAGCCTGGGCGCCCACTGTTCAAAGACATTGCTGCTGCCGCCTGCGCCGCCAAACCAGATCGGCGTGCCATCGGCCAGCCAGCCTGCCGCGCCGCCAATCCGTTCGTCTGCCCGGCGCTGCTCGTGCCAGGAATACGTCTTCACGCGCAACTGGCTGCCAAACCATCGCGCCGTACCTGCCCCTCGACCATCGAGCACCACGCGCAGCAGCGCCGCTTCGGCGTCCACGCGGCTGGCGGCCGGTATGCTGTCCAACGCGCGCAGCAGACTGTCCAGCCGTACCAGCCGTCCCGGCGCCAGCTGGGCGGGGTCCGCCAGCCAGGCAAAGTCCCCTGCCGGCGCGCTACCTAAACGGGAGGTCCAGTATGTGCGCCACGGCGCGGCCGCGATCATCAGGCGCTGTGGAGAGAAGAAAGGGCCGCAGGACTGCGCCAGCGCCGCATCGTGGCCGATGCTCTGGCCCGCATCGCAGCAATATACTTCTTCCGGATCGCGGCCGCCGCAGCGGTAGTCGGGCATCGCCACCTTGTTATCGCTGGCGTAGACATACACGAACAGCTTCCACAGGCTGGCCAGCGGCACTTGCCGCGTGCCGTCGAACGGCGACGAGAGTGGCCGCGTGGCGCCGCCCTGACGCAGCTGGCGCACCTCCATCTTGCCGTCGCGCCACCAGGCCACATCCAGCGATGCAGACCACGCTGGCGCGGCCAACAGCAAAGCCACCATCAATACTGGACGTACAAAGCGCATCACTCGACCTTCAGCGCGCGCGTGCTCTTGCCGCCGCCCTCGAGCGCTTTCTGCTCCGGCTGGTACATGCGGTAAAAGCGCGCCGGCGGCAGCACATAGCTGCCCTTCTGCGCAAAGCGCAGCAGATGGCGCACGGTCACGGCGCCTTCCAACGGCTCGACCGGCACCGCATAGCCGTCGCGGCGCTCGGTGTGGCGCGCGCGTTCCAGCGCGGCCGGCTTGTCGCCCGCCATGACCATGCCCCAGGTCGTCGATTCCACCATGGCGCCGGGCGGCAGCGCCACTTCCAGCAAGCCAAAGCGGTGTTTCGCGCCCGGCGCCGCTTTCAAGGTGATTTCATCGAGGTACAGCGCGTCCGTGCTGAGCGCCTCGCCCGGCTTGACCAGCTCCGTCGTGTAGCCGCCCTTGCCCGCCTTCATGCGCAGGATGCGACGTTCGACGGCGACCGGCAAGGTCTGCGCTTCGGCGGCATGGCTGTCGTACTGCACCACGGCCACCGTGCCGGCCGGCGCCGGTGCAGCGAGACGCAGTTTGTCAGGCAGGCCCTTGGCATCGCTCCACCGCCACAGCGGCTGGCCGCTGCGGCTGTCGCGTTTTTGCCAGGCGCCGTCCAGCGCGACGGCCGGCCCCTTGCCGAACGATATGCCGCCCAGCTTCTTTTGCACCCACATCAACGTCATCGCGCGGTCCAGGGTCGGCATCTCGGCGCGCACGCCGGCCAGCACCGCGTCCGCCTGCGATGGCGGCACTTCGCCGGCCAGCATCAGCAAGGCTTGCGCCACCGGCGCTTTGGACTCGCGCAGCACCTGCCATGCGCTGGCCACTTGCAGCTGCAGCCCATGCGGCAAGACGATGCCATTCTGGCTGGCGACCAGCGCCACCAGGCCAAGGCTCATCGCTTGCGCCTCGCGGTCAGATGCCCCGCCCAGCAGCAGGCTGCCACTGTCGCCCGCCTGGCGCGGCTTGCCCCCCAGGACGGCGATGGCGCTGTCGTCCACCAGGCCCGCCGCCAGCGTCTGCGTGGGCAAGCCCATCTCGCGCGCCATCCACAGCACCAGCGCGCGGTCGCCCATCGCGTCCTTCAAGCCATGTTCGCCGTAGACGGCCAGCAGCTTGTTCCAGTGTTCGGGCGGCAGTTCGATGTGCAGCGCGCGCGCCGCGTACCAGTCGGCGTAATAGGCGTAGGCCGTCATCAAGGCATTGCCGGCCGTGGCGTTGCCCCACCAGCCGAAGACGGCATTCGGGCCGGCCATGGATACCAGGCGCAGGCGCTGCGCCGTCAGCAGCGTTTGCAGGGCGCCGGCGTCCGGCCCCAGGCTTTGCGTGGCCAGCGCCAGCGGAATCAAACGGCTTGCCGTCTGCTCCACGCAGCCATACGGATAGTCGATCAAATCGTCGGCAATGCGCGCGAACTGGCTGGCGGTTCCCTGCGCGAACGAGACGCGGAGATTGCGCGCATCCGCCGGCAGCTTGAGCGGAATATCACCGGTGGCGCCATCGAGCGGCAGCACCAGCGAACGCGGGCTGCTCCAGGCGGCGGGCAGCGTCTGCATAGCGGTATCGAGTGCATCGACCACTTTGCCGTTCTGCTTCAGCTCCAGGCGCAGCGGCCCGCTAGCGCCAGCAGCGAGCTGGAACTCGACGTAATTGACACCCGGTTTGGCGGACAGCTTTTCCGTCTTCGGCTGCGCGCCGCCCGAGAGGACGACGTCGAGCGCCTGCTCCTTGCCCGTCTGGTTGAACACGGCCACCGAGGCACGCGGCGCATCGCCGGCGCGCATCCAGTCCGGCGCGGTCCACTTGGCATAGAAGTTCTTGTCCGACCGCAGATAGGCGGTGCGCTGGCCCACGCGCCCCTGCTCATCCATCGCGCGGCCCGTGATGCGCCAGCGGGTCAGCGCGTCGGGCATGGTGAAGCTCACGCGCGCATTGCCGTTGGCGTCGGTCTTCAGCGATGGCGCCCAGTAGGCCGTATCGATATTGTCGCGGCGCGGACGTTCGAGCACCTTGACGCCCCGCTCGTTGTAATTGTGGCGCGCGGGCGCGCCGGCAGTGCGTCCCTGCGCCATGTCGTAGCTGATGAAAGACAGGCTGGCCGTGGTGCGCACGTTGTTGCGGCGCGGATGGTAGAAGAAGTCGCCGATGTCGGGCGCGATTTCCGGCTGCAGCACATAGATCATTTCATCGACCACGCCCAGCGCCACCAGGGTGCTCAGGGGCTTGCCGTCCAGGGTGGCCTTGACGTCCAGCGTGACCTTCTCGCCCGGCTGGTAGCTCTCCTTGTCGCTCTTGAACTGCAGCGCGATACGCGGCTCGATCACTTGCAGGCCGGCGTTCTCGAACACGAAATCGCCATTGCGCGTGTACGCCACCGAGAACGTCATGTTCGGGCCATGCTCTTCTTTTACCGGGATGCGCACTCTCCACTGCCGCGGCGCCACGCGCTTCGCCTGGTACCAATCCGCGGCGCCGGCCATCAAGCCATGGTGTTCCACCTTGTCGCGCTCGAGCGTCAGCAGCGCCTGATCCACCTTGTCGGAGAAGGTGATCAAGGCCTCGGCCGTGTCGCCCGGACGGTAGCGGGCGCGGTCCAGCACGATCTCGATGCTGCCCGGCGTCGTCTGCACGCCGTCACCAGCCACCCAGTGGCTGGCGGCGGCCAGCAGGTTGCCCCGTTCGTCGCGCAGCGCCAGCTGATACGAACCGGAGGCCGGAAACGTCACGTCCCAGCCCTTGGCGTTTGCATCGAAGGCGCCCTCGGTCTTGCTCTGTTTTTCCAGCTGCACCATCTCCCAGCGCACGGGCTTGGCCGCACCCTGGCCATCGGCCAGCAAGTCGAAATGCACGTTTTGTCCCGGATCGGAAAACTGGCGCGTCGCCTTCAACTGATAGCTGCTGTTCGAGCGTTCGATCATCAGCTCGCGCGTCGCCTTGACGCGGTAGGCCGCGCCATCGGTCGCCAGCACGGTCAAGATGTAGCGCGACGGATCGGCGGCGGGCGGCAGGGTGAAGTCCACATTGCCGCTGCCGTCGCTCGTCACTTCCTCGGTCTTCAAGGCCACCGGGAACAGGCCGCTGTAACGCAGCTCCCCCTCGACCATGGTGTTTTGCTGGCCGCGCAGCGACAAGGTCATCTTCGCGTTTTTTACCGGTTTGCCATCGGGGTAGCGCAGCGCGATGCTGCCCTTGACCGCCTCGCCCGTCTTGAATTCCGGTTTCGATGGCTGGACGTTGATTTCAAAGTGCGGCTTGACGTATTCGGCCACGCGGAAGGCCGCGCCATACACGCCATCCTTGTAGTTGAAGCGCAGTTCATAGCCGCCGGCGGTCGCTTCCGTCGGCAGGCGGAAGCGCGTGTCGGCGCCCGTATCGCCGGACAGCTGCAGCGTTTGCGTCAAGAGCGGCGTGCCATTCGGATTGAGCACGGTCAGGCTGAGCGGTGCTGCGCTTGCTGCCTGCGAGGCGCGCGCCGAGGTGAATTCGCGGCCCAAAAACTTGACGTTGACCTCATCGCCGGGCCGGTACAGGGGCCGGTCGGTCACCGCATAAATCTTGGTGTTATAGATTTCGCTGTCGTAGTAAAAATTCTCGGACACGAACACGCCGCCGGCGCCGTCCTGGCCCAGCACATACGTATGTTCGGGGCTGCCGCGCTCGAGCGAGGCGACGCCGTCAAAACCCGTCACGGCCGACTGCAGCACGCCAGTGCCGTCCGTCCACGCCACGCTGGCGCCGGCCACGGCGGCGCTGTTGTCGCGCCGCGCCGTCCATACCAGCATCTGGCCGGACGAGACCTTGGTGACGGCCACCGTATCCGACACGAACACCAGGGTGGTGGCGCGGTGCTCGCCGATGATCGCCTCGACCAGATACAGGCCGGGCTTGCGCTTGCCCAGCGGGATCATCACATTGCCGGCGCCGGCGACGATGAAGTCGCTGCTGGAGCCATCGAGCTTGACGCCTTTCGGCGGGGCGATGGCCTTGGCTTGCCAGATCGGATAGCGGAAGCTGTCGACCAGCTCCATGCCCTTGATCGGCTTGTACTGCGGGTGGTTGGCGAATACGGTCGGCTTGCGGATGGCGTCATTCGTCGCCAGCTGCGGCTGTTCTTTCGTGACCGCGCGGCGCGCCTCACCGGAAAACAGCTTGCGCCAGGCCAGGCGCGACTGCTTCCACCAGCTATCCCACAGAAAGCTCAAGGTGTTGGCCAGGCCCTCGCCCTGGTAATTGCCCTCGACCTGGATGCGGTGCAGATTACGCTGCTTTTTCAGGAATTCCATCGGTTCGGGCACGCGGTAGACGACGATGTCGGCGCCCGAATACGCTTCCAGGTTCATGCGCCCCATGTCGCGCCCGGGCACCTCGAGCCGCACGCGCGCTTCATCAAGACTGCCGTAGCTGGCGTCCGACAGCAGGAAGAAAGGCTCGCCCTTGAAGGTGGCGTAGTTGCTCGGTTCGCGTTCCTGCGCCGAGGCGCCGCCAATGAGGACCAAGGCCAGCAGGCTGGCAAAGAACAGCTTCATGACAAAAATCGGCTTCATGATAAAAACGCCAGCCGGAACACGCCGGCGAAATTCGGATTGTTGACCACAGGTTGCCACCGCGTGTCCTTCCAGCTCGTGAGTTCTTTGATATCGACGGTCCGCAGACCATTGTCGTCGGGTGTGACGGTGCCGGTGTGGTAGGCGATGCGCGCCCCCATCCAGACCATCAGGTGCTGTTCGTCGCCCTGGTCGAAAAACAGCAGGTCGCCGGGCAGCGCCTGGCTGATTTCGCGGGCGATGAAACGGCTGTTGTGCTGCACCAGCGCCAGCGCCGTGACGAAGTGGCCGACACTGCCACCCGTCTGTATCCAGCGGTTGCGCAAGGCGGCCTGGTTCGCGTCCAGTTCCAGCTCGGGCGGCAGGCGCCGGTCACTGGCAATACCATTCGCATGCAGCCACTTCGCGTCATGCACGGTCAATGCCTCGTTGACGGCAAAGCGCACCAGGCCGGCGCAATCGCGGTGCGTCCAGCGCGGCGATGGTCCCCGTTCGATCTGCGCGTTGACGATGCGCAGCATCCAGGCCTGGAAGGCGCGGCTCTGGGATTGCGACAGCTGCACTTGCCCCCCGGCGGCCGCGCGCAGGGCCCAAGCCTTGGGTGCGGCGACAGCGGCGACGCACACCGCCAGCGCAGCGCGCCGCCCATGCGACACCGTCATCGCGCCGTCTCCTGCCATTCCAGCGTTTCCCATGACGTGCCGCTGGCTGGCTGCCGCTTGAGCACCATGCGCAGCGCGGGATATTTTTTCAGGGCGTCCAGGCGCGGCACCAGGTGTTCGTTGGCGGCCGCGCGCAAGACCGGTTCGTTATTCGCCGGCAGGGTATCGAAGGCTTCCAGCTGGATCAGGCGGGCCAGCGAGGCCGGTGCGATCAGGCCGATCGTGCGCGCGCCATCGGGCAGCAGGTCGCTGGCGGCCGGCGCCTGCTTGCGGCGCACGGCCAGCACCTGGTCGACCAGCTTGCCGTCGGCCGAGAAGACAACCGTATTGCCGGCCACGGCCAGCGCCGGCGTGGACTGGCCCAGTGCCGTGGCGACGCTGCGTTCCCAACGCACGAACTCACCTTTGGCGTCCTTGCCGGTGGTCTTGCGCACGGGGTCCTTGCCGCCGATGGCCGCCGCGAACAGGCTGCCATATACAGCGTCGTCGCCGGCCTGCGCGCTGCGCGTGGCCACGAACACGGGTGTATGCAGCCGCGAAGTGCCGTACCAGCACGCGGCGGCGGGGCCTTGCAAGTGGCCGGCCAGCGGCGCCACCGGCTCGGACGCCTTGTCGCCCAGTCGCTTGAGCACGGGCTGCAGCGCGGTCCAGTCCACCGGCACGCTGAAGCAGGCGCTCGGGTTATGCGGCAGCACCGGCCACAGGGCGCTGCTGTCATAAGCACCGTTTTTCAGTTTATCGGCATTGAGCAGCACCTTCGATTGCCAGGTGCCCTGTTGAAAATCGAAACGCAGCGCTTCGAGCGCGCCAAAGAAGGGCTGGTAACCGAACGACAGGAAGTCGGCCTTGACGGCGATGCTGTGGCCCTCGGGCGCGGCGCCGTCGAGATGAAATTGCGCATGCAAGACGTTTTGTTTCGCCGGCTCCGGCGCCAGCAGGTTGGCCACTATTTTTTCAGCCGTGCCATCGCCATGCTTGCCGTCGCTGCCGCCGTACAGCATGCCGGGATGGGACAGGATGACCAGGCGCTGGCCGTGCGCGGCGAACAGCAAGGTGCGCTGGTAGGCATAATTGAGCGCATACACGGGCACCTGGCCGCCATCGACGCGCAAGCTGCCGGCCACGCGCATCTGCGTATCCTTCAAGGCGATCTTGCCCGCCTCTTCCAGCAGGCGCGTCAGCTGGCTGCGCGAGACGGCGATGGCGAAATGCTTGAGCGAGCCGTCGGCGTCGCGCCACAGGGCCACTTCCGCCGGCTGGTCCAGCACCATGCGCAGCAGCTGGTCGCCCCAGCCCAGTTCATGCTCGTAGGCGATGCGGCGCAAGCTGCCCTTGAGGCCCAGCCGGTCTTCGCTCTGCTCGTAATAGAACAGGAAATCCTCGCGCAGCACGTCGCGCGCCAGCGGCACCGTCAGCAGGTCGCGCGGCAAGACCGACAGGCTTTTCGTGCGGACCAGCGCGTCGGGCCGGGATAAATCGAGCTTCAGGCCGTTGACCGGCCCCAGCGTGTCCCAGCCGAACACCCGGTAGCCGACCAGCGCGGCCGCCACCAGCGCCACCCCGGCCAGTGCCCCGACCAGGACTTTTTTCGTGAGTACTTTTTTCGCCAGCACCTTGTATCCCTTTTAGCCTGCCGTAGCATTGACAAGTTAGTAATTGTTGACAAATGGTAACATGGCATTGGCGGCCGCAGCGCACAGCTGACGTGACAGCGTAAAATAGCGGTTTCGCCGATTCAACCGCTCCCATGACCATCCTGCTCTCCACCCTGAACGCCCGCTACACCCACGCCTCGTTGGGATTGCGCTATCTGCTGGCCAATATGGGGCCGCTGCAAGCGCAGACGCGGCTGCAGGAATTCGTCATCGGCACCAAGACGACGGAACTGGTCGAGCGCATCCTCGTCAACAAGCCGCGCATCATCGGTTTTGGCGTCTACATATGGAACGTCGAAGAAACGACGAAACTGGTGGCCATGCTCAAGCGCGTGGCGCCCGAAGTCATCATCGTGCTGGGCGGGCCGGAAGTGTCGCATGAGGCGGGCGAGCAGGAAATCGTCAAACTGGCCGACTACCTGATCACGGGCTGGGGCGACGTCACCTTCCCCAAGCTGTGCGGCGAGATCCTCCACGGCCCGAAGCCGCTGATGAAGATCCATGCAGGCGTGCAGGCGCCGCTGGCGGAACTGCAGCTGCCCTACTCATTGTATACAGACGACGATATCCGCCACCGCACGATTTATGTGGAAGCGTCGCGCGGCTGCCCGTTCAAGTGCGAATTCTGCCTGTCGGCGCTGGACAAGACGGCCTGGCCCTTCGCCCTGGAGAATTTCCTGGCCGAGATGGAATCCCTGCATGCGCGCGGTGCGCGCCTGTTCAAGTTCGTCGACCGCACCTTCAACCTGAACATCAAGACCAGTCTGAAGATCATGCAGTTCTTTTTAGACAAGATCGAAGCGAATCCCAACGATCCCATCTACGCCCACTTCGAGCTGGTGCCCGACCACCTGCCCGACGCCTTGAAAGAAGGCATCAGCAAGTTCCCGCCCGGCGCGCTGCAGTTCGAGATCGGCATCCAGAGTTTCAATCCGGACGTGCAATCGCTGGTCAGCCGCAAGCAGGACAACCAAAAGGCGGCCGATAACATCCGCTGGCTGTGCGAGGAATCGAACGCCCACTTGCACGTGGACCTGATCGCCGGCTTGCCGGGCGAGGATGAAGCGAGCTTCGCGGCCGGCTTCAACAAGCTGGTGGCCCTGAAACCGCATGAAATCCAGTTCGGCATCTTGAAGCGGCTGCGCGGCACGCCCATCATCCGGCATACGGAAAACTATGGCATGGTGTTCGACCCGCACCCGCCGTACACCATCCTGGCCAATAAACAGCTCGATTTCATGAGCATGCAGCGCCTCGTGCGCTTCGCCCGCTACTGGGACCTGGTGGCCAACTCGGGCCGCTTCGCCAATACCGTGCAATGGATGCTGGGCGATGCGCCGTTTGAAAACTTCATGGATTTTTCGAACTGGCTGTATGCCCACACGGACGCCACCCACCGCATCGCCATGGAGCGCCTGGCCAAGCTGGTGGCGCAATGGCTGCAGACGCGCGGCATGAGCGCGGCCGAGGCCAACGCCCTGCTGGCCAGCGACTATGCGGGCGGCGCGCAGGCGGCCGCGCACGCCAAGACCAGCGAAGTGAGTACTAACAACACCAAGGTGCGCCCGGACGTCGCCCTGCCGCAGCGGCAGGCGCGCCACCTGGCGTCCTGAGGGGCCGGCGATTGAACAGCGGTGGCGGTCTGCGCCATTCTCCCTTAAACTGGCGCGATGCCGACTGTACAATCGCCGAAACTGACCCTCTCCCAGACCAGCTCCCAACAGGGAGCCCTTGTCACTGCCAGCGGCACCTGGCAGGTGCACGCACTGGCGCATGACAATGCCATCAAGGCCATCGAGGCCCAGCTCAGGCCCTTGCAGGGCGATACCAAGGCGCAATGGGATTTGTCGGCCATCGACAGCATGGACCATATCGGCGCCCAGCTGTTCTGGAATGCCTGGGGCAAGCAGCGCCCCGCGCAGCTGACCCTGGCGCCATCGCAGGAAGAGTTTTTCCGGCGCATCGAAGAGACGGGGCCGCTGCAAACGCCGCCGTCGCGCGCCAACCGCCTCACGCCCGTGATGAAGCTGGGCATGGCCATTTTGCTGTTTTTCGAACATTTGAAGGGCTTTATTGCCTTGGTGGGCCAGGTGACGCAGGATATCGGCCGCTTCGCGCGCCACCCGATGCGCGGGCCGTGGCGTGAAATTTCCGCCAATATCTTCCATGCGGGCTTCCAGGCGCTGGGCATCACGGCCCTGGTCGGCTTTCTGATCGGCGTCGTGCTGTCCTATCTGTCCGCGCAGCAACTGCGCGCCTTTGGCGGCGACATCTACCTGGTCAACCTGCTGGGCATGAGCGTCATCCGCGAACTGGGGCCCTTATTGGCCGCCATTCTCGTGGCCGGCCGCTCCGGCTCGTCCATCACGGCGCAGCTGGGCGTCATGCGCGTCACGGAAGAGCTCGATGCCATGCTGGTGATGGGCATTTCGCACGGTTTCCGCCTGATCATGCCAAAAGTGCTGGCCCTGGCCATTTCCATGCCCCTGCTCGTCATCTGGACGGATACGGCCGCGCTGATCGGCGGCATGGTGGCGGCCAAGGTGGAACTGAATCTGTCGGCGCGCTACTTCATCCAGAAGCTGCCCGATGCCGTGCCGCTGGCCAACTACATGATCGGCCTGGGCAAGGGCGTGATCTTCGGCATGCTGATCGCCCTCGTCTCCTGCCACTTCGGCCTGCGCATCAAGGCGAATACGGAAAGCCTGGGGCACGGCACCACCACCGCCGTCGTCACGGCCATCACCGTCGTGATCCTGGCCGACGCCGTGTTTGCCATCGTCTTCAATGGAGTGGGCTACTGATGGCGAACGACACCGATATCGCCTGCGGCACCGGCAAGGAAGGCCAGTTCAACCTGCACGGCAGCGCACCCGTGGTGGACATCACCAATCTGTGGACCAAGTTCGGCCGCACCGTCGTGCACCAGGACTTGAACCTGGAAATCGAGCGGGGCGAAATCCTCTCCATCGTGGGCGGCTCCGGCACGGGCAAGACGGTGCTGCTGCGCCAGATGCTGGGCCTGGAACATCCGGCACGGGGCTGCGTCAAAGTCTTTGGCGAAGATATCAACAAGGCAAGTTCCGACCAGCTGCAGCAGTTGCGCAACCACTGGGGCATGCTGTTCCAGCAAGGCGCCCTGTATTCGGCCCTGACCGTGTTCGACAACGTGGCCCAGCCCATGCGCGAATTGCGCGTGCTGCCCGAAGCGCTGGTGCACGACGCGGTATTATTAAAGATGAACATGGTGGGCCTGGGCCCGGAACATGCGCTGAAAATGCCGTCGGACTTGTCTGGCGGCATGATCAAGCGCGTGGCCCTGGCGCGCGCCCTGGCGCTGGAACCGAAGCTGCTGTTCCTCGACGAACCGACGGCGGGCCTGGATCCGGACTTGTCGGAAAGTTTTGTCTCGCTGATCCAGTCGCTGCACCGCGAGCTGGGCTTGACGGTCGTCATGGTCACGCATGACCTCGACACCTTGTTCGCCCTGTCCACGCGCATCGCCGTGCTGGCGGAAAAGCACGTGATCGCCATCGGCCCCACGCGCGAGGTGATCGAAGTGGACCACCCGTTCATCAAGCAATTTTTCCTCGGCGACCGCGGCAAGCGCGCGCTGGCCGTCCTCGATGAAAAACAGGCGGCAGCCAAGGCGGCACAGCCAGGCGACGACGCCGGCACAGACAAGAAAGCGGAGAAGTAATGGAAAACAGATCACATGCCCTGATGACGGGATTTTTTACACTCACACTGCTGGTGGCCGCCATCCTGTTCGGCGTCTGGTTCAACCGCGACCGCGTGGAAAGAGTCCCGTATTTGCTCGCCACCACCCTGTCCGTGCCGGGCCTGAACCCGCAGGCGACCGTGCGCTACCGGGGCCTGGAAGTGGGCAAGGTCGACGCCATCGACTTCGACACGCAAAAGGCGGGGCAAATCCTCGTGCACATCAGCGTGGCGCCCGACACGCCCGTCACCAACACCACCTTTGCCACGCTCGGCTACCAGGGCGTGACGGGCATCGCCTACATCCAGCTCGACGACGAGCACGTGGGCTCGACACTGCTGGGCACCAGCAAGGACAAACCGTCGCTGATCCCCCTGCGCGCGGGCTTGCTCGACCAGCTGGAAAAACGGGGCAAGCGCATCCTCGACCAGGCTGAGCAGATCACCAACAAGGTGAATAATCTGCTCAGCCCCGACAACCAGGCGGCCATGCTGGGCGCCTTCAATGAAGTGGGCAAGGCGGCCAAGGCCTTTGGCGCCATTCCCCAGCAACTGGAACCGACCCTGACGCAATTGCCGCAACTGACGGAACAGACGCGGCAAACCTTGACGGCCGTCAGTACGGCCAGCAAGAACGTGTCGGACCTGACGGCCACGTGGAAAAAACTCGGTAACGACATCCAGGCGCCCGGCGGCGTGCTCGACAAGGTCAATGGCACGGTCGACCGGGTCGGCCATTCCGTGGAAACGGTGGCGAATGGCGTATCGCTGGAAGTCTTGCCGCAGGTAATCGAGCTGAGCGGCGAGGCGCGCTCCTCGATGCGCGCCCTGAAAACCACCATGAGCACGCTCAATGAACAGCCGCAGAGCATCTTGTTCGGCGCCCCAGACATCCCGCCCGGCCCGGGCGAGCCGGGTTTTTCGGCACCGGGCAAATAAGGAGAACACCGCATGCCTATCCCACGCCATCTCACCGCACTCATCCTGGCCGGCGCCGTCCTGCTGGGCGGCTGCGCCAGCCGCGGCCCCGTGCCCACGTTCTATGACTTCGGCCCTGCCGCGCCGCTGGCGGCCGCACCGGCCGCCGTGCCAGCCGTGCCCGTGCTGGTGATCGCCGACGCCAACGGCCCTTCGTGGCTGGACAGCCAGCGCATGTATTACCGCCTGCTGTACGCCGATGCGCAGCAATCGCGGCCGTACGCCTACAACCGCTGGAACACGCCGCCGCTGCAGCTGTTCAGCCAGCGCCTGAAGACGCGCGTGGCGCAAAGCGGCGTGAAAGTGCTGTCGACCACGGACGCGGCCGCCGGTATTCCCCTGCTGCGCATCGACGTCGATGATTTTTCGCAAGCGTTTGACACGCAGACGCAAAGCAGCGGCCATGTGTCGCTGCGCGCCTCGCTGTTCCGCGGCCACCGCCTGATCGACCAGAAAACCTTCAGCCGCAGCGGTCCGGCCGGCAGCGCCGATGCGCAAGGCGGCGCGCAGGCGCTGGCGGCCGCCTCGGACGCCATCGCCGCCGACCTGCTCACCTGGCTGGGCACGCTGAATATCCCGAAAGAATGACCGAGCCCGCACCCTCCGCCAGCCCGGCGGCGCCGCTGCCGCCCGTCCGTTCCTCGCCCGTGTCGCGCGCGACCCTGCTCGCCTACGTCTTCCTGATCGTGTACGCCAGCTGGTTCCCGTTCACGGGCTGGCACAGCAATGGCCTGTCGCCGCTGACGTTCCTGGAAAACACCCGCATGCCCCGTTACTGGACGGGCTTTGACGTGGGCATCAACGTCGTCGGCTACATCCCGCTGGGCGCCTTGATCGTGTATTCGCTGTTTCCAAGGATCACAGGTTTCTTTGCCGTTATCGTCGCCAGCCTGTGCGGCATGCTGATTTCCGGCAGCATGGAAGCCGTGCAGACCTATTTGCCCAGCCGCGTATCGTCGAACCTGGATTTTTATACGAATGCGGCCGGCTGCTGCATCGGCTCCATCATCGGCGCCTTGACGGCGCGCAAGCTGCTCGACCATAGCCATTTGTACCGCTTGCGCCAGCGCTGGTTTGCCCAGCATGCCAGCCAGGGCCTGGTGCTGGTGGCCCTGTGGCCGCTGGCGCAGATCTATCCGCAAGGCTATCTGTTCGGCCTGGGCCAGCTGCTGCCCATCCTGTCGGACTGGCTGTCGCAGCTGACGGGCATCGACATCGATCTGGCCGCGTACCTGCGTCCCGACGTGATCTTAACGGTCGAGCAATATTGGCTTTCAGAAACCATCATCACGGCTTGCGGCATGACGGGCGCCGTGCTCACCTTGCTGTGCCTGCTGCGCCGCGCCGCGCCGCGCGCCATCCTGATGCTGACCCTGATCGCCGCCGCCCTGATCGTGCGCTCGATGGCCAGCGCGCTGCTGTTTTCGCCGCAAAACGCCTTCGTCTGGATCACGCCGGGCGCCCAGGGCGGCTTCTTGATCGGCCTGATCATGCTGGGCGGCCTGGCCTTCGCGCCGCACGTGGCGCAGCGCCGCATCGCGGCCGCCACCTTGCTGCTGAGCCTGGTGATGGTGAATACGACGCCGATCAACCCGTATTTCATGTCAACCTTGCAAGGCTGGGTACAAGGCAAGTTCCTCAACTTTAATGGCGCGGCGCAATTTTTGGCCTTGCTGTGGCCCTTCGTGGCCCTGTGGTTCCTGTGCCTGCCCTCGCATCGCCTGAACCGGCAGGACGATGTGCAGCGCCAGCGTCGCGAAGACCACCCATAAGCGCTATCATGGCGCATTGATGAATCAGCAGGAGCATAGTATGAGCGACGCACCGTATTTTGAACGCCACGTTTTTTTCTGCATGAACAAACGTGAAGATGGCCGCAACAGCTGCGGCGACCATGGCGCGGAAGCGGCGCAAAAGCACTGCAAGCGCCGCATCAAGGAACTCGACATGAATGGCGCGGGCAAGATCCGCATCAACCAGGCCGGCTGCATGGACCGCTGCGAGGAAGGCCCGCTGCTGGTGATCTACCCGGAAGCGACCTGGTACACCTATGTCGACACCAGCGATATCGACGAGATCATCGATACCCACCTGGTGGGCGGCAAGATCGTCGAACGTCTGAAAATCTAAGCCGCATATTTAATCCTAATTTAAGCCTACGCCACCAGTATGAGCATCATGAACAGAAACTCGGAAAAATTTACCCTCGCCGGCCATGCGGGCAGCATGGAAGGCTTGCTCGATTTCCCGGCAGACACTCCGCGCGGCATCGCCCTCGTTGCCCATCCGCACCCGCTGTACGGCGGCACGATGGATAACAAGGTCACGCAAACCCTGGCGCGCGCGTTTGTCGCCCTCGGTTACGTGGTGGCGCGCATCAACTTCCGCGGCGTGGGCGCTTCCGAAGGCGTGCACGACCATGGCGCGGGCGAGACGGACGACATGCAATTGCTGTATGAACACATGGTCGGCCTGTATCCGGGCTTGCCCGTGGCCTTGTCCGGTTTCTCGTTCGGCACCTTCGTGCAATCGAAACTGCAGGAACGCCTGGCCGCCGCCGGCACGCCCGTCGAACGCCTGGCGCTGATCGGCAGCGCGGCCGGCAAATGGGCCATGGCCGACATTCCGGCCGACACCATTTTGATCCACGGCGAACTGGACGACACAATTCCCCTGTCCGCCGTCTTCGACTGGGCCCGTCCACAAGACATCCCCGTGATCGTGATCCCCGGCGCCGACCACTTTTTCCACCGCAAGCTCAACCACATCAAGAACCTCGTGATTGCGCTGTGGCATGGTGACAAACCCGCAATTGCAGCGGATGATCATTGAAGTGTGGGCTTACTAGCGCCTCCACGGCTATAATTGATCCGTTTTTTCCACGCGGCCACGTACGCAGCAACTGCGTGGCCCTCAGCCTTCATCTTTTTCGCAGACCAGCCTCCATGAAAAAACTTTTAGCGGCACTGGCCTCCAGTGTACTTTTCCTATCCGCCGCCCACGCCCAGCACGTTCCTGCACCGAGCATCGCCGCCAAATCCTGGCTGCTGCTTGACGCCACCAGTGGCCAGATCATTGCTTCGCAAGATCCGGACGCCCGTATCGAGCCGGCATCGTTGACCAAGATCATGACGGCCTACCTGACGTTTGCCGCCATCCGCGAAAAGAAACTGGCGCTGGACCAGAAGGTAAACGTGTCCGTGCGCGCATGGAAAGTTGATTCGAGCAGCTCGAAGATGTTCATCGACCCGGCCACGCCCGTCTCGATCGACGACTTGCTGCACGGCCTGATGATTCAATCGGGTAACGACGCCGCCGTCGCGCTGGCTGAAGCCGTCGCCGGCGACGAAGGCACCTTCGTCGTGCTGATGAACCGCGAAGCCCAGCGCATGGGAATGAAAAACACGCGTTTTGCCAATCCGCATGGTTTGCCTAGCCCGGATAACTATTCCACGGCGCAAGATCTGTCCGTGCTGGCCCAGCGCGTGATCGCCGACTATCCTGAATTCTATAAAATCGATTCCATCAAGAGTTTTACGTACAACAAGATCACCCAGCCTAACCGCAACCGCCTGCTGTGGCTGGACCCAACCGTCGATGGCATGAAGACGGGCCACACGGAAGCGGCCGGCTATTGCATGATCGCCTCGGCCCGCCGTCCAGGCGGCACCGGCGAGCGCCGTTTGATCTCCGTCATGCTGGGTACCTCGTCCGACCAGGCGCGCACGCAGGAAAGCCAGAAGCTGCTGAACTGGGGCTTCCAGAACTTCGATACGGTCAAGCTGTACTCGAAGGGCCAGGCCGTGGCCACGCCGGAAGTGTGGAAAGGCTCGAAAGGCACCGTGAAAATCGGTTTCGCCCGCGACGTGCTCGTCACCGTACCAAAAGGCACGGCGGCCAAGATGAAACCTGTGCTGGAACGCAAGGACCCGCTGGTCGCACCATTGGCTGAAAACGCCCCTGTCGGCAAACTGAAAATGATGGTCGACGACAAGGTCCTGCTGGAACTGCCCGTCGTGGCGCTGGAAACCATCAACCAGGCCACGATCTTCGGCCGCGCCTGGGATTCGATGCGCCTGTGGATGAAATAAGCAGTCAGCATTCCCCATAAAAAATGCCCGCATCGCTGCGGGCATTTTTTTTCGTCCGTCGACGTTACTTCGCCGGCGCATCCTTCAGGTGCGGCTGGCGCGCCACGGGCGGGAAGGTGCCGTGGCGGCCTGCCGCAAACGTCGCTTCCGTCTGCGACGCCGCCACCGGCACCGAGACCTTGCGCACCTTGGCCACCTGTGCCGCCGTCACGGGCGTGCCGCGATTGCCCCAGCTGGTCTGGATGAACGTCACCACCTGCGCCGTCTGCTCATCATTGAAGATGTCGGCATACGGCGCCATCGTCAGCGCCGACGGCGCCGTGCGCGTGGCCGGCACGGCGCCGCCCGACAGCACGATATTGATGGCCGAGGTGGGATCGTTCGTCTGCAGCACGGCATTGCCGGCCAGTGCAGGGAAAGCCTTCTCATAGCCCTTGCCGTCGGAGCGGTGGCAGCCGGCGCAGCGGTCCAGGTACAGCTGCGCGCCCTGGGAGTTGACGATGCCGCTGAACAATTGCTTGGCCAGCTTGTCGTCGGCGACAAACGCGGGCGTGGCCGGATTCGATGGCGGCAGGGACTTCAGGTACTTCGCCATCGCCGCCAAGTCGCCATCCGTCATGTGCTGCATGGAATGGGCCACCACGTCGTTCATGGCGCCGAACGACGCCGTATGGCTGTTGCGGCCCGTTTTCAGGAATTCGGCGATCTCCGCCGCGCTCCAGCGCGCCAGGCCGCCGCCATGTTCATTGCGCAGCGAAGGCACGGACCAGCCGTCGATCACGCCGCCGCCCGCCAGGAAGGTGGTGTTGCCCTCATCCGTCAGCGATTTTTCCTGCATGCCCACGCCGCGCGCCGTGTGGCAGGCGCCGCAGTGGCCCAGGCCCTGTACCAGGTAGGCGCCGCGCAGCAATTGCGCGTCGCCCGTGGCCGGCGTTTTATACGGCTGCGGCGTGGGGGCGAAGGCCCAGCGCCAGATGGTCAGCGGGAAACGCATCGACAGCGGCCACGGAATATCGGCCGCCTTGTTCGGCGTCGGGTCTGCCTTCACGCCATGCATGAAGTAGGCGTACAGCGCCTGCATGTCCGCTTCGCTCAGGCGCGAGTACGACGGATACGGCATGGCCGGATACACGGTATAGCCGTGCCTGGTCACGCCGGTACGCATCAGCTTGTCGAAATCGGTAAAGCTCCAGTCGCCGATGCCGGCCTTCTTGTCGGGCGTGATGTTGGTGGAATACACCTTGCCGATCGGCGTTTCCATGCCCAGGCCGCCCGCGAACGGTTTGCCCTGCGTGCCGGCCGTGTGGCAGGCGATGCAGTCGCCGGCGCGGGCCAGGTATTCGCCCTGGCGTATCAGCTGGGCGTTCGGGGTGGTCGCGGTAGCCGACCAGGCAGTACTTGAAGCGAGCGCCAGCAGCAGCGCGCCCACGGTATGGGTGAATGTGTTGTTCATCTTCTTGTTCTTTATCAAGCGACCAGGGGACGGGGATCTTTCAGGTATTGCTCGCGGATGGCCTTGGCCGACCAGTAGGTCAGCGCGCAAGCGAGGCCCGTCGGGTTGTAGCCTATGCCGACCGGGAACACGCTGGAGCCGACGGCAAACACGTTGTGCACGTCCCAGCTTTGCAGGTAGCGGTTGACGACGCTGGTCTTGCGGTCCGCGCCCATGGCCGTGCCGCCCGCCCAGTGGGTGGTCTGGTAGTTGCGCAAGTCGAGGTGGTCGCCCACGCTCTTGACGGACACCTTGATCGATTCCGGGTTCATGGCCTCGGCCACCTTCATCATCTTGTCGGTGACGAAACGGCTCATCTTGATGTCGTTTTCCTTCCAGTCGAAGGTAAAGCGCAGCAATTGCTGGCCATACTTGTCCGTGTAGGTGGGGTCCAGGTCGACGTAGCAGTCGCGGTAAGTCATGTTGGCGCCGTGACAATCGAACGACACCGTGTTCAGGTAGCTCTTCTTGACGGCTTTCTTCCAGGCCGAGCCCCAGGCGGGCGTGCCGTCCGGCGTGGCGATGCCGGAAATGGGCTTGGAGCCGGCCGGGTTGCACCAGGCGGGCGAGCCGCCCACGAAGCCCAGCGGGCCATGGTCGAAGTTATCGCCATTCCAGTCATCGAGCGCGACACCGGTGCCGCCGGCGCCGATGAACGGATTCGTGTTCGTGTCTTCCTTGAAGAAAGTCTGGATGGTGGACATCATCTGGTAGGCGATATTGCGCCCCACCACGCCTTCATTGCTGACGGGGTCGTATGGCTTGCCGATGCCCGACAGCAGGAACAGATGCGCATTGTTGTAGGCAAAGGCACTGGCGATGACCAGGTCGGCCGGCTGTTCGACGGCCTTGCCATCCGCATTGATGTAGGTCACACCTGTTGCGCGCGCTTTGCCACCCTTGCTGCCGTCGAGGTTGATGCGCACGACGTTGCAGTTGGCGCGCAATTCAAAATTGGCCACCATGCGCAGGGCCGGCATGATGTTGACGTTGGGCGAGGCCTTGGAATAGTTGTAGCAGGCGTAGCCGGAGCAGAAACCGCAGAAGTTGCACGGCCCCATCTGGCAGCCGTACGGGTTCGTGTACGGGCCGGACGCGTTCGACGAGGCGTTGACGAACGGGTGATAGCCGACGGCCTTGGCCGCGCGGCGGAACAGTTCGGCCGTGTACGGCACTTTTTGCGGCGCCAGCGCGTAATTGTCGGAGCGGTCGCCCTCGAACACATTGCCGTCGCCGACGACGATGCCGTTGACTTTATACGCCTGGCCCGAGGTGCCGAAGACTTTCTCGACGAAATCGAAGTGCGGCTCCAGTTCGGCATAGGTCACGCCAAAATCCTGGATCGTCATGCCTTCGGGAATGAATTTCTTGCCGTAACGGCGTTCGTAGTGGCTGCGGATCTGCAGCTCTTCCGGCAACACGCGCCAGTGCATGCCCGACCAGTGCAAGCCCGCGCCCCCCACGCCCGTGCCAGGCTTGAAGGCGCCGATCTGGCGGTAGGGCACGGCCACGCCCGTGATGCTGTGGCGGAAGGTGAACGTGCTCTTCGACATATCCTGGAACAGCTTGCTGCGCTGGATATAGGTCAGCTCGTCGAGGGTCTTCGGATAGGCGCCGTCGGGATAGGTGTCGCGGTACTCGCCCCGTTCCAGCGCGACCACGTTCAGGCCCGCTTCCGTCAATTCCTTGGCCATGATGGCACCGGTCCAGCCGAAGCCGACAATCACGGCATCGACAGGCTTCATTTTTACATCGGGTTTGATATCACTCATGATGGTTTTTCTTTTTCTTTGATCTGCTACGAATAACTGAAAAGGTTCAGGGCAAGGCGCATTGCCGCAGGCAGTACGCTAGTACGACCAGGCAGTGCAACGCCGCCATGGACGTTTTCAGGCGATGGATACTGGAGGCAACGGGTATTTCTTGCCGTACTGCTCCACCCAATCCATGTAGTCGGCGCGCGCGCCAGGAAAGCCCACCATCTTCCAGGCCAGCATGTCCTTGTTGCCGCCGTGCACGGGGTCGCAAAAATAACCTTCGCGCGTGTTTTGCAGCAGCTGGTTGAAAAAGACTTTCGATGGCACTGCGCCGATGTCCAGGGTGCCCTTTTGCAATTGCGTGATGACGGCGTCGCGCTCGGCCGCGTTCAGCTGCACGAAAGGCTTGCCGGACTGCTTATTGACGGCCGCATTCACGCCGGCCAGGGCGCTCTGGTACAGCTCGCGCGGCGCCATGTGGAACTGGTAGCCGAACTGTTCGATCGAGGGCACGAACGGCCCCTGCATGTACCACAGCGCGCCATACGCGTAAGGCGTGTTCATCTGCGCATCGATGAATTCATGCGCGCCCGCTTCCAGCGCGCCCGGCCCGTCGGCGTCGGCGGGGATCAGCCGGTCGACCAACGCCGTCAGGGTGGCCCATTCGGTGGCGTCGAAAAAGCGCGGTTTATAGGCAGGCTGGTCTTTGGAGACGGCCATGGCCAGGCCGCCGCCGGCGCCGGCCAGCAAGGCCACGGCAGGCGCGGCGCCGACGGCCTTGCGCAGGAAGTTGCGCCGGTGGGGCGAAATCCCGATGATTTTCATAGGTTGTCCTCAGGCGGCACGAGCCGCCACAGTGATGGATGTGGAAGTCAGAAAGAAAATGCGGACACGCGCCGCGCAGATGGCAGATTTCACGTAGAGATGACTGGGGTATCGCGGCGCGGTGCATTCGCCTGCCGGTTAATTGATCAAGGTGATTGACAAGCGCTAGCTTTGCATTTACGGTGCGCATCGTACCATAATTAAAAGAAACATTCAGAGACAGGTTTAACGTGATCAAAAAAGAGGCAGCGGTGCGTGGCCGCCCGCGCAAGGCGGGCGTGGAAGATGCGGTACTGGAAGCCATCGTCCTGCTGGTGCGCCAGCATGGACTGGAGGCGGTGACGATACAGATGGTGGCCGACGTGGCCGGCGTGGGGCGCCAGACGATCTACCGGCGCTGGCCGCGCCGCGAAGACATGCTGCTCGACGCGCTCGTCAAGCGCACGGCGGAAAAGCTGCAGCGCGCGCTCGACATGCCGGACGGCCAGGAAATCGAGGCGATCTGCGCGCGCATCTTCGACAACCTGAACGCCGACGGCCGCTTCACCTGCGATTTATTGGTGCTGATCCACGACGATACGGCGGCGCAACTGCGCTTTCGCGAGCAGATCGTCGCGCCGTGGATCACCCTGGTGGTGCAGCGCCTGGTCAACATCGGGGTGCGCGCCGACCTCGACCTGCGGCTGTTCGCCTTCATGCTGCAATCGGCGCTGGTGTACCAGATGCAACTGGGCGGCCAGCTCGATGCTGCGCTGCAGGAGCGTTGCTGCCGCTTTATCCGCAGCATGTTGTAGCTCTGGATATAATCGTGGCGTCACCTTCTTCGCCACCACCAGAAAGCCAGCCCATGAGCCATGTATTTCCCGCCAGCCTGCAAGCGCCGCGCAGCCGTTTAAGCGGCAACGGTCCCGAACTGTCGCGCATCGTCGCCGGCATGTGGCGCATCGGCGAGTGGAATATGTCGGCGCAGCAGCGTTTGAGCTTCATCGAGCAATGCCTGGCGCTGGGCGTATCGAGTTTCGACCATGCCGATATCTATGGCGATTACAGCGCCGAAGGGCTGTTCGGCGAAGCGCTGGCCCTGCAACCGGGCTTGCGCGACAAGATGGAGCTGGTCAGCAAGTGCGGCATCAAGCTGCTGTCGCCGCACCGTCCCGGCCATGCCATCCAGCATTACGACACGAGCGCGGCGCACATCACCGGTTCCGTGGAACACAGCTTGCGCCAATTGCAGACGGACCGCCTGGACTTGCTGCTGATCCACCGCCCCGACCCGCTGATGGATTTCGACGAGATCGCCGGCGCGTTTACCCAGCTACGGCAAGCGGGCAAGGTGCTGCACTTTGGCGTATCGAACTTCAGCCGCCACCAATTCGAGTGCCTGCACCGGCGTTTCCCGCTGGTGACGAACCAGGTGGAATTTTCGCCGCTGCACGTGGCGCCCCTGTTCGACGAAACCTTCGACGGCTTGCAGGACGTGGGGGTGGCGCCGATGATCTGGTCGCCGCTGGCGGGCGGACGGCTGTTCCAGGGCGGCGATGCGAATGTGGAGAACTTGCGCAATGTCATCAAGCAGATCGCGGACCAGCTGCAGCGCCCGTTTGCCAGCGTGGTGTTTGCCTGGATCATGCAATTGCCATGCCGCCCCCTGCCGCTGACGGGCACGGGACGCATCGAAGCGGTGGGCGTGGCCGTGGAAGGCACGCAGTTCACGCTCAGCCGCAGCGACTGGTTCGCCATCCTGCGCGCCGCGCGCGGGCACGAGGTGGCTTAACGTTTAATCAATCTCGTCCGGGTCGTTGAATACCTGGGGTAAGGCAATGCCGCGCCAGCCCAGGTACCACGCCAGGTTGAGCAGCAGGGTGGCGGCGATGTAGACGGCGAAGAACAGCGCAAAGAAACTGGTCTTCAGCCACACCAGCAGGGCGATGGCAAGGATCAGCACCAGCAGCGCAGCCAGGCTTTTCTTTTGCTTGGAGCTGGGGAAGCGCAAGGTCGACACCATCAGGCTGCCCACGCCGACCAGCAGCAGCATCAATAGATAGCTGTGCAGCATGGAATCGATGGGCGCCGGCCAGGCCACCACCACGGCCGCCACGCAAGCGGCACCGGCCGTGATCGGCATGCCGACGAAATACAGGGGGTCGGTGCGCCCCACATTCACATTGAAGCGCGCCAGGCGCATGGCGCCGCAGGCGACAAAGAAGAAGCTGGCCATGCCGCCAAAGCGCAACAGCAGCGGATCGTGCACGCCCATCTGCACAAAACCATAGCAATACAACAAGACAGCCGGGGCGCAGCCGAAATTCATCACATCGGCAATGGAATCGAGCTGCACGCCGAACTGCGAGCTGGTCCCCGTCAGCCGGGCCACGTAGCCGTCGAGCGCATCGAACACGCCGGCCAGTACCAGCAGCGCCGCCGCCAGGCGGTAGGCATCCGCATCGCCGACACCGGCGTTATCGACGGAAATAACGATACTGGCAAAACCGCACGCTATCGAAAGCAAAGTCACCATGCTGGGCAAGGCGTATTTGGCGCGCTGCAGGCGCGACTTGGGCAATGTGTTCAAATTATGGGCAATCAAAGTAGCGGGATGAGGCAATGCAGCGGCAAACGCTGCGCTACGCTCATTCTACCCTGCGCAGCGGCGGCACCGTCCCCGCACGAGCGGGACATATCTTTTCATCGATGCTCTACGAGCGATCAAAATACCTTAGAATCGTTTTACAGGGCAGCACGCTGTCCGCCCACCTATACAGGAGTCGACTTGATTGCCTCGTCACTGCGTTGGAAATACTGGATACCCGCCCTGCTGAGCGCAGCCCTGCTGAGCGCCTGCGGCGGTGGCGGCGATAGCGGCAATACGTCGCTGAGCACCTCGACCCCGGCCGGGCAATTGACGCAGGAGCCTGGCGCTCCCGTCCTCAGCAACAATATCGCCACCGATGGCTTCAACTGGTTCAACTACCGGCGCAGCCAGATCGGCCTGTCTCCGCTGGTGCGCAATAGCCTGATCGACAGCGCAGCCCTGGGCCACTCCAGCTATCTCAATCTCAACAGTACGGTGGCGCACGAGCAGGTGCAGGGCAAGCCCGGCTTTACGGGCGTCAAACTGGGCGACCGCCTGGCCAAGGCCGGCTACGTCGTCACCTCGCTGCAGGGCGAAGTCATCGCCGGCGCCAGCAACACGTCCGGCTTTTACCTGGCCGAAGAGCTGGTCACGGCCATCTATCACCGCTTCGTCATTTTCGAGCCGCTGTTCAAGGAAGGCGGCGCGGGCGCGGCCGTCAGCGGCACCGGCTATGCGTATTTCACCACCGACCTGGCCGGCAACCGCAGCTATGGACCCGGGCTGGCGGCGGCGCAGATCGTCACCTATCCCTACAGCGGACAGCAGAAGGTGGCCGTCAGTTTCTCCAGCGATAACGAATCACCCGATCCCGTGCCGAACCAGGATGTGGTCGGCTACCCGATCAGCGTGCATGCCAACTACGGCACGCCCGTCAGCGTGACGGCGTTCAGCGTGCGCCAGCGCGGCGCCGCCGCGGACCTGGCCGTGCGCCTGCTCACCAGCGGCAACGATGTGCATACGCCCGTCTCGGCCGCGTCCATCATCCCGCTGTCGGCCTTGAACGCGAACACCAGCTATGACGTGAGTTTCATCGGCAAAGTCAATGGCGCGGACGTCACGCAGAGCTGGTCATTCAGCACGCGCTAGGGCGACTCGCCGTGCCAAGCGGGCGCAGCATCGAGGACGACTGGATGTAAAATAGCTGTTCCTGCTTTACAGCAATTGACAAGTTTTGGGGCGCTCTGCACAGCATGCTGAAACCACACGCCGCTTGCGATGATGATGCCGCCGTTGCGGCATCCGACATGGTCCGCATTCTCGACGTCGAGAACGGACTGGGCCGCATCATGGGCGACCGCATCCTGTACCTGAAAATCCTGCGCCGCTTCCTGCATGACCACGGCACCACGCCGTGCCAGATCCGCGCCGAATTCGACACGGGCAACTATGCTTCCGCGCGCCTGAAGGCGCATACCCTGAAAGGCGCCGCCGGCATGATCGGCGCGCGCCACGTGCACGGCCTGGCGGCAACCCTGGAGTCGGCACTGCGTGCGCAGGCGCCCGACCTGGCCCAGCAGATGCAGCAGCTGGAACTGGCGCAGGATCAATTGCTCGGCGCGGTCAGCAGCATGCTGGGCACGCCGGAGGCAACCCACACGGCGGCGCAGGACGTGGCGCCCGACCCGGCCGCACCCGCCATCCAGCTGCTGCTGGCGCGCCTGGCCAGCCATCTGCGCGAAGGCGACGGCGCCGCCATTGACATCCTGGAAAACTCGGCCAGCCTGCTCGCGGCCAGCCTGGGCGTGAACGTCTACCAGGAAGTGGCGGCCGCCGCGCATGAGTTCGATTTCGACGGCGCCCTGGCGGCGCTGCTGCGGCGGCGCTAGCGCTCAGCCCGTTACCGCTCAGCTGTTGAACTGCGCCTCTTCCGCATACGCCACGCAACAACTCTTGCAGCAGAAGCGGCGCACGGCATCGAGCGGCTTGTCGCAGTACCAGCATGCGCCTTTCGGCGGCAGCACTGCGATCAATTGCGACAGGGAAGGCAATGGCGGCGCCGCCATCCCCCTGCTTTCCACGACTTCCGGCTGTTCGCTGTCCATGGCGCTTCCTTTCCTGGCGGCACTTCAAGGCCGCTCAGCAAGATTACGTCAGCACAGTTTGAAGCCCATGACATTTCTCAACCGCGGCCACGCTTGCCCCATCGGCATCTCGAAATTTCCAAACGACAACGTTGTCACTTCACACTACAATCGGTATTCCGCTCACTTGCGCGCTCGCCATGAAACACATCCCCCTGCTGCTCTCCTGCCTGCTGCTCAGCGCCTGCGCCACGCGCGCGCCCACCGCCTACACCCTCAATTCGGGTGCCGAACGCACGCCGGAACAATTGGCGGTGGTGTTCGAACACGCCGACCTGACCCTGCGCATCGATCCCGCCCGCCGCAGCATTGCCGGCGATGCGCGCCTGACCTTCCTGGCCACGCAGCCGATCTCGCGTTTCGCGCTGGACCTGGACCGCAACCTGCCCGTCGATGCCATCGAAATCGACGGCAAGGCGCTGCGACCGCAAGACTATGCCAACCCGGACGGCCGCCTGAGCATGACCTTGCCGGCCACCCTCGCGGCAGGCGCGCGCACCAGCATCCGCATCGTCTACCACGGCGTGCCGCACGTCGCCGTGAAAGCGCCGTGGGATGGCGGCATGGTGTGGTCGAGCACCGCCGCTGGCGCGCCGTGGTTCGCCAGCGCCGTGCAAGGCGAAGGCTGCGACCTGTTCTGGCCGTGCATCGACCACCCGATGGGCAAGGCCCAGCTGATCGACCAGCACATTCAGGTACCGGCGCCGCTGGTGGCGGCCGGCAACGGCATCGCGCTCGGCATGGATGAGGCCGACGGCTGGCGCACCTGGCACTGGCGCGCCAAACACCCGAGCACCTATGGCATCGCCCTGAACGTGGCGCCCTACCATAGCCTGCAGGGCGAGTATGCGAGCCGCTACGGCAACCGCATCCCCCTGCAATTCTGGTACCTGCCGGAAAGCGAGGCCAAGGCGGGCGCCCTGTTCGCGGAATTGCCGCCCATGCTAGACTTTTTTGAAAGCGTCATCGGCCCCTACCCGTTTGGCGATGAGAAAGTCGGCATCGCCGAAACCCCGCACAAGGGCATGGAACACCAGACCATCAATGCCTATGGGAACAAATTCGCCAAGACCAGCTATGGCTACGACGAGCTGTTGCAGCATGAATTCGCCCATGAATGGTTCGGCAACCAGCTCACCAACAGCAACTGGGACGATATGTGGCTGCACGAAGGCTTCGGCACGTATATGCAGCCGCTCTACATGCAGTACCTGCGGGGCGAGCAAGAGTATTTTGCTTCGTTGCAGCAAATGCGCGCCGGCATCGTCAACAAGGCGCCCATGGTTTCGGGCAAGCCGAGAAGCGAGGAAGAAGTCTACGACCTGAAAAAGGGCGGACCGGGCGGCGACCTGTATGTGAAAGGGGCGCTGGTGCTGCACACCTTGCGCGGCCTGATCGGCGACGAGGCCTTCTTCCGCGCCGTGCGCCTGCTCGTCTACGGCACGGAACAGCCGCAGCCGGGCCAGTTCCAGCCGCGCTACGGCAGCACGGCGGAATTCATGGCCATCGTCAACAAAGTCACGGACAGCAATTACGACTGGTTCTTCCAGGTTTATCTGTACCAGGCGACATTGCCGGAACTGTCCGCCGTGCGCGACGGCGACACCTTGCGCCTGCTATGGAAGACGCCTGCCGACATCGCCTTCCCGATGCCGGTGGAAGTGCGTATCGGCAAAGAAATCCATACCGTTCCCATGTCGCTGGGCTTTGGCGAACTGCCCCTGCCGGCGGGCGCCACGTACACGCTCGACCCGCACTCGCGCGTGCTGCGCCGCGCCGAGCATATCGAGGCGTTCCAGAAGTTCAAGGAAGAACAGGCGAAGGGGAGGAAAGGATGACGCGGCCGTGAATTCATCAAACCCAGCAGCAAATGCTGGGGGTTGAAGCTGACAGCATCACGGATCCAGCCACCTATTTCCGGAAACTGCGCACCGCGTCATTGGCATTCTCGGCAATGACTTTTTGCAGCTTAGGCTGCTTCGCGTATTTCACGCGCAAGCGCTTCCACTGCCGCTGCGCCTGGCCGCACGAGCTGGCCACGGCCTGCGTGATCTCGCGCTGGCGCGCCTTGTCGTTATCGTCCCATTCGCCGGCGAAGTGCTCGCACATCTGCGCATTTTCGACGAATTTCGCCACGTCCTGCGGCAACTTTTCCTGCGCGCCAGCCAGCAGGGGCAGGCAGGCGAACATGACGGCGAGCACCAGCTTCATCCGATTCTCCTTATTTGCCGATGCAGAAACGGCTGAAGATCACGCCCAGCAGATCGTCGGGCGAAAACTCGCCCGTGATGCTCGACAGCTGCACCTGCGCCAGGCGCAGTTCTTCGGCGAACAGGTCCAGTGACTGGTCGTCCTGCGCCGCGTGCGCGGCGGCGATATCCAGATGCTTGCCGGCCGATTTCAAGGCGATCAGATGGCGTTCGCGTGCCAGGTACAGCGATTCGCCCGTCTGCTGCCAGCCGGCGATGCGCAGGAGCTCGGCACGCAGCAGGTCGATGCCGATGTGCTCGTGCGCGGAGAGATACACGTGGGTGGCATCGGGCATGTTGTCGACGCCGGGCTTGTGGCCGGACAGATCAATCTTGTTCCACACGCGCACCACGGGCACGCCTTCCGGGAAGGCGGCGACGATGGTTTCATCGGCCAGCGTCGGGCCGTGGTCGGCGTCGAGCAGGTGCAAAATCACGTCCGCCTTGCCGATCTCGCCCCAGGTGCGCTCGATGCCGATGCGCTCGACGGCGTCGATGGTGTCACCCGCGCTGCGGATGCCGGCCGTGTCGATGATGTTGAGCGGAATACCCTCGATCTGGATGGTTTCGCTGACCTTGTCGCGCGTGGTACCGGCGATCGGCGTGACGATGGCCACGTCGGCGCCCGCCAGCGCGTTCAGCAGCGACGATTTACCCACGTTCGGCTGGCCGGCCAGCACCACGTTCAAGCCTTCGCGCAGCAGCGCGCCCTGCGCCGCCTGGGCAAACACTTTATGCAACGCTTCGATGACGGCTTTTAATTGACCGCGCGCATTCGATTTTTCCAGGAAGTCGATTTCCTCTTCCGGGAAATCCAGGGTGGCCTCGACCAGCATCCTTAAACCCGTCACCTGTTCCACCAGCGCGTGGATGGTGTTGGAAAACGCGCCCGACAGCGATTGCGAGGCGGACTTGGCGGCCGCTTCCGTGGAAGCGTCGATCAGGTCGGCCACGGCTTCGGCTTGCGCCAGATCCAGCTTGTCATTCAAAAACGCGCGGCGCGTGAATTCGCCCGGTTCGGCCAGGCGCAGACCGCTGTCCTTGCCCGCTTCCAGCACGCGCGCCAGCAGCAGCTGCAGCACGATGGGGCCGCCGTGGCCCTGCAATTCCAGCACGTCTTCGCCCGTGTAGGAATGCGGGCCCTTGAAGTGGATGGCGATGCCCTGGTCGATGATGGAGCCATCGGCTTCCGTGAACGGCAGATAGGTGGCGTGGCGCGGTTTCAGCGTTTGCGCACCGAACAGGGCCGTCATCAGCGGGGCGAGATTTTTGCCGGAGGCGCGTACCACGCCGATGCCGCCGCGTCCGGGAGCGGTGGCGATGGCGGCGATAGGGGAAGAGTCGAGTTTCATGGGGATATTGTAATAGGTACGGCAAGGGAAGGTGCAGCAACGTAGGTCGGCTTAGCGCGCAGCGCGTAAGCCGACGCAGCACACGCTGGCGATAGTGTCGGATTACGCGTGGCCTTGCCACGCTAATCCGACCTACAAGAATTAAAAAGCCCGCACTAGGCGGGCTTTTACTTCGCTAACCCTGCTTACACAGTGGACGGCGCGTATTTCTTGGTGATCACCCATTGCTGGCCGATCGACAGGACGTTGTTGACGACCCAGTAGAGTACCAGGCCCGACGGGAAGAAGAAGAACATCACCGAGAATGCCAGTGGCATGAACAGCATCATCTTCGCTTGCATCGGATCGGCCGGGGCCGGGTTCAGCTTGGTCGTGATGTACATCGAGATCGCGTACAGCACCGGCAGGATGCACCATGGGTCATGCTGGGCCAGGTCGGTGATCCAGCCGATCCATGGCGCGCCGCGGATTTCCACGGACGCGTTCAGCACCCAGTACAGGGCGATAAAGACGGGCATCTGGATCAGGATCGGCAGGCAGCCGCCCAGCGGATTGATCTTTTCCGTCTTGTACAGCTCCATCGTGGCCTGGTTCATCTTTTGCGGATCGCCCTTGTAGCGCTCGCGGATCGCCTGCATCTTCGGCGTGACCAGTTTCATCTTCGCCATGCTGCGGTAGCCGGCGGCCGACAGGGGGAAGAACGCCAGCTTGATCAGGATCGTGAAGGCGATGATGGTCCAGCCCCAGTTACCGAGCACGCTGTGGATGTGTTCCATGACCCAGAAGATCGGCTTGGCGATGATGGTCAGCCAGCCGTAATCCTTGACCAGTTCCAGGCCGGGCGAAACGGCTTCCAGCAGGTGCGCGATTTGCGGACCCGAGTACAGCTTGCTGTCCATGCTGGCCGAGGCGCCAGGCGCCAGGGTCGGCAGCGGCAGCACGTTGCCGATGGCGTACAGGTTGGTGTCGAGCTTTTTCGTGAAGATGTCGCGCTTGACGTTTTCTGGCGGGACGAAGGCCGACACGAAGAAGTGTTGCGAAATCGCAAACCAGCCGCCATTCGCCGATTGCGGATGCAGGCCCTTCATGGCGTTGTCGTTGCCCTTCTTCTCATCTTCCACGGCCGCTTTTTCGATCTTCTCGAACGTCATCTTCTGGTACTTGTCCTGCGGCGTGTACAGGGTAGGACCGGTGAAGCTGCTGTTGAAGAACGAGTCGCCGACCGGCTTGTTGCCGTCATGCGTCAGTTGCAGGTACAGCTGCGGCGTGACGGGCGCGGCGCCCACGTTGGCCACGTCGTGGCGCACGTCGATGACGTAGTCGCCGCGCTTGAAGGTAAACGTCTTGGTCAGCTTGACGCCGCCTTCGACCGCTTCCATGACCAGCTGGATTTGCTTTCCGTCCGCCAGGGTGCGTACGCCAGGCTGTACGGTAAAGCCCGTGTTATGCGTGGGGAAAGGACCGCCGACCAGGCCCGACTGCGCCAGGTAGGTGTGGTTGGCGCCAACGTCGAACAGCACTTCGTTTTGCTTGCCTTCGTCAGGCTGGCACCATTTGAACAGGCCGAAGCAGCCGCCGAACCAGCCCGGATTGCCCGCGCCCTTGAATTTCAGCAATTCCAGACGCTTGACCTGGCCGCCCAGGGTGTCGATATCGACCTTGATGACGTCGGTGGTGATGGTAATCACTTCGCGCTTGAACGCGGCGGGATCGGTCGCTTCGCCAGGCACGGCGGTTGCGCCGGCGGGCGCCAGGGCGGCCGTCTTGGCCGGGGTGACAGGCGCCTTGGCGGTTTGTTCCGTGTTCGCGGAGAACATCGACGGCTTGCCGTTCGAGATCATCCATTCGTTCCAGAGAATTACCAGCGAGACGGAAAACACGATCCACAGGATGGTACGTTTATTGATATCCATTAGGGTATTTGTCAGGAGTGGTTGCAACCGCAAGCGGTCGTTGAAGATTGTTTGCCATCGGCCGGCGGCACCGGGTCGACGCCCCCTTCATTCCAGGGGTGGCAACGGCACAGGCGCTTGGCAGCCAGCAGGCTGCCCTTGGCCGTACCGTGCACGCGCAGCGCTTCCATCGCGTAATGCGAACAGCTCGGATAGAAACGGCAATTCTGTCCCAGCATGGGGCTGATCAGCAACTGATAAGCGCGCAGCAGGAACAGCAGCAGGGTTTTCATGGCACGGATGGTGGTGGCGCAGCAACAGAACGGGCCTGGGCGGCGATTTGCGCCGCGAACAGGCGGCTCAATTCTTCACGCAGCTCGGCTTTGAGCCGGGTCGTGGTGGCCGGGCCATCCTTGCTGTTGACGGCGCGCGACAAACGCACCACGCAGTCGACCGGCGGCATCGCGCTGTTGCGAAACAGCTCGCGCGTGACGCGCTTGATCGTGTTGCGGGTCGCCGCGCGCGGCGCGAAACGCTTGGCCACAACGACGCCCAGCCGCGCATGCGGCAATTGATTGTGTCGGGTGTACAGCACAAAATGCGCTGTTTTTTGCGAAGGGCGCAAACGAAAAACGGATGAAAATTCATCCGTTTTAACGATACGCCGAAAGCGCGCGAAGTCGTGTGAACCTTCGCGTTGATTGCCGACTGGAGTACAGCTAGCCACGCGATCAGCTGTCAACGACAAGCCTAGACGGCCAGACGTTTGCGGCCCTTTGCGCGACGTGCGTTGAGCACATCACGGCCACCACGGGTAGCCATACGAGCGCGGAAGCCGTGCGTACGCTTGCGGCGAACGACGGAAGGTTGGTAAGTACGTTTCATGTTGGTCTCGCTAAAAACAAAAAAAATGCAAAATCGGGTCTGACGTCCCGTCAGTTTTTGGTGCCAATGACAATCGCGCACTTATGCCAAGGCACAAGCTGGCCAATCTCATCGCCCGCTTGAACGCGCACCAAATCTACTACGCGGAGCGATTTGCGGCCTCCGGTGCTCACTGTGCCTTCGCACAGTTGCGCGCCTCAGCCACAACTCATCTCCGCTCGCTACGATTTGGTACTGCGTCGTTAATCCACGCTTAGTCCATATTGTCGTTCCAAATGAATAAACACGGAATACGGGCGGGGAACCCTGAATTATTCAGCATATGCCCCCCTCTTGTCAAGGATTGCCGTGATCGCCAGGAAATTTGCGCGCAGCTCTCCGCCTGCGCCGCAGGCCGCGCCAGCACTGCCTGTGACGGGATAACCGGGGGATAAGTCGCTTCTTATACACACGGCGCCCCACCCCGCCACACAAAAATAAGCGTCGTGCCTGTGGATAACTTTGGCAGTCGGGAGTAGAATAGCGCGTTACGTGTGGCGAGCCCTCGCGCGACGCCGGCCTTGCAACACGGTGACCGCAGGGCAGAATCGATACGCCCTCCCACACCTTTTCACATAGACATACATGGATAATTTCTGGCAGGCCTGTTCCGCGCAGTTGGAACTGGAGCTGACACCGCAACAATTCAGTGCGTGGATCAAACCGCTTATCCCTCTCGATTACGAAGAGGGCAAGCTGCGCATTGCTGCGCCCAATCGCTTCAAGCTCGATTGGGTCAAGACCCAGTTCGCCAGCCGCATCACGGCGCTGGCCATACAGTATTTCGAAGCGCCGACGGAAGTGCAGTTCGTGCTCGACCCGCGCCTGGCCCTGCCGAAAAAGCCAGTCACCGCCAGCACCCCGGCCAGCGATCCGAATGGCGGCGCGCCCAGCGCGCGCCCGGCGGAACCGCAGCCCAGCGTGCCGGAACTGAGCATCGGCGCCGCGCCGCGCCGCGAGCAGAGCCGCATCAACACCGACCTGACCTTCGACAGCTTCGTGACCGGCAAGGCCAACCAGCTGGCGCGCGCCGCCGCCATCCAGGTAGCGAACAATCCGGGCGTGTCGTATAACCCGCTGTTCTTCTACGGCGGCGTCGGCCTGGGCAAGACCCACTTGATCCACGCCATCGGCAACCAGGTAATGGCCGACAATCCGGGCGCGAAAATCCGCTACATCCACGCGGAACAGTACGTTCGCGACGTAGTGACCGCTTACCAGCGCAAGGGTTTCGACGATTTCAAGCACTACTATCACTCGCTCGACATGCTGCTGATCGATGATATCCAGTTCTTTGGCGGCAAGAGCCGCACGCAGGAAGAGTTTTTCTATGCGTTCGAGGCATTAATTGCCGCGAAGAAACAGATCATCATCACCTCGGATACGTATCCGAAAGAAATCACGGGCATGGACGACCGCCTGATTTCGCGCTTCGACTCGGGCCTGACGGTGGCCATCGAACCGCCGGAACTGGAAATGCGCGTGGCGATTCTGTTGAAAAAAGCCAAGCAGGAAGGCGTGACCTTCTCCGACGACGTGGCCTTCTTTGTCGCCAAGCACCTGCGCTCGAACGTGCGCGAGCTGGAAGGCGCGCTGCGCAAAATTCTGGCGTATTCGCGCTTCCATGGCAAAGACATCACCATCGATATCGTCAAGGAAGCCCTGAAGGACTTGCTGTCGGTGCAGAACCGCCAGATTTCCGTGGAAAACATCCAGAAAACGGTAGCCGACTTCTTCAATATCAAGGTTGCCGACATGTATTCGAAGCGCCGCCCCGCGAATATCGCCCGGCCGCGCCAGATCGCCATGTACCTGGCCAAGGAATTGACACAGAAGAGCCTGCCGGAAATCGGCGAGCTGTTCGGCGGCCGCGACCACACCACGGTGCTGCATGCCGTGCGCAAGATCGCGCTGGACCGCACCAAGAATCCGGAATGCAACCATGAATTGCATGTACTGGAACAAACCTTGAAGGGTTAAGAACACCTGACCAAACCTGCTGCGCGTCGCGCTTTGCGGCCTCCGATGCTCACTGTGCTAAAGCACAGCTCCGCGTCTCGGCCACAACTCACTGCCGCTCGCCACGGTTTTGTCAGGCGTTGCAAGCACGACTGGGCAAGACTGGCTCAAAACGTGCTTTACCCTTATTATCTGGGAGGGCGCCGCAGCCGGTCTGTCGGGGCTCCCCATGGCAAGAATTGTTAAATTAATACGTTAAACGTCGTACTGTTCAACCTATACATTGAGGATAAATATGCAATTGGTCAAAACCACCCGAGATACCCTTCTCCGGCCACTGCAGATCGTGAGCGGTATTGTCGAGCGTCGGCACACTATGCCGATTCTGGCCAATATCCTCATCCGCAAAGACGGTGAAAATGTCTCCTTCCTGTCGACCGACACCGAAGTGCAGATCACCACGCACGCGGAAATCGGTTCCGGCGCGGACGTCACCGGCACCACCGTGGCCGCGCGCAAGCTGCTCGACATCCTGCGCGCCCTGCCCGAATCGGGCGACGTCACGATGACCCTGCTCAACAAGCGCCTGACCGTGCAAACGGGCAAGTCGCGCTTCGCGCTGCAAACCCTGGCGGCGGAAGAGTTTCCGACCGTGCAGCAGGCGGAAAGCTACAACGCGTCCGTCACCCTGCCCCAGAAAACGCTGAAGCACCTGTTCAACATGGTGCATTTCTCGATGGCGCAACAAGACATCCGCTATTACCTGAACGGCTTGCTGCTGGTTCTGGATGGCAATAATGTCATCGCCGTGGCCACCGACGGCCACCGCCTGGCGTTTTGCCAGGTCGCCACCGAGCAGACGTTCGCGCGCCAGGAAGTGATTATCCCGCGCAAGACCATCATCGAACTGCAGCGTTTGCTGGAAGAGAACGATGAACCGGTGCAGCTGGACATCGCCGCCAACCAGGTGAAACTGACCTTTGCCGACATCGAGCTGATCTCGAAGCTGGTGGAAGGCAAGTTCCCCGACTACACGCGCGTGATTCCTAAAGGCTACAAGAACGACTTCACCATCGGCCGCGATGAACTGCTGCGCTCGCTGCAACGTGCCGCCATCATGACCAGCGACAAGTTCAAGGGCGTGCGCTGCATCATCACCCCGGGCAGCATGAAGATCAGCTCGACCAATGCGGACCAGGAAGAAGCCGTCGAAGAGCTGGAAATCGACTACGGCGGCGATTCCGTCGACATCGGCTTTAACGTGACGTATCTGCTGGACGTGCTGAACAACCTGAAATGCGAATACGTCAACATCGCGCTGGGCGACTCGAATTCGTCCGCCCTGATCTCCATCCCGGACAATGCCGACTTCAAATATGTCGTCATGCCGATGCGGATCTAAAGACCACAGCAGTGACGTAGGTCGGATGAGCGCAGCGTCATCCGACATGCTGAGCGCCGTCTGTCGGGTTACGCCGTTCCGGCTAACCCGACCTACGGTCATCAGCCAGCAGCCCCGAATCAATCAGCAATCGTTATTTGAGAAAGCAGTCCATGTCCGAGAATCCACAAGACACCCCGATCCAGGCCAAAACGGAAGAATACGGCGCCGCCTCCATCCAGATCCTGGAAGGCCTGGAAGCCGTACGCAAACGCCCGGGCATGTACATTGGCGACACCTCGGACGGCACCGGCTTGCACCATCTGGTATTCGAGGTGCTGGACAACTCCATCGATGAATCGCTGGCCGGCCATTGCACGGAAATCCACGTCACCATCCACAGCGACAATTCGATCTCGATCACCGACAATGGCCGCGGTGTGCCGACCGGCCTGAAAATGGACGACAAGCACGATCCGAAGCGTTCGGCGGCGGAAATCGTCATGACCGAACTGCACGCGGGCGGCAAGTTCGACCAGAACTCCTATAAAGTATCGGGCGGTTTGCACGGCGTGGGTGTGTCCTGCGTGAATGGCCTGTCGAAATTGCTGAAACTGACCATCCGCCGCGACGGCAAGGTCCACTACATGGAATTCGTGCGCGGCGTGCCGCAAGACCGCCAGATCGTCATGGCCGGCGACGTCGCGACGTCGCCGATCAAGGTCATCGGCGAGACGGACAAGCGCGGCACGGAAGTGCATTTCTGGGCCGACGAAGAGATTTTCACGCACGTGGAATTCCACTACGAAATCCTGGCCAAGCGCATCCGCGAACTGTCCTTCCTGAACAACGGCGTCAACATCAAGCTGTCCGACCAGCGCACGGGCAAGGAAGAAGTGTTCGCCTTCGAAGGCGGCACGCGCGGCTTCGTCGAATACATCAACAAGGCCAAGTCGGTCTTGCACCCGACCATTTTCCAGGCCACGGGCGAGCGCCTGTCGGACCAGGGCACCAACATCACGGTCGATGTGTCGATGCAGTGGAACGATGCCTACAATGAACAGGTATTGTGCTTTACGAATAACATCCCGCAACGCGACGGCGGCACCCACCTGACGGGCTTGCGCGCCGCCATGACGCGCGTGATCAACAAATACATCGACGAGCAGGAATTCGCCAAGAAGGCGAAAGTGGAAATCAACGGCGACGACATGCGCGAAGGCCTGACCTGCGTCTTGTCCGTGAAAGTGCCGGAACCGAAATTCTCGTCGCAGACGAAAGACAAGCTGGTGTCGTCGGAAGTGCGCGGCCCCGTCGAAGAGATCGTCGCCAAGACCCTGGCAGATTACCTGCAAGAAAAACCGAACGACGCCAAGATCATTTGCGGCAAGATCGTCGAAGCGGCGCGCGCCCGCGAAGCGGCCCGCAAGGCCCGCGACCTGACGCGCCGCAAAGGCATCATGGACGGCCTGGGCCTGTCGGCCAAGCTGGCCGACTGCCAGGAAAAAGACCCTGCCCTGTGCGAACTGTACATCGTCGAGGGTGACTCGGCAGGCGGCTCGGCAAAACAGGGGCGCGACCGCAAGTTCCAGGCGATCCTGCCGCTGCGCGGTAAAGTCTTGAACGTGGAAAAAGCCCGTTTCGAAAAAATGCTGTCGTCGGAGCAGATCACCACCCTGATCGCCACCCTCGGCACCTCGATCGGACCGGACGAATTCAACGTCGAGAAGCTGCGCTACCACCGCATCATCATCATGACCGATGCGGACGTCGACGGCGCCCACATCCGTACCCTGTTGCTGACCCTGTTCTACCGCCAGATGCCGCAACTGGTCGAGCGCGGCCACATCTACATCGCGCAACCGCCGCTGTACAAAGTGAAAGCGGGCCGCGACGAGCGCTATCTGAAAGATGACGCCGAGGAAGCAAGCTACATGATGACGGTGGCGCTGAACACGGCCGTGCTGGTGCCGCGCGAAGGCGCGGAAGGCATTTCCGGCGACACCCTGACGGAACTGGTGCGCAAGTTCAACCTGTCGAACACCATCATGACGCGTCTGACGCGCGTCATCGACCGCGCCGCCCTGACGGCCATCATGACGGGCGTGCAGCTGGACCTGTCGACCCTGGACCAGGCGGAAGCTTCCGCCCTGGCCCTGCAGACGGCCATCAACGACAGCGCCGTGCGCGTGCACGTGCGTTCCGATGATTTGTCGGAAAAACACAAGCTGCACATCGAACGCATGCACCACGGCAACGTCAAAGTGACGGCCATCGACGCGGACTTCGTGCAAGGCCCGGACTACGCCGTGCTGAGCAGCGGCGCCGCCACCTTCGAAGGCTTGATCGGCGAAGGCGCGTTTGTCCGCCGCGGCGAAGGCGAGCGCATGAAGGAAATCGCCGTGGTCGACTTCCACCAGGCCATGCAATGGCTGCGCGACGAAGCCGAACGCACCGTCTCGAAACAGCGCTACAAAGGTCTGGGCGAAATGAACCCGGACCAGCTGTGGGAAACGACGATGGACCCGACCGTGCGCCGCTTGTTGAAAGTGCAGATCGAAGACGCGATTGCGGCCGACCAGATATTCACCACCCTGATGGGCGACGACGTGGAACCACGCCGGGCGTTTATTGAAAATAACGCGTTGCGCGCGGGGAATATTGACGTTTAAGCCATGTGGGATGACACAGAAAGTAAAAACTATGGCAGGTTGGTAAAAAACCTGTGTCACCGATAGTGAAAAAATGTAGCAGACAATGCAAATATTGATCCCTTTACCAAATTTATTAAGATTTGTTGATACACTTCGTAAAAAACTAAAACGTTAGCGGCCCCGGCAACTAAACGCCTAAAAAACTGACTAAAAGTTGAAGTGTGATATTTACCGACTTGGAGTCGCCGCAAATCTTAACAAAAGATAAATAATGGGAAACATTATCTCAACTACTCAAGCTCAGAATCCGCCAACGACTCTTCATTTTGATGTCAGTAGTGGCTTAAAAAGCGTTCTTGGCAGTGAGCTCATTACAAATGATGAAGTTGCCATCTTCGAGTTGGTTAAGAACTCGTTTGACGCAGGCGCAAGTCAGGTTGACATCCATTTTGACGATCAGGCTATCGTAGTCGCAGACAACGGGGCAGGTATGTCTCAGGAAGATATTGAAACTAAGTGGCTATTTGTCGCTTATTCTTCCAAGCGACAACGCCCCGCAGACTTCCGTGACGAAATTTCTGATAGGCGACGATACGCTGGCAGTAAAGGGATTGGCCGATTTTCATCGGATCGATTGGGCGAGGTGGTTATTCTGCAGTCTCGGCAACGTTCAGCAATAAACGGGCCCGTACATACTCTTCGAGTTGATTGGAATCGTTTTGATGTCAATCATTTTGACCGATTCGAAAGTATTCCAGTTGAGTATGTAGAAAAGACCTCCGGCTTCGGTATCCCTGCAGGGATACCGACCATCGCTCATGGCACAGCTATTACCATAGAGGGACTGCGACGACCTTGGAGACGCGAAGATATTCTACGACTAAAATCTGCACTTTCTAAGCTTATCAACCCTTTCGGTGCTGACTCAGACGGCTTTCGGATCGTCGTTCGCGCTCCAGATGAAGAAAGTGCAGACGCTTTACTTGCAATTCAAGAGAGTAAGAAAGGCGAAGAACTCTCGCCAAACTCTATGGTCAATGGACCTGTTGGCAATTTCATTTTTTCCACATTACAGGAAAAAACAACATTTATCGAAGTTCATATCGCTGAAGACGGTCGTCTAGAAAGTTCTTTAACAGACCGCGGCGAACTTATCTATCGTGTTCGAGAACCTAACGCCTACCCATTGCTCATAGGATCTGGGTTTTCGGCAAAGGTCTTCTTTCTAAACCAGTCAGCCAAGATTACATTCGCTAAGCGAATGGGTGTTCCATCCGTCCAGTTTGGTTCAATTTTTCTTTTTCGAAATGGTTTTCGCGTTTTTCCCATTGGCGAAGAAGGCGATGATTGGTTTGGAATTGACCGTAGAAAGCAACAAGGCTTCTCAAGGTTTCTGGGGACACGCGATCTAATCGGCCGAATAGATGTATCTGGGACTGATGAAAATTTTCAAGAATCCTCTAGTCGAGACTCTGGATTAATAGCCACCAAAGCTGCACTTCAGCTGCGGAAATGCGTTCGGGAGCAATGCCTAAAACGCCTAGAGCGATATGTAGTCCCAGTAACGTTTGTGGACAAAGAAGACAAAAATACAGGCGATGTTTCGCGTTTGCTTACGGATCCTGGTCGCGCTCGCGTGACTGCAGCAGTTGCAAAACTTGTAGATAACCAAGAGGTTGAACTTCTTGACTATAATCGACGGCTCGTTGGCATCCTCGATGAACGGTCTTCTCAATTTGAAGCTTCGCTTGGGAGTCTACGTGCAATCGCTGAGAAAACCCAAGATAAGTTTTTATTCGATAACATTGAGGAAGCAGAGAAACGTTTCGCTGAACTTCGTAAGGCTGAAGAATTAGCACGTATTCAAGCTGACGAAGAACGACGCGCAAAAGAGAAAGCCGAGCAACGTGCAGAGGCTGCGGAAGCGAAAGCTGAGCGTACAACCGTACAACTAGCCGAAGAGAAGAAGAGAAATCTCTTTTTGACGTCAATAGCATCCCTCGACACTCAAACAATTCTCAATCTCCACCATCAGGTCACAATGTATGCGGTGGACATTAATCAACAAATAGAGAATTTTCTGGTCCGTATCTCTGGACAGGAATTTATACAAAGATCTGACATACTTAGCGCCGTTGAGCGAATCTCCTTACTGAACAAAAAGGTGATGGGCGTTTCTAAATTTGCTACAAAAGCAAACTTTCGACTTGAGTCAGAACAGATTAAAGCTGATTTGGGTGAATACATTGATCAATATATCAACGGTGTCGCTAAGGATTTCCTTTTTGGACCACTCAAAGTTTTTGTAAAGTCCGACGGGAAAGGGTTTGAACAAAAATTTAAACCTATAGATATTTCGGTTGTAGTAGATAACTTGATTGCGAATGCAAAGAAGGCTCGAGCACATAATATCAATTTCGACATTACTCATCCCGCTCGCGACTCAATCCACATATCGGTTACAGATAATGGACGAGGATTTGACGAATTGATTGAAGATGTCGGCAGGGTTTTCGAAAAAGGCTTCACTACAACCGATGGCTCTGGACTAGGGCTTTATCACGTACGTATGGTGCTTGGCGAAATGAACGGAACAATACAAGCCACAAGGGGGCCAGGGGGAAAAGGCACCGTATTTCTAATAAGGATTTCGCGATGAGACTAGACTTCAACTTGCTCTGGGTTGAGAACCAACAAGATTTAGTGCAATCACAGCGAGAAAAACTAGAACGAAATGTACGAGCACAAGGTTTTCGTCTTCAGGTTAAGTACGTTGATACTGTCGAGGCGGCAGTCGAGTGTTTAGCTGACGACGTCTATAGCGATCACGTCGACTTAATTTTGATGGACTATGACTTAGGTCCAGGAAAAAAAGGAGATGAAGGGCTAATAGAAGTCCGTGCACACATTCCGTATCGCGATGTGGTCTTCTATTCATCGCAGGCCGGGGATCTCAACGCAATGGTTCTCAAGCAAGGAGTACAAGGAGTTTTTTGCTCAACGCGTAATGAACTTCCAGATACCGCTTTTGGGGTTTTCGAAGCACTTGTAAAGAAAGTAATCGACATTGACCATTCACGCGGCATTGTGATGGGTACGACAAGCGACATAGACCACTATGTTATGGATGCTCTGATAGATGCATTTGACAGCGCTGACGCAGATACGCAGGAAAAAGCATTAGCACAAATTAAAATAGACGTCGAAAAAATTAGCGAAAAATTTGCGGCGTCAATTGCAGCAATCAGAGCAGCAAAACACCCCTCCGATCTATTTGATCAACACGGGACCTATACCAGCATTAATCGTCTTCAGTTACTTAGGAAAATTCTCAAAGCTAAGGCAGATGCTGAAAATTGGGATGAGAAACTAGTTGCTTATATCGAAAAGGCCATCCCGAAAAGAAACGTGCTTGCTCACGTTCGAGTCGAGGTGAGTGGATTTGTTCGAAAATTAATGAATCGCAAAGGTGAGGAATATACAAGTGCGCATATGAAACAGCTTAGGCTGGATCTATTGCAACATCACGAGGACTTTGAGAAACTTTCGCAGTCTTTAAAACCTCCATCGCATTAGTCTTCGATGCAAGATAGTCAATCAGTGCCCGGCCAATAGCTTCAGCGACGAGCGGGGGTACGGCGTTTGCAACTTGCGTAAATCGAGGTACTTCGCGTCTTCTTCGATCACCGCCCGTAGTGTACTTTCCCTTAAATACAAAGTTATCAGGAAAGCTCTGAAGGCGCGCATTCTCCCTAACAGTAAGCGTGCGAGGCTCAGAGTAGTGAATTAGATCGTCTGGCATACTTGTAATGGTCGGCGATGGATTTTCCGGATCTAGAACACGTATTGCGCATTTTTTAAGGCCGAAGCTTGCACGTAATTCAGGAGAAATTGAAATATTTAGTCTTCCATCGGCATGACACAGTTCGATTATCTTCTCAAATCTAGATTTAATCTCGGGTCTGTGACGGGCAAGTCTGGTGTCGGTCACGTTCGCTCCAGCTCCTGCATTCATAAGCCGTTGATAAGCAGTAAGTGGCCCCTTATATCCAATCTCTTCAAAATTTACCGAATCACTACTCGGCCTAACACCATTTCGTATAATCTCTAAGTCTGATATAGCGCTTTTAGCAGAAACAGGTGAAGAGATTCCTTTTTCAGCTAGAAATGCATAGCGTAACCGCTCAATAAATTTAAACGGAGTTTCACCGTAACTAACTTCCACATCTTTTCTTGTGGCAATTATGAAAAAACGCTTCCGTTTTTGGGGTACCCCAAATAATGACGTATCAAGAATCTCCGCATGGACTGTATAGTCTGCAGATAAAGCTTGCATTATCCGTTTAGCATAATTTATCTTTCCACTTTCCTCATTTGCATCATCGAAGTCGACGGCTATCCCTTTCACGTTTTCGATAAGGACAATTCTTGGTCTGACAAGCGATACAAAGTTGAGATATGACTCAGTTAAATGATTCCTTGGGTCATTTGCCACTCGCCGTCCCGCGGCAGAGAAACCTTGGCAAGGCGGCCCGCCTGCTAGCAAATCGACTTTGTCACGTAGAGCCAGCAAGGCTTCACGATGCGTAGCAAGCACATCATCGACTCCATGTGGCGTTTTAGGCAACCATTTAGGCCAGACGAATTGGTTTTTTCCACCTTTTTTTATCAAATTCTCATTAAGGCTGGCAAATGCATTCTCGTCCCGTTCGACGGCAAACAAACCTTTCCATCCCGCCGCCATGAGTCCATAACTCAGCCCACCACATCCAGCGAAGATATCAATAAATGTTAGGCTCTTTTTTTTTGTCTTCAACTTCGTCTTTCTAGCAGTTTTGCCACAAAAAATGTGTGGAAAATTCATGTCTTATACCACAGTTCATAGAGTACCGAAAAAAGACTGTGGGCGCCAGACGGTGCCAAGGGAGCAGTCCAGTCCACACCTGCATCTTTTAGGTGTGAAATTTCATGATCTTATAGTCAGTACGACCACACTCGCCGCCTGTGAGTGTTGTTTATCACAAGCGAACTGTAAGCCGAAATTTTTTAGTTTTAATGATACATATGAGGGATTTTTCATGCCCATGTCAAATTCAGAAGCCTGTCGCTATGAAGAACTTGAAAAGTTCTTTTGAAATCAAAGGCTTATTTCTCTGGGATAGATGTTATCCGACATAAGCCAAGCTTCCATGATTTCCGTAACAGCCAAGGCCACCCTCTCCAGGGCCGCTTTTTCGTGCGGGAATTCAATCCTGCCCGTGAGCGCTGCTGGATCGCCGAAAAGGACGGCAAGGTGATCGGTTCCGTCTTCATCGTGCGCCAGGACGATACGACGGCCAAGCTGCGCCTGCTGTATGTCGATCCCTGCGCGCGCGGCCTGGGCATCGGCAGCCGCCTGGTCGAAGAATGCCTGCGCTTCAGCCGCCAGGTCGGCTATACGAAAATGGTGTTGTGGACCAACAGCATCCTCACCGATGCCCGGCGGATCTACGACAAGGCCGGTTTCCAGCTGGTGGAGGAAGAGGCGCATCACAGCTTTGGCAAGGACCTGGTCGGCCAGGTCCTGGCACGCGAGCTGTGACGCCCCTCGCCGCCGTACGCCACTGTGGCGGCGGCAGTACACTGGCCGCCGTTTTCCTCGCCCATCTCCCCACTGCCTCCAAGAAACCAGTACACTAGTTCCTGAGCGCAACTAATTTTGTACGCGCACCATGCCGCCTGCCGTTGCCGGGAGGCGCCCCTGCCGCAAGGCGTGTTGTCTCTGGACAAATGCAATGTTCACTTCGCGCAGCCTGTCGCCTGCCTTCTATTACCTGTTCTTTTCAGGAGAACGGGAGCAGCAGCAGCGCTTTTTCAAGGAACTGCATTTCATTTCGATAGCCATCCTGACGTTTGGCCTGGCTTGCTGGCTGGTCACGTTCAGCCTGACCCTGCCGCGCGCTTCGCTCGATCATGCGCAGGCGGCGCTGGGGGTGACGGGCATGCTGGCCGGGCTGCTGCTGACCGTGTATGCGAAGTCCTTGCAGGCGATTATCGCCAGCGGTACCATCAGCGTGCTGTTCATCGCTTTCGGCTTTCGCGTGCTGATGCTGGGCACGGAAGACCCCGCTTTTTGGGTGTTGCCGCTGGGGGTGATGATCACCCTGACGACGGCACCCATCTTCAGCGGCATCGCGTATTACCTGGGCGTATCGCTGTGCGTGTGGGCCATGCTGGGGCTGGGACAGTTTCCCGTGCATGCGGGCCAGGCCGACCAGCATTGGCCCGTGCTGGCCGTCACCATCAGCGTGATCATCGGCCTGGCGCTGAACATCTATTTTCTCGTCTTGCGCATCCACAACTACCGCGCCCAGCGCGAACTGGCAACGATGGCCTACAAGGATGGTTTGACCGGGCTTAACAACCGCCGCATGTTTACGCAGAGCGCCCGCGCCTTGCAGCGCACGGCGCGCACGCCCGCGTATTTCCTGATGATCGACATCGACGACTTCAAGCAGATCAACGACGTGCATGGCCATGACGTGGGCGACGAAGTGCTGAAAAGGATCGCCGAGGTGATCGCAGGGCTCTCAGGCGAGCACCTGTGCGGCCGCCTGGGCGGCGAAGAGTTCGCCGTCATTTACCTGGGCGAAAAGAACGCGGCCTGCGCCTTTGCCGCGCAGCTGGTCGATGCCGTCGAGGCGGCTTTCGTGCCGGAACGCAAGGTGTCCGTCAGCATCGGCGTCGCGGAATTGCTCAAGGAAGTCGACTTGTCGCACAGCTACCGGCGCGCCGACGAATCCTTGTACCTGGCCAAGAAGAACGGCAAGAACCGCTACGTGCTCAACGCCGCCTGAACGCCATCGTACGGCCCCGCATCGAGCAGCGCCAGCAGAGCTTGCGGCGCAATCTTCCACGGGTCGCGCTGCTCGGGGTCCACCTCGTACCAGCTGTCCCGGGCGCCGATCTTGAGGATGGTCAAGGGGATATCCTTGCCCTCGAAGAAGGCCAGCATGCGGCAGATCAAACGGCTCACTTTGGCATGGTCTTCCTGGTACAAAGAACAGGCATAAAAGCAGCCCTTCTCTCCCATGCGCAATTTCCTGGCCGCGCCGACACGCGATTGGAGCACATACTTGTGCAAGAACTCGGTCACGACCTCATCGTCAACGGGAATACTGCAGGAAATGGTGATCTTGGCCATGGCAAGGGGGCAGTGATTCAATAGACTAGCTTAGCAGAAAGCGTTTCATTCCTGAAATGCTAAGATCGCGGCGCGCGCATGCCGGCGCCCGGACCGGCATGGCCTCTCGACCAGGATTGCCATTGAACATACGCCTCATTTATCCCCTGCTGTCACTGTGCGCGGCTCTGGGCACGTCACCGTTTGCGCTGGCGCAAACGCAAGCGACCGAAGACGCCGCCTTCGTGGCCGCCACCGTGCCCGTCTCCGTGCCGTCGCCGCCGCTCAGCCTGAACGAGCATCCGCAAATCCGCGCCGACGTCTTCAAGCTGCTCGGCTATGCGCGCGGCAACTACACGCAGGGCGATAGCCTGATCGCGCTCCAGGCGCTCGACAGCATGCGCTCACTGGAACACATCCAGCGGACCATGCTGCCCGACGGGCGTTCCGTGCTGGCATCCATCAACCCCGACGCACACGGCGCGCAGCGGGCCGCCATGCTGTTCGACCCGCAACGCAAGCTGTTGGCCCTGGGCCTCGTCAACGGTCATTGCCAGGCCGCCATCGGCGATGCCGTGCCCGCCTGCCTGCCGTCCACCCATGCCATGCTGACGGTGTTTGTACCGCCGGGCGCGCAGGACGAGATGGCCGCGCCGCTGCTCGTGTGGGCGCGGCAACTGCCGCCCATGCTGGCGCAGGCTGCGCCGGAACAGCGGCAAAGCATTGCTGCGGTGGAATACATCACCACGCGTCCCGGCCAGCCCGGCTGGGAGCCGCGCGACCTGCCGCCCGGCTTTCCTCCCAGCTTGCTGCACCTGTTGCTGCCGAGCGCGGAATTGAATAGCAGCGCCAGCGGCGGCAAGCTCATCGCACCGGCGGGCCTGGCCGGTTTGCCCATGCGCACGCCTACGGAAGCGGCCGAGGCCGGCGACGAGCCCCTGCCCGATGCCAGCATCACCCTGCGCAGCTATGCCGATTTCCACTGGGTGCTCAACACCTATGCCAAGCTGGCCAAGGGCGCGCAAGTGCAGGGCCATGACGACAAGGTCGTGTTCACGGGCAGCGACACGAGCGGCCGCTACACAATCACCCTGCGCGAACCGGACAAGAAAGACAGCGTGCTCATCACCGTGGCCAGCTGGCGGACAAAATAAGGAGGCGAACAGGGAAAGCATTGCCATTACGCACAAGAGCATGGCATTTTGGCATTTTGCGGTATGATTTCCGGCCGTGCGGCGCGGCCCGATCCCTGCCTTGCCCACCCAGCCCTTCAAGCCAGCCACGCTTGCGTAGCATCCTGCCCTAAGGAGTCATATGTTCGGTTTTAACTTGCGCGTCGCCAAGATGGTGTGGACGGCTTTTCTCGTCGCTTTTTTGTTATTCCTCACGTACAAGGTATCGTCGACCCTGATCGTGGTGGTGTTTGCGGTGTTCTTCAGCTACCTCGTGTATCCGCTGATCGGGCTGCTGGAACGGTACGGGCCGAAGCGCTTGCCGCGCACGGCCAGTATCGGCATCGTCTTCCTGGTGGTGATCTTGCTGGTGGCGGTGCTGGGGTCGATCTTCGGGGCGCGCATCGAGGAAGAGGCGATCAAGCTCAGCGATCAGTTGCCGACCCTACTCAGGGGCAACAACTTTGCCGAGCGCATCCCGTTGCCGGAATTCATGGAGCCGTTGCGCGCGCGCCTGCTGTCCTTCATGCAGACGCAGCTGAGCAGCGGTACGGGCCAAGCCATGCCGCTGGCGAAGGAACTGGGCTTGACCGTCATGCATGCGGCCAGCAACCTGATCTATCTGGTGCTGGTGCCCGTGCTGAGCTTTTTGCTGATCAAGGAAGGCCCGGACATGCGCGACGGCTTGCTGTCCCTGCTGAACCGCCCGAACAAGAAACTCTGGGGCGCCATCATCGATGACCTCGACATCTTGCTGTCGCGCTATGTGCGCGCCCTGCTGCTGTTGTCGATCGCCACGTTTGTGTCCTACAGCATCGCCTTTTCCCTGATGGGCGTGCCGTACAGCCTGCTGCTGGCCGGTGCCGCCGCCCTGCTGGAGTTTATCCCGTTTGCCGGCCCGCTGGCGGCGGCCGTCATCGCCGTGGTCGTGGCCGGTTTCAGCGGTTTCGAGCACGTGTTCTGGCTGATCGGCTTTATCGCCGCCTACCGTTTGTTCCAGGATTACGTGGTCAACCCATATTTGATGAGCGAAGGCGTGGAAGTGAGCCCGCTGATGGTGATCGTCGGCTTGCTGGCCGGCGACCAGCTCGGCGGCGTGGTCGGCATCTTCCTGTCCGTGCCCGTGATGGCGGCCATCAAGATCGTCTTCGTGCGCGCGCGGGCGGCCTTGCAGGCGCGCCACGATGCACTGGAGAAAGCGGAACAGGCGGCGGAAGAAGCGCGCGCCCAGGCCCTGGCCGAGGCGGCGCTGCTGCAGGAACAGGGCAGCAAGGCGGCCCTGGAACCTCGCTAGCTTAGAACTCTTCCCATTCGCCGCTGTTGTCGGCGGCCGGCTTGGCAGCACGTGGCTGGGCCGGAGCGGCTGCCGAGGCGGTGCGGCTTGGCGCCAGGCGCAGCGCCGGGCGTTTCAAGGCCGCGCCTGCGGCGGCCACGACAGGCTTGCGCAAGGCGGGCTTGGCCGCTGCCGGGCCGCTGTGGGCGGCGTCGAGCTTGAAGATGCTGACCATCTCGGCCAGCGCCGCCGCCTGTTCCTGCATCGCTTCCGAGGCGGCCGCCGCTTCTTCCACCAGCGCCGCATTCTGTTGCGTCACGGTATCCATTTCCGCCACGGCCTGGTTGATCTGGCCGATGCCCAATTCCTGCTCGTGGCCGGCGGCGCTGATTTCGCCCATGATGTCCGTCACGCGGCGGATGCTGGAGACGATCTCGTCCATCGTCGTGCCCGTCTGACTGACCAGCGCGCTGCCGGCACCCACGTTCTGCACCGACGCTTCGATCAGCATCTTGATGTCCTTGGCGGCGGAAGCCGAGCGGTGCGCCAGGTTGCGCACTTCCGTGGCGACGACGGCAAAACCACGACCCTGCTCGCCCGCGCGGGCCGCTTCCACGGCCGCGTTCAGGGCCAGGATGTTGGTCTGGAAGGCGATGCCGTCGATCACGCCGATGATGTCGGCGATCTTTTTCGACGATTCGCTGATGGTGCCCATGGTGTCGACCACTTGCGCCACCAGCGCGCCGCCTTTCACCGCCACGTCCGAGGCGGAGACGGCCAGTTGGTTCGCCTGGCGCGCATTGTCCGAGTTCTGCTTGACGGTCGAGGTCAGCTCTTCCAGCGACGAGGCCGTTTCTTCCAGGCTCGACGCTTGCTGCTCCGTGCGGCTCGACAGATCCAGGTTGCCCGAGGCGATTTCATTGCTGGCCGTGGCGATGGCGCCGCTGCCGTCGCGCACGCCGCGCACGGTGGTCGACAGACGCTCCTGCATCTGTTTCAGGCCGCCCAGCAGGGCGCCCATCTCGTCGTGGCGCGTGATGACGATGTCGTTGGCCAGGTTGCCGTCGGAAATGGCGCCGAAATGGCGCAGGGCCTGGTCCAGCGGGCCGAAGATGGCGCGCAGCAGCAAGAAGCTGGAAATAATCGTCAGCAAGGCGCCCACTATCATGCCGGCGATGGCCATGGTTACCTGAGTATGGTAACTGGACTGGCTATCCGCATACATCCTGGCGGCCGAGGTGGCCTGGTATTGCGTCAAGGTTTCGGCGGCCTGGTCCAGGGTGCGGTACAGCGGCGTCAGCCCCGCCATCATCAGCTTGTCCGCCTGTTCGATATTGTTTTCGCGCAAAGCCTTGCTCATGACGAGCAAGCCGTTGTTCATGTAGTCGCTGCGCTTCTTGTCCATGTCGTCGGACAGGCGCTTTTCGTCCGTGCTTTGCGGCAAGGCCAGGTACACCTTCCAGGACTTGTTGGACGCTTCCATGAATTGTTCCGCGCGGGCCAGGGTATCCTTGGCATCGGCCGCTTCGGGGTGCACCATCACGCGGTCCATCGTGAAGCGGGCGCGGCCCAGGGCAATTTGCGATTCACCGATCGCTTGCGTCGAGGCCAGCTGATTGCTGTAGACCTCGTTGAGACTGTTGTTGGCCGATTTCAGGCTGATAATGCTCATCACGCCCAGCAAGGCGATCAGCACGCCCAGCACGCTCATGGTAGCGATCAGACGCATTTTTATTGTTATATTCGACAGCATGCAATTTCCTTGGTAAGGGCGCGACCGTGTCACCGCCTGCCGGGTGGGGTAGCGGCAAACGCCAGATGGGCGGATCACGTGAATTGTTCAGGACAGGTCGATACGGCGTGTGCGGCGGCAGGGGGAAAGGCGGCCCGCGCATATCGTCAGGAGTGCAAGACAGGGCAACGAGGTCGAGGTTTCCTGTACTTTTAATTTCCTGACTGCAAGATACAGGGAAAGATTACTAGTAGCAACATCCAGTATGGATTTTCACGATTTGTAACAAGCGGATGATGTTTTTTGCGCAGAACTGGCATTCCGCTGCCGTGCGCGGTCGCGCGGGAATGCCATTTATGCTAAGTAACCCCCAATAAATTATTGTGATTTCTGACTGCCATAACCGGCGCTCTACGGCGTTGCTCACTGCTAGCAGTGCCCGCACTGCGTCGCAGCGAGCGCCTTGCATAGCATCCGGTTCTGTTCGTCATAAATTCACACTAATTTCCCGAGGATTACTTAGTCAACTAGTTAATACATGGTTTCTTCGATGAGCTGTCCATCGTCGCGGAAATACTGAAACCGGCCCGTTTTCCTGCCCATGTTGTAGGCGCCTATCTGCTTCGGTTTTCCGTTCTGGAAATGTTCGATGTTGACGCCATGCAGCACGCCCTGGTGCCAGTTGCGATGGAATTGCGGCAGTTCGCCATCGGGAAACAACAGGGTTTCCGCGCCATCGCGCTTGCCGTCGGCAAAGCTGCCCTGGTAACGCCGCTTGCCGTCCGGATAAAAACTTTCCATCGTGCCATGGAGCACACCGAAGCGGTAATGCTCGACCAGTTCCAGCTGGCCGCCGGCCGCATACTGCTCCAGCTTGCCATCGGGTTTACCATCGAGCATGGTCAACACTTGCCAGCCGCCGTCCGGCGTCGCCTTCTTCCACGGCCCCTGTTTCACATCATCGACATAGTTGCCGCCACCACCGGGCTCCACCCACTGGCCCTGCTTTTTGCCGCTCACATAAGTACCCTGCCATTGCACCACGCCACCGACGCGGCGCTCGCTGGGCCCCTCCAGGCGGTCTTTCACGAAATGGTCGTAACCGGTGAAACTGTGCATGTCCGCTGCGCGCCATTCGGCCACGCCCGGACTCACTTCCCAGCGCCCCGTGCGCTGCCCACGCCGCATCTGGCCCGTCGTCGTTTCGTCACCGCTTTCATACGTCCATGGTCCCTCCGCCTTGTCGTCGACAAAGGCGCCAGACGAGCGGATGGTGTTCGGCTCTTCGTAATGCCATACGCCGGTACGCTTGCCCTGCGCATACAGGCCGCGGGCAAACACGCTGCCCACGCAGCAATTGACGTCATACTCGATGAATAGCCCGTCCTGGCTGGCGGCAAAGCGCTGCGGCTGCGTTTCCCAGGTGATCCACTTGACGTGATAACTGGGCGCGAAGCCCCCTTCCCAGCCCTTGCCCAGCAGATACGTGACTGTGAGGAAATGGCCATCCTTTTCCTGGTACGTCTTTTTATAGGCAAACGCGGGGGCGTCGGCCGGTTTGCCCGGCAGTAACTCGCCGTCGATATTGAAATAGCCGACCAGGGTGCCGTGCGCATGCTCGATGGCGTCGAACTCGGCCACGCCCGTGGGCGCATAGGCGATGCTGTAGTCAATCAGCTGCAAACGGGCCAGCGCGGCGCGCACCCGCGCCTCGTCCATGGTTTTGGCACCGCGCACGATGGCATCCAGCGCCGGCTGCAAGGTGGCCACCTTGAACATCTTGCCGCCGCTGCGCTCGTAGCGGTAGGCATGCAAGCCAAAGCGGTTGTCACTGCGGCTGAGCACGAACGTGGTTTCGCCTTCGCTGTCGAGATCCAGCTGGAACACGGCCTCGATGCTGGCCTGGCCGTACTTGTCCAGATTCATGCGTTTTTCACTGATGCCCTTGCACTGGCAATAGTAGCCGTTGACCTCGCCATTTTCCCGCAGGAAAGCCAGCACCACGCCGCCGTCGCGGCGCTCGACGGCGCTGGCGTAGGCCATGGGCGCACCCTCATAAAAACGCGGCGCGGCCTGCGCTGGCGCCAGGGCGCCCAAGGCCAGCGCCATGGCCATGGCCATCGTGCTCGTCCAAAATGTGTACCGCATGTCAACTCCACTGCCGAAAACCGCCATTATGCATGGCCGTTCAGGCAAGGCCCGACACCCCAGCACGCCGGCCAAACAGGGGGCGTTGTACCGTCTGCGCCAGCAGCACGCCCAGCAGCGAAATGCCGCCGCCGACCAGGTGATACACATGCATGCTTTCATGCAGCCAGACGACGGCCAGCAAGGCCGTCAGCAAGGGCAGCAGGTTGACGTAGATGCTGCAGCGGTTCGGCCCCAGCAGTTTGACGCCTTCGATCCACAAATAGGACAGGACGATGGACGAGCCGATGCCCGCATAGCCGATCAGGGGCAAGGTGGTGGCGTCCAGCCTGGCGCTGCCGGGCGGCAACAACAGGAAAAACGGCAGCATGCAGGCCAGGGCCGCCAGCGCCTGGCAATAGATGGCTTGCCAGGCGGGAATCGTTAAACGCCAGCGGCGCAGCAGCACGCCGTACAAAGCGAAGATCAGGCAGGCCAGCAGCATCAGCGCATCGCCCGCATGCACGCCCTGCTGCAGCAAGGCCAGCACGTCGCCGCGCCCTACCAGGTACAGCAGGCCGCCGAACGACAGCACGCCGCCGGCCGCCATGCCGACAGTCAATCGCTCGCCCAGCAGCAGCACGCTGAGCAGGGCCGTCATCAGCGGCGCCAGCGCCGTGACGATGGCCATGTTCGTCGCCGTCGTCGATTCGGCGGCGCGGTAGGACAGGCTCTGGAACAGCGCCATCGACATCAGGCCGCACAAGGCCAGCTGCCACCACTGGCGCCGCAGCGCATGACGGTTGCGCCACAGGGGGCGGGCGATAAACGGCGTCATCACCAGCAAGACCAGCACCAGGCGGTAAACCGTGATGGCCGTGGGGGCGATGCTGGACGCGGCCAGCTTCGAGACGACGACGTTGCCGGCCCACAGCAGCATGGCGAGAAACGGATACAGATAGGCGCGCACAGGCATGTATAGCTCCAGGAATAGTTGCGGGGAACCATCATGCCGCAGGCGCGCCGCGCCTTCTCGCGCTAAGATGTCCATACCTATCGCAAAACTGACGCTCTTTTTATGGATTGCACTTCCCCCGCCTTTCAGGAATTGCTGCCCGTCACGGCGCGCGCCATGGCGCTGGCCGTCGACTATGCGCATGGCCACGTGATTTCCGTACACCGCCACACGCATGCGCAATTGCTGTATGCCATCGAAGGCGTGATGACCATCGAGGCGCAGGGCGGGCGCTGGGTGGTGCCGCCCACGCGCGGCGTGTGGTTGCAGCCCGGCATCGCGCACCAGGTGCGCATGAGCGGCGCCGTGAAAATGCGCACGCTGTTCGTCAACTGCGCCAATTCTCCATTGCTGCCTGGCCACAGCTGCGTGCTCGACATCAGCCCCCTGCTGCGGCAACTGATCGTGGCGGCCGTCGACATTGCGCCCGACTTCGCGGAAGGCAGCCGCGACTGGCATCTGCTGCAATTGCTGTTGCACGAACTGGGCAGCCTGCCCGTGCTGCCCCTGTACCTGCCCTTGCCTGCGGACGCGCGCCTGCGCGGCATTTGCGCGCGGCTGATGGAGCAACCGGGCGAGCAGCTGACGGTGGCGCACTGGGCGCAGGAACTGGCGATCACCGAGCGCAGCCTGCACCGCTTGTTCCAGAAGCAGACGGGCATGCGCTTCGGCCAGTGGCGCCAGCAGGCGCGGCTGCTGCGGGCGCTGGAGCAATTGGCGCGCGGCGGCAAGGTCATCGATGTGGCGATGGACAATGGCTACACGAGCCAAAGCGCGTTTACGGCCATGTTCAAAAAGCATTTCGGCACCACGCCGACGGCGTTTTACCAGGCAAAAGTCATCGCGGCATAAAAAAAATGCTGCTATGCATCAATAATCATGGGCGATCGCCGCCGGGCTTGTTATCATCGCAAGCCTTATCGCACCGCGCCCATCCTGGCAGCGGTGTTGACCTTATCTCTCACCGCCATGACACAGAATTTCTTCCAGACATTTATCCTGCTCTTGCTCGTCACCGACCCGTTCGGCAACGTTTCCCTGTTCGTCAATGCCCTGAAACGGGTACCCATCGAGCGGCGCTGGAAAGTCGTGGTGCGCGAATGCCTGATCGCTTTCGGCATCTTGCTGCTGTTCATGTTCTTCGGCCGCCATTTCCTGAACGCCTTGCAATTGTCGGAAGTGGCGCTGCGCATCGGCGGCGGCGTGATCCTGTTCCTGATCGCCATGCGCATGGTGTTTCCACAGCCCAACGCGGGCAATAGCGACCACGAAATGGGCGGCGAGCCGTTCATCGTGCCGCTGGCCATCCCCGCGCTGGCCGGCCCGTCGGCCCTGGCCACCGTGCTGCTGTTTTCCTCGCATGAAATGAACGACGTGATCGCCCACGTGGCGGGGCTGACGGCCGTGGCCGCCGTCTGGCTGGCCGTCTTCCTGTGCGCCGAACGCTTGCAGCGGGCGCTCGGTCCAAGGGTCATGACGGCGTTCGAGCGCCTGATGGGCTTGATCCTGACGGCGATGGCCATTGAAATGCTATTAGCTGGCATACGCGCGTTCCTGAAGTCCGTTTAACATAGAACATTCATCCACTGAAGGAGTCCAGCATGAGCCGTTGCGCCCACATTTGCCTGATGGCCGACTACAACCAGTGGATGAATGCCAAGGTCTACGCGGCGGCCGCCAGCCTGCCGCCCGGCGAGCTGGAGCGCGAGCGGGGCGCCTTTTTCGGCTCCCTGCTGGCCACCCTGAACCACGTGATGGTGGGCGACACGCTGTGGCTGCAGCGCTATGCCAAGCATCCGGCCGGCTTCCCGCTGCTCGATCCCATCCGCGCCATCACGCCGCCCGCGTCGCTCACGCAGCCGCTGTTCGCGGCCGACGATTTTGCCGCCATGCACGCGCACCGGCAATGGCTGGACCAGGTCATCATCGACTGGGCCGCTTCCATCCGCGAAGAAGACCTCGACCATTTGCTCGACTACCGCAACAGCAAGGGGCCGAACCGACGCGAATTCTTCAGCCTGCTCATGCATTTCTTCAACCACCAGACGCATCACCGTGGCCAGGCCAGCACCTTGCTGTCGCAAGCGGGCGTGGATATCGGTGACACGGATCTACTGTTTCGCATCCCCAACCATATCGAGGACTGAGGGCAGGCGATAGCGCCACGCCTTGATCCCGATCAAGGTCAGCGCCAGCGCCCCCAGCAGCGCGCCGCAAGCCAGCGCACCCCGCATGCCATAGGACTCGATGGCCATGCCGCCGGCCAGCGCGCCCACCGTCACGCCCAGGTTGATGGCGGCGATATACACGCCGATGGCGAACGCGGGCGCCTCGCGCGCTTCGCTGCTGAGCCACACTTGCGTCACGATCAGCCCGCTCGTATGCGCCGCGCCCCAGAACAGCAGCAACACGGTCAGCGCCGCCCAGCCGATATCGCTGCCCGCATGCCGGTACAACAGCCAGTACGCCAGCCCCAGCAGTACGGGCTGCAGCAAGACCGTGCGCAGCACGTGCGTGCCCAGCTGGCGCCCGGCGTACAGATTGCCCGCCACGCCGCCCACGCCAAACACCACCAGCGCCAGCCCCGTCTGGCGCGCCGACAAGCCCGCCTCCTGCTGCAGGTAGGCGGCCGCATACGCATACACGGCAAACATGGCGGCAAACACCAGCACGGCGGCGGCAATGGTGAACCACAGGGCAGGTTTGCGCAGCACGGCCAGCTGGCGGCCATACGTCAGCGGCGCCTCGCGCGGCGTGTCGGGCAGAAACAGATACAGCCCCAGCGCCGCCAGGGCATTCACGAGGGCGCAGGCGAGGAACGACGCCTCATAGCCAACTTGCGCGGCGATCCACGTGGTCAGCGGGATGCCCAGCACCATGCCCATGCTGGTGCCCGTAAACGCATGCGCGCCGGCCCGCGCCGCCTGCTGCGGCGGATACAGGGCGGCGGCCGCCACCATGGCCAGCGAGAAATACACGGGGTGGAACAGGGCCGGCACGATGCGCAGCGCCAGCAGCAGCCCGAAGCGGGGCGCATACGCCGAGGCCACACTGGCCAGGGCAAACACGAGAAGCGAGACGATCAGCACGGGCTTGCGGCGCCAGCGCGTGGCCAGCAGCACGAGGAAGGGGCCGCCCACGGCGATCACCAGCGCGAACAGGCTCACCAATGAGCCCGCCTGCGCGGCCGTCACGCCATGGCGCTGCATGATCATCGGCAAGATGCCGACCACGCCAAACTCGATGCAATACACGCCGAACAGGCCCAGCGCGAGGAAGACGATGGGGTGCGGGCGCGTCATGACATGTCCTTGGCGCCAGCTTCCTTGTTGCCATAAATCGCCTGGCACAGTTGCGTCACAAAGGGCCCCGCCATGCCCTCCAGCGCCGTATTCGTGAACGCCACCACGGACAATTCCTGCGCCGGATCGACAACCCACGAGTGGCCATACGTGCCGCCCATGCGCCAGCTGCCCACGGATTCCGGCGTGGCGGCAGCAAGCGGGTCCGTCAATACCGTGAACCCCAGGCCGAAGCCCCGTCCCGGCCAGAACGGCAAATCAAAACCGCCCGTCTGGTTTGCTCCCATCTGCCGCGCCAGCGCCGGCGGCAGCAGCGGCGCGCCGCCCTGGCGCAAGGTTTCCAGCAGGCGCATGAAGTCGGGGGCGGAACCCACCATGCCGGCGCCGCCGGACGGATACGCGTGCGCGTCGAGCGCCCTTGCCGGCGACAAGGTAAAGCCGGCCATGCCGTCGAGAAACGGCAGATGGTCTTCCCCCGCATCGCGCAAACGGCGCGGCCGGGCTTCTCCCGCTGCGCGGTCCACATAGGCGACGGCCAGGCGCGCCGCGTCGGTGCTGATAAAGCCCGTGTCGCGCATGGCCAGCGGCCCCGTCACCAGCTGTGCCACGGCCTGCGCCAGCGGCAAACCCGTCACCGCTTCGATCACGGCGCCCAGCACGTCGGTGGCGATCGAATACGCCCAGCGCTCACCGGGTGCAAACGCGAGCGGCACGGTGGCCAGGCGGCGCAGATTGTCTTCCAGTGACATACGGGACGCATCCATGCCGTCGGACACGCCCGCCCGCGCATACGCGCCGCCCGGCGGCTGGAAAAAGCCGTAGTCGAGGCCAGCCGTGTGCGTGAGCAGGTGGCGCACGGTGATCGCCGCCACCGTACCGTCCGGCTGGCGCGGCGCGAAATACGGCAACCAATCCGCCACCAGGTCGTCCAGGCCCAGACAGTCCTGTCCCACCAGCGCCAGCGCGGCCGTCGAGACGATGGGTTTGCTGACGGACGCCAGGCGGAAGACGGCGTCTTCCATCATGGGCGTGCCCGCCTCGCGGTCCAGGTGGCCGGCCGCGCGGCAGTACACGTCCTGGCCGCGCTGGCGCACCAGCACCACGGCGCCCACCAGGCGCTGCTGCTGCAGCACGGCATCGAGCAAGGGATCGATACGGGCGGACAAGGCCGCGGGAGAGAAGTTGTACATCATGGCTCAGCCTTTCAAATGATCAGGCTGCCAAGGTAAGCCAGGCGCGATCAAAGAAAAACAGGCTATAGTTTCAGTCTGTGCGGACGTTGACATCCGCAATCAAAAAGGGAAACCATGGATAATCTGGCGGGATTCACGGCCTTCGTACAGGCGGCGGAAATGCGCAGTTTCGTGGCGGCGGGCCGGGTGCTGGGGATTTCCGCCTCGGCCGTGGGCAAGAGCATCGCGCGGCTGGAAGAGCGGCTCGGTGTGCGTCTGTTTCACCGCAGCACGCGCAGCATCGCGCTCACCAGCGAAGGCACCGTGTTTCTCGAACGCTGCCGGCGCATCCTGGGCGAGATCGAAGCGGCCGAGCTGGAATTATCCAACAGCAAGAGCGCGCCGCAGGGCCGCCTGCGCGTCAGCCTGCCGCTGGTGGGCAGCCTGCTCAATCCCGTGCTGGCCGCGTTCGCGCGCGCCTATCCGCAGGTGGAACTCGACCTCGATTTCAGCGACCGCCGGGTCGACGTCATCGAGGAGGGATATGACGCCGTCGTGCGCGCGGGCGAAAGCGCCGACAGCCGTTTGATGAGCCGCCAACTGGGGCAGTTCCAGCTGCAACTGGTGGCCGCGCCCGCCTACCTGGCGCAACACGGCACGCCGCTGCTACCAGCCGAGCTGGTCCAGCACACCTGTCTGCTGTACAAATTTCCCAGCAGCGGCAAGGTCGAGGCGTGGCCCTTGCCCGAGTGGAATGCCCTGCACGCGGCCGGCTTGCCGACTGTGCTCAACTGTAACAACGTCGACACCCTGCTGCACTTTGCCGAAAGCGGCCTGGGCATCGCCGCCCTGCCCGACTTCGCCGTGCGGGCGGCACTGGCAGCGGACCGCCTGCGGCCCGTGCTGGACGCGCACCGCCGGCACGACGGCGCCTTTCGCATCCTGTGGCCCAGCAGCCGCCACCTGACGCCGAAACTGCGCGCCTTCATCGACTTCCTCACTGCCCACGTGTTTCCCCAGCGCTGATGTTTCCTGCGGTAGCGCTCGTTGTTTCCATGCGACAACTTATTTCATTTGCCGCCAGTTCTTGAACTTTTCACGGACTTGATACAATTATTTGTATTGCAGTGCGGAATTTTGAGGAACAATTACAGGCTGGCCGCCCATACGTACAAACCCGTAGCCCCGGTCCGTCCGACGTTTCCTCACCATACCGCAACACGAAAGCAATCATGTCACTCACACAATTCAAAATCGGCACCCGGCTCGGGATCGGGTTTGCTGTCGTCCTCGGCCTGCTGGTGGCCGTCTTGCTCGTCGGCCTGTACTCGATGGGGCAACTGAGCGCCCGCACCCACGATATCGTGGCCGACAAGAACGTCAAGATGGCGGCGGCCAATACCATGAGCGACAACGTGCGCAACATTACCCTGGCGATCACCAGCGTGGTGGTGGCGCCGACGGAAGCGCTGGTGCAGGCGGAACTGGCAAAGATCGGCGAAGCGCGCAAGAAGTACGGCGCCGCCAAGGAAACCTTGCAAAAGAAAATCTCGACGGACAAGGAAACGGCGCTGATGGCCGAGCTGGACGCGGCCCTGAAATCGGGCGCGCCGCTGAACAACAAGGTCATCGAGCTGCGCAACGCGGGCCAGACGGAAGAGGCGATCGCCTTTTTGACCCAGCAAGCGGCGCCGAGCCTGAAGATCGTGCTGGGCGCGCTCGACAGCCTGGTCGCGTATGAAGCCGAGCAGGCGGCGCAGGCGGCGACGGACGCCGAAACGCTGAGCGCCAGCGCGCGCGCCTCCATGATCGTCCTCGGCAGCGTGGCCGTGCTGCTGGGCGCCTTCGTGGCCTGGATCATCACGCGCTCGATCACCCGCCCCATCAATGCAGCCGTGGCCGTGGCGGAAACCGTGGCCTCGGGCGACTTGTCGTCGCACATCGTCGTCAATTCCAGCGATGAAACGGGCCGCCTGCTGGGCGCCCTGAAGGCCATGAACGACAGTTTATTGGGCGTGGTGGCGCAAGTGCGCCATGGCACGGATGCCATCGCCACGGCATCGAGCGAAATTGCCGCCGGCAACCTCGACCTGTCTTCCCGCACGGAAGAGCAAGCCAGTTCCCTGGAAGAAACGGCCTCGTCGATGGAAGAACTGACCTCGACCGTGAAGCAGAATGCGGACAATGCGCGCCAGGCCAACCAGCTGGCGAAAAGCGCGTCCGAGGTGGCCGTGCGCGGCGGCAGCATCGTCTCGCAAGTGGTCGACACCATGGGCACGATCAATGACTCGTCGAAGAAAATCGTCGACATCATCGGCGTCATCGACGGCATCGCCTTCCAGACCAACATCCTGGCCTTGAACGCGGCCGTGGAAGCGGCGCGCGCGGGCGAACAGGGCCGTGGCTTCGCCGTGGTGGCGACGGAAGTGCGCAATCTTGCCCAACGATCGGCTGGCGCAGCGAAAGAAATCAAGGAATTGATCGCCGCCTCCGTCGCCAATGTGGACACGGGGTCGCGCCTCGTCAATGAAGCGGGCCAGACCATGGGCGACATCGTCGACAGCATCGTGCGCGTGACCGACATCATGGGCGAAATCACGTCCGCCACGCACGAGCAGACCATCGGCATCGAGCAGATCAACATGGCCATCGCCCAGATGGATGAAGTGACGCAGCAAAACGCGGCCCTGGTGGAAGAAGCGGCCGCCGCCTCGCAAAGCATGCAGGAGCAGGCGGGCGAACTGGCGCATGTGGTGGGCTTCTTCAAGACCGGCAACCATGTCGCCAGCGCGCCCAAACTGACGCCTGTGCGCGCAGCACCGGCAGCGCCAGCCATCGCGCGCCCCGCGGCCAAGCCCGTACCCGTGCGCAAGGTCGTCGCGGCCGCGCCGGCACGCCGCAGCAATGCCGGTGCCGAGAGCGAATGGGAAGAGTTTTAACCAATAGCAACATCCTCCCCACGGGAAAGCCAGGCAGGAAATTGCTGCCTGGCTTTTTTTCGTCCGCCAATACCACTTTTTTTGCGGCAAAGCCCGCGCAATAGGCAAAAGTGCAAAACGTGCAGCGTGCATACGCTTTACAATCCTCGCTCGCTTTACAAAATATTGGTCATCATGAATCAGGCAGAACAGCAGCGCCTCCTGGCTATCCTGGAGTATTGGCACAAGATCGAATTCTTTATCCCGTTTGACCTGAATCAAATCACGGACGTTGAAGACCAGTCCACCGTGCGTCTCCTGCACCGCGAACAGCTGGTGCAATTGCCGCCGCAGTTCGCCACGCAATGGCCAGTGCCTTCCGACCGCGAGATCGACGGCTTTTCGCTCTTCCTCGGCGTGTTCGACAAGGCCGAAATCAACAAGGCTTGCCCGCCGGCCAACGGCCCGGAAAACATGGCCGAAACAGAAAAAACAGAGCTGCTGGGACGCTCGTGCTTTGCCCGCCTGAACCTCAATGCGCTGGGCGAGCCGCAGTTCGACCCTGTCTCCGTGTCGACCTTGCCGTGGGCCCTGGGCCGCGCCCGCACGCCGGACTGGTCCGGCCTGAGCCTGGACGCCTTCAGCGACAGCCAGCTGGCGCTGCAGGACAGCTTGCGCAATTTCGCGGCAAGCCGAGTATCGCAGCAAATAGCGGACGAGGCAGGCAATGTCTCGTCGCCCCTGTCCGGCGTGGAAATCGCGGCCCTGGCCGACCTGCTGCGCGACTGGGCCGGTTTCCACCCGTCCGCCGGCCAGCCGCTGGCCGTGCTGGAATTGCGCACGCGCAAGAAACGCGCGGCCGTGGCGGAAAACGACCTGGCTGAGGCCAGCCAGAACCGCAGCCTGGACTTCGGTGACACGGTGGAACCCAGCATCGATATCCTCAACAGCTTTTACCTCGATGACCTGGAGCAGATCATCCGCGCCTTGCGTGGAGGCAAGTTGCCCGCGACGGTCGCCGCCTATCTGACGCCGCTGGCGCAGGACGAGCGCATCGACCTGTACAGCCCGGCCGGACGCCAGGCGCTGGCCGCCATGCTCAATCCGGCCAATATGAACCGGGGCCACTGGCTGGAGGACGCCAGCTACGCCATGAGCCTGATGCAGCAGTTCGCCATCCACGGCGCACGCACCAGTTTGCATGAGCGCGGCATCTTTTCCGTCAACGGTCCGCCCGGCACGGGCAAGACGACCTTGCTGCGCGAATTGTTCGCCGACAACATCGTGCGCCGCGCCAGCGTGCTGTCCTGCCTGGACCGCGCCGGCGACGCCTTCATCGGCAAGGTGGCCGTGGCCTTCGAAGGCGTGCGCGACCCGATCACCATCGCCCGCTTGCGCCCGGAACTGACGGGCTTTGAAATGGTCGTCGCCTCGTCGAACAATGCGGCAGTGGAAAACATTTCCGGCGACCTCCCAAAACCGAAACAGCTGGGCAAGGAATGGGCGCGCACGCGTTACTTTGAAAGCGTGGCGCGCCGCGTGGTGGCCGATGGCAATGGCGCCAACCGTGCCTTGGGCGACACGGAAGCGCCATGGGGCTTGATGTCCTGCGCGCTGGGCAATAGCGCCAACCGCCGCCGCTTCGTCAGCAATTTTTATGACGACGACTGGGATAAAACCACGGCGCGCAAGACGCCGAACGCGCAGAATATCCGCCAGTGGCTGGCCAGCTACCAGGGCGTCAGCTTCGCCCAGGCGGCGCGCGAGTTCCGCGAGACGGAACACGTGGTGGAAAAGGCCCTGGCCGAGCACGCCCAATACGCGGCCCTGTGGCAAGCCGTGGGCACCTGTACGGAAGCCGATTTTATCCAGGCCAGCCAGCAAGCGTTGATTGCAGCCGAGCAAGAGATGGATGCGGCGAATGCCGCCCTGTCCGGCGCGCTGGCGCAGCAGGACACCTTGCTCGCCAGCAAGAAGGAATTGCTGGAAGAAGAGCGCCTGGTGGCGCTGACGCAGCCCGGCTTCTTTGCCCGGCTATTCCGCACGGCTCCGGCGCGCGCCTACAAGGACGCCGTCATCGCCAATGCCGAGGCGCAGCGCCAGGCAGCGCGCGACGTCTCCGCCATCAAGCTGCTCTTGAAGGGCGAACTGGAGCCGCGCTGCGAACGGGCACGCCATGGCCTGCACATCGCGCTGCGCACGGCGCAATCGCGCCAGCGCGAATGGGATGACAGCACGGAGCTGCTGCGCCGCGCGCGCCTGCGCTTTCCCACCATCATCGCGCCGGCGACCCTGGACGAGCTGGACGGCGACGCGCTGCAGATTGGCGGCCTGTGGCATGAACCGGCCCTGGCGCGCCTGCGCTCGCGCCTGTTCGCCAAGGCCCTGGCCCTGCATGAAGCGTGGCTGGCGGAAGTGGCGAAAAAGGGCGGCCCCGGTTTTGGCGGCAACTTGCTGGCCGTGTCGAAATTGCTGAAAAACAAGCGCGCCTACGACCAGTCGCACGTCGCCATGGTCTGGCACAGCCTGTTCATGGTGGTGCCCGTCGTGTCGACCACGTTCGCCTCGTTCGCGCGCCAGTTCCAGGGCATGGGCCCCGAATCGCTGGGCTGGCTGTTCATCGATGAAGCGGGCCAGGCCGTGCCGCAAGCGGCGCTGGGCAGCCTGTGGCGCGCCAAACGGGCCGTCGTCGTGGGCGACCCGCTGCAGATCGAACCCGTGTTCACGGTGCCGGGCCGCCTGGTGCAAACCCTGTCCGCCCTGTCGCCGCATACGCAGGATGGCAGCTACGCGCCGACTTCCGTTTCCGTGCAGACGCTGGCCGACAAAGCCAACCGCTATGGCGCGACGGTCGGCGCCGGCAGCGCCCAGCCCCTGTGGATCGGCAGCCCCCTGCGCGTGCACCGCCGCTGCGTGGAGCCAATGTTTTCGCTGGCCAACAGCATCGCCTACGAAGACAAGATGGTCTATGGGCTAGCTGAACGCACGCCGCCGGCAGGCGCGCGCGGCCTGACGCGGGGACCGAGCCGCTGGATCGATGCCGTCGGCGCCGTCAGCTACAAGCAGGTGGTGCCGGTGCAGCTCGATTTCGTGCTGGAAGTATTATTAAAACTATACCGCCGCGACGGCAAGCTGCCGGACATGTATGTGATCACGCCGTTCAAGGCCGTGCGCAACGAATTGCGCTCGCGCATCGTCGACATGGACTGGGACCGCCGCCTCGGCTACGGCAAGGCGCCCACGGCGCGCGAACTGCGCCAGTGGAGCAGCCAGATGGTGGGCACCGTGCACACCTTCCAGGGCAAGGAACAAAGCGTGGTGATGCTGGTGCTCGGAGCCGACGACAGCACGGCCGGCGCCGCGCAATGGGCGGCGGCCACGCCGAACCTGCTCAACGTGGCCCTGACGCGTGCACAACATTACGTGTACATCGTCGGCAACCCCTTGCTGTGGGGACAGTTGCCGCACTTTGCGGCGGCGTGCGCGCAATTGCCGCATACGGGCATGCATGAGTTTTTGGTGGAGATGGGCTGATTGGCAGGCGTAGGTCGGATTAGCGCGGCAACGCCGCGCGTAATCCGACATCTGCGCTGCCGCCAACACTACGTCGGATTACGGCCCCTGGCCTAATCCGACCTACGCTGCTGGAGCGGGAAGGTGAGGGGAAACGTCGTGGCTCTGCATAATGCCATTTGTGTAGGTCGCGTAGGTCGGATTAGCGCTTGAGCGCGTAATCCGACATCATCGCAGCGCCAACAATATTGTCGGATTACGCGTAGCTACGCCCCGCTAATCCGACCTACGTTGCTGCGCCGGGAAAACCAAGGTAAACGTCGTGGCGGCCGCGTCCGAGGCCACGCTCGCGTTGCCGCCATGTAATTGCATGATGGCCGTGACGATGGCCAGCCCTAATCCCGTGGAGGCGGCCGAGTCGCTGCGGGCGGGGTCGGCGCGGTAGAAACGCTCGAACAGGTGGGGCAAGTGACGCGCGGGGATGGCGGGGCCAAGGTTGCTTACGCTCAGTTCCACGCCCTCGTTGGTCGCGTGCGAACGCAACAGAATCGTGCTGCCGGGCGCCGCGTGGCGGATGGCGTTCGACAGCAGGTTGCCCAGCGCGCGGCGCAGCAGTTGCGGCTCGGCCGTCACCGTGCCGCTGCCGTGGCAAGCCAGCGCCAGCTCGCGTTCTTCGGCCAGGCCTTCAAAGAAATCGGCCAGGCGCAAGAACTCGTCCTGCACGGGCAATGCTTGCTTGATCAGGATCATCTCGTCCTGCTGCGCCCGCGCCAGAAACAGCATGCTGTCGATCATGCGCGACAGCCGTTCCAGCTCTTCCACGTTCGACGACACCAGCTGTTCATACTCGTGCGCGCTGCGGGGGCGGGCCAGCATGACCTGGCTTTGCCCCAGCAGATTGGTGACGGGCGTACGGAATTCATGCGCGAGGTCGGCGGAAAACTGCGACAGCCGCGCGTACCCTTCCTGCAAGCGCGCCAGCATGGCGTTCAAGGCCTGTATCAGGGGCAGCAATTCCGTCGGCGCCCCGCGCGCCTCCAGCTGCTGACCGAGCTTGCCCGGCCGCACGAGGGCCGCATGGGCGGCGATATTGCGCAACGGCCGCAAGCCCCGCAGCAGCATCACGCTGGCAAGCATCGCCGCCACCAGCGCGCTGATGGCGACAGAGACGACGATCTGCCAGCGGTAGGCGGCAAACATGGCCGTGCGGTCGCCATAGACCCGGGCAACGGCAATATCGGCCATCTGCGCCGGCTCGCCGATGCGCGCGCTGGCCGCCACCACCCTGGCCGGATAGCCGTCGCGGCTGGTCCAGCTGACGATGTCGCTGGCCGTCACGGGCGCATCGACGGCCACGGGAACAGCATGCGCGACGTTCTCGCCGTTCGGATTGACATCGATCAACCGCGTGCCATCGGCGCGCACGATGCGCACCAGGGAATTCTCTTGCCCGCTCATGGTGTCGCGGAAATACTGGGGCCGCTCGCGGATGATGTCCAGGGTGCCGGCATTGCCGAGTAATTGCTGGATCTGCCGTAGTTTACCCAGCAATAAAATATCGTCGCGGCGCTCGATTTCCGCCACAAATGAACGGTACAGATGCATGCCCAGTCCGGCCGACACGAGGGCCACGATCAGCACGAACACGAGCGTGACGCGCAGGGTCAGCGAGCGCCGCAGTTCTGCCAGCTTCATGCGGCCACGCCGCTGTCGGGAGCGCTGGGCGCGCGCAATTCGCAGACATAGCCCATGCCCCGCAAGGTGTGGATCAGCTTGGGTTCGAACGGGTCGTCGAGCTTGCTGCGCAGGCGGCGGATGGCCGCGTCGATGACGTTGGTATCGCTCTCGAAATTGATGTCCCACACTTGCGAAGCGATGATGGAGCGCGACAAGACCTCGCCCTGGCGCCGCGCCAATAAATGCAGCAAACCGAATTCCTTCGCTGTCAGGGTGATGCGCTGGCCTTGCCGGCTGACCTTGCGTTTCATCACGTCGATTTCCATGTCGCCGATGCGGATGACGTCGTCTTCACGGGGCGGCCCGCGCCGCAGCAGGGTGCGGATGCGCGCCACCAGCTCGGCAAACGCGAACGGTTTCACCAGGTAATCGTCGGCGCCCAGTTCCAGCCCTTTCACGCGGTCCTGCACCTCGTCGCGCGCCGTGAGGAAAATCACGGGCACGTCGGCGCCACCCTCTTGCAGGCGCAGCGCGCGCAAGACTTGCCAGCCATCCATGATGGGCAGCATGACGTCGAGCACGATGAGATCGGGTGACTCCGTACTTGCCATGTGCAAGCCGTCGCGGCCATTGCGCGCCAGGCTCACCGTGAAGCCGGACTCGGCAAGGCCGCGCAGCAGATAGTCGCCCGTCTTCGGTTCGTCTTCGATGACCAGGATACGCATGGCAGCTTTCTAAGGAGAATATAAAACCATTCTACGCCGCGCGCCGGGCGCCGCGGATGATAAAAATGTCATGCGGCGATCATCTTCTCGTAGGGCACGCCTGGCCATACTGGCGCCACCTTATCAACGGACAGCCACATGAAAACCCTGTTACTCGGCAGTACCCTGCTGTGCCTGCTGGCCAGCCCAGCGCGCGCCCAGCTGCGCCAGGTCGATGATCTTTCTCTGGCAATGGCCAACAAGCTGGCGCATGCGGCCATCGCCGCGTGCCAGGCGCAAGGCCGGCATATTGTCGTCAGCGTACTCGACCGTGGCGGCAATCTCGTGACCGTGCAGCGCGCCGATGGCGTCGGGCCGCACAACACGGACGCCAGCCGGCGCAAGGCATATACGGCCCTGTCGACGAACAACGATACCCAGGCGCTGGCCGTGGCCGCGCGCGGCAATCCCGACATGGCCAATTTGACGACCGTGCCGGAACTGTTGCTGCTGGGCGGCGGCCTGCCCTTGCGCGCCAAGGGCGAAGTCGTCGGCGCCATCGGCGTGGCCGGTGGCGGTGGCGCCCTGCCAGACCGGTCCTGCGCCCAGGCCGCCCTGGCCGCCGTCCCTGAACTCGATTCCCCCACCTTATGAAAGCAACAACGATGATCTATCTGAAAAAAACCGCTGCCGCCCTGGCCTTCGCCAGCCTGTCCGGCATGGCCCAGGCCGCCAATCCCTTGAGCGTGCACATCCTCGACTTGCAGAGCGGCCAGCCGACGGCCGGCGTGACGGTCACGCTGGAGCAAAAGAAAGGGGATGCTTGGCAACAGCTGGGCAGCGCCGTGACGAATGCGCAGGGGCGCATCGCGGCCATGTATCCAGTCGAGACGCCCATGCAGGCGGGCGACTACCGCATCGTGTTTAAAACTGGCGAACACTATGCGCGGCTGAAACAGGAAACATTCTTCCCGGAAATCCCCGTGCAATTCCACGTGGAAAAGACCGAGCAGCACTATCACATTCCCTTGCTGCTCAGCCCTTTCGGCTTTTCCACCTACCGCGGAAATTAAACCTGGCCGATAGTCTTCGCCGTCTGCCCGAACAGCACGCCTTTCGCGTCGCCGCTGACGGTGGGCTGCACATTGATCTCGGCCGCGCGCGCGTAGGCGCGCACGGTGGCGGGACGGGCGGCGATGGCCGCGAACCAGCGCGCCAGGTGCGGGAAATCTTCCAGCTTCTGGCGCTGGCGTGCGTGCGGCACGATCCACGGGTAGATCGCCATGTCGGCGATGGAATACGTGTCGCCGGCCACGAATGCGCGGTCCGCCAGGCGCTTGTTCAGCACGCCATATAGCCGGTTCGTTTCGTTGACGTAGCGCGTGATGGCGTAATCGATGGGTTCGGGCGCGTATTGCACGAAATGGTGGTTTTGCCCGGCCATGGGGCCAAGGCCGCCCATTTGCCAGAACAGCCACTGCATGACTTCGGCGCGTCCGCGCACGTCGGCCGGCAGGAATTGCCCGCTTTTCTCGGCCAGGTATTGCAGAATCGCTCCCGATTCGAACAGGGACAGGGGCGCGCCGCCATCGGCCGGCGCCTGGTCGACGATGGCGGGGATGCGGTTGTTCGGTGCGATGGCGAGAAACTCGGGCTTGAACTGCTCGCCCTTGCCGATATGTACGGGAATGATGTTGTAGGGGATGCCCGCTTCTTCCAGGAACATCGTCACCTTGTGCCCGTTGGGCGTGGTCCAGTAATACAGGTCGATCATCGTGGTCTTTCCAGGTAGATGAGTAGGGGCAGGCGCACTTGGCAGAACTATTGTCGCGCCGCAACTGATATGCATGGATATAATGCCACGTCAGCGGAAAACAAGACGGCGCCCCAGCAGCGCAAGCATTCACTAGCGCCGTCACGCAGGCATCCCGACATTCCAGAGCACAAACAAAGAAAGCCGACCATGCGCAAACTCCTGATCGTCACGCTGTCCGTCCTGCTGTCAGGCTGTGTCCAGGACTTCGCCATCTACATGTTCGATGGGCAAGACCATTCCCTGACCGTGCGCCGCCAGCAACGTTATTTTTGGCAAGATACCGTGGAAGTGCAGCTGATGGCCACCAACCTGCCGCAATGCCAGCGCCTGCATACGCTGTCGACGGATGCGCCGGCCGACATCACCGTCGAGCTGTTCGCGGCCGGCGATGGCGTGTGGAATATCCGCATGGGCAAGCAGTTGTGGCAGGCGGAAACGAATACCTGCAATGCGCTGACGGAAATGGAAAACGACCCGAAAGCCGACCTGGGCCAGCCGGTCGGGCAATTCGTGGTCATCGATGACAAGCTGGAATTCGAACCGGCGCCGCCAGCGGCGGCACCGGCCCAATAGGAACTTAGCGCGCCGCCAGGCTGCGCAGCGGTTTTTTCGCCACGGCGCGTGGCGCACCAGCCGAGCTTGCCGCCAGGCGCGGCGCCGTTCCCGGCTCCTGCGCCGACAGTTTGAAGCGCGCCACCAGTTGCGCCAACACGGCCGCCTGATCCTGCATGCTCGACGCCGCTGCCGCCGCCTCTTCCACCAGTGCCGCATTTTGCTGCGTCACGCTATCCATTTCCGTGATCGCCTGGTTGACGTGGCCGATGCCCGTGCTTTGCTCGTGCGAGGCGGCCGTGATGTCGGCCATGATGTCGGTCACGCGCGAGACGGAAGCGACCACCTGATCCATTGTCGTGCCCGCCTGTGCGACGAGGGTGCTGCCGGCCGCGATGCTGTCGACGGAGGCGCCGATCAGTTCCTTGATTTCCTTCGCCGCGCCCGCGGATCGTTGCGCCAGGTTGCGCACTTCCGACGCCACGACGGCAAAGCCGCGGCCCTGCTCGCCCGCGCGCGCCGCTTCCACGGCCGCGTTCAAGGCCAGGATATTCGTCTGGAAGGCGATGCCGTCGATGACGCCGATGATGTCGACGATCTTGCGCGACGAGGCGTTGATCGTGTCCATGGTGCCGATCACTTGCGCCACCACGGCGCCGCCCTGGCGCGCCACGGCGGAAGCGGACTGCGCCAGTTCATTCGCCTGCACGGCATTGCCCGCGTTTTGCGTCACGGTCGAGGTCAGTTCCTCCATCGATGCCGCCGTTTCCTCCAGCGAACTGGCTTGCATTTCCGTGCGCGCCGACAAGTCCATATTGCCGCTGGCAATCTCGCTCGATGCCGTGGCGATCGTCTCGGCGCTGTGGCGGATTTCGCTGATCGCGTCGACCAGATTGGTTTGCATGGTTTTCATCGCGTACAGCACGCTGTGGCGGTCGCTGGCATGCGTGCGCACGATGCCGCTCAAGTCGTTATTCGCGATCTTTTCGGCCACGTCGGCCGCATATTCGGGGTCGCCGCCCAGCGCATGGCGCAGGCTGCGGTTGATCACGACGACGACGGCGGCCAGCAGCGCGCACACCAGCACCAGTACGCCCAGCGAGGTCAGCAGCGACTGGCGGAAGGCCGCATCGATATCATCCATGTACACGCCCGTCACGATGGTCCAGCTCCATGGCTTGTAGGCCACCACGCGGCTCATCTTCGGTTCGGGCGTCTTCTGGCCGGGACGGGGAAAGTAATAATGGACGAAGCCCTTGCCCGCATCGGTCTTGCCGACGGCAACGATGTCGCGGTACAGATAGGTGCCGTTGGCATCCTTAAAATCCGACATGTTCTTGCCATCGGTTTGCGGCGCGGCGGGATTCATCACGACGACGGCGTCAAGGTTGATAATGGACAAATAACCGGTCTCGCCGAAACGCATGCTCTTGATGACGGCCGTGGCCTGCTTTTGCGCTTCTTCCTTCGTCAAGGCGCCGCTGGCGGCCAGATCGCCGAACATCTTGACGGCGCCCAGGCCCAGGTCGGCGGCATTGCTCAGATCGGCGCTGCGCTCTTCGATGCGGATCTTGCGGATTTCCAGGGCGTTATAGACAAAAATAACGGTGATGCACAACAGGCTGCAAATCAGGGGAATCCATAACTTCTGCTGGAACGTCAATTTCTTCATGCTGTGTCTCCAACTCTCTATTGTGCGGCGATGGGGCGTGGTCCGCTTCCGGCTCGGCAAGCCGGGAATGCGGCGGCGACGGTGCTCTGGCGGCAACGTTCAGACTGCTCCAGCATACGCTCGAACGACCGATATTTACAATGCCGGTAAGCAATGAATTTTGCCCGGTGTTGTTAATGCGTTGCGACAATTGATGAGAATTGATGTTGCATTGCGATGTTGCATTGCAGTAAAAAAGGATGCAGATAGGCAGCGTCAAGGCAGGCGGAGGTGGCGGGCGTGTGTCAAAATGCACGCCAGATCGATTGAATCACGAAAGCACAGCATGACCAAGAATGAAGCCATGAAACGCATCAACGACCGCCTGGGCAAACCCACCCTGACGGACAAGAACACGCATTTTGCCAGCGTCGCCAGCTATGGCACGGACGAAGGCTGGTGGCTGAAGATCCCCTTCCTGACGTTCAAGCAGGAATTGCACTTCATCCTCAACAATGAAAAAACGAAAAGCTTCCAGCACCTGAAAATCGGCGCCAACCAGATCCTCAGTCCGGGCATGAAGTTCCGCAGCACGGGCGGCGCGGCCGACGCCTTCATGTCGGCCTCGGCGCCGAAACGCCTGGTCGACTTGCTCGACGGCGGCAGCAAGTACAACTTCACAAAACACTTCGTCAACGACTACCGCTACTAAAACACCTGACCAAACCTACTGCGCGGCGCGCTTTGCGGCCTGCGATGCTCACCGTACTAGAAGTACGGTTGCGCTTCTTGGCCACAAATCACTGCCGCTCGCTACGGTTTTGTCAGGTGCTCTTGGCGTTGTTAGTTTTCCCTTGGCGGCAGCCACGCCTTGAGCAAATGCTGGGCGATGTCGAGCGCGTCGTCGCGGCTGGTACCGAAATGCAGGGGATAGCCCCAGAACTGGCCGAACATGACGGCGAAGGCCTTGCCGGCCAGGCGCTTGGCGGCGCTCGGTTCGACCAGTACCATGCCCTGGATATACGCGCGCAGGGCAGCCTTGTGCCGTTTCATCCACAGCACGGCGCGCTTGCGCGCTTCCTGCGGATGGTCATGCCCATCTTCGTCCAGGCCTTCTTCGCTGAGAATGACAAACGCCTGCTGGCGCGCCAGCAAGTCCTCGAACTGGCTGAACAAGGCATCGTCGGGGCCGCTGGCGGCGTTGTCGCGGCGCATCCAGACGAGGGGGAAATCGGTGATATCGAGTTGCATGGGAGACTCCTTCAAGGGGGTTGCCGTTCCTCCTGGCCTTCATCAGAACTCTGGCGGCGGCGGTTGCCGTTGAAGCGGGGCTGCGGATAGCCATACGATACCGATGACGGCACCCGACGTCATTGCATACAATAGCCACAATATTATTCAATCCAGCCAAAGTCGTCCCATGCCCCATCCCCTCTTGCCCAGCATGCTGACGGCCCGCCTGGGTCTGGACGACGATGCCTCCATCCTCGATTTCGACGTCGACGGCGTGCTGCGTCCCTTGCTGGCCGTGGGCCTGGCCAGCGTGCCCGAGGATGCGGAACAGGCGCCGCACCAGCACCGCAAGGGGCAACTGCTGTACGCCACGCGGGGCGTGATCCATTGCGAAGTAGAAAGCGGCGTGTGGATCGTGCCGCCCCAGTGCGCCGTGTGGATACCGGGCGGCCTGATGCATTCGGCGCAGGGCGCGGGCGAGGCCGAGTGCTATTGCCTGTTTGTCGAACCGGCCATGGCGCCGGCCTTGCCGGCCGTCTGCTGCACCGTGGCCGTCTCGCCACTGCTGCGCGAACTCATCACCAAGGCGGCCGGTTTTCCCACCCTGATCGCGCTGCAGGGCGCGCAGGAACGCCTCGTAGCCACCCTGCTCGATGAATTGGCGGCGGCGCCCGTGGAAGACTGGCATCTGCCGATGCCGCGCGATGCGCGTCTGCGCCGCCTGGCCGCCCTGCTGCTGGCGCGGCCCGCCGATAAAAGCACCCTGGCCGACTGGGCCAGCCGCATCGGCATGAGCGAGCGCAGCATGACCCGGCTATCACTGGAGGAAATGGGCATGAGCGTGGGCCGCTGGCGCCGGCAATTGCACGTTATCCTGGCCTTGCAGCGGCTGGCGCAAGGACACAGCGTGAAAGCGGTGGCGCTGGAACTCGGTTATGAAAACACCAGCGGTTTTGTCACCATGTTCCGCAAGGCGGTGGGCAAGCCGCCGGCGCGCTACCTGACGGAACGGGAATCCGGACGCGCATGAAAAAAGGCGGCATAGGCCGCCTTCGTCACGCATCATCGCCTAAAAATCAGACTTCGCGCGCCAGAGCCAGAAATTCCGTGCGCAGCGCCAGGTTCGGCTGCATCTCGCCCAGCATGGCCGAGGTGATGGTTTCTTCGCCCGGCGTACGGATGCCGCGGCTTTCCATGCACAGGTGGCGGCAGCGCACGACCACGCCCACCGATTTCGGTTCCAGCACTTCCATCAGCGCGTTGGCGATCTGCATCGTCATGCGTTCCTGCACTTGCAGGCGCTTGGAGAAGCAATCGACGAGGCGCGTCAGTTTCGACAGGCCGACGATCTTGCCGTTGGGCACGTAACCGATGGTGGCCTTGCCAAAGAACGGCGCCAGGTGGTGTTCGCAATGGCTGTAGACGGGGATGCCGCGCACGACGATCAGCTCGTTGTACTGTTCCGCGCCATCTTCAAAGGCTTTCAGCAAGTCCACCGGGTCCTGGCCATAGCCGGACGTCCAGTGCTTCCACGCCTTGGCCACGCGCGCCGGCGTTTCCAGCAAGCCAGGACGTTGCGGATCTTCGCCCAGGCTGCTGATCAGCCGGCGCCAGTCGTTTTCGGAGAATTCTTCTTGAGACATGCTAAACCACCCTAAAATTTGCAATTGCCGCCAGTATATAGAAAATGCGGCAGGCTGCCTGAGCAGCCCCTGCTTTACGACTGCGCCGGCGGCCGGTGCGCGCCCACCAGCAGCGCGGAGATCGACACGCTCGAACTCGCTTCCGGCCACGCATCGCCGGGGCCGAACCAGCGCGCCTCGGCAATCTCGTTCTCGTCCAGGCGAATCTCGCCATCCAGGTAGTCGGCCGTAAACGCGATCATCAGCGAATGGGGAAACGGCCAGGACTGGCTCATGAAGTACTGCAAGTTGTGCACGCGCAAGCCCACCTCTTCCATCACTTCGCGGTGCACGGCTTCCTCGATCGATTCGCCCGCTTCGAGGAAACCGGCCAGCGGACTGAAGCGCTGTGATGGCGAATGCTTGTGCATGGCCAGCAGCACCTGCTCGCCCTTGCGGATGAGCACCATCATGGCGGGCGAAATGCGCGGATACGCGAGCATGCCGCAGGCGGCGCACGTAAAACAGCGTTCGCCGCGCGTGCGCTGCATGGGCGTGGCGCACACGCCGCAATGGCGGTGCGTGCGCGCCCATTCGGCCAGCTGCACGGCGCGGCTGGCCAGGCCCAGGAAGCCATCGTCGACGGCGTTGAACAGCGAGCGCATGCCGTGATACGCCAGGGGGCTATCGGCGGGCAACAGCTCGGAATCCGTCCAGACCGTCTGGCAATAGCGGCCCTGCCACCAGCCTACGGGCTGGGCGCGGCTCAGGTCGATATCGAGCGCGGCCGCCTCGGCGGCAGTGGGCAGGGTCAGCCCGGGCGTACGCAACAGCAGGCGCCCGCGGTGAAAGACGAATGTGAGCGTCTCGGCGGCGGCCGGGGCCGGTTCGGGAGGATCGATCAGGGGAACGAAGGCAACGGGAGTGTGCAACATGCTGGGAAGAAATTTGTAAAGGTTGCTCATCATACTCCCGCTGCCGGACGCCTGCGCGCGTAGCAGCAGCTCGGACGCAAAGCAAGCAGGTATGCGGCATTACAGTGTTTTTTTTGTGGCACACCCAATCCGTTGCGCAAATGATACTGATAACGATTCTCATTTACGAAATAGCGCCCAGTTATTACAATACGGCCTATTCCGTCTCCACCGCCAGCCACTTGCCCGCGTGCCCAAGCACTGCGGCGCAGAGCCAGCCAGGAACCACTACCCTGACCTTATCGAGAGAGCAAGATGGCAATCAAGAGCCGCAAACACGCCCCAACCCGTTTCAACCAGCACATCGGCGCCGCCCTGGCCGTGATGCTGCTGCCCGTCGCCGCCCAGGCGGCCGACCCGGCCGGCCAAAGCGCCCCGACATCGCAGCAAACCCTGAACGAAGTCAAGGTCATTGGTTCCAAGGAAAATGATTTCAAGGCCGAAAAAGCCTCGTCGCCGAAATACACGGAAGAGCTGGTCAATACGCCACAAACCATCGTCGTGATCAAGAAGGAATTGATCGAACAGCAAGGCGCGCTGACCCTGACGGACGCGCTGCGCAACACGCCGGGCGTCGGTACCTTCTTCCTCGGCGAAAACGGCAACACGAACACGGGCGACGCCGTCTACATGCGCGGTTTCGATTCGTCCGGCAGCATCTATGTCGACGGCGTGCGCGACGTGGGTTCCATCGCGCGCGACGTCTTCAACATCGAACAGATCGACGTATTGAAGGGCCCGGCGGGCACGGACAGCGGCCGCGGTTCGCCCACCGGCTCGATCAACCTGGTCAGCAAGACGGCCAGCATGGAAAACAAGTTCAACTCGCTGCTGACGGCCGGCAGCGGCAAGCAGAAGCGCGCCACGGCCGACTGGAACCGCATCCTCGACAGCGATACCGGCACGGCAATGCGCCTGAACCTGATGACGCAGGACAGCGGCAATCCGGCGCGCGACGAAGTCAAGAACAAGCGCTGGGCCTTCGCGCCCACCGTCACCTTCGGCATCGGCAAACCGACGCGCATCACGGCCAGCTACCTGCACGTGGACCAGGACAACGTGCCCGACGGCGGCGTGCCGACCATCGGCTTGCCTGGCTACTCGACGCCGGACGTCGCCACGAAGGAGCAACCGGTCATCCGTACCTTCCTGAACGGCGCCGCCAGGGTCGATCCGAAGAATTTCTACGGCTCCACCTCGGACTACGACAAGGTCAAGGCGGACATGGGCACCTTGCGCATCGACCATGATTTCTCGCCCAACGTGCAGATCCAGAACACCACGCGCTATGGCAAGACCAAGCAGGATTACCTGCTGACGGCCTTCATGGGCAGCATGGCCAACCTGAAGACGCCGGTCGCCGCCGATCCGTCGACCTGGACCCTGGCGCGCTCGCTGCGCACCGTCAAGGACCAGGAAAACACGATCCTGACCAACCAGACCGTCGTCAGCGCACAGTTCGACACGGGCGTGCTGAAGCACTCCGTGGTTGCCGGCGCCGAGTTCACCAGCGAAAAACAGACCAACTACAGCTATGTGCCCGCCAGCCTGGGCACCTTGCCGGCAGCGAACCTGTACCACCCGAATCCGCGCGACACCGTCACCGGCCACAATCCCGTGCGCAGCGGCGCCTTCACGGAAGGCGAAGTCAACACGCAAAGCCTGTATGTGTTCGACACCGTCAAGTTCGGCGACAAGTGGATCTTCAACGGCGGCGTGCGCTTCGACCACTTCAACACCACGTATGACGCCGTCACCCTGCAAGGGGCCGTGACTGCGCCCGCGGTACAGCCATTGCCAGTGGGCACGCCGATTCCGACCCATTTGACCCTGAGCGACACCCTGGCCAACGGCAAGATCTCGGCCATGTACAAGCCGACGCCGGACAGCAGCGTGTACGCCTTGCTGGCCACGTCGAAAGCACCGCCTGGCGTCAACTTCGGCCTGAGCACCGCCGCCAACAGCGCGCAAAACCCGAACTATGACCCACAGGAAACCATCACCAAGGAAATCGGCACCAAGTGGGACTTCCTGAAGCAAAAACTGTCGCTGTCGGCCGCCGTCTACCAGACCACCGTCAAGAATGAAGTGGAGCAAGATCCTGTCATCTCGACCATTTATTACCAGACCGGCAAGAAGCGCGTGCAAGGCCTGGAACTGGGCGTGGTGGGCGAGATCATGCCGAACTGGCTGGTCAGCGCCGGCTATACGCGCATGAATACCAAGGTCGAGTCGAACAAGGTCTTCACGGCCAGCGGCGAGAAGAGCCTCACCTACACGCCAAAACAGGCGTTCACCAGCTGGACTTCCTACACCCTGCCGTTCGGCCTGAAGATCGGCGGCGGCGCGCGTTACGTGGGTGAAATGCTGCGCGGCACCGATGGCGCCGTCGGCACGCCGGCCCGCGTGGATGCCTACTGGGTCTTCGACGCCATGGCAACCTATACCGTCAACAAGAACCTCGACTTGCAGCTGAATGCCTACAACCTGGCCGACAAGACCTATGTGGCAGCCATCAACAAGTCCGGCTTCCGCTACACGCCAGGCCAGCCCCGTTCGTTCAGCCTGACGGCGAATATCAAGTTCTAACGTCAAGAGAACACACATTGCGCCACATCAAGCCCCTCTTCGGAGGGGCTTTTTTATTGTCCTGACAATCTTATCTTTTTGTCGCAGCGCCCCCTGCCGTAACTAGCGTATGAAAAGTCATACAGCGATGGCCTGCCGCGTCCAATATTTCGCGCAAGCGTGCAAAGTTGCAACATCTAAGCAACAAAAAAGCCGCCTCAAATCAACAACTTAAGAAGTTAGGTCCCAAATTTCCATTTCAGGCATATCCTTTGCTATGTACAGGTTTTGCTGCAAATAATCGCTGGCACGCAAGGGCTTGTTTTTGAGAAATATTGACTCCAAGCTTGAGTTGCTCGCTATCAATAATCCGCTCATAGCGGCGTTTCACCGGAGGAGTCAAAATGAAAAAGAAACGGCCATTAACCCTGTACATCCTGATTGCCATGATCCTCGGCATTGCCGTCGGTTATGGATGCAACACCGCCTTCCCTGATGCCAAGCTCAGCGCTCAAATCGCTGGCAATATTTCCATCGTCACCGACGTCTTCCTGCGCCTGATCAAGATGATCATTGCGCTGCTGGTGTTTTCCACCCTGACGGTCGGCATCGCCCACATGGGCGACGGCAAGACGGCGGGCCGCATCGGCCTGAAAGCCATGTGCTGGTTCGTCGTCGCCTCGCTGGTCTCGCTGGCGCTGGGCATGGTGCTGTCGAACCTGATGCAGCTGGGAACCAACCTGGGCTTGCCATTGCCGGACGTACACGCTTCAACGAATCTGAAAACGGCCGCCTTCACCTTGAAAGATTTCTTCACGCACCTGGTGCCGAAGTCGCCGATCGAGGCCATGGCCAACAATGAAATCCTGCAAGTGCTGGTGTTCTCGATCTTCTTCGGCGGCGCACTGGCCGGCCTGGGCGAATCGGGCAAGACCCTGACGGCCGTCGTCGACCAGCTGGCACAAGTCATGCTGCGCATCACCGGCACCATCATGAATCTGGCCCCGCTGGCCGTGTTCGCCGCGATGGCTTCCGTCATCACCACGCATGGCCTGGGCGTGCTGGTCACGTTTGCCAAGTTCATGGGCGGCTTCTACCTGGGCCTGATGTGTCTGTGGGCACTGCTGATCGGCGCCGGCTTCGTCGTCATCGGCCCGCGCGTCTTCAAACTGGTCGGCCTGATCCGCGAACCATTCCTGCTGGCATTCTCGACGGCCAGCTCGGAAGCGGCGTATCCGAAACTGCTGACGGCGCTCGACCAGTTCGGCGTGGACCGCAAGATTTCCAGCTTCGTGTTGCCGATGGGCTACTCGTTCAATCTGGACGGCTCGATGATGTACTGCACCTTCGCCGTGCTGTTCATCGCGCAAGCCTACGGTATCGACCTGTCGATCGGCACGCAGATCACCATGCTGCTGCTGCTGATGCTGACCTCGAAAGGCATGGCCGGCGTGCCGCGCGCCTCGCTGGTGGTGATTGCCGCGACCCTGAACCAGTTCAATATTCCGGAAGCGGGCCTGCTGCTGCTGATGGGCGTCGACCAATTCCTCGACATGGGCCGTTCGGCCACCAACGCGGTCGGCAATGCCGTCGCCACGGCCGTCGTCGCCAAGTGGGAAGGCGGCCTGGCCACCGAGGAAGAAGCAGCCGCGGCCAACGCGGCCAACCAGAACACGGAAAGCCATTGGGGCGAAGCGGATCACGCTAGCAAAGCCTGATAGCGCCATGGCCCGCCACAAGCGGGCCATTTATTTGTTGTCCATGTTGAGTAACAAGCAGTCAGGTAGTGCGATCAGTAGTCATTCCAACCTATTAGAGAGATTTTCATGAAAAAAGTCCTGTTTACCCTGCTGACCCTCGGCGCAGCCTCCACCGGCGCCATGGCCCAATCGAGCGTGACCGTCTACGGCGTGGCGGACGCCGGCCTGGTGTTCGACAAGGATGCGGCCGGAGACCGCCTGAACCGCGTCGCTTCCGGCGTCGCCTCGGGCTCGCGCATCGGCTTCAAAGGCAAGGAAGACCTGGGCGGCGGCCTGGCCGCCACCTTCGTGCTGGAAAGCGGTTTCAATATCGATACCGGCACCTCGGGTCAGGGCGGCTTGCTGTTCGGCCGCCAGGCGTATGTCGGCCTGACCGGCAGCGCCGGCGCCGTCACCCTGGGCCGCCAATATTCGCCGTACTACCTGGCCCTGCGCGACGTGGCCGATCCGTTCGTCATCGGTCTGGCCGGCACGGCATCGAACCTGATGGTGACGAATATCCGCGTCGATAACATGGTGCAATACAGCACGCCGACCTGGAGCAAGCTGTCGGCCGACCTGGCGTACGGCTTCGGCGAAGTGGCCGGCGACAATGCGAAAAACCGCAGCATGGGCGGCGCCGTGCACTACATCGATGGTCCGCTGAACGTGACCCTGACGCACCACCGCAAGGAAAATGCGCTGGCGACCCAGCAAACGCGCAACACGCTGCTGGCCACGCGCTACGACTTTGGCGTCGTGCAAGGCAACTTCGGCTACGCCGACAACCGCGCCCTCGACAACAGCAAGAGCAACGACATCCTCGTCGGCTTCAGCGCCCCGTTCGGCGCCACCAAGCTGGTCGCTTCGTACATCCGCCACAACGACAAGAGCAACCTGAACCGTGACGCCCAGCAATGGGCCATCGGCGCGTTCTACGCCCTGTCCAAGCGCAGCGACCTGTACACCGGCTATGGCCACATCAGCAACAAGAACGGCGCCACCTTCGTCGTCGGCAACGCCACCGACAATGGCACCGGCAACAGCGGTTTCAACCTCGGTATGCGTCACACGTTCTAATCGCGGCTCACGCTAGCGCAGGCCGCCGGATGCACATCCGGCGGCTTTTTTATTTCCGCGATTACTTAAATGCGATACTGTGGGTTCTTGCAAGTTGGCAGCTGATTTTATGAATAGCAGTACTACCAAATCCTCCCTTTCCTGGCGCCAGCGCCTGTCGCAACGGTCGGGCCGCGAAACGCTGGCCTGGGGCGTGGTGCTGGCCGCCTGCCTGGCCACCGTCTGGCTCGTGTATTTCTGGACCGAACGCATCGCCATCGGCAAGCTGCAGGCGAGCGGCGCGCAGCGCCTCGAGGTGTATGTGAGCAGCCTGGAAAATGCACTGGAGAAATACGACTTCCTGCCCAAGACCCTGGAGCTGAACCGCGACGTCATCCGCCTGCTGCAGCACCCGGAGGACCCGGTGCTGGTCGACACGGTCAACCATTACCTCGAGCAGATGAATGCCCAGGCGAAATCGTCGACCATTTTCATCAGCAACCTCGACGGCAACACGCGGGCAGCCAGCAACTGGCAGCAGCCCGACAGCTTTATTGGCGACAATATCTCCTTCCGCCCCTACGCCCAGGATGCGCTGCGCGGCACGCCGGGCCGCTTCTACGGCGTGGGCACGACGCGGCTGGAGCCCGGTTACTTCTTTGCCCACGGCATCTACCAGAATGGCCACATGCTGGGCCTGGCAACGGTGAAGGTGAACCTGGAAAACCTGGAAAAACGCTGGGTGCAGGGCGCCGACAAGGTCATGCTGGCCGACGAGCACGGCGTGATCTTCCTCAGTTCCATGGCGGACTGGAAATACAAGACCCTGGCGCCGCTGTCGCCCGCCATCGTCGAAGAACTCAACCGCACGCGCCAGTATTACTCGAAGCAGCTGGAAGCCATTCCCTTCGTTTCCGACCGCCAACTGGGCAATGGCGCGCGCGTGATCAGCGTGCGCGAGCAGGAACACGCCGACACGCCGCCGAAGACCAGCTCGAGCGTCATGACGCAGATCAAGCTCAAGTCGCCGCAAGGCTGGACCTTCATCTACCTGTCCGACCTGGCGCAGGCCAAGGCCAGCGCCCGCGCGGCGGCCGCCTTTTCTTGCGTGCTGCTGGGCTTTTTCATGCTGCTGTTCTTTTACCTGCGCCAGCGCCGCGCGGCCGTGGCGCAAAAACTGCGCGCCCGCGAAGACCTGCAGCATGCCTACGACAACCTGGAAGCCATGGTCGAGGAACGCACCTCGGAACTCAATGCCATGACGCAAAGCCTGAGCCAGGAAATCGAGGTGCGCAGCAAGGCCGAGCAGAAACTCCACATCACACAGAATGAACTGTTTCAGGCCGGCAAGATGGCCGTACTGGGACAGATGTCGGCCAGCATCACGCATGAACTCAACCAGCCGCTGACGGCGCTGCGCACCATGTCCGACAATGCCGTCATCCTGCTCGAACGGGGCCGGCTCGACGATGCGCGGCGCAACCTGGCGAAGATCTCGCAAATTGCGGCCAGGATGGGGACCATTACGGGGCAATTGAAGATTTTTGCGCGCAAGTCGACGACCAGCCTGACCTCCGTCTCGATACCCACGGCGATCAGCAACGCCCTGTTCCTGGTCGAACGCCGGCTGCAGGTGGAAAATGTGCGTTTTACTTTGCAACTGCCGCCCGACGACATCTTCGCCATGTGCGAAAGCAACCGCCTGGAGCAAGTGCTGGTCAACCTGTACGCGAATGCGCTCGACGCCATGAATGGCAGCGAGGTGCGCAGCCTGCGCGTGGCCGTCGAATGCACGCCGGAGCACGTGCTGATCCACGTGGCCGACACCGGGCCGGGCCTGTCGACGGAAGTGTATGAACACCTGTTCGAACCGTTCTTCACCACCAAACCGCAAGGCCTGGGCCTGGGCCTGGGACTGGCCATTTCCGAACAGATCACGCGCCAGTTCGGCGGCGTGCTGCGCGCCGAGAACGCCCCCGGCGGCGGCGCCATCTTCACCATCGAACTACAGATTGCAACGCAGGAGGAAAAACATGTTTGACGGCTTGAAGGTCTTGCTGGTCGAGGACGACCCCACCGTACGCGAAGGCAGCGAGCAGGCATTGCAGCTGGCCGGCCTGGACGTGCTGGCCTTCCACTCGGCCGAACTGGCCTATAAACTGCTGACGCCGGATTTCCCCGGCATCGTCGTGAGCGACGTGCGCCTGCCCGGCATGAGCGGCCTGGAATTGCTGCAAGCGGTCAAGACGCTCGACGCCAACCTGCCCGTGATCCTCGTCACGGGCCACGGCGACATCACCATGGCCGTGCACGCCATGCGCACGGGCGCCTACGATTTCATCGAAAAACCGTATTCGTCCGACCAGCTGGTTGACGTCATCCTGCGCGCGCTGGAAACCCGGCGCCTGACCCTGGAAGTGCACAGCCTGCGCCGCCAGCTCGAGGACGGCGGCGGCATCGAAGCCCGTCTATTGGGCAATTCCGTGGCGATGCGCGACATACGGCGCTTGATCCTCGACGTTGCCAACGAACCGGCAGACGTGCTGATCTATGGAGACACGGGCACGGGCAAGGAAATGGTGGCCCGCTGCCTGCATGATTTCAGCCACCGCCGCAAGCACAACTTTGTCGCCGTCAACTGTGGCGCGATTCCCGAGAGCATCTTCGAAAGCGAAGTCTTCGGCCACGAACCGGGCGCGTTCACGGGTGCGGCCAAGCGGCAAGTCGGCAAGATCGAGCATGCGGACCAGGGCACGTTCTTCCTCGACGAAATCGAAAGCCTGCCCCTGTCCCTGCAAGTGAAATTGCTGCGCGTGCTGCAGGAACGCTATATCGAGCGCCTGGGATCGAACGTGCCCACGCCCGTCGACGTGCGCGTCATCGCGGCGGCCAAGCTGGACCTGGAAGACTTGTCGCAGCAACAGAAATTCCGCAGCGACCTGTACTACCGTTTGAATTTGATCGTGCTGCATCTGCCGCCGCTGCGCGAACGGCGCGAAGACATTCCCATCCTGTTCGAACACTTCGTGCTGGCCGCCGCCGCCCGCTACAACCGCGCCGCACCCGTGGTCTCCAGCGCACAGATGCGCAACCTGATGGCCCATTCCTGGCCCGGCAATGTGCGCGAGCTGCGCAATATCGCCGACCGCTTCGTGCTCGGTATCGCCGGCGGCGCCTCGAGCCTGCTGGCGAGTGGCCAGGCCAGCCCGCTGTCGCTGGCGGAGCAAGTGAACGGCTTCGAACGCGCTCTGATCGAGCAGGAACTGCGCGCATATTCGGGCAACGTCAGCGAGGTAAGCGCCGTGCTGGGTCTACCGAAACAAACCCTGTATCACAAGATGCAGAAGTACAACCTGGTGGCGGAAGAGTTCCGCTAGGGAACGGCACGGTGAAAGGCTTGTCAAAAAGAGCAGTAATTTATTGCCTTATAGTATATATTATTTCTTTTTGATAATTTTTAAGCCAATGAAAAAACCTGCTTTCCTCTTTTCCCTCTTGCTCAGCGCCACCAGCTTTGCCCAGGATCTCGCCACCACCGAAGTACCCGCTGCCTCCGCCGAGGCGGCCAGCGCGCCGGCGGCGCCGGCAACATCCACCATCAGCCGTCTGCGCCTGTTCGGCCAGAATGGCGCCACCGCCTTCCTGTACCGCGACAGCAGCTGCATCCGCGGCATGTTCAGCGATGGCGTGGAAAAGGCCAGCGGCGGCATGAGCTCCGCCTTCGGCTCCCTGATCGGCACGGTCAGCAATACCAGCCTGGGCATCCCGGAAACGGAAACGTCGCAAAACCTGGCGCGCAAGGACGGTTTTTTCTCGAAGGCCTATTTCCGCGAATATGAGATTCCTGCGGGCAAGCCCAGCAGCCTGCGCCTGGGCTTCCAGGATGTCTCGCCGTTCTACGTGGCCAACGGCGTGCGTTTTGACAGCGTGTCGCCCAGCTGCCATGGCGACATCACCTTCACGCCGCGCGCCGGCGAGGATTATGAAGCGGCTTTCTCGTGGGAAGGCAAGCGCTGCAGCATCAGCATCAACCAGGTGATCGCCAGGGAAGGCAAGACGGCACTGGTGCCCGTGCCCGTCACCCGCGCGCCGAGCTGCTGATACACCTCAGGCGGCGCCGACGTAGCCCGTGCGCAAGGGCGTGACCCAGTCGGGCCGGCCGTTGGCCAGCGCCAGCCGGGCCGCCTTGTCCCAGTCATATTCCACGGCGTGCAACTGCGCCGTCCAGGCGCCGTCCGCGCCCTGTTCGGCGATGGCATAGCGCGCGTGCGGCGTGCCGTTTTCCATCAGGTGCGGATAGCCGTGGTCGTCGTCGTAGGCTTGCAAGCCCACGCTGCCCGGATTGACGATCAGCCGCCCATCGGCCAGGCGCATCTGGCGCGGCATGTGCGTGTGGCCGCACAGGATCAGGGCCGCGTCGGCCTCACCGGCGCGTTCGGCCACCTCCTGCGGCGTGGCGGCGCGGCTGCCTTGCGGCGTGACGCTGTCGAGAAAATACACGAGGTCGCTTGCCGGTGTGCCATGCACGAGCAGCACGTCCTTGCGCAAGCGCAAAGTAGCGGGCAGCGCCGCGATCCAGTCCAGTTGCTCGGGTAACAGTTGCGCGCGCGCAAAAGCGTCGGACACGCCCATGCGCGCCGGATCGCCGAACAATTGACGCTCGTGGTTGCCGCGGATGGTGGGCAAGCCGAGGCCCATCAGGCGCGCCGCCGTGGCGCGCGGCTGCAGATGGCCCGAGACGATATCGCCCAGATTGACGGTCACGTCCACGTCACGCCGGGCGATGTCGGCCAGCACGGCCTCCAGCGCATCGAGGTTGCCGTGGATATCGGAAATGGCGGCGATTCTCATGTTCCCTCCTGTGCGCACCATTCTGCGCGCGTCAGACGATACAGGCAATGCGTACGCAATGCGTGTCCTGGCAGCAGGGCCGGATGCTCGAAGGTGGCAGCATCGCGGCGCATGCCCAGGCGCGCCATCAGGGCGCTCGAGCGCACGTTGGGCAAGGCCGTGAACGAGACGATCTCCGGCAGTTGCAAACGCCCGAAACCGGCCTGCAGGACGGCGTGCGCCGCTTCCTGCGCGTAACCTTGTCCCCAGTAATCGAACGCCAGGCGCCAGCCGATTTCCACGCATGGCGAACACGGCAATTGCGCGTCGGGACTATGCAGCCCCGTCATGCCGATGAAGGCATTGTTTTCACGCAAGGTTACCGCCCACAAACCCCAGCCCCGCCCGGCGATCAGTCCGCTGCAGCGCCGCGCCATGGCGTCGCTGGCTTCGCGCGACAGGGTGGATGGGAAAAATGCCATCACGCGGGGATCGGCATTCAGCGCCGCGAACGGCGGCAAGTCGCTGTCGCGCCATTGGCGCAGCAGCAGACGCGGTGTCGCCAGCTCGATGATTGCTTGCATCGTTTTCTTCTCCTCTAACCAGGACTTACATACGGTAGGACAAATCCGACGGTAATTTGCGCCGTGCGGCTACGTAATCCAAAAGTAACAATTGCTACCATTTCCTCATTGCACTGTTGCCCAACACATCGCGCCAGTTTTCACTTTATCTTGAGGAGTTGTCCCATGGTTGTTACGTCCGTCCCCGCCCGCCTGTCCCCACTCCGTTTCCAGCATCTCGCCTTGCGCGGGACCATGATGCTGGGCGTGCTGGGCATGGCCACGGCGGCCGCCACGGCGCGGGCCGAGCCGTCGCCCGCCCTGGACCGTGTCAGCATTTCGGTGGGGGCATTTTCCGCCGATCCGCGCATCAATATCGGCGCCGACACCCAGTTTGGCCGCATCGACGCCCCCGAGTCGAAGCAAAGCCACACCACCATCCCGCGCATCAAGGCGGACTTGCTGATCGGCGACCGCCACGGCCTAGCATTCGACTACTACCGCTACGACAAATCCTACACGCCAAGCTTGACGGGCGAAACCATCATCAATGGCCAGCCCGTCACGGGCACGGCGACGGCGAATGCCGATTTAAAGCTGGACCTGGCCAAGCTGGCCTATAAATGGTGGCTGGGCAGCGGCAACGACACCTTCGGCATCGGCCTGGGCGCCGCCTACTACCACGCCAACCTGAACGGCACGGCCACCGGCGTCGTCAATGGCGAAACGGCCACGGCGCGCGATTCCATCGGCGAGCACGCGTTTGCGCCGCTGCTGGAAGTGGGCTGGCGCCACGCCTTCACGCCGGACTTGCGCATGTATGCGGAAGCGTCGGGCATCAAGAAAAATGGCGGGCGCATCAACGGCCACATCTACGGCGGCAATGTCGGCGTGGAATGGTTTCCGTTCAAGAATATCGGTTTCGTGGCCGATTACGGCATCTCGAAAATCAAGCTGCACCGCGACAGCGAACGCGATGCCGACCTGAACATCCGCCTGACGGGACCGTCGGCATATGTCAAAGTGCGCTTTTAAGTGACCGCCGCCGGTTTCAGCAAAGTCAGCTGAAACTGCGGCAAGTCCGGATCGTCGTACGCCTCGACCCTGGCAAACGGCAGGCGCGCAAACGCCTGCCGCCAGAACGCATTCGCATGCGCATCGGCGCGGAACATCGCCACCAGCCACGTCTGCTCGCCATCGAGCAGCACGCGCCGCACCACTTCCAGCGCCAGCCCCCGGCGCCGGTATTTCTGCAAGATGAACAAGTCGCTGAACTCCCGCACCGGCAGCGCGCCCGCCATGCCGGGTTCCGTGACGAAGAAGCCCGCCAGCGCGCCATCGACCTCGATCCAGACGGCCGTATGTCCGGGTGCATGCACGTACTCGGCCAGCCCCGCATCGCACACATCGTAACGGCCGTCGGCCAGCACGTCTTCGCCGCTCCAGGCGGTATTCTCATAGCAGTACAGCTGGAACAGCCGCGCCAGCGCCCCTACTTCGTCCGGCGCAACGGCGCGCAATGTCATGTTCTGTGCGACTGGCATGGTCCCCTCTTTCCGACGCCCGGCGTCGCTGAAAATGGCGAGTGTACCACCACGTCATTCATCCCTCTCTCCCGCATTCCAGCCCCGCATTTCCACCCCTGGTCGCAAAAACATTAATTTTCTTCCAGTTGGCTATATATTATTGTTTTTGAGTAACATCCGCCACCGCGGCTGAAAAACAAGGGGGATCCCCTTCCACAGACCGGCAGACATGTATCTGCCGGCTTTCATACCCAAGCTCTGGAGAGTGCTGCACATGCTATCGATCAAACAGCTGAACAAAACGTATGCCAATGGCGTCAAGGCCATCAACAATGTCAGCCTGGACATTCCCAACGGGATGTTCGGCTTGCTGGGACCGAATGGCGCGGGCAAGTCCTCGCTGATGCGCACCATCGCCACCTTGCAGGATCCCGATAGCGGCAGCATCCACTTCGATGGCGCCGATGTGCTCAAGGACAAGGCCGGCTTGCGCCGCCAGCTCGGCTATTTGCCGCAGGATTTCGGCGTGTATCCGAAGGTCAGCGCGGAAACCCTGCTCAACCACTTTGCCGTGCTCAAAGGCTTGACGGAAAAGGGACCGCGCAAGGAAGCCGTGGAAGCCTTGTTGCAGCAAACCAATCTGTGGGAAGCGCGCAAACGCAACCTGGGCACGTATTCGGGCGGCATGCGCCAGCGCTTCGGCATCGCCCAGGCGCTGCTGGGCGCGCCGCGCCTGGTGATCGTCGACGAGCCGACGGCCGGCCTGGACCCGGACGAGCGCAACCGCTTCCTGAACCTGCTGGCGAAGATCGGCGAGCAGGTGGTGGTGATCCTGTCGACCCACATCGTCGACGACGTGACGGACCTGTGCCCGCGCATGGCGATGATCGTCAAGGGCCAGGTGCTGGTGCAGGGGGAACCGCAGGCGGCCATCGACACCCTGCACGGCAAGGTCTGGCGCCGCAGCGTCAGCATGGACGAGCTGGCGCAGTACCAGCAGTCGCACAATGTACTGTCGACGCGCCTGGTGGGCGGCAAGCCGCAGATCAATGTGTTTGCCGACAGCCAGCCCGACAGCGGCTTCGCGCAGATCGCCGCGGACCTGGAAGACGTGTACTTCCTGCACGTGCGCAACGCCGCCCGCAGCGGCGCCGCCGCGTAAGGGGCCGCCATGTGGAAGGAATTTTTCAAGTTTGACCTCGGCTACCAGCTGAAACAGCCGCTGCTGTGGATATTTACCGTCATCCTGGCCTTGCTGGCCTTTGGCGCCAGCAGCAGCGATTCGATCCAGGTGGGCGGCGCCATCGGCAACATCAACCGCAATGCGCCCACCGTGGTGGCGCAGCTGCTGACGATGTTCAGCCTGCTGTCGATGTTGCTCATCACCATTTTTATCGCCGGTGCCGTGCTGCGCGACAGCGAAGTGGGCATGGCCGACATGCTGTTCGCCACGCCCATGCGCAAATGGGACTACCTGTTCGGCCGCTTCGCCGCCGGCTTCGTCGCCTGCCTGGTGATCTTTGCCGCCATTGCCGTCGCCATCATGCTCGGCCCCCTCATGCCCTGGGTCGACCCGCAGCGCGTGGGCGCGTTCTCGCCGCATGCGTATGCGTGGAGCTTCGCCGTGATGGTGATCCCGAACCTGCTCTTCATCGGCGCCCTGCTGATGCTGCTGGCGGCCACCACGCGCTCGATGCTGCTCGTCTACGTGGGCGTGCTGGGCTTTTTCGTGCTGTGGGGCATGGCCGGCGCCTTTACGCGCGACATCAACAACGAATGGATCGCCGTCCTGCTCGACCCCTTCGGCATGCGCGCCCTGGGCCGCATGACGCGCTACTTCACGTCCGCCGAAGCGAACGCGGGCCTGCCGCCGTTCTCCGGCTTCCTGCTGGCCAACCGCCTGCTGTGGCTGGGTATCACGGTGGTGCTGTTCGCCGCCACCGTGCTCCTGTTCAAGCCGCAGCGCACGGGCACGGGCAAGCGCCTGTTCGGCAAGCACAAGGCCGAGGCCGCCGGGCCGGCCGTGGCGGCGCCGCTGCACCTGCCGCGCAGCGTCCCCACCTTTACGGCCGCGACAGCCTGGCGCCAGTGGTGGCAAATCCTGCGCTTCGACGCCGTCGGCGTGTTCAAGAGCGTGCCCTTCCTCGTCATGCTGCTGTTCGCCGTGATCAACCTGATCACCGGCGCCAATGTCGCCAAGAACATGTATGGCACGGCCGTGTATCCGATGACGCATTTGCTGTTGCAGCACATCAACAACAGCTTCAGCTTCATGCTGATCATCATCGTCACCTTTTACGCAGGTGAACTGATCTTCAAGGAGCGGCAAGCGCGGATCGCCGACGTCAGCGACGCCATGCCCGTGCCCGGCTGGGTACCGCTGCTGGCCAAGTGCACGGCCCTGGTCGGCGTCATCGCCGGCTACCTGCTGGTGGGCGTCATCGCGGCCATCGGTTTTCAGCTCTACAAGGGCGGCGCGCCCGTGGAACTGGGCTTGTACCTGAAAGGCAGCTTGCTCGGTTCCCTCTTCTTCGTGCTGATGGCCTTGTGCGCCCTCACCCTGCAAGTGTTGTCCAACAACAAGTTCATCGGCTACCTGCTGGTGATCCTGCTGATGGTGGCGCAAATGGTGCTGGGCATGCTGCACTTCGAACACAATCTGTACGCCTTCGGCGGCACGCCGGCCATCAAGTATTCGGACATGAACGGCTATGGCCACTTCCTGACTGGCTGGGCCTGGTTTGCGCTGTACTGGAGCCTGTTTACCGTGGCCCTCGTCATGCTGGCGCAAGCATTCTGGGTGCGCGGCCTGGCAGCCGGCTGGCGCGCGCGCCTGCGCCTGGCCCGCCAGCGCCTGCAGGGTGGTGCAGGTATTGCGCTGGCCGTGGTCCTGCTGTGCTGGGCAGGCACGGGCGGCTGGATCTTCTACAACACGAATGTGCTGAACCAGTATGAAACAGCCAACATCGGCATGGACAAGCAGGCCCGCTACGAGAAATTGTACAAGCAATACAAGGACTTGCCGCAGCTGAAGATCACGGATATCCAGGCCGACGTGGATATCTACCCTGAACAACGTAAAGTCTTGATCAAGGGCCACTACGTGCTGCAAAACAAGACGCAGCAGCCGCTCGATACCCTGCGCATCCAGCTTAACCCGGACCTGGAAACACGGTGGTTGAACTTGCCGGCGCACAAGATCGTGCTCGATGACAAGGAACTCGGCTTCAGCATCCTCAAGCTGGCCCAGCCCCTGGCGCCGGGCGCCACCCTGCCGCTGGACTTCACGGTGGCCGTCACGCATGAGGGCTTTACCAACAGCGGCGCGCCGGACCAGGTCAACCTGAACGGCAGCTTCTTCAACAACCAGGCCTTCTTCCCCCACTTCGGCTATGCCAAGGAAATGGAGTTGACGGACCGCAATGAGCGCCGCAAGCGGGGCCTGGGCGAACCGCAGCGCATGGCCAAGCTGGAAGACACTGCAGCGTATGGCAATGCGGTGCTGGGCGGCGATGCCGACTGGGTCCATTTCGACACGACGGTGTCCACCAGCGGCGAGCAGATCGCCCTGGCGCCCGGCTATCTGCAAGACAGCTGGGAAAAGGATGGCCGCCGCTATTACCGCTACAAGATGGACCAGCCGATGCTGCCCTTCTTCGCCTACCTGTCGGCGCGCTGGGAAGTCAAGAAAGACGCGTGGCGCGGCTTGCCGATCGAAATATATTTCGATAAAAAGCATGGCTACAACACGCAGCGCATGGTGACCTCCGTACAAAAGTCGCTCGACTATTACACCACCCAGTTCACGCCCTACCAGCACAAGCAGGTGCGCATCCTGGAATTTCCCGGCTACCAGAGCTTCGCGCAGTCGTTTGCCAATACGATTCCGTATTCGGAAGGCATCGGATTCATCGCCGACCTGCGCGACCAGGATGACATCGACTACGTGTTCTACGTCACGGCGCATGAAATGGCGCACCAGTGGTGGGGCCACCAGGTGATCGGCGCCAACGTGCAGGGCGCCACCATGCTGATGGAGTCCTTGGCGCAGTATTCGGCCCTGATGGTGATGGAAAAGGAATACGGCCGCGACAAGATGCGCCGCTTCCTGCGCTATGAGCTGGACCGCTACCTGAGCGGACGCGGCGGCGAAGCCATCGAGGAGCTGCCGCTGGCACGCGTGGAGGGACAGCAATACATCCACTACAACAAGGGCAGCCTCGTGTTCTACCGCCTGCGCGACGAGATTGGCGAAGAAGCCCTGAACCGTGCCCTGAAGCGCTATCTGCAGGACAAGGGCTACCAGCAGGCGCCGTTCACCACCTCGCGCGAACTGCTGGCGTACATCCGCGCCGAGGCGCCGCAGGACAAGCAGGCGCTGATCACGGACCTGTTCGAGAAAATCGTCTTCTACGACAACCGCGTCACGCAAGCGACGGCCGTGCAGCGCAAGGACGGCCAGTGGGACGTCACCCTGCAGCTGCACCTGGCCAAGCTCGAGTCCGACGGCAAGGGCAAGGAAAGCCCGCGCATCTACGACGAACCGGTGGAGATCGCCATCTTCGCGCGCGCCCCCGGCGCCAAGGAAAAGGATGAACAAGTCCTGTACACCGCCAAGCGCATGCTGTCGGGCAGCGAGCCTGTGCTCACCATCACGGTGAAGGACAAGCCGTTCGAAGTGGGCGTCGATCCCTACAACAAGATGATCGACCGGGTCCCGCGCGATAACCGCAAGGAAGTGAGCATCAAGTAATCCTGGATGCAACGCAAACAGGCCGCGCTGTCACCGACAGCGTGGCCTGTTTTTTATGCCGTCAGTGTTTTAACGGTACACGAGACCAGCCCCGCCATGTCTTCCGGCATCTCGGCACGTCCCAGCGCGATGCCGTCCACGTATTGCTTGTACGTTGCGTCCAGCTCGGCGCCGGTCAGTTCGGCCATGCGCTTGTCGATGTCGAGCCACATGTCGGTGCCGACAACGCCGGGGCAATACGCGTTGACGGTAATGCCGTCGGCCGCATCTTGAAACGTGCGCAGCTAAAAAAAGTACCCAGGTCAAGAAAGCGGGGGGAAACCATCCGCGAACTGGCCATGCTCGCGCTGCCGTACAGGCGCTTGGCAAGCGCTGGCGTAAGATGGGCGGCATCACCATCGCCTGCTTCTTCATCCAGTTTGAAAGGAAATGCCATATGCCGCGTCGTCCACTGTCCCTCCGCGCCAGCCTGCTGCTGGCGGCCCTCGTTTTTACCACGCCCGCCTGGAGCGCCGATCCTGTCCACAAGGAAAACGTCGAATTGACGGCAGGCAAGAACGCGCACAGCGTGAAAGGCAAGATCAAGGGCTACGCCACGGCCGAATACACGGTCACTGGCAAGGCCGGCCAGACCCTCAGCGTCAAGCTGAAAACCAATCAGCCGTCGAATTACTTCAATATCCGCCAGGCCGGCCAGGAGGAAGCCCTGTTCATCGGCTCGACCAGCGGCAACAGTTACCAGGCGAAACTGCCGGCCGATGGCGAGTACACGGTGCAGGTGTATTTGATGCGCAACGCGGCACGCAGGAATGCGGTGGCGAATTACAGCCTGGAGATGCGGCTGCGCGATTGAGTTTCCGGCAGCATGACAGCAAGGGGCGCAAAAGAGTCGAGAGCACGGCCCCAGTCTTATCTGGCCGGATTCGCTGCCTGCTGGCGGGCGGCCACAAGTGACTCAAGCACCAAGCCCGCCATCACTGCCAGGATCGGCATGATGGGTTCACGGTATCGGAATATCACGTAGAACAACATGTGAACGCCGGTGTAGCACGCAAGCGCCAGCCAGAGCAGGGCGACCTGCCGATTTCTTAGCCTTGGAATCAGCACCGTTCCAATCGCACCGGCAATCAGGAGCAAGAACTGTATCGTCCACAAGAGACGAACTAGCTTTTCCGCCGACGACTGATCTCCTTTGCCCTCATGGAAGGGGGGCGTCCAGAAGTAAGCCGCTTTCTTCACTGCCAACGTCAGGAACGCCGCCGGATGGGCCTTCACCCAAGAAATAGCTTCCTGTTTCAAGGTCTCGGAGGCCTGCACTTCCCCCGTTTTCCGAAGGGCATCCCAGGTAGGGCCACGTGGTGTCTCCGAGATGGAAACAAACATGCCTGTCGCAGCCGGGTTGTTCCCCAAATAGAGATTGAAGCCGCCATTGGTGTTCAAGACAGGGGCGCCTATCACTTGCATGTTCCTGAGCAGCCATGGGCCAGATATCAGCAACGCAACTGACAGCGCGAGCATGGCCATGCTTGCCCGCTGAGCCATCGATGCGGGAGACAGCAGCAATGCCCATGCAAGGACCGCCAGCAGTGACAAGGCTGCATTGCCAGTCAACGCCAACAGGGCACCGAGTGCCCCGCAGCCGATTGCCACTGTATTCGAGGGCTGACGTGTCAGTCTCAGGGCACACCACATGACCCCCAGCATCAGGGGAATCATCAGGTTTTCCTTGGCCAGATACATCCCATAGATGCCGTTCGGAAGATATAGCGCCCAGGCGAGTGCGGCGATGAGACGCCCCGACCGGCCTGCACCAGCCTCTTTGGCCACCAGGTAGCACAGCACGATTGCCGCGCCTCCCAGGCACATGTTCACCAGGCGAACCGCCAGGAGGTCGTCGCCAAAAAGAAAAAAGACAGGCGCGAGTATCAACAGGGGATAGCCCACGTTGTACATCGCGCGGTTGCCCATGCTGTCGACGATGCCATTCCCGCCAAGCAAGTTGAGCGCCATGCTCCTGTAGGCAAGTTCATCGCCTTCCGGCACATGCTGGTAGCCCGCAATCACCGCCGCCCTCAGGGCGAGGCCGATGCCTGCGACGATTGCCAGCCACAGCCAATCTCGCTGTTGCTGGGCATCATGCTTGTCATTCATCAACTCCTCCCCACCAAAAACACCCCCGCACAAATCAGCGCCACACCAATCACACGGGGCATGCTTATCTGCTCCCCGAGCAGGTAAGCGATTGGCAGGGTGAGCACGAATCCCAGGCCTGCCAGAGGGTAGGCCTTGCTCACCTCCCATTGCGACAGCACGCCCAGCCAGGCCAGCGCTCCCAGGCCATAGAGGAGAAAGCCTCCCAGGACATATTTGTCCGTGAGGATATTGATGAGGGTCATGAAGGACTTGGGCTCAGCCATCATCGCCTTCACCCCGGCGCCGGACACGCCGCTCTTCAATGAGAACTGCGCCATGACGGATAGCGCGATGCTCAGGATGGCAATGCAGAGCGTTTTCATGGGTAGGTACCCAATACGAGGAAATGCGCCCCAAGCATGATGGCCACCATGGCGCATACGGTCATGCGGCTGCCGTGGTCCTTGAGGGCGTAAATCACCGGATCATCGTGCATTTCACCGCGGGAGGTTTTCACCCACAGGCGCGCAAGCCAGTAAATCAATCCCAGGGCAACCAGCCACAGCATCTGCGGGGTGCCATAGCGCCGCTGCGTTTCCGGCGCACTGATGAACAGCCCGAACACCACCACGGCAGAGAGGGCCGCCCCGCCCCCCAGGGGCCACAACACCGCCAGGTCGGTCACCCGGTAATCCCGTCCACGCGTGGCTGCCTTGCCATTCTCTTCCAGGGTGACCAGCTCCGCACAGCGCTTCACCAGGGCGAGGCTGAGGAACATGAAGACCGAGAAAGCCAACAGCCAGGAACTGGCGGCGGTACCAATGGCAACCGAACCTGCCAGGATGCGCAAGGTATACAGCAGGGATAGCATGAGCACGTCAATCAGCACGTATTCCTTGAGCACCCAGCTATACGCGCTGGTCAGCACGAGGTAAAGCAGGAGCATCAGAAGGAAGGCATTCGACACGAACCAGGCCAGAACGAGGGCCAGGAGCAACGCCGCCGCTGCCACGACCAGGCCCTTCAGAATCGGCAGGCGGGCACTGGCAAAAGGGCGAAGCCGCTTGCGGGGGTGTGCTCTGTCGCTTTCCAGGTCCCACAGGTCGTTGACCATGTAGGTGGCGGAGGCGGCCAAGGAGAAAGCCAGGAAGGCCACGGCCATGGTGATCAACTTGCCCAGGTCGAGGAAGGAGAATGCCGTCAGCAGGGGTACGAACAGCAACAGATTCTTTAGCCACTGGTGGACACGCAGGGCTTTCATCCACACGCCTAGCCCGCAGCTCTCCCCCGGAAACTCGCGTTCGATCGGTACATGCCGTCGGACGGTTTGGACCGTACGCCAGGCAACATCCACCAGCACCGCCGCCTTGGCGGCCTGCCAGATGGGGACATCCGCCTTGCTGTCGCCAGCATAGACAAAGCATGGCCCTACCTGCTCCTGGATGGCTTGCAGCTTGGCCCTGCCCTTGAGATTGTGACCGGCTTGCGTCGCCAGCACCTTGTCGAACAGGCCAAGATGCCTGGCCACGTCGCTGGCAATAGAATGGTGAGCCGCCGTCGCCAGGACAATCATGCGGCCCTTCTGCTTTTCCTCGCGCAGGTAATCCAGCAGGGACGCACGGTAAGGGAGGAGTTCGCCCGAGATGCTGGCATGCGCCGAAATGGCTTCCTTGAAGCCTGCCCGCCCTCTCATGAGCCAGAACGGCAAGCGGAGCAAATTGAGCGGGGATTGCTTCACCACCTTAATGACGGCTTCAACCAGGGTATCGGTTGGCGTCAGCGTGCCATCAAGATCGACAACCAGGGGCGCTTCGGTCGAAATAGCCACCATTTTCTCCCTGTTCTGGTGTGGCATTGCGGACGGGATGCTGAGGGCAGTGATTAAATTATAGGGGGAGTCATGATGGCGCTAACCAACATAGATCAAGGAAGGGAGCGGTTATCTGCTTGAGCTGAACGCCCGTAGCACCTAAAAGTGACCCGAAAAAAAAGACCCGCAACAACAAATAAAAACGCCTCGCAAATCAAGGATTTGCGAGGCGTTATGCAGCAATGAGCCGTAGTGCGTCTTAGAACGGAATATCGTCATCCATGTCCGAGAAGTTCGGCGCCGGCTTCGGTGCCGGGCGTGGTGCCGGGGCTGGTGCCGGACGCGGGGCTGGCGCTTGGCGCGGGGCCGGGGCTTCGTAGCCGCCGCCACCACCGTAGCTGTCATCGCCGCCGGCATCGCCGCCGCCCATGCCGGAACGGCCGCCCAGCATTTGCATCTGTTCCGCAATGATGTCGGTTGCGTACTTCTCGACGCCGTCCTTGTCCGTGTATTTACGGGTTTGCAGACGGCCTTCGACGTAGACGGACGAACCTTTTTTCAGGTATTGGCCGACGATTTCCGCCAGGCGGCCGAAGAACGAGATACGGTGCCACTCTGTCAATTCTTTTTGTTCGCCCGTGTTGCGGTCCTTCGATTTGTACGAAGTGGCCACGGCGATGTTGGCGATCGCGTCGCCGCTAGGCATGTAGCGGATTTCCGGGTCACGGCCCAGATTGCCGACGATGATGACTTTGTTGACTGATGCCATGAATAACTCCTGATGAACCGCAGCGGGAGCCGGAGTCCCGCGCGTGAGATTTTTTACCAAACGACGATTATAAGCGACCACGCGGCGCAAAGCATCCGCTTTCTAACGGACGCCAGCTACCGCGCGGCAACACGTTTTTTTCACGGCAGGTGAAAACAAGAAACTTGAATACTGGTATTATATACAGTGTTTAATCGTCTGCACGCATCTGCATCAAACTTTGCCGGGGCACGTTCTCGGGGTGGCGCAATCCGCCCGTGACTGCCTCAGGCATGCAGAGCAAAACCCGGCTATAGTAACAGGTTGACCCGTTGTGGCTGCCTCATCTGGCAGTTCCCGCAATGCGCCGGCCGCACCACTCACTGAAAGCAAGGCAATCACATGGAACAGATCCGCATTCGCGGCGCTCGCACGCATAACCTCAAGAATATCAATCTCGATTTGCCGCGCAATAAGCTGATCGTGATTACCGGCTTGTCCGGCTCCGGCAAGTCGTCGCTGGCCTTCGACACCCTGTACGCGGAAGGCCAGCGCCGCTACGTCGAGTCGCTGTCGGCCTATGCGCGCCAGTTCCTGCAATTGATGGAAAAACCGGACGTCGACCTGATCGAGGGCCTATCACCCGCCATCTCCATCGAACAGAAGGCAACGTCGCACAACCCGCGCTCGACGGTGGGCACCGTGACGGAAATCCACGATTATCTGCGCCTGCTGTATGCGCGCGTGGGCACGCCCTACTGCCCCGACCACCCGGAAAACGCGCTGGCCGCCCAATCCGTGTCGCAAATGGTCGACGCCGTGCTGGCCATGCCGGAAGACACCAAGCTGATGATACTGGCGCCCGTCGTCGCCAACCGCAAGGGCGAACACGTGGATCTGTTCGAGCAGATGCAGGCACAGGGCTTCGTGCGCTTCCGCGTGCAGAGCGGCACGCATGCGGCCAAGATCTATGAAGTCGATGACCTCCCGAAACTAAAGAAAACGGAAAAACACACGATCGACGTCGTCATCGACCGCGTCAAGGTGAACCAGGACATCAAGCAGCGCCTGGCGGAAAGTTTCGAAACGGCCCTGCGCCTGGCCGACGGCCGCGCCATTGCCTACGAAATGGATACCGCCCAGGAACACGTGTACTCGAACAAGTTCGCCTGCAATGTGTGTGGCTACTCCCTGCAGGAACTGGAACCGCGTCTGTTCTCGTTCAACAACCCGATGGGCGCCTGCCCCGAATGCGACGGCCTGGGACACATTGAATTCTTTGACCCGAAACGCATCGTCGCGTTCCCCAATCTGTCGCTGGCGTCGGGCGCCGTCAAGGGCTGGGACCGCCGCAACCAGTTTTACTTCCAGATGCTGTCGAACCTGGCCGCCTTTTACGAATTCGACCTGGACATGCCGTTCGAGCAGCTGGACCTGAATTCACAGCAAGCTGTGCTGTACGGTTCCGGCAAGCAAGTGATCCCGTTCAGCTATGTCAACGAACGGGGCCGCACCGTCATCAAGGAACACACGTTTGAAGGCGTGGTCAACAATCTGCAGCGCCGCTACCGCGAAACGGATTCGATGGCCGTCAAGGAAGAACTGGCCAAGTTCATCAATGAGAAATGCTGTCCCTCATGCGATGGCGCGCGCCTGCGCGTGGAAGCGCGCTTCGTCAAGGTCGGCACCGGCAAGCAGCAGCGCGCCATCTATGAAGTGGCGGGCAAACCGCTGCGCGAGACGCTGGAATTCTTTGAAAAGCTGAAGTTGACGGGTGCTAAGAAAGAGATCGCCGACCGCGTGGTCAAGGAAATTATTTCGCGCCTGAAATTCCTCAATAATGTGGGCCTCGATTACCTGTCGCTGGACCGCAGCGCCGATACGCTGTCCGGCGGCGAAGCACAACGCATTCGCCTCGCGTCGCAAATCGGCTCCGGTTTGACAGGTGTCATGTATGTGCTCGATGAGCCGTCGATCGGCTTGCACCAGCGCGATAATGACCGCCTGATCGAAACCTTGAAACACTTGCGCGACATCGGCAACAGCGTGCTGGTGGTGGAGCATGACGAAGACGCGATACGCACGGCCGACTACATCGTCGACATGGGCATCGGCGCGGGCGTGCACGGCGGCGAGATCATCGCCGAAGGTACCTTGTCCGACATTCTCAAGAACAAGAAGTCGCTGACGGCGCAGTACCTGAACGGCAAGCTGAAGATCGCCGTACCGGCCAAGCGCCACGCCAGCAATCCGGAAAAGCAGCTGGTCATTACTGGCGCGACGGGCAACAACCTCAAAAAGGTCTCGCTGAGCTTGCCGGTGGGCCTGATGACGTGCGTGACGGGCGTGTCCGGCTCGGGCAAGTCATCGCTGGTCAACGATACCCTGTATCCGGCCCTGTCGCGCCATCTGTACGGTTCGCAGACGGAGCCGGCGCCGCACGAGTCGATCAGCGGCCTGGAGCACTTCGACAAGGTCATTTCCGTCGACCAGGCGCCGATCGGCCGCACGCCGCGCTCGAATCCCGCCACATATACCGGCTTGTTTACGCCGATCCGCGATTTGTTCTCCACCGTGCCGACGGCCAAGGAACGCGGCTACAGCGCGGGCCGCTTCTCGTTCAACGTGAAGGGCGGACGCTGCGAAGCGTGCCAGGGCGATGGCGTGATCAAGGTCGAGATGCACTTCCTGCCCGACGTCTACGTGCCGTGCGACGTGTGCCATGGCAAGCGCTACAACCGCGAAACGCTGGAAGTGCACTACAAGGGCAAGAACATCACGGAAGTGCTGGGCATGACGGTGGAAGAGGCGCATGAATTCTTCAAACCCGTCCCCTTGATCGCGCGCAAGCTGCAAACCCTGCTCGACGTGGGCCTCGGCTACATCAAGCTGGGCCAGAGCGCCACCACCCTGTCCGGCGGCGAGGCGCAGCGCGTGAAACTGTCGCTGGAACTGTCCAAGCGCGACACGGGCCGCACCCTGTACATCCTCGATGAACCGACGACGGGCTTGCATTTCCACGACATCGACTTGCTGCTGAAAGTCATCCACCGCCTGCGCGACCAGGGCAACACCCTCGTCATCATCGAGCACAACCTGGACGTCATCAAGACGGCCGACTGGATCGTCGACCTGGGCCCCGAAGGGGGCGCCGGCGGCGGCCAGATCATCGCCACGGGCACGCCGGAAGACGTGGCATTGAACCCGGCCAGCGTGACGGGCAAGTACCTGGGGCCGCTGCTGAAGCAATAAGCGGCGTCTCCCTCTCAATCCCCCGGCCAATGGTCTTGTCCGGGGGATTTTTCTATGGGAAACTATCTTGCTCGGCAATCAAGCCGCTTCGTCAAGAGAGACCATGCAAACCAGACCATCGCGATTCAGCTGGACCCGCTGCATAGCACTGGCGTGCTTGCTGCTGCCGGGCAGTGTACTGGCCTGTTCCTGCATGGGAGATGAGCCAGGAAAATTCCTGCATGCAACACCTGCGACCAGCGCAGGCCCCGCGACCATCAGCCTGCCGGCCAATGCGCGCGGTGTCCTGTTTCTGCCTGAAACTTATCCGGATTACGTGCTCAGGGATGAAGGAAGGTATAGCATTGTCAGGCAACCAATCGCCCTGTCCACAAAGAATTTTCGTATTCAGGAGCATGGTTTGGGTCGAAAACTGACACCGGTCGTGGTACGGCTACGCGTGGAAAAGCAAATGGGGCAACAACTGCAAGGCTATTATCTGGCGAGCCCGGAAATGCAGCAATGCACCGGCCAGAAAAACGCCTTCCCTGCCGATATGCCGCAGCTTGAAAGCCGTGGATTCGGACTGGAGCGAACCGAAGCAACAACAAACTGGCGACAAGATCAAGCGCTTCGCCATGCAGCAGGGCTTGCGCGACATCAGCGAAGAAGTCGATGCAGCCTACGGTTTGTATCGGATCGAGGCCCGCGAGGGCTTCAAGCCTGGTAAACAATATGATATTGAATACCACGATGGCGCACGGCGCCTGAAACTTGCATTGCGCATGGAATCCCTACCGTTGAGTCTGAACCAGCCCGCCCCGTTTGCGATCCATCCACAGGGGCCACCGGGACGTGAAATCCTGCCCGTGGCGAGCAACGACGGCAGCTGCGGCAGGCGGATCAAGGTAGCTACCCAGCCGTTGCGCCTGGCACTGCCGCCGTCCTACGAGCGGCATGCCTCATTGCTGCTATATTTCATGCAGCAAAAATTACAGCCGGCAGATCAACAACACATGGCGGCGGCAGCACAATTTACTCCATTTCATTATTGGCCGGCGCTGTGCACCAGTATTGCCTACGGTGGCAGCTTTCATGGCGAAGGACGCGAACTGGCAATCGGTGATTGCCAGTCGCCCGCGCCACGCCAGGTGAAAGCGTATGCCGGCGTGCTGGAAGTGGAAGACCGCCTGCATGAAACGACGCTACTGCCGCTATCCTTTCCGGCAGCAAAACCTGGCCAATGCCCGAAAATGAACGATGACGCCAACCTGCGCTATTTCGTGCCGGCCATGTCTCGCTGAACCGACAAGCCACAATAAAAAACGGCGCGGATTGCTCATGCAATCCGCGCCGTTTCTCTTTTTGCTAGCACGCCAGTCATTGCCGGCGTGTCACTTATAGCACGCCAGTCTATGCCGGCGTGTTTCTCCCCCCACTACAACTCTCAACACCTGACAAGCTATTGCGCGGCGCGCTACGCTTGTCAGGCGCCGTCGTACGTTAACTTATTTACGCACTCAGCCGCTTTTCCAGCGCAGCCTTGTGATCTGCCAATTCTTGCGGCAGATGATACGCGAGTTTTTCAAACAACTGCGTATGCAATTTCAATTCTTCCACCCACGCGGCCTTGTCGATCGAGGTGATGGTGTCGAACTGCTCCTGCGTGAATGGCAAGCCATCCCAGTTCAGGTCGCCATACTGCGGCGTCGTGCCGAACAGGTTTTCCACGCCGCCCGCCTTGCCTTCGATGCGCTCCAGCATCCATTTCAGCACGCGCATGTTGTCGCCGAAGCCAGGCCAGACGAACTTGCCCGCCTCGTCCGTGCGGAACCAGTTGACGCAGTAGATCTTCGGCAGGGCAGCCGGGTTGACCTTGCCCACCTTGACGCCCATGTCCAGCCAGTGCTGGAAGTAATCGCTCATGTTATAGCCGATAAACGGCAACATGGCAAATGGATCGCGGCGCACGACGCCCATCTGGCCCACGGCCGCGGCCGTCGTTTCCGAGCCCATGGTGGCGGCCATGTAGACGCCTTCGACCCAGTTGCGCGCTTCGGTGACGAGCGGCACGGTGGTCGAGCGGCGGCCGCCGAAGATGAAGGCCGAGATCGGCACACCGGCCGGATCGTCCCAGGCCGCATCGATGACGGGGTTTTGCGTTGCAGCAACAGTGAAGCGCGCATTCGGATGCGCCGCCTTGGTGCCGGACGCTGGCGTCCAGTCCTTGCCCTGCCAGTCGATCAGGTGGGCAGGTGCTTCCTTGGTCAAGCCTTCCCACCAGACGTCGCCGTCGTCCGTCAGCGCCACGTTGGTGAAAATCGTGTTGTCGCGCATGGACGCCATGCAGTTGTAATTGGTTTTTTCGTTGGTGCCCGGTGCCACGCCAAAATAGCCGGCTTCCGGGTTGATGGCGTACAAACGGCCATCGGCGCCCGGCTTGATCCAGGCGATATCGTCGCCGATGGTGGTTACTTTCCAACCGTTAAAACTTGCCGGCGGGATCAGCATGGCGAAGTTGGTCTTGCCGCAAGCGGACGGGAACGCTGCCGCGACGTAATGCTTCTTGCCTTCCGGCGATTCCACGCCGAGGATCAGCATGTGTTCGGCCAGCCAGCCCGGGTTGTTGTCGGACGCTTGCGCTTCCTGGTAGCCCATGTTCGAGGCGATGCGCAGGGCGAAGCATTTCTTGCCCAGCAAGGCGTTGCCGCCGTAGCCGGAACCGAAGGACCAGATTTCGCGCGTTTCCGGGAAATGCACGATGTACTTGGTGCTGTTGCACGGCCATTTCACGTCTTGCTGGCCGGCGGCCAGCGGCGCGCCCACGCTGTGCACGCACGGCACGAATTCGCCATCGGTGCCCAGCACGTCGTACACGGCACGGCCCATGCGGGTCATGATCTTCATGTTGACGGCGACATACGGCGAATCGGACAGTTCCACGCCGATGTGGGCGATCGGCGAGCCGAGCGGCCCCATCGAGAAGGGCACCACGTACATGGTGCGGCCGCGCATGCAGCCGTCGAACAGGCCGTTCAGGGTGTGGCGCATCTCGCCCGGATCGGTCCAGTTGTTCGTCGGGCCGGCCGCTTCTTTCGTTGCCGAGCAGATATACGTGCGGTCTTCGACGCGCGCCACGTCGCTCGGGTCGGAGCAGGCCAGGTAGGAATTCGGGCGCTTGTCGGCATTCAGTTTTTTCATGGTGCCGCTGGCAACCATCTCGGCGCACAGGCGCTCGTACTCTTCCTGCGAGCCATCGCACCAGTAGATGCGGTCCGGCTTGGTCAGCGCGGCAATGTCGGCCACCCAGTTGATCAGTTTCTGTTGTTTAATATAAGCTGGGACGTTGAGTGCGGCGACGCCACCCATGACGGGCTGATTCATATTACCTCCAATACCAATAAAAGAAATTCTGGTCATTCCGGCAAGACAGGCAGCATCGTTGAGAGTTGGCTGCGGCTCACTGCGGGCGGGGTGCTCACGCGGGCAGGGCTCTGGAGTCGTTTACCTGGATCATGCACCCAGGCTGCAGGAACAGTTTGCGCTATAACTATAATCAGGAAGCTTTAAAAGTGCCGGCGATTGTACACCCGCGTAACGGCTATTCTCGCAAAAATGTAGGAGAATAGCTTGACTAATGTAGTAGGCTATTCAGCATTTCCCGTATCCTGTTATTTCCCTACCAAATCTTCACTAAAATCGGCCATCCACCATGAAAATTGCCATACTCGATGATTACCAGGATGCCGTGCGCGGCCTCGATTGTTTCCAATTGCTCGATGGCCACGAGGTCAAAGTGTTCAGCAATACGGCGCGGGGACTGGGCCAGCTGGCCATCCGCCTGGCGCCGTTCGACGCGCTGGTGCTGATCCGCGAACGCAGCAGTTTCAACCGGGCCTTGCTGTCGAAACTGCCGAACCTGAAACTGATATCGCAAACGGGCAAGGTCAGCGGACACGTCGACGTGGCGGCCGCCACGGAACTGGGCATCGCCATCGCGGAAGGCATCGGCTCGCCCACGGCGCCGGCCGAACTGACGTGGGCGCTGATCATGGCGGCGCAACGCAAGATCGTGCCGTACGCGCAACATTTACAGGAAGGGCTGTGGCAAACGTCGTCAATCGAGCCGGCGCGCAACACGCTCGGTACGGTATTGAAAGGGCGCACCCTGGCGATCTGGGGCTACGGCAAGATCGGGCAATTGATCGCCGGCTATGGCCGCGCCTTTGGCATGACCATCCTCGTGTGGGGCAGCGAAGCGAGCCGTGCGGCGGCCGTGGCGGCCGGCGACACGGCGGCACCATCGCGCGAGGCCTTCTTTGAACAGGCCGACGTGCTGAGCCTGCACCTGCGCCTGTCCGACAAGACACGCGGCCTGGTCACAGCCGAGGACCTGGCGCGCATGAAACCAAACTCGCTTTTCGTCAACACCAGCCGCGCCGAACTAGTGGCCGAGGGCGCGCTGGAAGCGGCGCTTCAGATGGGACGTCCGGGCGCCGCCGCGCTGGACGTGTTTACGGATGAACCCTTGCCACCCGGCTCGCCATTGCTGCTGCTGCCGAACGTGCTGGCCACGCCACACCTGGGCTACGTCGAGCGGGACAGCTATGAACTGTATTTCCGCTACGCCTTGCAAAACATTGTCGATTTCATGCAGGGTCAATGCACGCGCCTGCTCAATCCGGAAGTACTGGCGCACGCGCGGCAAGTCCCTCAGGAGCGCTGAAAGCCCTTGAGGAGGTCGGGTTCTCCAGTGATGCGGATGGCGGGCGCCGGCAGCACGTGCCGGCCGCGCCACAGGCCGGCCCAGCCGGGCGGCCAGGCGATCTGCGGTCCCGCATACGGCGCCACGCCGGCGCGCACGGCCACTACCGGCACGGGCGGCATGTCTGGCAAGGGCTCGCCTGCCGTGCGCTGCATGTCCAGGCTGTACATGTAATTCGGCAATAAAGCATCGCAGACGCGGCCAAACCAGTCGCTATGGTCGTCGTCGCGCCCCAGCGCCTGCGCCAGGCCTTGCGGATCGAAACGGGCCAGGGCATCGATCAGCTCGCCAGTGGTGGCGCCGGGCGTGTCGCCCCAGCCCATCACCGGGTTGACGTTGTAATCGGCGCCCGAGCCATACCAGCCTTCGCGCCACGGCCGCTGCATCCAGTCGCGCGGCCCCGTGAACAGATGCCAGCGCCAGTGCAGGCCGGACGGCTTGGGCCAGGAATACAGATACAGTTTCTGGTAACCGGCCTGGTGCAGCTCGCGCACCATGGCCATCAGGCGCGCGTGCGGCATGCGGTCCGGCGGCGCGCGGCGAAACAGGATCGCTTCGCCATCGGCGAACTGCACGTCGTCGGTCGACAGGTTCAGGTCCAGGGTCCGCGCTTCGCTGCCGAAACGGGCGGCGATCCAGCCCGTCAGCAGATTGACGGACGTGATCACCCCGTAGCCGCGGTGGCGGTGAAAAATAACGGTACCGGGAGCGAGCGCTTTCATACGGAGTCGGGGTGGCAGGCAAACAAAGAAACCAGTGTACTCACAGATGGCTGAATTTTCCAGGTGCGATGCGCACCGGCCCGCCATTCACGCAAGGGACACAATCCACGCTATCATGCGCGTCATTCTCCACTGACATCGTGACCACATCATGACTTTGCGCATACTCGCCACCGGCGGCACTTTCGACAAACACTACAACGAATTGAACGGTACCCTGGGCTTTTCCGACAGTCATTTGCCGGCAGCGATTGCCCGTGCGCGCATGACGGCACCCGTGGCGCTGGAGCAACTGCCACTGCTCGACTCGCTCGACATGCAGGATGCGGACCGCCAGCGCGTGCTGGCCTCGTGCCGCGCGGCGCAGGAAAAAGCCATCGTCATCATCCACGGCACCGACACCATGCGCGAAACGGCGCAAGTGCTGGGCGCGGCGAACCTGCAGCAAACGGTGATTCTCACGGGCGCCATGATTCCCTACGAAATCGACAATTCCGATGCCCTGTTCAACCTGGGCTTTGCCTGCGGCGTGGCGCAAACCTTGCCGGCCGGCGTGTACGTGGCCATGAACGGCCAGATCTTCGCTTGGGACAATGTGCAAAAGAACCGCGCCGCCGGCGTGTTCCAGCCCTTGTAAGCGATGGCAAAGCACAGGGGCACAAACAGGCCGGCAACGGCCTGACCGACACTCTGTCACAATTCGCCCCGCCCGCTTTCAGCGGGCTTTTTTACGTTTTTTGACCTTTCAGAAATTCTGCATAGCAACACTTTTCCTCGAATTATTGTAGGTAAAACATCGAATTGCCAATACAATAATTTTATGTTGTAAAAAAACGCCATTCAACATTTTTTAAAACACTGATATATTGAAATATAAAACTGCAATTTAACAAATAAATAAAATATTCTTCAGTATCTATAATTTATTGCCAAATCCGACACGGTTGACATGCATTTTTCCTTGCTGAGAAGACATAATGTTTGCCTCGACAAGTCAAAAGTGCATTTATAACAATATTGCGCTAAGTAGTCTTCCACCTCCCACCGACGTGGTTCCGCCTACCGTACACGCCTCCGCTGGCCCTCTATCCGATGGCCTGAGCGGTGCTCGTGTACTGCTTGTCGTTATTAAAACTACTACGGAGTAATTGTTACAATGGCATTTAAAGAAAAAATCGGCGTACGCAGCGTACGCCTGGCCCTGACCGTACTGGCAGGCAGCGTCTTGTTCTCCGGCCAATCCATGGCGGACGAAGCAATTCAAAAAGTTGAAATTACCGGTTCGAGCATCAAGCGTATCGCTGTCGAAGGCGCCCTGCCTGTGCAGCGCCTGTCGCAAGAAGCGATCGCCAAATCGGGCGCTACTTCGGTAGCCGACCTGATCCAGGCCCTGCCTGCCATGCAAGGCTTCACCATCGGCGCAGTCGCCGCTGGTTCCGACTCGGGCGGCAATACCAGTGCATCGCTGCATGGTATCGGTGAAACCTACACCCTGGTGCTGTTGAACGGCCGCCGCATCGCGCCACAAGGTTCCGGCACCACGGTCAACCTGAATGCCATTCCAATGAGCGCCGTTGAGCGCGTCGAAATCCTGACCGACGGCGCTTCGGCACTGTACGGTTCGGACGCCATCGCCGGCGTACTGAACTTCATCCTGAAGAAAAACCAGCAAGGCGCCACCCTGGAAGCCACCTACGGCGGTCCGGAAGACAAGGGCGGCAACGCCTGGAACACCAGCGTCACCTACGGTTTCGGCGATCTGGACGAAGACCGTTTCAACGTGCTGCTGTCGTACCGTCACGACGAGCAGTCGAAACTGCGCGCCACCGACCGCACGTTCGCCGCTAGCTCGTATGTGCCATTCAGCCGCAACGGCAATAACTACATCTGGGACCGCACCAGCACCTCGGCTTCGCCAGCAGGCGCCACGGTTGCCTACAAGAGCGGTGCGCCATCGACCGCGTTTTCGCCTTACCTGGCTCAAAATGGCGGCAAAAATTGCCCTGAAGGTTTCGACGTCACCACCGCCAATGCACGCGCTTGCGGCTTCGACACTGGCTCCACCGTGGAAGTCGTGCCGCAATCGAAACGCGACAGCCTGTTCTCCAAAGCGACGTACAAGCTGAACGACAACCTGAACGCATTCGCCGAACTGGCCTACTCGCGCTACGACCTGACGGCGCGTATCGCCGCCAATCCGATCCCGATTTCGATCGCCAAGGACAGCGCGCTGTACAACACCTATGTGTCGCCCTACCTGACGCCAGCGCAACGCGCCGACGTCAAATCCGTGACGGCCAACTACCGCAGCACCGACTTCGGCCTGCGCGCCAGCAACACCATCACCGAAACCAAACACATGGTCGTCGGTGTGGAAGGCGAACTGGGCGCGTGGAACTTCGAAAGCGGCCTGACCTGGTCGCAAAACTCGATCGACGAGCGCTACACGGGTGGCTACCAGAAAAATCAGGCGTTCAAGGACATCCTGGCCAATCCGGACTTCAACCCGTTTGCAGCGACGCAAAAGCCATCCGTGCAAGCACAGGTCGCTGGCGCGCAATTCGTCGGCTCCGTGCGCACGGCATCGACCACGATGCGCGGCGTCGACACGCACGGTTCGCGTGAATTGTTCAGCCTGCCAGGCGGCAAAGCCAGCCTGGGTATCGGTGGCGACTACCGCACCTATACCTATGAGCAATCGCCAGGCGCTACCGGCGACGACATCTACAGCTTCAACACCAAGCCTGCCTACGACATGAGCCGCGACACCTACGGCGCGTTCGTCGAGTTGCTGGCACCGCTGACCAAGTCGTTCGAAATGACCGTCGGTGGCCGTCACGATACCGTCAAGGCGATCGATGACAAGCTGAACAACAAAACTGTCGGCAAAAAAGACAGCGCCAATACCTACAAGGTATCGGCACGCTGGCAGCCGGTACAGACCGTGCTGATCCGCGGTTCCTATGGCACGGGCTTCAAGGCACCGAGCATGCTGGAAATTGCTCAGCCACTGGTCAACGCCGGCTTTACCGCCAAGAAATTTGACTGCCCATACCCAGGTAACGCACTGTGCCGCGCGGAAGCAACGCAATACAATGCCGTATCGCAAGGCAACCCGGATCTGCAATCGGAAAAATCGAAGCAGTTCACCCTGGGCTTCCGTGTCGAGCCTAGCGCGGCCTTCTCGTTCGGCGCCGATCTGTGGGATGTGAAACTGCGCAATGCCGTGTCGGAAGTTTCCGAAGAGCAGGCATTTGCCGATCCGATCAAGTATGCATCGAGCTTCGGAACCTATACCGAACCATCGACCGGCATCACCTACTACTCGTTCAAGAAACTGTCGGTCAACATCGGCAAGAAGGAATACCGTGGTATCGACTGGGATCTGTCGGCCAACCACAAGTTTTCCTTCGGCAAGCTGACCGCCCAATTGAGCGGTACGCACATGTTGCACGCCAACTACACCAAGGCTGGTAGCGACAATATCTACACCAGCAACATGAACTTCTTCGGCGACACCAACGAAGTCACGTTCCGCAACCTGATGAAGCTGACGACGACCCTGGACACGGGCCGCCTGAGCAACACGGTCACGGTCAACTACCGTAACGGCTACACCGATGCAGCCGCTACCGTGTACAACCTCGCTACCCAGAAAGAAGAGAAAAACTTCCGCCTGCAAGTACCGTCGTACACCACGTTCGACTGGCAAGCACGTTTCGCCTTTGACAAGCAGACCACGATCCGCGCAGGTATCAAAAACCTGTTCGACCGTGCACCGCCGCTGTCGCTGCGCGCGTCGTCGGGCCACCAGGTCGGCTTCGACCCACGCTACGCCGATCCAATGATGCGTTCGTTCTACATCACCGGCAACTACAAGTTCTAATTTGACGTTGTGAATTAGCTTGTCTGGAAAGCGCCTTGCACTTCACCGTGCAAGGCGCTTTTTTTATGCGCCCGCATATTGCACAGACGAAAAAAAGGAGCCGAAGCTCCTTTTCCATACCGATATAACTGCTTTTATGCCGTCGCTTCGCCGCCCAAAGCTTCGACCACGTCGGCCATCAGCTTGGAGAGCTCGCCCGTCATCAGCATCACGTCGCCGTCGAAACGCTCTTCGTCGTTCTTCGTGCTCGATTCCGTTTCCTTGATCACGTCCAGCGGCTTGACGCTCTTGATCGCCAGCGACTCCGTCAGCACGAACGAGATCTTGTCGTTCCACGTCATGGCCAGGCGCGTGCACTGCTTGCCGGCCGCGATGTGGCGGCGCACGTCGTCCGCTTCCAGGGTGTGGCGCACGTAGCGCACGGTGGCCTTGCTCTCGCCCGTGGCGCGCAATTCCGTGTCCATGTCGACCGTGAAGCCGGCAGGCGCGTCGTCCGCCTGCAGCCACTCCGTCATCACCGCCACGGGCGAGCGCTGCACGCGCAGGCTTTCCAGCGGCAATTTATCGACGGCTTTCAGCAGCAGCTTGATGACTTCGTCGGCTTTCGCCGGGCTGGCCGCATCGACCACCAGCCAGCCATTGACGGGATCGATCCATGTCCAGACGTTGCTGCGGATGCTGAAGGCGCGCGGCAGCAGCTCGTCGGCCACGCGTTCCTTCAATTCCTTCATAGCCTTTTTACCAGGCGCAAAGCCTTGCGCTTCTTCCATCTCGGCGGCACGGGCCTTGGCCACCTGGTTGATGACGGTCGCTGGCAGCAATTTCTTTTCCGTGCCCAGCAGGATCAGCATTTGCTTGTTGACCACGTGGACCAGGCCGCCGTTCGGGCGCGGCGTATCCCAGCCCTGGCGCATCAGATCCATGCTGGTCGCCGGCGTAAATTTGTTCGAGGACAAAGCCTCTTCCAGTTGTTCTGGCGTGTAAGCCCACGGTGCGGGCAGGCGGTAAATCTGAAGATTCTTGAACCACATAGTTTTTGTCTTCCGTTTGTTTCAGTAGTGCCAGGGGAACGCCATTCTACACTTTCGACGTGAAAATGCCGTCAAAAGCGCGGTCTGGCGCGGTATGTATCTTGTAGGAAACGCCGCTACAGGGCGGGAAACAGCTCCGCCTGGGCTGGCACCTGCCGCGTCACGACGGCCGGATCGGACAAGGTCGAGATGCGCACGCCCAGCAGGCGGATTTTCTTGTCAAATGGCACGCGCCGCAAACAGTCGCGGCTGGCGCGCAGGATGGCGGCGGCGTCCGCCGTGGCGCTGGGCAGGGTGATGTCGCGCGTCACCGTGCTGAAATCCTCGAAGCGCAGCTTGATGCCCACCGTGCGCCCCGCCAGCGACTGCTTGTCGAGGTCGCCCGCCACGCGCGTGCACAGGCTTTCCAGCTTTTCCGACAGGGTGGCGCGGTCGCGCACCACCTGCAAGTCGCGCTCGAACGTCGTTTCGCGGCTGACGGACTTGGTTTCCCGGCTCGTCTGTACGGGCCGCTCGTCGATGCCCAGCGCCGCCTGGCGCAGCCAGCCCGTGTACAGGTCGCCGAACTGCGTGCGCAGCATGGCCATGTCGGCCCGCGCCAGCTCGCCGATGGTGACAATGCCCAAGGCTTCCAGCTTGGCCGTCGCCTTCGGGCCGATGCCATTGATCTTTTTCGCCGGCAAGGGCCAGACCCGCATTTCGACATCCTCGGGCGACAAAATGGTCAGACCGTCGGGTTTTTCCAGGTCGGAACAGATTTTCGCCAGCAATTTGTTCGGCGCCAGGCCGATCGAGCACGACAGGCCCGTCGCCTCGAACACGGCTGCCTTCAGGCGCGCCGCCATGGCCGGCGCCTGCTCGCCATGTTCGGTCAGGTCGACATAGATTTCATCGATGCCCACGTTCTGGATGATGGGGGCAAGATTGGCCACGGCTTGCTTGAAGCGGGCCGAATAGTCGCGGTAAGCCTCGAAATCGGCGGGCAGCAGGATGCTGTCGGGCGCCAGTTTCGCCGCTTTCATGATGCCCATGGCGGAAAACACGCCGAACGCGCGCGCCGCATAGGTCGAGGTGGTGACGACGCCGCGCCCCACATAGTCGCGCATGCGCGCGAATTGCAGCGTGCCGTCTTCCTGCAGCACGGGCTGCTGCAGCCGGCCGCCGCCGATCACCACCGGCTCGCCGCGCAATTCGGGATATTTCAGCAATTCCACGGACGCGAAGAAGGCGTCCATGTCCAGGTGGGCTATCCAGCGGCGGGCGGCAGGCGGCTCGGGAAGTGGGGAGGCAGATGTGGTCAAGGGCACCTCGCGGCGGAATGCAGTTAAATACTGTTGTTATATACAGTATCGCTGGAAATGCCCGTGGATGCAAGCGCCGCGCCGTGTTGACTGAAATCATGATTGGCTTTTCTATTTAGCAAGAATAGAATTGCTGCACAACAACGAACCGAAGGAGTTGCCTTGTCCACCGCACATCACGCCTTGCGCCGCATTGCCGCCTGCTCATCCATCCTGCCGGCCCTGCTGCTGTCCACGCTGGCGCCATCCGCGCTGGCCGCCGACGCCACCACCACCGCTGCCACTCTGTCCGCGCCCATCGCCGCCAAGACGGCCTGGCAGGAAACGCGCCACGGCACCGTCGTCACGGACGACTACCGCTGGCTGCAAAAAAAGACCGATCCTGCCGTGATCGACTACCTGAATGCGGAAAACGCCTACACGGCCGCCGTCACGGCCCCGATCCAGCCGCTGGCTGACAAGGTGTATGCGGAAGTCAAGGGACGCATGCAGGAAGTGGACCTGTCCGTGCCTGCGCGCCAGGGCAACTTTTACTATTACACGCGCGTGGAAGCGGGCAAGCAATATCCGATTCACTGCCGCCGCCCCGTCGGCGCCGGCGGCGCCTACGATGCGCAGGCGTTTGAAGAAATCCTGCTGGACCAGAATCAATTGGCCGAAGGCCACAAATTCTTTGCCGTGCGCGCCTTCAGCGTCAGCCCGAATGAACAGTTGCTGGCCTACACCACCGACACAACGGGTTTCCGCCAGTACGAGCTGCATGTCAAGGATTTGAAAACGGGCAAATTGCTCACGGACAGCATGCCGCGCGTGACGTCCGTGGCCTGGGCGGCGGACAATGCCACCCTGATGCTGGCGCAGGAAGACGCCACCACCAAGCGCTCGGACCGCGTGTTCCGCCTGGCCCTGGGCGGCGCGCCGCAACAGGTCTACCACGAGCCGGTGGAACAGTTCGCCATCCATGTGGACCGCACGCACGACAGGCAGTTCTTCGTGCTCACTTCGGGCAGCACGGATACGAGCGAAGTGCTGCTGCTGCCAACGAGCAAGCCGCAAGGCAGTTTCCAGAGCGTGCTGAAACGCGAGAAGGGCCACCGCTACGGCGTCGAGCACCGCGACGGCCAGCTGTACATTCTCACCAACAAGGATGCGAAGAATTTCCGCGTCGTCAGCGCGCCCCTGTCCGCGCCGCAGCCGAAGAACTGGAAGCCCGTCGTACCGCACAACAAGGATGCCGTGATCCAGTCCATCGACGCCTTCCAGGGCTATCTGGTGGTGATGGAAAAGGCGCGTGCCTTGAACCGCGCGCGCATCTTTGATTTTGCGCAAAAGAACTGGAAGACGGTGCAGTTCGACGACCCCGTCTACCTGGCCACGGCCGTCGGCACGCCGGAGTTTTCGGCCACGCAATTTCGCATGTCGTACCAGTCGCCTGTCACGCCGCCCACCATCATCGATGTCAGCATGAAGGATGGCCAGCGCACGGTACTGAAGCAGCAGGAAATCGTCGGCGGCTTTGACGGCAGCCGCTACACCACGCAGCGCCTGTGGGTGAAAGCGCGCGATGGCGTGCAAGTGCCGCTGTGGGTCGTCTACAAGAAGGGCGTCAAGCTCGACGGTTCCGCGCCGCTGCTGCTGTACTCGTACGGTTCGTATGGCATCTCGACGGAAGCCACTTTTTCCATCAGCCGCATCAGCCTGCTGGAGCGGGGCGTCATCTATGCGCAAGCGCATATCCGCGGCGGCACCGACATGGGCGAAGCGTGGCATGAAGACGGCATGCTGATGAAGAAGAAAAACACCTTCCATGACTTCATCGACAGCGCCGACTACCTGGTGCGCGAAAAATGGACGAGCCCGAACCGCCTGATCATCCAGGGCGGCAGCGCCGGCGGCTTGCTGATGGGCGCCGTCGTCAACATGCGCCCCGAACTGTTCCACGCCGTGCACGCGGCCGTGCCCTTCGTCGACGTGATGAACACCATGATGGACGCCAGCCTGCCGCTGACCACGGGAGAGTACCTGGAATGGGGCGACCCGAACCAGAAGGCGGCCTACGACTACATGCTCAGCTACTCGCCGTACGACAACATTGCGCGCAAGAATTACCCGGCCATGCTGGTGACGACGGGCCTGAACGACAGCCAGGTCATGTACTGGGAACCGGCCAAGTATGTGGCCAAGCTGCGCGCCTATAAAACGGACGGCAATCCCCTGCTGCTGAAAACGAATATGGGCGCCGGCCACGGCGGCGCGTCGGGCCGCTATAACGCCATCCAGGAAAACGCCTTCAATATGGCGTGGATGCTGTCGCAGTGGAATATCACAGAATAATGTGAAAAAGCGCTTGCAGAAGGATTTTAGCCATCCTATAATAGCGCCTCTTCCAGACGTGGTGACAAACGTCGGGATGGTTTTCTGAGACAAGCAACGGGTGCTTAGCTCAGTTGGTAGAGCGGCGCCCTTACAAGGCGTAGGTCGGGAGTTCGAGCCTCTCAGCACCCACCAAATCAGAAAACTGTCCAGTGCTTCATGGATCAGCAACACAGATCATACGAGCTTGGAGTGGTAGTTCAGTTGGTTAGAATACCGGCCTGTCACGTCGGGGGTCGCGGGTTCGAGTCCCGTCCGCTCCGCCAATAAAAGAAAAGCCCTTTGGTTCCTGGAACCGAAGGGCTTTTCCCATTTCAGCAGCAGAAATCACGCCAGTACTCCCTTCCTTGAACATTTTTGCGCTTTTCAGCAAAAAAACTGCCATTCCCCCTCAAGAATAGTTGCACAAGCACGAAAGCGCCCCCTATAATAGTGCCTCTTCCAGACGTGGTGACAAACGTCGGGATAGTTTTCTGGGTATGCGGGTGCTTAGCTCAGTTGGTAGAGCGGCGCCCTTACAAGGCGTAGGTCGGGAGTTCGAGCCTCTCAGCACCCACCACCAATACAGAAAATTATCCAGTGCTTCATGGATCAGCAACACAGATCATACGAGCTTGGAGTGGTAGTTCAGTTGGTTAGAATACCGGCCTGTCACGTCGGGGGTCGCGGGTTCGAGTCCCGTCCGCTCCGCCAATAAAAGAAAAGCCCTTTGGTTCCTGGAACCGAAGGGCTTTTCCCATTCTGGAACAGCAAATGCACTAGAATCAGCGCTACCCTGACTCAGTCCACGCCTTGATGCGCCTGCCCCGCAGCTTTTCCCCCTACCTCGCCCTGCGCTTGCGCCTGGCCCATCATGCTTTGCTGCAATTTGCCGCCAGCCTGGCCAGTTCCATGGAGATTCTCGTGTTCCTGGCCGGTCCCGTCCTGCTGGGCTTGCTCAGCGTCATCGCCCTGCCCGGCTTTCTCGCCGTGACGCACGCCTGGCCCACGGCGCTGGCCATCCTGGGTGCGCAGGCGTTGCTCACTTGCCTGCCCGCCTGGCTGCTGCGCAAGCGATTGCTGCCGGCGCATACCGCCGCCTGGCTGCGCCAGCTGCCCTTGCCGCCGCGCCTGCGCTGGCAAGCCGATGTGGCCGTGGCCGGCCTGCTGATGCTGCCGCTGGGCCTCGCGTACGCCGTCTCGGCCAGCATCTGGCTGCTGCAGTCGCCGCCCTGGCTGCGCCCGGTCGTCGCGCCCGGCATGGCCGCCACCCTCGCCGCCTGGCTGCTGGCCTGGCTGCTGACGACGCTCATCATGGCACAGCGCCTGCGCGCGCCCCACCCCGCCCAAAGGGCGCGGGCGCCCACGATGAGCACCTATGTGCCGCAGCCCCCCCGTTGGCGCAGCGTCTTCCTGTGGCGCCAGCTGTTCTGGCTGCCGTTCTGGCGCAATGAGAATGTGATTGGCCTGCAGCAAAGCGTGCTGCTGGCTACGGCCGGCGCCAGTATGCTGGCCTGGCTGCTGCGCGCGCCCCTCGTGCCCGCGCCGCTGCTCGGTTTGCTGGCCAGCGCCAGCCTGATCATTGTGACGGACCGCGGCGACAAGGCCGTGCGCGAGCAGATCGCCGTGCTGCGCCCCGTGCTGAACGCCTGGCCCCTGGCCAGCACGCCCCTGACGCGCCTGGCTTGCGCGGCCAGCCTGCTGCCAGCGTTTGCCGTGCTGCTGTCCGCCGGCGTCTTGCTGTACGCCACCGATCCCGCCGCCTTGCAGCAGCGCGCGACCAGCGTGTATGCCATCACCGCCAGCGTCGCCCTGCTGGCCATCGTCGGCCTGCTCCGCCTGACGGCACGCGGGCGTGTCGCCCTCGTCGTCCTGTCCATCCTTGCCTTGAGCGCCATCGGAAGCGAATTATGGAATTGAATGCCTGTCGTCCCACTCTGCACATCGAGCACCTCGATTTTCACTTCCCCACGCACAGCGTGTTCCAGGGATTCAACCAGCAATTCGGCCCCGGCGTCACCTGGCTGCGCGGCGCCAACGGCGCCGGCAAGACAACCCTGCTGAAGCTGGCGAGCGGCGCCCTGCTGCCCGCGCGCGGCGCCATCCGCCTAAACGATATCGACAGCGGCTTCATGCCGCTGGCCTACCGCGCCCAGGCCTTCTATTGCGGCGGCGATGCACCCGCCCTGCCCTGGCTGCAGGTGTACGAGTTTCTCGACCTGCACCTGGCCCTGTACCCGGGCAGCGACCAGGCCCTGCTGAACGATGAGCTGAGCGCGTTTGCCCTGCTGCCAACCTTGCAGCAAAGCATCAACGCCCTCTCGCTGGGCCAGCATAAAAAACTGCAGCTGGCCTTGGCCCTGGCCTTGCCCGTGCGCCTGCTGCTGATCGACGAGCCGTTCAATGGCCTCGACGCGGCCGCCATGGCTTACTTGCGCGCGCGCCTGGCCGAGCCATCGCGCCTGGCGCGCCAGTGCATCGTGCTGACCAGCCACATGGCGCCGGACGTGCCGCTGGCGGCCACCGTGGAAATATAGACAGGAAATACAGCTTTGCAGATCGGCCAAGAACCGCTTACGATGCCGTGTTGCAAAAACCGGCGATCCCGGTGCAGCCACAACGACAACATGGCGCGCTTATTCGGCGCGCCAGGCTAATTCTTGGAGATTGATATGTTGAACACCCACCGCAGCGCCCTGGCCATCCTGTGCGCCGCCCTCACCACCGTTGCCACCTCGGCGATCGCCGCCGGCCCCACGGGCACGGCCGCCGACTATGGCAGCAGCGCCCCGCACGCCGCCGCCCAGCGCAGCATCGAGCTGCAGCCCGATACGCGCCACATCAACGTCACGCGCGGCGAAACCGTCACCATCGCGCGCGCCGGCCAGCGTTTTACATGGCACGTGCAAACTTTTAACAACAAGACCGTCTTCGCCCTGGCCGAGATCGCACCGAAGGACATGGCCGTCGACGGCATCGCGGTGTACGTGGCCGCCAATCCCCTGTACGCGGGCAGTTAAGTTTCTTTACGCATAAAAAAACCGGAAGGGCCTCGCGGCCGTTCCGGTTTTTTATGCGTGAAGATTTACGCCGTCAATGCTTCTTTCGCCGCGGACTCTTCGACCACTTCCTCGTCGTCCGAGCGGATCAGGTGGTCAAAGGCGGACAGGGCTGCCTTGGCGCCTTCGCCGGTGGCGATGATGATCTGCTTGTACGGCACGGTGGTGACGTCGCCGGCCGCGAACACGCCGGGGATCGAGGTCTGGCCGCGGGCGTCGACTTCGATTTCGCCGTGGCGCGACAGCGCGACCGTGCCCTTGAGCCACTCCGTGTTCGGCACCAGGCCGATTTGCACGAAGACGCCTTCCAGCTCGACCTTCTTCGACTCGCCGCTGACCCGGTCCGTGTAACTGAGGCCATTGACGATCTTGCCATCGCCGTGGATCTCGGTGGTTTGCGCCGAGGTGATCACGGTCACGTTGGGCAGGCTGTGCAGCTTGCGCTGCAGCACCGCATCGGCGCGCAGTTCCGCGCCGAACTCGATCAGGGTCACGTGTTTCACGAGGCCGGCCAGGTCGATCGCCGCTTCCACACCCGAGTTGCCGCCGCCGATCACGGCCACGCGCTTGCCCTTGAACAAGGGACCATCGCAGTGCGGGCAGTAGGCGACACCGTGGTTGCGGTATTCCTTCTCGCCCGGCACGTTGATTTCGCGCCAGCGGGCACCGGTGGCCAGGATGACGGTCTTGGCTTTGAGCACGGCGCCATTCGCCGTTTCAATCTCGATCAGCTTGCCTGGCGTCAATTTCGCGGCGCGCTGCGTGTTCATGATGTCGACGTCGTATTCCTTGACGTGCTGTTCCAGCGCCACGGCGAACTTCGGACCATCGGTTTCCTTGACGGAAATAAAGTTCTCGATGGCCAGGGTATCGAGCACCTGGCCGCCGAAACGCTCGGCCAGCACGCCCGTGTTGATGCCCTTGCGGGCCGCATAGATGGCCGCTGCCGCGCCGGCTGGGCCGCCGCCGACGATCAGCACATCAAACACGTCTTTCTTGCTCAAAGCTTCCGCCTGGCGGGCGCCGGCATTGGTGTCGAGCTTGGCGAGGATTTCCTCGACATTCGTGCGTCCCTGGCCAAAGTGCTGGCCGTTGAGGAACATCATCGGCACGGCCATGATCTGGCGCGCTTCCACTTCTTGCGGGTACACGCCGCCATCGATGGTGGTGACCTTGATGCGCGGGTTGATCACGGCCATGGCATTCAAGGCCTGCACCACTTCCGGGCAGTTATGGCAACTCAGTGAAATAAACGTTTCAAACTCGTAATCGCCGTCGAGGTTGCGGATCTGCTCGATCACGGCGTCGTCGAACTTGATGGTGTGGCCGCCCACTTGCAGCAGCGCCAGCACCAGCGAGGTGAATTCGTGGCCCAGCGGCACACCGGCGAAACGCACGCCGATGTCGGAGCCGGTACGGTTGATGCTGAACGACGGGGTGCGTACGCCAGCATCAAGGCGCTCGACCAGCGTGATCTTGTCGCTCAACAGGACTATTTCCTGGAGCAATTCCTTCATCTCGCGGGCTTTTGCGCTGTCATCGAGAGAAGCGACCAGCTCAAGCGGATACACCACTTTTTCCAGGTAGGATTTCAGTTGGGTTTTGAGGGTTGCATCTAACATGATTTTTTCTTCCTTTACAAATATTTAGGCGAATGCCGGGCCGGACGCCCGGTCCGGCATCGCGGTAACTACTTGTTTGCTACGTCGTGCATCGAGACTTAGATCTTGCCGACCAGGTCCAGCGATGGGGTCAGCGTTGCGGCGCCTTCCGTCCATTTTGCCGGGCACACTTCGCCTGGGTGGTTCGCCACGTACTGGGCGGCTTTCACTTTGCGCAACAGTTCCGATGCGTCACGGCCGATGCCGTTGTCATGCACTTCCAGCACTTTGATGAAGCCGTCCGGATTGATGACGAAGGTGCCGCGCAGTGCCAGGCCTTCTTCTTCGATCATGACTTCGAAGTTGCGCGACAGGGCGCCGGTCGGGTCACCGATCAGTGCGTATTGCACTTTCTTGATGGCGTCCGAGGTGTCGTGCCAGGCTTTGTGCGCGAAGTGGGTATCGGTCGAGATGCCGTAGACATCGACGCCCAGCTTCTGGAACTCGGCGTGGTGATCGGCCAGATCTTCCAGTTCGGTTGGGCAAACGAAGGTGAAGTCGGCCGGGTAGAAGACGAATACCGACCACTTGCCTTTCAGCGACGCTTCCGTCAGGTCGACGAATTTGCCATTGTGGTATGCGGTTGCCTTGAATGGTTTAACTTGGGTATTGATCAGCGACATGTCATTTCCTCTCGTGTGGTGAATCAGTAAGACTCTAGTGTAAGGGGTTTTAACCCATATTCAAAATTGATTGTCACAATAGTTTCAATTGGTTTTAGCTATCATGACGCCATGGGAACTCCATGATAGGCAGTTCCCACGGGATTGGATAGCGGTGACAGTGGATACCCCTGCCGCCGCCAGGTGTTTCCTTCTTAGTTCTTTAGCTCTTCCGGTACCTTGCCGCCGTTTTCCGCCAGCTTGATCATCACCTGGCGGTGCAGCCAGATGTTCATGCTGGCCGAATCGTTGGTGTCGCCCGTGAAGTGCAGCTCTTGCGCCAGTTCCTTGCGCGCGGCCAGGCTGCTGTCGAGTTGAAGCAGTTTCATCAGGTCGACGATGGACGTGCGCCAATTGAGTTTTTCCGCGTTCTTGCTGGCCAGGTCGACCAGCACCACTTCCACGTCCACCACGGGAACGGCAGCCGCCGGTGCGGCAGCCGGAGCCGCAGGTGCCGCTGCCGGCGCCGTCGTGGCGGCTGGCGTGGCAGCCGGTGCGGCGTCGGACGAATGGTGGAAGATCTTGTTGTAGATATTGCTGAAAATGCCCATGAGGTCACCTCGAGTTGAGTGAATGGAAGAAGGTTTGCCTGCGTAGGGTCCGGGACCCATGACAGCAAAGCCGGACGCAGGCGCCAGCCCGTCGAGTATAAGCCCGTTCAGGCCGGGGGCCCCGTCCCGCAGGCTTGCGTAACATCTGGTAGCGCGGCGCGCCTGTTTCAAGGGTGCAAGGGCCGCCTGGCGTGCAGCAGCGCGTCGAACGCTTCGATGGCCAGCGGCGGCGCAAACAGCTCGCCTTGCGCAAAATCGCAGCCGATCTCCAGCAGCCGCGCGCGCTGCTCTTCGGTCTCCACCCCTTCGGCGATGACTTGCAAACCCAGCTTGTGGGCCATGGTGACGATGGCTTCGCACAGCGCCAGTTCGCTGGCCCCGGGCCCCAGCTTGCGCACCAGCACGCCGTCGAGCTTCAGGTAATCGATGCCGCACTGCTGCAATTGCGTCAGCGAGGCATGGCCGCTGCCGAAGTCGTCGAGGGCGATCTGCAAGCCCGCCTCGCGCAAGTGCTGCAGGCGTGGCGCCATGCTATTGCCGTTAGGTAAGAGTACATCTTCGCGCATGTCGAGCACGATGGCCGAAGGCGGCACATCGAGCGCCAGCAGTTGGCGCAGCCAGGTGCCGGGCGCCTCGACTTCGCGCTGCAATTCCAGCGACGACTGGTTCAGGCACAGCTGCAGCCCCGGCAAGCCGATGACCTGGCCCTGCGCGCGCCAATGCAGCAGCTGCGCGGCCGCCGTGCGCAGCACCCAGTCGCCGATCTCCACGATCAAGCCGCTGCTTTCGGCCAGCGCCAGAAAATCGGGCGGGCACACGATGCCCCGCTGCGGATGGTGCCAGCGCAGCAAGGCTTCTGCCTTGGCAAGTTGGCCGCTATGCAGCTCGACGATGGGCTGGTAATGCAGCTGCATCTGCTGTTCCCGCAGGGCCGTGCGCAAGTCCGCCCCCATGCGCATGCGGTTGACGGCCGCCACCTGCATGGCGGGCGTGAAATAACTGTAGCGGTTGCGTCCCGCGCCTTTCGAGACATACATGGCCTGGTCCGCATGCTTGAGCAATTCCTCGATGGTGCCCGCGTCGTCCGGATACAGGGTGATGCCGATCGAGGCCGACACGAAGGCCTGCTCCTGCCCCAGCAAGAACGGCGCCAGCAAGCCGTCGAGGATTTGCCGCGCGATGCGGTCGACTTGCTGCAAATCATCGAGGTCGGACAGGATCACCGTGAACTCGTCGCCGCCCAGGCGCGCCACCGTGTCCGTCTCGCGCACGCCCACGCGGATGCGCCGCGCCGCCTCGATCAGCAGGATATCGCCCTGGTGGTGGCCGAGGGTGTCGTTGACTTCCTTGAAATGGTCGAGGTCGATGAACAGGATGGCCACGCGGCTCGCGTCGCGGCGGCCCTGGGCCAGCGCCTGGCGCAGGCGCTCGTGGAACATGCGGCGGTTCGGCAATTGCGTCAGAGTATCGAAGTTGGCTTGCTGCCAGATCAGCGCTTCCGTTTGGCGCTTGTCCGTCACGTCTTCCAGCATGCACAAGTGGTGCGGGCCGTCATGGCGCGCCGTGGCGATGGCCGTCACCGAGGCGTCGACCCACACCACGCCGCCATCGGGGCGCACGATGCGCTTGGCGTGGCGAAAGCCCTGCATGCGCCGCGCCAGCAGCTGCGCCACGTGGGCCTGCTCGCCCGCCACGTCGTCGGGATGGCTGATCTCCATCCAGCTCGTCTGCTTCATGTGCTCCAGGCTGCGCCCGGCGATGGCCAGATAGCGCGGATTGATATCCAGAAACTGTCCGCTCACGGTATCGATCAGAGCGATACCCATGGGCGCCTGCTCGAACATCGTGCGAAAGCGCAACTCGCCCTGGCGGATGGTGTCCTCCGTGCGGCGGCGCTCGCGTGCCAGATTGCTGAAGTGAAAGGCGGCCGACACGGCCAGCAGGCTGCCCGCCACGCCCAGCGACAGGTACAGCCAGCCGAGGTCCGCGCCTGGCACGGGGCGGTACAAAAAGCCCTGGTAGGCGCGGCTGTCCGTGGCATCGCGCGGCAGCACGCCCATGGCGGCATACGTATCGGCGATATGCTGCCAGCGCTGGGGATTCATGTAGCCCGGTTCCACCAGCGTGGGCTGCAGCAGCAATTCCATCTGCTGCGCCTCGTACAGCAGATGGGCGCGGTCATGGCGCTGGCCGTACTTGACATGGATCAGTTGCGCCATTTCCTCGCGGTGCGCCATCGCGTATTGCCAGCCGCGCAGGCTGGCCGCGCGGAACGCTTTCACGCGCTCGGGATGGCGGCGCAGTTCGTGCTCGCTGGTAAACAGGTTGTCGCCGTAGAAATCGATGCCGGCCGTGCGCGGCGTAAACTGGTAATAGGGAAAGCCCGCCCGGTCCAGATAGTCCGGTTCGTTGGTGGAATACGCGGCGATCGCATCGACCTTGCCCTCGATCAAATCCTCGACCCGGTAGCTGGGCGGCAAGTGGCGCATCTGCTGCGGCGCGACGCCCATTTTCTTCAGGAACAGCGACACTTCATCGGACGCGGATGCCGCGTCGGCGGGCGCGCCTATCATCACGGGGGCGCCCGCCAGCCGGCGCACGTCGGGCGCGCCGCCATGCTGGCGCATCAGCAGCACGCTGGGCGAATGCTGGAACACGACGGCCAGCACCACCACGGGTTTACCGGCCAGGCGGCTGAGCAACAAGGTGCTGTTGCCCACGCCATATTCGGCCTGGCCCGCCAGCACGGCCGCCTCGGCGCGCGGCGCGCCGCTGCCTTCGAGCAGCGTCACGTCGAGGCCCGCCTCGCGGTAATAGCCTTGCTCGATGGCCGCGTAATAGCCGGCGAACTGGAACTGGTGCGTGAAATTGAGCTGCAGGGAGACGGGTTCCAGCGCCCGGGCTTGTGTGGCCAGACACAGCAGCAGGAAGAAAAGGCCGCGCCAGCCGCGCGCCAGCCTGCCGGCGAGCGGCAAGACTAGGCGGAAAGCGTCGGGGGCTTTCATCGGCATGGCGGAACACCACAGGAAGCTGCCGAGCTGGCAGGGGTAAGGCTATTGTAGCCGCCCCTTTTGCCATTGGATAATTATTTCAGTGAGAACAATAGCGTTGATGTTTTTGGCAAACAATGTCGCCATTGTTTGCGCTAGAACACGACGCCGGCGACCAAAATGATGTTGGCATACGGACTGCACTCGCCCGTGCGCACGATAGCGCGCGCGCCCTTGCTCAATTGCTTGAACTCCTCGTGCGTCACCTGGCGCGCATCGGGCAGGGACAAGGCCGCCACCTGCGCCGCCATGGCCGGATTATGCTGCGGCAGTTCGCTGGCGAGCAAATGGTATTCCACCTGCATTTCAGTCAATACCGTGTTGACGGTATCGATGAAGCCGGGAATGCCGCGCGTCAGGGCCAGGTCGATCAGGGGCACGCCCGGCTGCGACGGCAAGCCCGCATCGCCGATGACGAGCATGTCGCCATGCCCCAGCGACGCGATCAGTTGCGACAGCGCAATATTAAGCAGCGGTGATTTTTTCATGGGCGTGGTGTCGTTAGAACAGCTCGTGCAAGTGGGGGATCGAGGTTTGCGCGCCGGGCTTGGTGACGCTCCAGGCGGCCGCGCGCTGGCCTTGCTGGATGGATTCCGCCTCGTCCATGCCGGACGCCAGGCCCGCGACAAAGCCGCCGATGAAGGTGTCGCCGGCGGCCGTCGTGTCGACGGCTTGCACCGCTTCGGCAGGAAACGTGAAATCGCCGCCATACAGGGACGCATGCACGCCCTTGGAGCCGAGCGTGATGATGACGTTGTCGCTGCCCAGCTTTTGCAGCGCCGCCGCCAGCGCCTGGGCATCGGCGCCATCCGGGCTGACGCCGGCCAGCATGGCCGCTTCGATTTCATTCGGAATCAGGTAGTCGACCAGTTCCAGCACGCCTTCCGGCAAGCTGGCCGCCGGGGCCGGGTTCAGCACCACGGTCTTGCCCAGCGAACGGGCCAGTTTGATGGCGTGCACGACGGTGGCCATCGGCGTTTCCAGCTGCAGCACGACGATGTCCGCCTGCTCGATCAGCTCTTTCGCCGCGTCGATGTGCGCGGGGCTGAGCAGATCGTTGGCGCCGCCGGCGATCACGATGCTGTTCTGGCCGTTGTCGTCGACGAGGATGGAAGCGATGCCGGAAGCGACGCCCGGCAAGGTGGTGACGTGGCTGTCGATGATGCCGTCGCCCACCAGCGCCGCGCGCAAGGTCGCGCCGAAGGCGTCGTCGCCCACGCAGCCGATCATGGCCACTTGCTGGGCGCCCGCCACCTTGCCGCTCAGGCGCGCGCAGGCCACGGCCTGGTTGGCGCCCTTGCCGCCAGGAATAGTTCTAAACGCGCCGCCCGTCAGGGTTTCGCCGGGCAGGGGCATGCGCGGCACGCGCAAGACCAGGTCCATATTGATGCTGCCGATAACCACGATCATGATGTCATTCCCATCAGTTCAGTTGCAGGAGAAGAAGTAGGTACTGCAGAAGGTACGGTGGCGGCCACGCTGGAGCCGCGCACGTGCAGCTCGGGTGCGATGCTGCGCTGCTGGCGCGGCAAGGCGGGGTCGGCGATGCGCGCCAGCAGGCACGCGGCCGTGATGCGGCCCAGCTCGCGCGTGTTCTGCGCCACGCTGGTCAAGGCCGGATGCACGAAGCTGGCCAGGTCGATATCGTCGAAGCCGACGACGGCCAGTTCGCCGGGCACGGCGATGCCCCGCTCGGCGGCGGCGCGCAGGGCGCCAAAGGCCATCAAATCATTGCAGCAGAACAAGGCGTCCGGACGCTGGCCTTGCGGCAGCGCCAGCAAGTCCAGCGCGGCCGCATAACCGCCCGCGCTCGTAAAATCGCCATGCACGCACAGGGCGTCGGCCAGGGTCACGCCCGCGTCCGCCATGGCGCTGCGCGCGCCGGCGATGCGCTCGTTGGAAATGCTCACTTCGCGGGGACCGGCAATGCAGGCGAGGCGCCGGCGTCCCAGTCCCAGCAGATGGCGCGCGGCCAAGGATCCCCCGGCGCGGTTGTCGACGGCCACCGCATCGATGGCCAGGTCGCTGGGCGCGCGGTCGAGCAGCACGGCCGGCACCTTCATCTTGCGCAGCAGTTCGCCATCGCTGTCGGCCAGCGCGGACAAAATCAGGCCGTCGCAACGCTTGGTCAGCAGCACGTTCAGGTAATCGCGCTGCTTGACGGGATCGTCATCGGAATTGCACAGGATCACGCTGTAGCCGGCCGCGTAGCAGCTGTCCTCGATGCCGCGCGCCACTTCCGAGAAATACGGGTTCGTATTGTTCGGAATGATCAGGCCGATGGTGCCCGTGCTGCGGCTGCGCAGGGAACGCGCCAGCGCGCTGGGCACGTAATGCAATTGTTCCGCCGCCGCCAGCACGGCGCGGCGCGCCTCGTCGCTGACGGGACGGGTATTGTTGAGGACGTGCGAGACGGTGGTAAACGATACCCCCGCCGCCTGCGCCACTTGCTTGATGGTTGCCATGGGCCGGTATTATGAACGCTCGCCGCGGCGGCGGTAAGTGTCGAGCACAACGGCGGCGACGATCACCAGGCCCGTGACGATGCGTTTCACGGGTTCCGACACGCCCACCTGCGCCAGGCCCGCTTCCAGCACGGAAATGATCAATACGCCGATAAAGGTGCTGATGACGGAACCGCGCCCGCCCATCAGGCTCGTGCCGCCGATCACGACGGCGGCGATCACCTGCAATTCCATGCCCACGCCGCCGTTCGGGTCGGCCGCTTCCAGGCGCGACACCTGGAACAGCGCGCCCACGCCGGCAAGAAAGCCCATCAGGGCAAACACCAGCACTTTCGACGGTTTTGTATTGATGCCGGACAAACGCACGGCTTCTTCATTCGTGCCGATACCGATCCAGTGGCGTCCCAGCACCGTGCGCGTGAGCACCAGGTGGCCGATGACGACGATGGCGATCGAGGCGATGAAGGCGGGCGACAGGCCGAACGCAATGGGCGAGCTGATGCCGTCGACGGCGCTGCCGATGTATTCCGTGCGCGAATTGGTCACTTGGTAAGCCAATCCCCGCGCCATTTCCAGCACGCCCAAGGACACAATGAAGGAGGGGATGCGCCAGCCGACGGAAATGAGGCCCGTCGTCGCGCCGCACAGGGCGGCGACGAACATGCCCAGCAGGGCGGCGCTCCACACGGGCCAGCCCCAGTGCACGACGGCCAAGGACAGCACGGAGGCGGCCAGCGCCATCACGGAACCGACGGACAAATCGATGCCGCCGATGATCAGCACGAACGTCATGCCGACGGCCATCACGACCAGGGTTGGGATGTTGTTCGACAGGGTGCTGAGGGTAGCCAATGTAAAAAAGTTTTCGCTGGCAAACGAGAACAGCACGCACATGGCCAGCAAGGCGCCGATCAGGCCCGCATAGTTTTTCAGGTCGGCCAGGCTGCGCTGCAGATACGAAGGAGAGGAGTTGGAGGTCATGGGAATCTTTCCGGCGATCAGGCCGCAGCTGGAGTGGAGTTGGGGGTCAAATAGCCGGAGAAGGCGGCCGACAGCAGCGCGTCCTGGCTCCAGGCACCGCGCTCGAAGGTGTCGACGATGCTGCCGGCGCTCATGACGGCGATGCGGTCGCAGATCAGCATCAGTTCGCGCAAGTCGCTCGACACGATGACGAGGCCCTTGCCCTGGCGCGCCTGTTCGGCCAGCACCTGATAAATATCAAACTTGGCGCCGATATCGATGCCGCGCGTGGGTTCGTCGAACAGCATCACGGGGCAGTCGCGGTACAGCCAGCGGGCGATCACCACCTTTTGCTGGTTGCCGCCGGACAGCTCGGCCACCGTTTGCGCGCTGTTGCGCGAGCGGATGCCCAGGCGCTGGATGTAATCGTCGGCCACCGACGCTTCGGCCGCGTCGTTGAGCCAGCCTGCGCCACTGACGGTGTCGAGCGAGGCCAGGGTCGTGTTGACGGCGATGGACTGGCGCAGCAACAAGCCCTGGCCCTTGCGGTCTTCCGTGATCATGGCGATGCCGGCTTGCACGGCCGCCTGCGGCGAGTGCAAGGCGGCAGGGACTTCGCTGTCGCCGAGGAACACGTCGCCGGCGTCCGCGCGGTCGGCGCCGAAGATCAAACGCAGCAATTCCGTGCGGCCAGAGCCGATGAGGCCGGCGATACCGAGGATTTCGCCGGCGCGCAAGTCGAACGAGGTCGGGTTGACGACCTTGCCGCGCGCCAGGCCCCGCACGCGCAGCAGCGGCGCCCCTAAGGTGCGGCCGCTCAGGTCGACCGCGTCGTCGGCCGAGCGGCCCACCATCAGGCTGACCAGGTCGGCGGCGGAGTGGCCGGCGATATCGTCGTCGCACACGAGCTGGCCGTCGCGCAGCACGGCGATGCGGTCGGCCACGCGCTTGAGTTCTTCCAGGCGGTGGGAAATATAGATGATGCACACGCCGTCGGCCTTCAGGCGCTCGATTTGCAGGAACAGCAATTCCACTTCGCGGTGCGTCAGCATGGCCGTCGGCTCATCGAGCACCAGCAGGCGGCAGGCGCCGATCAGGTTGCGCGCGATCTCGATCATCTGCTGGTGGCCGATGCCCAGCTCGCCGACCAAGGTCCACGGGTCGAGGGCGCCCAGGCCCACTTTCTCCATCTGTTCGCGCGCGTCGCGCTCGAGACGGGCGCGGTCGATGAAGCCGAAGCGCTGCGGCAAATTCTTCAGGTACAGGTTTTCCGCGATCGACAGGGTGGGAATCAGATTGAGTTCCTGCATCACCATGCGGATGCCCAGCGCCTCGGCGGCGCCGCGCGAGGCGGGCTGGTAGGGCTTGCCGTCGAGCAACATCGTGCCCGTGGTGGCTTGCTCCAGGCCGCAGATGATCTTCGACAGGGTGCTCTTGCCGGCACCGTTCTCTCCTGTCAGCGCCAGCACCTGGCCTGGGGCGAAGCGCAAGCCCACGCCGCCCAGCACGGGGCCGACATAGGACTTGCCGATGTTATCCAGGGTCAATAGAGGGATGGCGGCTGAGGGCGCCGGGGGGATGTCGGTGGGCATGATAAAACTCCGCGGAAAAAGACGGCGGGGCCGGCGCCGCAGCCTCAGGAAGAGACGCGGACGCTGGCCCCGGCGGGATCAGACGATCAGGACTTGGCGCCCTTGGCGACCAGTTCGACCTTGGTTTCGATGACGCCACCGAGATCGGCCTGTTTCTTCTTCTGCGCCAGGGCTTTGAGCACGGTGTCGATGCCGAACACGGCTTGCTGCGAACCGAACTGGTCGGCGGTAGCCAGCACGCGGCCATCGGCCAGCATCGGCTTGATGGCGTTGATGTTGTCGTAGCCGACGACGAGCACTTTGCCCGTCTTGCCGGCCGCCTTGATGGCGGACACGGCGCCGATGGCCATGTTGTCGTTACCGCACAGCAAAGCCTTGATATTCGGGTTGGCGTTCAGCATGGCGGCCGCCACCGTGTTGGCAGGGGCGATTTCCCACTGGCCCGACTGTACGCTGACGACTTTCGCGCCGGCCGCGTTCATCGCGTCCTGGAAGCCCAGGGTGCGCTGCTGCGCGTTGTAGGTGGTCGACACGCCTTCGATGATGCCGACGGGGTCGCCCTTCTTGATCTGCTTGGCCAGGAAGTCGCCGACGACCTTGGCGCCCTTGCGGTTGTCCGGGCCGACGAACGGCACGCTGATGCCCTTCTCTTTCAGCGCGCCATCGTCGAGCTTGTTGTCGATATTGACGACGATGATGCCCGCGTCGATGGCTTTCTTCAGCACCGGCACCAGCGCCTTCGAGTCGGCCGGGGCGATCACCAGCGCGTTGACGCGCGAGACGATCATTTGCTCGACCAGCTTGATCTGGCTCGACGTATCCGTTTCATCCTTGATGCCGTTCGACAGCAGGTCGTACTTGGCGGCATTGGCCTTCTGATGCGCCTTGGCGCCATTTTCCATGGTCAGGAAAAATTCATTGGCGAGCGACTTCATCACCAATGCCACCTTCGGTTTGGCTGGCGTCTGCGCCATCGCCGGCACGGCGGGCAAGGCACATACCAGGACAGCGGCGGCAATCATTTTCAGGCGAATACGGGATGTCATGAGCGTCTCCAGAGTGGTTGGTCAAGCACGTGTACTGCATGCTTTTGTGGAAATTCGTTGCGCGCAAACGTTTGCGCGAAGCGAATAGTGCCTCAATGCCCCATATCAGTGCAAGCAAAACTGTATGTGCGGTGCAGCAAAAAGGGAGCGCCCAGAGGGAAAGGGGCAGGCCGACGCGGTCGGCCTGCCGAGGGGAAATACGCGCAAGTCAGGCGTTTGTTGCGGGACGGGCGCTGGCCCACTGCACGGCCAGCACGCTGGCCAGCACCAGCAGCAAGCCCAGCATTGACCAGCCCGTCATGGCCTGGCCCAGCAAGGCCCAGCCCAGCACGACGGCCATCAGGGGACTGAGCAGTCCCAGCGAGGAGACGGCCACGGGCGACAGCCTGGCGATGCCGCGGAACCACAAGGCGTAGGCCAGCAGGGCGCCGGCCAGGCACAGGTAGGCGTAGGCCAGCACTTGTTGCAGCGACAAGGCCGGCAGCGGGGCGTCGGCCAGCCAGGCGACGGGCGCCAGCATCAGGCCGCCGAGCAGCAATTGCCAGCCCGTCAGCGCCAGCACGGGCAAGTCCGGCTTCCAGCGCCGCGTCAGGTAGGTGCCGGCCGCCATGCACGCCGTGCCGCCCAGCGCGGCGGCGATGCCGACGGGTTCCCACACCGTGCGCGGCGACAACAACAAAACGCCCATGCCGGCCACGCCCAGCACGCTGGCAAGCAAGGCCAGGCGGGCCGGACGGCGCCCTTCCACGCCCCAGGCCAGGCCCATCACCAAGAGCGGCTGGATGGCGCCCACCACGGCCGCCAAGCCGCCCGGCAAGCGGTAGGCGGCCACGAACAGCAGCGCCTGGAATACGCCGATATTCAGCGCCGACAAAATCAGCACGCGGCCCCAGTCGCGCCGCGCGGGCAGGCGCCGCATGATCAGCAGCAACAGCAGGCCGGCCGGCAGCACGCGGATCAAGGCCGCCGTGTAGGGCCGGTCCGGCGGCAGCAGTTCGGACGTGACGATATACGTGGAACCCCAGATCAGGGGCGCCAGCGCCGTGAGCACGATATCGCCCCAGGCGGGGCGGGCAAAGGAAGAGGCCATGAAACTATCTCGACATTAAGATAAAAGACCAGTGTGGGCGCGAACTATCTTGATGTCAAGATAAGTTGACGGATGCACCGGCGCTTGGCGGGCGTAAAAAAGCCCGGCAGGGCCGGGCTTCGGGAATGAGGCAAGGCGGCACGCTGCACCGCCTGCCCGACGCTTAATCGCGCACGCGCTGCAGCACCGCGATCGGCATGCCGCCGAGCATCAGCGTGGCCGTGTTGGTGTTCTCGCTCAGCGTGATCTGCATGGCGACGTCGCCCCCCTCTTCCGACATGACCGTCACGGCATCGCCCTCGGTGGTAAACGTCACCTTGGTTTCCTTGCCGTTATCGATCACGCTGTCGCGCGTGAATTCCAGGACCGAGCCCATCGGTCCCTTCCATTTGCCCACCAGCGGATGGCCGCCAAAGCGGAACAGGCTTTTCAGCTTGTCCAGCATGCCAGCTCCTTGCGCGCCGGACGCCTGGCGCATGGCCATGGCGGCCTGGTGCAGTTGCGCGCGGTCGGTGACTTGCCATTGCTTGTCGACCAGGGCCAGCGGCAGTTGCACTTCCAGGTCGCCATGCGGCAAGTGTTGCAGGATCATTGCCCGGTCGGCCGATTTGGCGAGCCACGCCGCTTCATCGGTCAGCGCCAGGGTGGCCGTGGCCATCGCCACCTGCTGCCCGCCCATCTCGCGCACCTGCTCGTAGCCGCTGACCTTGGCCACTTTCAGGCCCTTGGCCACGCACAGCTTATTCCCGCGCAAGGCCGCCTTGCCGGGCGCGGCCAGCGCGTAGACAAATTGCGTTTGCACAATCCAGACGCCGCTGCTCTGCTCGACGGGAGCGTTGTACAAGCCGCTACGCACCAGCGCATCGAGCCATTGCCGAGTGGAACTGTCGTACGACGCCACGCGGATTTCTTCCTTCTGGTACGGCAAGTCGGTGAGGCACAGCAGCTTGTCGCGCGCCGCCTCGTCGGCCGCCAGATGGGTGTCGATGGCGCGGCCAAAACTGCTGGCCGACGCCGCTTCCGGCGCCAGCAGCCACGCCAGGGCGCCGCCGGCCACGATGACCAGCGCCAGCACGCCGCCGGCGATGACGACGTGTCGCCGCTTCACGCCGGACAGCGCCGGCGTCGCGGCCGGGACGGGTGCCGGGGCGGCGTTGACGGCCTTGCCGCACTCGTCGCAAAAGCGCGCGTCGGGCGCGTGGGCGGTGCCGCACTGTCTACAGAATTGCGCCATGGTCTGCCTTACTTGAGTTTATGCGCGCACTCGCCGCAGAACACGTCATCGGACGCGACCGGCGCCTTGCAGCTGGGGCAGTGCAGGCCGTCAGCGGGCGCAGCCGCTGGCGCTGCCGGAGCGGCTGGGGCCGCGGCCTGTTCGGCCAGGGCACGCGCGCGTTCGCGCGCTTCCTCGGCTTTTTTCTTGACCGTGGCCAGGCCGTCGTTCAGGCTCGCTTCCGAGGCGCTGAAATCGACGTTGCGCGTGGCGTTCAGGTAAATGATGCACACGCCCTTGCTGAAGATCAAACCCGGCACCACGGCCGCGGCCGCCATCAGCAAACCGCCGCCGAGGCCGGCTGCGATGATGTAGCCGGAACCGCCACTGAAACCCGAAGCCAGGGAATACATGTTCATCTGGCCGCCCAGGCCCAGGATGCCGGCCGACATGCCCGTCGTCAGCGACACGCCCGTGCCCACTACGCCAAAGATCAGCAGTGCCACGAACGCGGTGATCAGGAACAGCAGCACTTCCAGCAGGATCACCGACACCAGCTTGGTGCGCACGATCTGGTTCAGGCGGGCAATGATCTGGAACACGGTGGCACCCGACCAAGCGGCGGGGCCGGCCAGCGGCAGCATCACGTAGAACAGGGCAAACACCAGCACGCCCAGCACGATGGCCGACAGCGGGAAGACGACCGTGTACAGCACGGGACCGAGCACGGGAATCTTGCAGAGGAACAAGATGATGGCGATGGCGATCATGGCCGCCAGCACAATCAGAAATTCCAGGAACACGACCGCGATCAGGCGGTGGCTCGTGTACAGCGAGACGAGCACGGCATCCACCAGGCTCATGCCCGGCTGGCCCTGCGCATCGCGCATCAGCAGGATGCCCACGGCGTTGGAACCGTAAAACATCACGAGGAAGGCCATCAGGCCGCCCAGGAAGCCCAGCAAAACACTGCCCATGCTGCCGGCGAGCATCGTCAGCACGCCACCGACGAGCACGGCGCCGATGAAGGTCAGGGCCAGCAGGGCAATCGCGCGGAAATTCCTGATGGCGTCGGTCGCTTCGATCAGCGAGCCCACGGCGGAGGAAAAGGGAAGAGGGTTATGTGCTTCTGTGGAAATGGTCATGTAAAGCCTAGTGGAAATGAATCGGGAGGGGACGGCCTGCCTGGCCGCCCCGTGCTACCAAGGTGTTAGTAGGCGAGAGCCAGTTGCAGCTCACTCACGGGCGCCTGGCGCTGGACGATCTGCAGCTTGACGTCCTGGCCGCCGACGCGCTTGCTATTCAGGTACAGGGCCGTGCGCACCGGGTAAATGCCCTGCGGCACGCCTTCAGGCATGGGAATCGAGAAGCCGCCCTTGTAGGCACCGCTGCCGTTGTTGCTGCTGACCACCTTGCGCACGGTCTTGATCAGCTCGCCATTTGGCTTGTACAGGCTCAATTCCTCTTCCACCAGCGGGTTCGGATCGCGCGTGCCGGCCGCCACTTCGATATACGAATTGGTCTGCGCCTTCTGGCCCGGACGCACGGAGGATGGCGTAAAGCCCGTCTCGTACTTCACCAGGGTCGACTGTTCGGGCAGCTTGCCCTTGTTGGCCACCTTGTAGTCGGCTTGCACCTGCTGCGACGTCTTGACTTGCTGGCTTTGATAATTCAAGGCCACGCAGGCGAGCGCGCCCAGGCTGGCGCCCAGCGCCGCGCCGCGCACGGTATTGTTGCCGCCGCCCAGCAAGCCGCCCACGACGGCGCCGATGCCGGCCAGCATGGCCGTGTTGCACTCGCCGCTGGCCGCTTCCGTGCCTGCGGTGGTGGTATTGCCCGTGGCGCCAGGGCCGCCCGGCGCGGCGCAACCGGCCAGCATCGAGGACACGACCAGCAGCGCCACCATGGGCTTGGCAATTTGTTTCAAGTTTTTCACGTTATTCTCCAGGAGTATCAAAATAGGAAGGGAAGGCAAGCCGCGCGGCTTACTCGATCTGGATTTGCGACAGCGCCTTGTCCTGCGCCTCTTTCGCCTTGCGCTTGATGTCGAGCGCATGGCGGTTGCCCGTGTCCATGCGCAACACGGCATTCGCGTTGGCGATGGCACAGTCGTACTTGCGCTGGCTCATGCAGTGGCTCGCTTCCGACAGGCTGTCCGTGATCACGCTTTCCAGGCCGCTAGTCTGTTTGACAGGCGCCGGTGGCGGTGTCACCTTGACGGGCTTGGCCGGTTTTTCCGCGACGGGAGCCGGTTTTTCCACAGCCGGGGCCGGGGCGGGTGCGGGCACCGGCTCGGGGGCGGGCGCGGCGACAGGCGCCGGGGCGGGCGCAGCAGGCGCAACGGCAGGCTCGGCCGCCGTCGCGCCGTCGAGCGCCGGGTCGCTGATGGCCATTGGCTGCTCGGCGGCAGGCGCAGGGTCCGCCAGCGCTGGAACAACGGGTTCCGGCGCCGGCGCTGCCGGCTTGCTTGAGAGAAAATAGTAAGCGCCCGCACCACCCAGCAATACCACCGCTGCGACGGCTGCGGCAATCAGTTGCATGCGGCCGCCAGCCGGTGGGCTGTCCACCGGCACATCGGGCGCGGGAGCTGGTTCTGCCACGGGAGCAGGTGCCGGTGCGGGTGCGGGATCGGCACGGCGCTTTTCCAGCACGGGCGGCGGCGGCGCGACTGGCTGCGGGATGGCAACGGGCACGGGTTCAGCGACAGCTTGCGCGACCACCTCTGCCACTGGCGCCGGCTCAGGAACGACCGCATTCACTGGCTCAGGAATCGGCGCCGAAACAGGTGCCGCAACAGGTGCCGGCGACGCCACTGGGGCCACGGCAAAGCTGAACGCGCACTTGGGGCAGAACTTGGCATCGGGCTTGCATTCATGGCCGCACTGGCCACAGGATTTGCCCGGTACCGGGGCGGCGGCGGGAACAACGGCAAACGTGGTGCCGCAGGAAGAACAGAATTTGGCGCCCGGCTTATTCTCGGCCTGGCAGGAAAGGCATTTCAATTGGCATCTCTTTTCATATCAACGCTGGGAGTCGCGTACGCTGGCGATTGCCAGAAAGGCAGCTTTGTTGCCGTACGGCTAAATATCCAACGAGTATATTTTCAAACACCAAGTTGCCACAAGGGAAAATTGCCTTTTGCTCTATTCAATTTTTAAATATTGGTAAAAATCCCGCCGCCATGGCGTGCCATGCCCCATCCTGGTGCGCCCATAACAAAAAACCCGGCAACGCAGTACGCGTTGCCGGGTTTTCAGTCGAAGCCCGAAGGCCGAAGACCGAAGACCGTTTATTTGCGTCCGCCCCGTGCCGGTGCGGCATGGCCGCCCTTGGCCGGCGGCTTGCCGCCACGGCCCATCGGCGCGGCGGCCGGCTTGGCCTTCGTCTTGATGGTCGAGAGTATCGATGGACGCACCTTCGATTCGACGGCGGTCGCCTTCGGCGCCGCTGCCGTGCCGCCCAGGGCGATGCGGTTCTTGCCCGGCGTGACCTTGAACTTGTCCGGCGTGCCGGCGCCATGCGTCTGACGGCTGCGTTCGCCAGCGGCCAGGCCGCCCGACTCGGACGAGGTCCAGGCCGGTATCAAATGCTTGTCGCCATTGCCGATCAAGTCGCCACGGCCCATGTTGACCAGCGCTTCGCGCAGGATCGGCCAGTTGGCCGGGTCCTGGTAGCGCAGGAAGGCTTTATGGGTGCGGCGGATCTTGCCGCTGCGCGCCGTTTCCACCACTTCCGAGTCGGCTGTCACCTTGCGCAGGGGATTCTTGCGCGTGTGATACATGGTCGTCGCCATCGCCATCGGCGTGGGCATGAAGGTCTGCACCTGGTCCAGCTTGAAATTGTTTTTCTTCAGCCACAGGGCCAGGTTCAGCATGTCCGTGTCCGTCGTGCCCGGATGGGCGGCGATGAAATACGGGATCAGGTATTGCTTCTTGCCTGCTTCCAAGGAGAAACGGTCGAACATTTCCTTGAATTCGTCGTAGGCGCCGATGCCGGGCTTCATCATCTTCGATAACGTCCCCTCTTCCGTGTGCTCGGGCGCGATCTTCAGCAGGCCGCCCACGTGGTGCGTCACCAGTTCCTTGACGTACTCGGGCGAACGCACGGCCAGGTCGTAGCGCAAGCCCGAGCTGATCAGCACTTTCTTGATGCCGGGAATGGCGCGCGCCTTGCGGTACAGCGAGATCAGCTTGCTGTGGTCCGTGCCCAGGTTGACGCAGATGGACGGGTACACGCAGGACAGGCGGCGGCACGACACTTCAATCTCTTTTTCCTTGCAAGCGAGGCGGTACATATTCGCCGTCGGGCCACCCATATCGGAAATAGTGCCCGTAAAGCCTTTGGTTTTATCGCGGATATGTTCGATTTCGCGCAGGATCGATGGCTCCGAACGGCTCTGGATGATGCGGCCTTCGTGCTCCGTGATCGAGCAGAAGGTGCAGCCGCCGAAGCAGCCGCGCATGATGTTAACGGAAAAGCGGATCATTTCCCAGGCGGGAATATGCGCCTTGCCATAGCTCGGGTGCGGGGCGCGCGCGTAATTCATGTCGTACACGCCATCCATTTCGTCCATGGCCAGCGGCAGCGGCGGCGGATTGAGCCACACGTCGCGCTCGCCGTGCGCCTGCACCATGGCACGGGCATTGCCGGGATTCGATTCCAGGTGGAACACGCGCGAAGCGTGCGCATACATCACGGGGTCATCCTTGACGACGTCGTAGGCGGGCAGGCGCACGACGGTCTTGTCGTGCTTTTCCTTGGCCATGGCCAGGCGTTCTTCGCGGCTCATGATGCGGATCGGCTTGATGACTTCGGCCGATTTCGACGCATTTTCCGTGGCGCAGGCGGTCTTGTCTTCCTGCACCATCTCGTAGGGGCTGTAGTGCGGGTCGATCTTGCCGGGCACGTCGACGCGGGTGGAATTGTGCACGCCCCAGTCGTCGCCGGGCAGCCAGCCGGACGGCACCATGAAGGCCGTGCCGCGCAGGTCGCGGATATCCTTGATGTTTTCGCCGGCGGCCAGACGGTGGGTCAGGTCGACCAGCGCCCGCTCGGCATTACCGAAAATCAACAAATCAGCCTTGGAATCGGGCAAGACGGAACGGCGGACCTTGTCCGACCAGTAATCGTAATGGGCGATGCGGCGCAAGGACGCCTCGATGCTGCCGATGACGATGGGCACGTCGGAATACGCTTCGCGCGCGCGCTGGGCGTACACGGTGACGGCGCGGTCCGGGCGCTTATTCGGTTCGGCATTCGCCGTGTAGGCGTCGTCGGAGCGGATCTTGCGGTCGGCCGTGTACTGGTTGACCATGGAATCCATGTTGCCGGCGGTAATGCCGTAGTACAGACGCGGCTTGCCGAGGATGCGGAAGGCGTCGGCCGACAGCCAGTCCGGCTGGCTGATGATGCCGACGCGATAACCCTGCGCTTCGAGCAGGCGGCCGACCAGGGCCATGCCGAAGCTCGGATGGTCGATGTAGGCATCGCCCGTGACGAGGATGACGTCGCACTGGTCCCAGCCCAGCGCGTCCATCTCGGCACGCGACATCGGCAGGAAAGGCGCCACGGCAGCGCGGGCAGACCGCTTGGGAACGGTCGCAAATAAATTGGTAGGGGAGCTCATAGGGTACGGATTGTACCGGAATTGGCCATTTCCAACCTGACGGCCTGCTTTTTACTGTTGGATTTCAGTACAAAAAACGTTTATTTTTCAATTACTTGGGAGAAACGGGGCGGCCCCGTCGGGGCAATGCGGCCCAGTGGGACGCATTGCGATCGCGTAGCGACTGACCCCGATCAGATACCCATGTTGGCTAAAATTTCACCCAATTCGCGTAAGGCCGGCTCCAGTTTCGGATGCTTGACGGCGAACTTGGCCGACAATTCCTGGCTGCGCTCGGCCAGCCCATAGGTGGTCGACTCTTCTTCCTGCTCCTGCGCGGCGCGCTTTTCCATCAGCAACTTGATGTCGACATCGAGTTTTTGCAGCAAACCATGCAGTTCTTCATCGACGGGGCCGCTGGTTTCCAGCGTCGAATGCAGTTGTTGCAGCGATTCCTTGAGTTTGCTATCCATGTTTTTTCCTGTCAGTCAGTAAATTGCGTGTCCAGGTACAGCTGTTCCACCTTGCTCCTGGCCCACGGGGTCTTGCGCAAAAACTTCAGGCTCGACTTGATGCTGGGATCGCTGATGAAGCAATTGATATCGATGTGCTTGGCCAAGCCGTCCCAGCCGTAGTGGGCGTGCAGGCGCGTCACGATACCTTCCAGGGTAATGCCATTCAAATCTTGCTGACTCATATACTCTTTCGACTGCCTTCTTGTTTACATCTTACTCAATTCTACGCCGCCGGCACGGAAAGCTTGCGTGCGCCATGTCAACGCAACGCAAGCTTCTGATGAGAACGGCTTACTTCGCGTTCAAGCCCCTGCGTTCCAGCAATGGTTCCACGGTGGCGTCGCGGCCGCGGAAGTCGCGGAACAGTTGCAGCGCATCGACGCTGCCGCCGCGCGACAGCAATTTGCTGCGGAACCAGTCGCCATTCTTGCGCGTCAGGCCGCCGTTTTCCTTGAACCAGTTGACCGATTCCGCGTCCAGCTTTTCCGACCACAGGTAGGCGTAATACGCCGCCGAGTAGCCGCCCGAGAAGCTGTGCGAGAAATACGTGGTGCGGTAGCGCGGCGGCACGGGCGCGTAATCGACACCAGCGTCTTTCAGCGATGCCGCTTCAAAGGCCAGCACATCCGTCGGGATCTGGCTCGGCGCCAGCTGGTGCCAGCGCTGGTCCAGCAGGGCCGCCGACAGGTATTCCGTCGTCATGAAACCCTGGTTGAATTTCTTCGCCGCCGTGACCTTGTCGAGCAATGCCTGCGGCATGGCCGCGCCGCTCTGGTAGTGCTTGGCGTAGTTTTGCAGCACTTCCGGCCAGACGGCCCACATTTCATTGACTTGCGACGGGTATTCGACGAAGTCGCTCGGCACGCTGGTGCCGGCAAAGCGTGGGTATTTCACGTTCGAAAACATGCCGTGCAGCGCATGGCCGAATTCGTGGAACATGGTCGTCACTTCATCGAACGTCAGCAAGGTCGGCTGGCCGGCGGGCGGCTTCGGAATGTTCAATTGGTTGGCAACGACGGGATGCGTGCCCATCAGCGCTGATTGCGATACGTATTCATTCATCCACGCGCCGCCATGCTTGTTGCCGCGCGCATAGAAATCGGCGATGAACAGGGCCAGCGGCTTGCCGTTGGCATCCAGCACGTCGTAGACGCGCACGTCCGGGTTGTACACCGGTAAATCAGTGCGTTGCTTGAAGCTGATGCCATACAACTTGTTCGCGGCAAAGAACACGCCGTTGTTCAGCACGCTGTTCAGTTCCAGGTACGGTTTCAGCTCGTTTTCATCGAAATTGAAACGCTGCTTGCGCAGCTTGTCCGTGTAGATGGCCCAGTCGGCCGCTGCCACCTGGAAGCCGCCTTTTTCCGCGTCGACCACTTGCTGCAGGTCGGCCGCTTCGCGGCGCGCGTTGGCGACGGCCGGTTTCGCCAGTTCCGACAGCAGGGTGTTGACGGCCGTCGTGGTCTTGGCCGTCTGGTCTTCCAGCGAGTACGCGGCGTAGTTGGCGTAACCGAGCAAGGTCGCCCGTTCGGCGCGCAGTTTCGCCAGCTTCAGCACAATGGCGCGGTTGTCGAACTCGCCGCCCTGGCTGCCCCGGTTCAGCGACGCATCCATCAGGCGCTGGCGTGTCTTGCGGTCCGTCAATACGGCCAGCGGTGGCTGGCCGCTGGTATTGACCAGGGCGATGACGAACTTGCCCGTCAAACCCCGTTCCTTGGCGGCCGCGGCGGCCGTGTCGATATCGCTGTCCGTCATGCCCGCCAGCTCGGCACGCGTGTCGACGACGATGCTCTTGGCATTCGTTTCCTTCAGCACGTTTTGCGCGAAGGCCGTTTCCAGGCCTGCCTGCTCGGCGTTGTAGGCTTTCAGTTTTTCCTTGTCCGCATCGGACAGCTTGGCGCCGGCGCGCACGAAATCCGTGTGATAGCGCTCGAGCAGGCGCAGGGATTCGGCATCGAGCCCCAGCTTGTCGCGCTTGGCGTACAGGGTGTCGATGCGGGTAAACAATTTCGGGTTCAAGGTGATGGCGTCGCCATGCGCGGCCAGCTTCGGCGACACGTCCACTTCCACCGCTTCCAGCACGCTGTTCGTGTTGGTCGAGGTCATATTGCTGAAGATGCTTTGCACGCGGTGCAGCAGCTGTCCCGTGCGCTCGAGGGCCACGATGGTGTTTTCAAACGTGGCCGGCTGGCGGTTGTTGGCGATCGCGTTGACTTCGGCCAGCTGGCGTTTCATGCCTTCGGCAAACGCCGGCGCGTAGTGACCATCCTTGATCAGGCCGAACTGCGGCATCTGGAATGGCAGCGGACTGGCTTTGAGCAAGGGGTTCTGGGCGCTAACGGCGGCGGCCGGTGCGGATTTCGCAGTGGCGGCCAGGGCGGAAGGAGCGGCGTGGGCCAGCATGACGCTGGCGGCGATGACGAGCAGTTGTGGACGGATCATGACATCTTTCAGGAAGCGCGGGGAAGAACCGCGATCGCGTCGCGGGCCAGTGGCAGATCATAGCAGCCTGTCACACAAGCGTCATCCAACATGGGTGATCCTGTGGTGCAGCACGCCAAATGCGCGGTTTACCACGGCGAACAATCAAAATCTCCAAATAAAAATGGCCGCCCATTGCCGGGCGGCCATTGATGTTCAGCACCGGCGAGGCCTGTGCTGGGGAGGAATTACTTGCCGTTCAAGCCACGGCGTTCCAGCAGCGGCTCGATCTTCGCATCGCGGCCGCGGAAGTTGCGGTAGATGTCGAGCGCATCGGCGCTGCCGCCGCGCGACAGCAGTTTATTGCGGAACCAGTCGCCGTTCTTGCGCGTCAGGCCACCGTTTTCCTTGAACCACTCGACCGTGTCGGCATCGAGCTTTTCCGACCACAGATACGCGTAGTAGCCGGCCGAATAGCCGCCCGCGAACGCGTGCGAGAAATACGTGGTGCGGTAGCGCGGCGGCGCCGGGGCGAAATCGACGCCCGCGTCCGTCAAGGCAGCTTTCTCGAACGCCAGCATGTCGGTGGGGATCTGTGCCGGGGTCAGCTGGTGCCAGCGCTGGTCCAGCAGGGCCGACGCCAGGTATTCCGTGGTCTTGTAGCCCTGGTTGAAATTGTCGGCCGCCGTTACCTTGGCCAGCAGTTCGGCTGGAATGGCCGCGCCCGTCTGATAGTGCTTGGCGTAGTTTTGCAGCACTTCCGGCCACAGCGCCCACATTTCATTGACTTGCGACGGGTATTCGACGAAGTCGCGCGGCACGCTGGTGCCGGCGAAGCGCGGGTATTTCACGTTCGAGAACATGCCGTGCAGCGCATGGCCGAATTCGTGGAACATGGTGTTGACTTCGTCAAACGTCATCAGGGTCGGCTGGCCCGCTTCCGGCTTTGGAATGTTGAGGTTATTCGCGATCACCGGCTTGCGGTTCAGCAAGCTCGACTGGCCCACGTAGGCATTCGCCCAGGCGCCGCCGCGCTTGTTGCTGCGCGCGTAAGGATCGAGCGTAAAGATGGCCAGCTGGGTGCCATCTTCATTGAAGACGTCGTACACCAGCATGTCCGCCGTATAGACGGGCAAGTCCGTGCGCTGCTTGAAGGTCAAGCCGTACAATTTACCAGCGGCAAAGAACACGCCCTTGGTCAGCACGCTGTGCATTTCAAAGTACGGTTTCAACTGCGTCTCGTCGAAATTGTAGCGTTCGGCGCGCACCTTGTCGCTGTAGAAGGCCCAGTCGGCGGCGCCCACCTTGAAGCCGCCCTTGCCCGCATCGATGACCTTCTGGATATCGTCCGCTTCACGGCGCGCATTGACGACGGCCGGCTTCGCCAACTCGCCCAGCAGGGCGTTCACGGCGGTGGTGTCGTGCGCCGTCTGGTCTTCCAGCGAATACGCAGCGTAGTTCGGGTAGCCCATCAGCGCGGCACGTTCGGCGCGCAGCTTTGCCAGTGCCAGCACTTCCTCGGTATTGTCGAACTCGCCGCCACGGCTGCCGCGCGCTTGCGATGCGGCCATGATGCGTTCGCGCACCGCGCGGTTGGTCAGCAGCGACAACGGCGCCTGGCCCGTCGTGTTGACGAGGGCGATCAGGTATTTGCCATCGAGGCCGCGCTTCTTGGCCAGGCCGGCGGCCACTTCGATGGCGGCCGGCGACAGGCCGTCCAGTTCTTCGCGCGTATCGACGACGACGGCCGACGCGTTCAATTCCTTCAGCACGTTTTGCGCGAACTTGGTCGACAGGGCAGCCAGCTGGCCGTTGTAGGCGCGCAGCTTTTCCTTATCAAGCGCCGACAGCTTGGCACCGGCGCGTACAAAATCGGTGTGATAGCGTTCCAGCAGGCGTTTCGATTCCGCATCAAGGCCCAGCTTGTCGCGCTTGGCGTACAGGGTGTCGATGCGCTTGAAGAGTTTGTCGTTGAGCATGATCGCATCGCTGTGGGCCGCCATCTTCGGCGCCAGTTCGCGTTCCAGGCCCTGGATCGTCTCATTCGTATTCGAGCCGGACATCACGGAAAACACGGTGCGCACGCGGCCCAGCAGCTGGCCCGAGCGTTCCATGGCGACGATGGTGTTGTCGAAGGTGGCCGCTTTCGGGTTATTGGCAATCGCGTTGATTTCCGCCAGGTTGGCGGCCATGCCTGCCGTAAAGGCGGGCGCGTAGTCGGCGTCCTGTACCTTGTCGAACGGCGGATACTGGAATGGCAGGCTGCTCGCCTGCGCAAACGGGTTCGAGGCGGGCAAGGCTGCGGTAGCGGCGGGCACGGTAGTAGCGGCGGTGGCGGCAAAAGCGGCGGCGGCTGGCGCCAGCATCAGGCTGGCGGCGATGACGAGCATTGTAGGACGGGTCATGTCTTCTTTCAAGGAACGCAAGAGAGCCGCGATTGTGTCGCGGGCCAGCTTGAAATAATAACAGCCTGAAACACTTGCGTCACCAGCAACTACCGATGGTAGCGATACGCCCGTACAGCAAAGGTTTTCATGCGCCGTACATGAAAATGTTTGTTTAGTAATGCGGCGGACGCTCGTTGACCAGCCCGCCATTTGCCTGCTGCGCCCCGTCGCGCACATGCTCGCCCAGCTTGTGCAGCATCGCTTCCAGCTGGTCGATGCGCTTGCCCTGCTGGTACACCATCTGGTTCAGCGACTCGACCAGGTCTTCCTGCTGCGCCAGCTTGATCTCGATATCGACGAAACGTGTTTCCATCTGTTCTGCATTGTCCATGGTGCTCTCGGTGATTCCTGACTGAAAGGGGCATTCTACCGCCGCAGCGGCGTGAGCCAGGACAAACAAGCGGCATTCTTCCCGAGGCGGTGCCGATTTCTGCCTATTCTCTCCGTATGGCTGAATCAAACCGCTTGACGAATGAGAACAAACGATTACAATGAACACACCAGCGCCACCCGAACCAGTACTGATCGATACGCGCAAGACGGCCGAATACCGGCACTGGGAAGACTCCCTGCACGATGTGGCGGCGGCCGCCATCGATGCCCGCATCAAGCACTTACAGCACGGTAAGAAGGGCGACTGGCGGCCAGTGGGCGAAGGCGTGTGCGAACTGCGTTTTTTACAGACGGGGCCGGGCTGGCGCGTGTATTTTCATAAAACGAATCGGGGCACCCTGATCTTGCTGCTACTCGATGGCAACAAATCGAACCAGCAACGCGACATCAAACAGGCGCAAGCGATCCTCAGGGAGCTGAAAGCCCGGCAGGCGGCCATGCGGAAAGCGGCGGCGGCATCCACAGGAGCACGAAAAAAATGAATCAACCTATCGACCATGACACCTTCGACCTCGACGACCTGGCAGCATTAGGCCTGAGCAAATTTGATCCAACGCAACACCTGACCAGCAAGGCTGCCGTGGCCGCCTACATGAGCGAAATCGTCGCCACCGGTAACGCGGAACTGTTCCAGTCGGCCATGAACGATGTGGTGCGCGCCTATGGCATGGGCAAGGTGGCGGCCCGGGCCGACATCACGCGCGAAGGCGCGTATAAAGCCTTGCGCGAAGGCAGCAAGCCGCGCTTTGAAACCATTTTGAAGATGCTCGATGCGCTGGGCATGCAGCTGGCCATCGTGCCGAAAGCCACGCCCGACGGCGCCGTGGAAGCTTGAACAATCCTTAATTAAACTTTCGGCGCGGCCAGCAGCGCCTTCATGCGCGCCAGACGTTCCTTGGGTGAAATCACTTCCGCCTCCGTCGGCACGGCGTCGCCCACGTCGAGCTGCATTTCCTTGATGAAGCGCGACGGGTCGCAATGCACTTGCTCGCCGGCCCGCTTGCGCTTCTTGCACCAGGTAATGTGCAAGGTGCGCTGGGCGCGCGTAATGCCCACGTACATCAGCCGCCGCTCTTCCTGGATGCGCGCGGCGATGGTTTCGGCCGGCGCGTCCGCGTCGCCCTTGTGCGGCAAGATCCCCTCTTCCACGCCCACCAGAAACACGTGCGGGAACTCAAGACCTTTCGACGCGTGCAGGGTGGACATGCGCACGGCATCCTGCTCCTCATCCTTGCCCTCGAGCATGGTCATCAGGGCCACCATCTGCGTCAGTTCCAGCACGTTCTTTTCTTCGCCGTCGCGGTCCTTGCCGCCCCGGCCCCGCTCTTTGAGCCAGTTGACGAATTCCAGCACGTTCTGCCACTTGCTTTGCGCCTGCCGTTCCTCGAAGGCATCGTACAGATACGATTCGTAGTGGATTTCCTTCATCATGTCGTCCAGCACTTCGGCCGCGTTGTCGCCGCTGCCGGCCGCGCCGGGGCGGCTGGCGCGCGATTCCAGGTCGTTGATGAAGTTGCAGAAGTCGCGCAGCGGCCCCAGCTGGCGGTCCGTCAGCTTGGCCTCGATACCGCCCTTGAACACGGCCTGGAACAGCGAGCACTGCCACTGTCCCGAGAACGCGCCCAGCACCTCCAGGGTCGACTGCCCCACGCCACGGCGCGGCGTCGTCACGGCGCGAATGAAGGCCGGGTCGTCGTCCTCGTTGGCCAGCAAACGCAGATAGCTGATGATGTCCTTGATTTCGGCCTTGTCAAAAAAACTCTGGCCGCCCGAAATCGTGTACGGAATGCGTTCCTTGCGCAGACATTGCTCGATGATGCGCGCCTGGTGGTTGCCCCGGTACAAAATCGCGTAATCGGAAAATTTATTTTTTCGCTCGAAATGGTCGGCCGAGATCATGATGGCGACCTGCTCCGCCTCCTGCTCGTCCGTCTGCATGCCCAGCACCTTGATCGGCTCGCCCAGGCCGTGCTCGGACCACAGCGACTTTTCAAACAGCTTGGGATTGTTGCCGATGACGGCATTGGCCGCATTGAGCACGCGCATGGTGGAGCGGTAATTCTGCTCGAGTTTGATCACGCGCAAATCGGGGAAATCCGTTTCCAGCGTTTTCAGGTTTTCCACGGTGGCGCCGCGCCACGCATAGATCGCCTGGTCATCGTCGCCCACGGCCGTAAACATCGGCTTCTTGCCGATGCCCGTCACCATCAGTTTGACCAGTTCGTACTGACAGGTATTCGTATCCTGGTATTCATCGACCAGCAGATAGCGCAAACGGCGCTGCCACTTGTCGCGCACGGGGCCGTTGTTGCGGAACAATTCCACGGGCAAGCGGATCAGGTCGTCGAAATCGACGGCCTGGTAGGCGGAGAGCGTGGCCACATAGCTGCGGTAGATGCGCGCCGCGTTCGCTTCATCTTCGTCCTTGGCTTGCGCCAGCGCCATGTCCGGATCGATCAGGCCATTTTTCCACAAGGACATGGCGTTCTGGATGCCGCGGATCACCTGTTTATCGGTGGTAATGGCGAGGTCTTGCACGAGGGAAAAACAATCGTCGCTATCCATGATGGAAAAGCGGTCCTTCAAGCCCACGCCATTGGCTTCCTGGCGCAGGATTTTCACCCCCAGCGAGTGAAAGGTCGACACCGTCAACTGCTTGGCCTGGCGTGGCTGCTTCAAGAGCTTGGCGATGCGTTCCTGCATTTCCAGCGCCGCCTTGTTGGTGAAGGTCAGCGCGGCGATGGTGCGCGGGTCGTAGCCCCGGTCTTCGATCAGATGGGCGATCTTTTGCGTGATCACGCGCGTCTTGCCCGAACCGGCGCCCGCCAGCACCAGGCAAGGGCCGTCGAGGTAGGTAACCGCTTCGCTTTGGGGCGCATTCAGACCGAACTGTGGTGCTTTGGACATCAGGGTATTTCCGCAGGGAACAGCAGCCCATTGTAACAGCGTCGCGCCCGCCATTTGCACGACGGAGCATGCCTGAAAAACAGGCAACGGCATTGATATATCGCCATATGCCGCCATCTTGGCCGCTGCAATGCGTGCGGCGCGGCCACGCCTGGAGTACCATTCCGCCTATATCGCCCGCGCGCGCCCACTTACCGAATGGCAGTCCCATGAAATTTGAACACCTGATTGAAATCAACGATCCCTTGAACCCGCTGATCGACACCCTGAGCCTGGAGCAAGTCTGGCGCGGCCTCGTCTTGCGTGCCGAGTCGCCGAAACTGTTCGTGCCGCACCTCGATGAATGCCAGATCAGCGAGCGCAGCGATGCCGGTTTCGCGCGCAGCCTGCGCTACGGCGAGCTGGTCATCAACGACAGGGTGGTGCTGGTGCCGCAACTGCAGGTGCGTTACGAAGTGCCGGCGCAACAGGATATCAGCGCCTCTTCATTGGTCATGACCATCGAGATGCCCGACGAAGCGAGCCTGTGGGTACGCTTCCAGTACGACGACGGCCACGACGCGGCCACCGATGCGGCCAACGCCCTGTACGACGACTTCCGCCGCTCCGCCTACAAGGAATCCGACATCGACACGGTGCGCATCATGCGCGAGCTGGCGCTCGAGGGACGGCTGGATGCGGGTCTGCTGAATTAAGCTCCCGCGCTAAATCCGTGCGCTGCGGCCCCATAACTGGTCGGGGCGAAATTGCAGTCCCGCCTGCTCCGCGCTGAGCACTTCGCGGATGGCGTGCAAGTCCACGCGCGTGTCGCGCCGCAGCGGCACGTCCAGGCGCGCGCCGCGGGGGCCGATCAGCGACTGCACGTGGGGCGTGGTGGCATTCAAGCCCTTGCGCGTGACGACGCCGATTTCGCCATTCAACAGCTTGACGAAGGTGCCGACGGGGTAGATACCCAGCTCGCGCACCAGCAGGGATGCCAGCGGCGCATCCAGCGTGGCCTTGTCGGCCATCAACATTTCACGCAAGGCCACGTTCGGCAGCAGGGGCTGGCGGTAGCTGCGCTTCGAGACGCGCGCGCAATAGCGGTCGGCCAGCATGATCAGCCGGGCGCCGATGCCGATCGCCTCGCCTTGCGTGCCCAGCGGATAGCCGCTGCCATCGATATTTTCATGGTGCTGCAGCACGGCTTGCAGCCAGACGGCGTCCGTCACGCCCGCTGCGCGCAGCCGGTCGACGCCAGCTTGCGGATGGGCGCGCAAATAGGCGCGCTCCTGCGCGTCCAGCGGGCCCGCCTTGTGCTGGAAATCCGCATGGCGCTCCAGCATGCCCACATTCATGCTCAGCGCGGCCAGCACCACGCTGCGCACAACATCATCATCGAGTTTCAGGGCGCGCGCCAGCAGGGCCGTGATGACGGCCGTGTCGACGCTGTGCCTTACGGCAAAGTCGCCCGCGCCCTGGTTGTGCAGGATGCAGGCCAGCGCCACGTCGGCGTCCAGAACAACGGCCTCTTCCACCAGTTGCGCCAGCGGCGCCAAGGACAAGTGGCTGCCCGCCTGCCCGGCGGCGACGGCCGGCAAGACGAGGGCCAGGCCCGCCGTGACGAGGTTCAGCATGCGCAGGGCCGACGGCGCTTCCGTGGCCGTGCGCGGCACGTCGGCGCTGGTATCGGCAATGACGCCGCGCGCCAGCAGCAATGCGATCTGGTTTTCGCTGCTGATGACATGGCCCAGCCTGGCCAGCAAGCCGCCCGTCTCGCCATGCACGTCCCAGGGCAGGGCCACGCCCAGGGCGAGTTCTCCCGCGTAAATGCGCCGAATTTTCACATCGTCTCCATCATCGCCTGCACCCGCTTGTTTTTACCATCGTGGCATCAGCGGCATGTGCCAATTGAAATGTTTTTTGCTTTTAATCAATATTTCAATGTGGCAGCGATGATCGCGCAATCATGTGCGCTTGTCTACAAAATTATGTAAATCATAAAGTTGCATTCAAGGTCCGGGCGTGCAATCGGCGCAGCCAGGCGCATGTTCCGGGTCTTTTTCCAGGTGCAGCGCCAGCTCGCGCAAGGCCGTGCGCACGCCTTCCTCGATGACGGGGTGGTAGAACGGCATGTCGAGCATGGCGGGCACCGTCAGCCGGGCCTGGCATGCCCAGGCCAGCAAGTGGCCCAGGTGTTCCGCCCGTGGGCCGATCAGCTCGGCACCAAGAAAGCGCTTGCTGCCGAATTCCGCATACACGCGCAGCAAACCCTGGTTTTGCAGCATCACGCGGCTGCGGCCCTGGTTGCCGAACGACACGGCACCGACGGCAAAGCGGCCCGCGTGGCTCACGCACAATTGCTGGTAGGTGGCGCCCACGGTGGCGATCTGCGGTTCCGTGAAGGCGATCGCCAGGGGTGTGCGGCGCAAGCCAGGTTTGACCTCGGGATAGCGGGCCGCGTTCTCGCCCGCGATGCGGCCCTCGTCGGCCGCTTCGGGCAGCAGCGACAAGGCGTTGTCGGCATCGCCCGCGATGAAGATGGCGCTCTTGCCGCACTGCATGGTGTGCGGGTCGTGCAGGGGGATGCCATGGCGGTCGAGCTCGATTTGCGCCGTCTCCAGGCCGATCTTGTCCACATTCGGGCGGCGGCCGATGGCGGCCAGCACATACTCGAACTGCTCGGTTTTTTCCACGCCCGCATCATCGCGGCTGGTGAGCGCGATGCCGCCGCCATCCGGCGTTCTTGCCATGTGCGCGACCTGGGTCATGAAACGGATATCGAGTTCGCGCGCCAGCACGGCATCGGCCTCCCGCAGCACCAGCGGGTCCGTCAGCTGCGCGACCTTATTGCCACGCGCAAACAAGGTCACGCGCACGCCCAGCCGCGCCAGCGCCTGGCCCAGTTCCAGGCCGATCACGCCGCTGCCGACCACGGCGACCGATTGCGGCAAATCCGTCCACTCGAACACGGCGTCGCTGCTGATGACGCGCTCGCCCGCCGCCTGCCACTCCGGCGGCACGATGGGCGTGGAACCGGTAGCGATCACCACGCTGCTGGCCTCGACGAGCGTATGCTCATCCACCTGCAATTTACCGGGGGAAATAAAACGCGCATGGCCGCGCAATTTTTCTTCGTCGGGGATGGCGTTGACGCCGTCGAGCACGAAGCCGACAAAGCGGTCGCGCTCGCTGCGCACCCTGGCCATCACTTGCCGGCCGTCGATGCGCACGGGCCCGGGATGCACGCCAAACGCGGGCGCGGCAGCCACCGCATGGGCCGCCTCGGCCGCCGCGATCAGGAGCTTGCTGGGCATGCAGCCCACGCGCGCGCAGGTCGTGCCGTACGGCCCGCTTTCGATCATCAGCACGCGCTTGCCCTGCATGCGCGCCGCCCTGTGCGCCGTCATGCCGGCCGTGCCGCCGCCGATCACGGCCACATCCACTCGTATCGTTTTCATCGTGCTATCCATCCACCGAAGTTGCTCACAGCGTTCGATACTACCCGTTTGCTGAAAATAAGGTTTTACTTTGCAGCAATATATGCATTAGTATAACTAATCATTTTCAAAATTTATAAGCTGAGCTAATGAGATCACTCGATTATCGCGCGCTGGCCGTGCTGGACGCCGTCGCCAGCCATGGCAGTTTCGACAAGGCCGCCCTGGCGCTGGGCATCACCCAGTCGGCCGTCTCGCAGCGCATCAAGGCGCTGGAAGACGCCAGCGGGCGCCTGCTGATCATCCGTGGCCAGCCAGCCGTGCCGACGGGCCTGGGCCAGCGACTGATCGTGCATCACCGCAACGTCAAGCTGATGGAAGCGTCGCTCGACATCGACCTGGGCAACAGCGTCAGCATGCCGGAAATCGCCATCGCCATCGATGCCGACAGCCTGGCCACGTGGTTTCCCGACACCTTATCCGCCCTGCTGGCGCCGCCCCGCTGCCAGCTCGACGTGCGCCTGGCCGACAGCGACAGCGCCTTGCAGATGGTGCGCGACGGCTCCGTGTTCGGCTGCGTGGCGGCCGAATCCGGCACGGCGATCGACGCGGCGGCCGCCACCAGCGTCACGCCGCTGGGCACCTTGCGCTATGTCTGCGTGGCCACGCCCGTGTTTGCGGGCCACTGGTTCGGCGACGGTTTCAGTGCCGAGGCGGTGCAACTGGCGCCCGCCGTCGTGGGCCAGCACGGCTTGCTGGCGCGTTTCCTCGCTGAACAATTGAGCCTGCGCGAACCGTTTCCGCACCATACCTTGCCCGTGGAAGCGGCGCGCCGCGCCTGCGTGCAGGATGGCCTGGCCTACGGCCTGATGCCGCAGCGCCTGGCCGCGCCAGCGCTGGCGACGGACCGTCTCGTGGATCTGCTGCCGGGCCGCACCCTGGACGTGCCCCTGAGCTGGCACGCCTGGACCCTGGACACACCGTTTACCAAGCTGCTGTCGGAACAGATCGTCAAGGCCGGGCGCGACTACCTGGTTTAAATGTCCAGCGGGTCCACTTCCAGCGACCACTTGACGCGCGTCTTCATGGCGCGCAGTTCCGCTAACCATTCCTTCAAAAACGCCTGCAAGGCCGGCCGCGAGGGCGATTCCAGCAGCAGCTGGGCGCGGTCCACGTTGTAGACGCGCGTCATGCTCATGGGAATCGGGTCATTGATGGTCACCTGCGGGTGCTCCATGCATTCCTTGGCCGCCTGCAGGAATTCGATGGCGGTCGCCAGCTCGGGCGCCTCGGCGCGCAGCAGGGCCTGGAACAGATACGGCGGCAACGCCGCCTGGGCCCGCTCTTCCAGCAGAGTGGTGGCGAAGTGGTCGTAATCGTGGTTGACGACGGCGTCGTACAGCGGATGGCGCGCATAGCGCGTCTGGATCAGCACTTCACTGACGCTGCCCCCTTCCGTCTGCGCGGCCCGTCCGGCCCGGCCCGCCACCTGCATCAGTTGGGCGAACAGCCGCTCGCTGGCCCGGTAATCCTGGGAAAACAGGGCCGTGTCCGGATTCAAAATGCCGACCAGGGTCAGCTTTTTGAAATCGTGGCCCTTGGCCACCATCTGCGTGCCGATCAGGATATCCACTTCGCCCCGGTGCACGGTGTCGAACGCTTCCTGCGCGCTGCCCTTCTTGCGCGTGGAATCGGCATCGATGCGCAAAATGCGCGCCTCTGGAAACAGTTGCTGCAAGCCCTCTTCCACCCTCTGCGTGCCGCGTCCCAGCGGCTGCAAGTCGACGTTGCCGCAGGTGGGGCAATGGCGGGGGATGCGCAATTCCAAGCTGCAATGGTGGCAACGCAAGCGGTGTTCGGGCTTGTGCAGCACCATGAACGAGGTGCAGCGCGTGCAATTGCTGATCCAGCCGCACGATTCGCAGCAGATCACGGGAGAATAGCCGCGCCGGTTCAGGAACAGCAGCGACTGCTCGCCGCGCTCCATGCGCAGTTTCAAGGCGGCGACCAGGTGTGACGTCAAGCCATCCTTCGGCTTGTCGCGCTCCATGTCGAGGATCTTAACGCGCGGCAAGACCGCATTCTTGACGGCCCGCTCGCGCAATTCCAGCTTGCGGTAGCGCCCCGTCTGCGCGTGGTGCCAGCTTTCCAGCGAGGGCGTGGCCGAACCGAGCACGATGGGGATCTGCAATTGCCAGGCGCGCCACACGGCCAGATCGCGCGCCGAATAGCGCAAGCCTTCCTGCTGCTTGTAGGACGGGTCGTGCTCCTCGTCGATGACGATCAGTTTGAGTTTCGGCAAGGACGCCAGGATGGCCAGCCGCGTGCCGAGGATGATGCGCGCCTGGCCCTGGTGCGCGGCCAGCCAGTGCAGCATGCGCTCGCCTTCGGACAGGCTGCTGTGCAGGGTGGCCAGCATGACGCCGGGAAAGCGCGCGCGGATATTGCCTTCCAGCTGGGGCGTCAGGTTGATTTCCGGCACCAGGATCAGGATTTGCGCATCGTCCTCGCGCGCCAGCACCTGGGCGCAGGCTTGCAGATACACTTCCGTCTTGCCGCTGCCCGTCACGCCGTACAGCAGGGTCGGTTTAAAACCCTGGGCGCCGCCGATGGCGTCGGCCGCCTCTTGCTGAGCGGCATTCAAGGCCGGCATGTTCAGCGGCGTGCCGTCATGCGCGTCGGCCAGCTTGCCCAGCTTCTTGATGGCGCGGTCCAGCGCCACGGTGGTGAGCACGCGCAAGTTCTTCGGCAAGCCCGGCAAGGCCACCTCACCGAGCGGGCGCTGGTAGTAATCGGCGGCAAAGGCGGCCAGCGCCAGCCACTGCTCCGACAGGGGCGCCAGCTGGCTGCGCACGGCCAGCACGTCCTTCATCTTCGCGGCGGGCACGTCGGTGCTGTCGGACACACCGACGATCAGCCCCATCACTTCGCGCCGGCCGAACGGCACCAGCGCCAGCTGCCCCACTTGCGGCAGCGGCGCGTCCGCGACGCCGTCCGCCGCGGGCTCTGCCACCGCGTTCCAGCGGTAGTCGAACAGGGCGTTCAGGGGCGTGTCGAGCGCGATTTTCAGGATGCACGACGTCAAAAGGCACTGCGGCATGGAGGTATGGCCTATCTCAATAAAAAAGCGCGCCGCAGGGGCGACGGCGCGGCGGGATGTCCGGCATCAAGCCAGCGGGCCATGATACTTGTTTCGTCCGTCAAACGCCTAACGGCAGACAGCACGGCGTGTCATCGTGCCAGAAGAAAATTCTGTGGATAACTTTGTGGACAAAGCAAAATTAACTTTCAGAAAAATGTGGATAGAAAATTTCGATCGCCGTCAAGAGCGGCACGCAAGAAAAATTAACCATTTAAAATCAATGGCTTAAAAATTGATGCCCGGGAAGCGCCAAATCCGTGGGACATTTCCGCCGCTGTGCATAACTGAACCATTTATGATTTTTTTATACAGCAATCCGCACCGTTTTGATGCGCCCTATGCGGAAAAACACGGGCCGCATGCGGCAAAATTGACAATTGCCGGGCAAGCGTTCGGTTTTACCTGACGGACGGCGAAACATTGTTCAATTATCATGCACTGCAACATGCACTTCAGGTGAAACCTGAACATCGTCGCTAAGTATCGGTTAACAAAATACTTTTCAATTTTATCCACAGAATCTGTTGATAACTTTGTGGACAATGAAGGAATAAGGCTGGCGGACGAAAGAATAACCTTATCAATAGCGACAAAGTCCGCCCAACAAGGCATTTTTTATCTCTTAATAATCAAGCACTTGCAAAGCATCCCCGGGCATGGCTTTGACACTGCCTCTTATTTCCGCAGCAAAAAAAATTGTGCATAAGTCGCTATTTCTTGCTAAGGCGCAGCAAAGAAAAAGGCAGGCTTCCGCTGGAAAGCCTGCCTTTTCTGCCCCTGCGCCAGGGGAAAACGAATACTTACTGGCCGCTGCGCATGGCGCGGCTCATGCTGTGCACGGCTTCCACCATGGCCGCCACGGATTCCGGCGGCGTGAACTGGGAAATGCCATGGCCCAGGTTGAACACGTGGCCCGTGCCTGCCGACGGCGCGCCGAAGGCATTGAGCACTTTTGCCACTTCGGCGCGGATCTGCTCGGGGCTGGCGAACAGGATGGCGGGATCGAGATTGCCCTGCAAACCCACTTTATGGCCCACCAGCTGGCGCGCGCGCGTCAGGTTGACGGTCCAGTCCAGGCCCACGGCATCGGCGCCGATGTCGGCGATCTGCTCGATCCACTGGCCGCCGCCCTTGGTAAACACGATGGCGGGAATCTTCACGCCATCCTTGTCGCGTTTCAGCTGCGCCACCACCTGCTGCATGTAGGCCAGCGAGAATTCCTGGTAGGCGCCGTCGGCCAGCGCACCGCCCCAGGAATCAAAGATCATCACGGCTTGCGCGCCGGCATCGATCTGCGCATTCAGGTATTGCGCCACGGAGGTGGCGTTGATCGCCAGGATGTGGTGCATCAGGTCCGGGCGGTTGTACAGCATCTTCTTGATGGTATGGAACTCTTTCGAGCCGCCGCCTTCCACCATGTAGCAGGCCAGGGTCCACGGGCTGCCGGAAAAACCGATCAGCGGCACACGGCCATTGAGTTCCGTGCGGATCTGCGTGACGGCATTGAAGACGTAGTCGAGCGACGCCAGGTCCGGCACCTGCAGCGCCTTGACGTCCTGTTCCGTGCGCAGCGGGCGCTCGAACTTCGGCCCTTCGCCATCGGCGAAATACAGGCCCAGGCCCATCGCGTCCGGCACCGTCAGGATGTCGGAAAACAAAATCGCCGCGTCGAGCGGGAAGCGCTCCAGGGGCTGCAGGGTCACTTCGGTCGCGTAATCGGGATTCTTTGCCAGGCCCAGGAAGGAGCCGGCCCGCTCGCGCGTGGCGCGGTATTCGGGCAGGTAGCGGCCCGCCTGGCGCATCAGCCAGACAGGGGTGTGCTCGGTCGGCTGGCGCAGCAGGGCGCGCAGGAAGGTGTCATTCTGGAGCGGAGCAAATTGTGGCATGGCAGGCAATCGAGCTTGGAGAAGCGGTATTATCGCATCCAATCGCCGCCATTTCATTGATTCCGGTGCCGCTTTGCAGCATTTGCCGCGCACAGCGATGACTTTCGTTGTGCCTGACCTTCCATTATGATGATGCACGCCGCCGCGCTGCCTGACGCCGCCTGGAGGCCCCCTCTTTCCACCACGACACGGAGCCCGCATGACCTCGACCGCATCCATCACCCCTTATGGCATCTGGCCATCGCCGATCAGCGCGGCCACCGTCGCCGCCGGCGCCTCGCCGCTGACGCAGCTGGCCCTGGGCGGGGCGGATGGCGCCGACGTGTTCTGGCTGGCCGGGCGCGCCAGCGAGGCGGGCCGCAACACCCTGCTGCGCCAGCGCGGCGCGCGGGTCGATGAACTGACGCCGGCACCGTTCAATGTGCGCACCCGCGTGCATGAATACGGCGGCGGCGCATATGCCGTTGCCGGCGACACCGTGTATTTCTCGCATTTCGCCGACAATTGCCTGTACCGCGTGAGCGGCGACGGCGCGCCCGAAGCGTTCACCACGGGCGGCAATACGCGCCACGCGGACTTCGTCGTCGATGCGGCCCGTGCCCGCCTGATCGCCGTGCGCGAACAGCATCCGGACGCAGGCCACGCGCATCCGGAAAACTGCCTGACCGCCGTCGGCTTCGACGGCCGCGAAACGGTGCTGGCGCGCGGCCACGATTTCTATGCGGCGCCGCGCCTGTCCCCGGACGGCAGCCAGCTGGCCTGGATCAGCTGGGACCATCCGCGCCTGCCGTGGCAAGGCACGGAACTGTGGCTGGCCGACGTGCAGGCGGACGGCACGCTGGGCTCGCCGCGCCTGATCGCCGGCGGCGCGCGCGAGTCGATCTGCCAGCCGGAATGGTCGCCGAGCGGCTTGCTGCACTTCGTTTCCGACAGCAGCGGCTGGTGGAATTTGTACCGCCTGCACGGCGCCGACATCGAGGCGCTGTGCCCGATGGAAGCGGAATTTGCCACGCCGCACTGGACCTTCGGCGGCAGCATGTACGGTTTCCTGTCCGACGACGAGATCGTCTGCACGTATATCCAGGCCGGCGTCAGCTACCTGGCGCAGCTGAACGTGGCGGCGGCCAAGCTGGAGCCGATCCCGCACCCGTACCAGGAAATCCGCGAACTGCGCGTGGGCCCCGGCTTCGTCGCGCTGCTGGGCGGCAGCCCCACCATCGCGCTGGAACTGGCGCGCATCGATTTGGCTAACCATGAGCTGGAAGTGCTGGCGCAGTCGATCACGGCCTTGCCCGCGCTGGCTTACCTGTCCGTGCCGCGCAGCTTGAGTTTCCCTAGCAGCAATGGCCGCACGGCCTACGCGTTCTTCTATGCGCCCACGAATGGCGACGTGCAGGCGCCGGCAGGCACCTTGCCGCCTGTCATCGTCATCAGCCATGGCGGCCCCACCAGCATGGCCAGCAATACCTTGAAACTGGCGACGCAGTACTGGACCAGCCGCGGCATCGGTGTGCTCGACGTCAACTACGGCGGCAGCAGCGGCTTCGGCCGCGAATACCGCGACGCGCTGCGCGGCCAATGGGGCATCGTCGATGTGGAAGACTGCATCGCCGGCGCCCGTTACCTGGCGGCCAACGGCCTGGCCGACCCCGAACGCCTGATCGTGCGCGGCGGCAGCGCGGGCGGCCTGACGACCCTGTGCGCGCTGACCTTCCACGACGTCTTCAAGGCCGGTGCAAGTTACTATGGCGTATCCGACCTGAAGGGCCTGGACGACGATTCGCACAAGTTCGAATCGCGCTACACCGATTACCTGATCGCTTCGCAGCCGCAGGCCGAGGCGCTGTACCGCGAGCGTTCGCCCATCCACCACACGGATAAATTGTCGCGCCCGATGATCTTCTTCCAGGGCCTCGATGACAAGGTGGTGCCGCCGCAGCAGTCGCAGCTGATGGTCGACGCCCTGCAGGCGCGCGGCGTGCCCGTCGCGTATGTGCCGCTCGAAGGCGAGGGCCACGGCTTCCGCAAGGCGGAAAACATCGTGCGCACGCTGGAGGCGGAACTGTATTTCTACCAGCGCGTGTTCGGCCTGCCCGTGGCGGCCGGCGAGCCGCCCGTGCACATCGCCAACTTGCCCGCATGACCGACCCGCATGCAGACCAGCGCTTGCTGGATGAATTCGCCGCCCTGGAGCAGCATGAACAGATGATCCTGGCCTTGCTGGCCATCGCGGGCGAACCGGTGGGCAAGCATGCCGTGTATGAACACTTGCAGCGCGCCAATGTCGTCGAGCCGGACGGCACGCCGTTCGCCCTGCTTACCGTCACGGGCATGCTGCAGCATTTGACGCGCCACGCGCTGGCGTCCGAAGTGGTGGGACGGGGCTATGCCTGCGAGGCGAAGCTGCGCTGGCCCGCCATGCGCACCGCCATCGAGCACCTGGTATTTCGCGACCTGTGCCAGGCCATCGAGCTGATCAACCCCGTGCGCCGCAACTGGGACGGCTATGTGGAGCTGCGCAGCTACCGCCAGGGCGTGGCGCGCCTGCGCATCGCCCTCTTGCGCAATGACGAGGTGCGCCAGGTGGCCGCCATCCTGGCCGCCTGCATGGCCTGCTATGAAGCGCAGCAGCTGCATCCGCTGATCGAGATCTTCGGCCGGCCGTTCGAGCCGGAAATGTTGTCTTTCGTCATGCCGCAATTGCAGGACGACATCCTCGCCGTGCTGCTGGGCAACGCCCCGCGCGAACCGGTCACGGCGCACGCCATCCGCGCGTACGCGCGCGCCCACCATGCGCGCCAGGCGGCCGCCGGCGACCACATCGGCGCCGCCCTGCCGCTGGCCCTGGCCGAGGACGCCCTGCTGTGCGGCGAACTCGACGCGGCCGCCCGCTACCTGGCGGGCCAGCAGGGGCCGCAGGCGCTGTTTATCGACAGCAGCATCGCCCTGTTGCGCGGCGAACACGCCCACGCCGTGGCGGGCTTCGAAACGGCCTTGAAAGGGCTGCGCAAGGAAACGGGCAAGCGCAAGCTGTGTTTTACGGGCATCGGCGGCCACCTGTACGTGTTGGCCCTGCTGCGCGGCAACGATGCGAAGCTGCTGAAAAGCGCGGAAACCTACCTCGATATCGCGCTGCATGCGCAACCGAACCACGACAGCATCGTCTACCAGCAACTGAACACCTTGCGCCTGGTGCGCGCCGGCGTGCAGCAGGCGGACAGTATCCCTACGCGCAGCTGGGAAACGGCACTGCAGGCGCAGCTGTTCCAGGCCTTGCTGTACTACTGGCTGGCGCTGCCGCAATTGAGCGAGCGCAAGGACCAGCTGCGATCGCTGGTGCAGCAAGCGGACGCGGCCGGCTACGACCTGATCGCGGCGCAGGCGGCCGGCTTGCTGGGCTTGCTGAGCGAACCGCAGCAGGAGCGCTATGCGACGGCCAAGCGCGCGCAGCACGGTCTGACGGACATGGCGCCGTGGTTCGAGCGCCAGGAAGCGTGGCAGCGCCAGCTGAGCGCCCTGATCAACCTGCAGCAGAACGCGCCCGCCGAAGCCATCGGCAGCGTCTCGCGCCTCGTGTGGCTGGTGGCGTTCGACCCGCGCTTCGGCTTGACGGCCGTGGAAGTGCGCGAGCAGAAACGCGACGCGCGGGGCGGCTGGAGCAAGGGCCGCGCCATGGGCCTCAAACGCCTGGCGGAAGAGGCGGGCGACATCGATTTCCTCACGCCGCAGGACGCGCGCGCGGCGGGCAGCATTGCGCCGTTCAAGCAATACTATTCATCGGCACCGCGCTATGAAATCGAGCTCGACAAGGCCGCCATCTTGCTGGTGGGCCACCCGCTCGTCTTCTGGCTTGACCACCCCGACACGCGCGTGGAACTGATCGCCGGCGCGCCCGAGCTCCTGATCAAATCGCACGAGGGACAGCTGTGGCTGGGCATGCAGCCGCCCTTGCCCGACAACGGCGGCAATGTCGTCGTGCAGCGCGAGACGCCGACGCGCCTGCGCGTGGTGCACATCCTCGACGAACACCGGCGCATCGGCGCCATCGTGGGCCTGGGCCTGTCCGTGCCCCTGCATGCGGAAAAACAGGTGATGCAGGCCATCGGCGCCATCTCGTCCATGGTCACCGTGCAATCGGACATCGGCGGCGGCGCGGGCGACGCGGAAGTCATCACGGCCGACCACCGCCTGCACGTACACCTGCTGCCCTACCAGCAGGGTTTGAAAATGCAGATTCTCGTGCGCCCGCTGCTCGACAACGGCGCCTATTACGCACCGGGCAGCGGCGCCGAAAGCGTGTTTGCCGATGTGGCGGGCCGGGCCGTGCAGGCGCGGCGCGACCTGAATGCGGAACGCGAAGCGCAGCGCCAGCTGATCGGACGTTGCCTGGTGCTGGAAGAGGCGGAAGAAGAGCATGGCGAGTGGCTGCTGGGCCAGCCAGCGCTGGGCCTGCAATTGCTGGTCGAGCTGCAAGCGCTCGATCCCGCCGGCATGGTCTTGGCGTGGCCGGAAGGCGAAACCATGCGCGTGTCGAAGCGCATCGACAGCGGCCAGATGCGCCTGAATATCAAAAGTGAAAAAGACTGGTTTGCCGCCAGCGGCGAAGTGCAGATCGATGAAGACAAGGTGATGGATTTGCGCGCCCTGCTCGATTTGATGCAGAACAATAAAAGCCGCTTCGTGGCCCTGGGCGACAACCAGTTCCTGGCCCTCAGCGATGAATTGCACCGCCGCCTGTCGGAACTGGCCGCGTATGGCGAAGCGCATGCCGATGGCGTGCACATCCACCCGCTGGCCGCCTTCGCGCTGGAAGAGCTGGCCAACGATGCGGGCGGCGTGAAGGCCGACAAGTTGTGGCGCGAACACCTGCTGCGCCTGCGCGCCCTCGACGACTTTACGCCGCAGCTGCCCAGCACCCTGCAGGCCGACCTGCGCGACTACCAGCTGGCCGGCTACGAGTGGCTGGCGCGTCTGGCGCACTGGGGCGTGGGCGCCTGCCTGGCCGACGACATGGGACTCGGCAAGACCTTGCAGGCGCTGGCCCTGATCCTGGCGCGCGCGCCGAACGGCCCCACCCTCGTCGTCGCCCCCACGTCCGTGTGCATGAACTGGATCAGCGAAGCGCAGCGTTTCGCCCCCACCTTGAAGGTGAAGCTGTTCGGCAGCGGCGACCGCGCCGACATGCTCGACACCCTGCAACCGTTCGACCTGGTGGTGGCCAGCTATGGCTTGCTGCAGCAGGAAGCCAACATGTTTGCCGGCGTGCGCTGGCATACGATCGTGCTCGACGAAGCGCAGGCGATCAAGAATGGCGCCACCAAGCGTTCGCAAGCCGTGATGGCCTTGCAAGGCGATTTCCGCATGGTGGCCAGCGGCACGCCGCTGGAAAACCACCTGGGCGAACTGTGGAATCTGTTCCGTTTTATTAACCCGGGTTTGCTGGGCACCCTGGACCAGTTCAATTTGCGCTTTGCGGGACCGATCGAAAAGGATCAGGACAAGCGGGCGGCGGCCGGCGCGCGCCTGCGGCTGCGCCGCCTGATCGCGCCGTTCATCCTGCGCCGCACGAAGACGCAAGTGCTGTCGGAACTGCCTTCGCGCACGGAAATCGTGCTGGAAGTGGAACTGTCGCCGCAGGAAACGGCGCTGTACGAATCCCTGCGCCGCGAAGCGCTGGAAAAGCTGGCCATGGTGGAAGGACCGGCGTCGAAAAAGGCCATCCAGATCCTGGCCGAGATCATGAAACTGCGCCGCGCCTGCTGCAATCCGCAACTGGTGGCGCCGGAACTGGGCCTGGCCAGCAGCAAGCTGGCCGCCTTCGCCGAACTGCTGTCGGGCTTGCTGGAAAACCGCCACAAGGTGCTCGTCTTCAGCCAGTTCGTCGACCATTTAACACTCATCCGCAAGCACTTGGAGCAGCATGGCGTCAGTTATCAGTATCTCGACGGCAGCACGCCCATGCAGGAGCGCAAGCGCCGCGTGGATGCCTTCCAGGCGGGAGACGGCGACGTCTTCCTGATCAGCCTGAAGGCGGGCGGCATGGGCATCAATTTGACGGCGGCCGATTACGTGATCCACATGGACCCATGGTGGAACCCGGCCGTGGAAGACCAGGCCTCGGACCGCGCCCACCGCATGGGACAATTGCGCCCCGTTACCATTTACCGGCTGGTGGCGAAACACACGATCGAGGAAGGCATCGTCGAATTGCACCAGCACAAGCGCGACCTGGCCGACAGTCTGCTGGAAGGCAGCGACGCGGCCGCACGCATGTCGGCCAATGACATGCTGGGCATGCTGCAGGAGGGCTTGAAGCGATGAGCTTGAAAAAATGCACGGGCAAGCCGCGTTCCATGCGATGATCGTTTTTCCCTGTTTTGATGCCACGCCATGACCGACTACATCGCCACCAGCGCCGGCCAGCGCGCCACCTTTTTGTGCGGCAAATCCTGGACCGCCTATGTCAGCACCTTCATCATCGCCGTGCTGCTGTTCTTTGCCGCCCTGCCGCTGGCCTTCAAGTACAACGCGCGCGCTGCCTTCGTGGTGCTGATCGGCTCGGCGCTGATCGTCGGCTACCGCCTGCTGACCATCCGCAGCTATCAGCTGTACTACGACGAAGCGGGCGTGTGGCTGGCGTCCGGCATCTTGCCGTGGAAAAAGAAACTCACGGGCGTCAAATGGCGCGACATGGATGAAGCCGTCTATGAAACGAACTTCTGGAGCTGGCTGTTCCAGTCCTACACGGTGCGCGTCGGCCAGCGCTACACGCAGGAAACGGAAATCCACGCCACCGGCATGGCGCGCGGCAAGGATGCCGTGGCGGCCATCAATGCGCGCCACCAGGACATGCTGCGCGGCAGCGCCATCGTCGTCTAGCGCGGCGCCGCTCCCGGCGCAAAAAACTGCGCAGCGGCGGCAATTAATGCTAATCTTTGGGCCGCCCAGGCAAGCAAGGCCAACCTTTCAATAGTTGTTTGTTACTTATATTATCAGTTTATTATTTCCTGATGAGAACAAACGGCAAAATATTCAAGAGATAAACTATGCTGATCAAAAATAAAGTTGCGCTCGCCGCATTGATGATGGCTTTTACCCTGACACCGGCCAGCGCCGCCAAGAAGCCGCAGAAAAGCGGCAAGGCCGGCACCAGCAGCAGCAAGAAAAAAACCGTCGGCAAGAAAGCGGCCGTCGTCACGGCGGCCACGGCAGCCACGGTCGCGGCCGTCGCCAGCGAGAACAGCAGCGACCGCTCCATGAATAACCTCAGCGGCCAGTTCCTCACGGCCCTGTGGCGCCTGGATCCGGAAAGCGCGATTTCGGTCGGCAAGTACGATGGCGCCGCCAACCTGAGCATTCCCGACGCGGCCAGCCGCCAGAAGCAATTGGCCTTCATCGAAGAATGGCTGGGCAAGTTCGGCAAGCTGAATGCCGGCAAAATGTCGGACAAGCAACGCACCGACCTGGCCTTGCTGACGAATAAATTGCAATCGGACCGCTGGTATCTGACCACCTTCCGCGAATTCGAATGGAATCCCGCCCAGTACAACGTGGCCGGCTCCATCGATTTCATCCTTAACACGGAATACGCGTCCCAGCCGCAGCGCCTGCGCACCTTGCTCAAGCGCATCGCCAGCGTGCCGCAATACTATGCGGCCGCGCGCGCCAGCATCGTCAATCCCACGCGCGAACACACGCAGCTGGCCATCGCCCAGAGCGCCGGCGTGCTCAGCGTGCTTGACGACCTGAACAAGACGGCACAGGGCTCCATCCTGACGCCGGCGGAAAAACAGCTGTACAACGCCCGCATCGCCGCGGCCCGCACGGCCGTGCAAGGCTATGCGGCCTGGCTGACGGAACAGGATGCCGCGCTGGCGCAGAACGGCAATGCGCGCTCCTTCCGCATCGGCAAGGATTTATATGAACAGAAATTCGCCTACGATATCCAGGCCAGCGTCAGCGCCGAGCAGATGTACCAGAAAGCCCTGGCCGCGCGCGAAAAGCTGCTCGAGCACATGGACACCTTGTCCGACGAGCTGTGGGTGAAAACCATGGGCAGCACGGCCAAGCCGGCGGACCGCACGGCGAAGATCGGCATGGTGATCGACAAGCTGTCCAGCAACCACGTGGCCCCCGCCGACTTCGTGCCGGAAATCCGCCGCCAGATCCCGGAATTGCAGGAATGGGTGACCAGCCACAACCTGCTGACGATGGACCCGAAAAAGCCCCTCGTCGTGCGTGAAACGCCCGCCTACCAGCGCGGCGTGGCCGGCGCCAGCATCGAGGCGCCCGGCCCCTACCGCCCGCAGGACCGCACCTATTACAACGTGACGCCGCTCGACGGCGAAACGCCGGAACAGGCGGAAAGCAGCTTGCGCGAATACAACCACTGGATCTTGCAGATCCTGAACATCCACGAAGCCATCCCCGGCCACTACACGCAGCTCGTGTACGCCAACAAGTCGCCGTCGCTGGTCAAATCGATCTTCGGCAATGGCGCCATGATCGAAGGCTGGGCCGTGTATGGCGAGCGCATGATGCTCGAATCGGGCTATGGCAACAATGCGCCGGAAATGTGGCTGATGTATTCGAAATGGAATTTGCGCAGCGTCACCAACACGATCCTCGACTACAGCGTGCACGTGCTGGGCATGACGGAAGCGCAGGCGCTCGACCTGCTGACGCGCCAGGCCTTCCAGACCAAGCGCGAAGCCACGGAGAAATGGCGCCGCGTGCAGTTGAGCTCGGTTCAGCTGACCAGCTATTTCAGCGGCTACAGCGAAATCATGGACTTGCGCGAACAGCGCAAGCAAGCGCTGGGCAACAAGTTCGTGCTGAAGGATTTCCACGAGCAATTCCTCAGCTACGGCAGCGCGCCCGTGAAAGTCATCAAGGAATTGATGAATTAACTCGCACGCCTCCTCAGCTTGCAAAGGGCGCCGCGGCGCCCTTTTTGCATGCGTTTGCGCCGCCGCAAACCACCGGCATCCCCGTCTATTAAGCTGACGGGAAGGCAGGCGCCACCGCACTCCTCACTGGCAATTGCCGATTTTTCTGCTAGGGTGAGAATCAGGAGCGTCCATGCATATGCCCATCCAGTTCGACACCCTCGATTACGCCAAACGCCTCGCCTCGGCGGGCATGCCCACGCAGCAGGCGGAAGCCCATGCCACGGCCCTGGGCGAAGTACTGGGTTCTGCCGTGGTCGTGCATGGCGAGCTGGCGGCGCTGGAGCGCAATCTGCTGGGGGAAATCAAGCTGGTGGCGCAAAACGTCGATACCAAAGTAAGCGCCCTGGAGGTGAAGATCGATGCGCTGGAGCTCAGGCTCGACACCAAAATAGATGCCCTGGAGCAAAAATTCAACGCCCGCCTGGAACGCCTGGACTTGCGCCAGGGCGCCGACATGAAACACGTCTACTGGATGATGAGCACCTTAATCCTGCTCAACCTGGGCATCCTCAGCAAGCTGATGCTGCAGTAAGCGCGCACCAACTTTCCCGCCAATGAAAAAGCCGCTGCTCCCGGGGGAGGTCAGCGGCTTTTGCCTGCGAGTATGGTAGAGCGTCTAGGATGCTTCTTCCGGCGCCTGGGTGGCCTTGACGAAGATGGGCGCCACCAGCAGGCCCAGCTCGAACAACAGGCACATCGGAATGGCCAGCGAGAACTGGCTGACGACGTCCGGCGGCGTGACGATGGCGGCAATCACGAAGGCGCCGACGATGATGTAGGGACGCACTTCCTTGAGTTTCGCGATGGAAACCAGCCCCATGCGCACGAGGATCACCACCACCACGGGCACCTCGAACGTGGCGCCGAAGGCCAGGCACATCGACATGACGAAATCGAGGTAGTTTTCGATGTCCGGCGTTACCGCGATCGACGACGGCGAAAAATCGCTGATGAAGTGGAACACGCGGCCAAACACAAAGAAATAGCAGAAGGCCACGCCGGCCATGAACAGCAGCGACGAGGAGATGACCAGCGGCGCGATCAAACGCTTTTCATGCGTGTACAGGCCGGGGGCGATGAACGCCCACATCTGGTACAGCACCCAGGGCAAGGCGACGATGAAGGCGATCACCAGCGTCACTTTCATCGGCACGAGGAACGGCGAGATGACCCCGGTGGCGATCATTTTCGAGCCGGCCGGCAGCGAGGCGATCATCGGCGCGGCGATAAAATCGTAGATATGCGATGGGCCGGGCCAGTAAAACAGCACGGCGCAGACGACGGCGATGCCGATCGAGGCCTTGACGAGGCGGTTGCGCAGCTCGACCAGATGCGAGATAAAGGTTTCTTCCACCGGGGATTTGCTACTCATGAGTAAAAGGAGGAGGAACTGGCGCGCGGACGAAAGCGCGCCACGCGGGCAGCCGCCGACTGCACGTGCTGCTTGCCGCCATGGCGCTGCTTGTACCAGCCAGGAACGGCGGAATTGCGCACCAGTTTCTTGCGGCGGAATTCGCGCGCCTTGCGGGCCAGGTCATCGTTGGTGGCGCGCAGCATGGCTTCATGGGCATCGTGATGCCCCTCATACGAACTGGAATCGCCGCGCCAGGCGTTTTCCACCTCGGCCAGGTTGCCGGAAATCGAATTTTCCACGCCATGCATGGATTTCTCCACGCTTTGCTGGACAGAATGGGCCGCATCCTGCACTTCCTTCTGCAGGTTTTTCAGCTCTTCCATTTCAATTTCGCGCGAGACTTCGGATTTCACCTGGTTCAGGTAGCGTTGCGCGCGGCCATACAGGGTGCCGGCCATGCGCGCCACTCTCGGCAACTTTTCAGGGCCGATGACTATCAACGCAACCACGCCGATGATGGCGATTTTAGAGAGACCGAGATCGATCATAAGCGGACAAGGGCTGTTACCGGACGAGGCAAGCGCCCCGCCACGCTATCAGGACTTGCTTTTCTCTTTCGTTTCGACGTCGATGGTGCTTTTGTCGGCCACTTGCGATGGCGCAGCAGGAGGGGTATTGGCTGCCGGGGCGTCATCGTCGCCCTTGACGCCATCCTTGAAGCCTTTGACGGCCTTGCCGATATCACCACCGATATTGCCCAGTTTCTTGGTGCCGAAGACCAGCATCACGATAACCAGAACGATCACCCAGTGCCAAATACTCAATGAACCCATCACATTCTCCTTGCGGGACGGTGCCCGAATAGCGTCAACCAATGCCGGTAGTATACACGCGAACCCGGCGCGCAGCGAAATCAGTGCTGGCCGCGCCAGGGACGGGGACCGCCGTACACGTGCATGTGCAAGTGATACACCTCTTGCCCGCCGTTCGGGCCGCTGTTGATCATGGTCTTGAAGCCGCCGGCAGGCGTGCCATCGGCGTCATACGTGACGGCGCAGCCGAACTCGGCAGCGAGTTTCGGCGCCAGGCGCAGCAGCTTGCCCAGCGTTTCCGTATGGCTGTCGTCGCAATCGGACAGGGTCGCCACGTGGCGCTTCGGGATCAGCAGCAGATGCACGGGGGCGGCCGGGTTGATGTCCTTGAAGGCCAGCAAGTCGTCGTCCTCATACACGATGCTCGAAGGAATTTGTTTTGCAGCAATCTTGCAGAAAATACAGTTATCCACGCACGCTCCAGTAGGTCAGTGTTTGTCTGTTTCGCCGGCGTCGCGCAGCTCGTCCTTGCGCGCCGCCTTTTCCTCGAGGCCGGACAGGCCTTCGCGGCGCGCCAGCTCGTCGAGCACCTGTTGCGGCGTCAGGTCGAACTGCGCCAGCATCACCAGCGAGTGGAACCACAGGTCGGCGCACTCGTACAGGACCTTCGACGGGTCGTTGTCGCGCCGCGCATCCTTGGCGGCCATCACCGTTTCCGTCGCTTCTTCGCCAATTTTTTTCAAAATGGCATCATCGCCCTTGGCGAACAGGCGCGCGACATAGGAGGTGGCGGGGTCGCCGCCGTTGGCCAGCTTGCGCGATTCGATCACGGCGGCCAGGCGCTTCAGGGTTTCACTCATTTGCTCTTGCTTTCCGCGTAAATCGTCTCAGGGTCTTTCAGGACGGGGTCGGTGATCTGCCATTCGCCCGTTTTCTCGTCGCCTTCGAACTTCTGGAAGAAGCACGAATGGCGGCCCGTATGGCAGGCGATGCCGCCGGCTTGCTCGATTTTCAGCAAGACCACGTCTTCGTCGCAATCGAGGCGGATTTCCAGCACCTTTTGCGTGTGGCCCGATTCTTCGCCCTTGTGCCACAGTTTCTTGCGCGAACGGCTCCAGTACACGGCTTCGCCCAGCTCCACCGTGCGCGCCAGCGCGTCGCGGTTCATCCAGGCGAACATCAGCACGTCATTGCTGCCCGCTTCCTGCGCGATCACGGGCACCAGGCCGTGCTCGTCCCATTTGACCTTTTTCAGCCACTTGGCATTGCTTGCTACGATGGTTCCGTTCTGCATGTTCTTCTATCCCGCTGATATTGTCCGCTTGTCTTTACGCCAGGCGCATGGGGATGCCCTGCTGCGCCATGAAACGCTTGGCTTCCTGCACCGTGTGCTGGCCATAGTGGAAGATGCTGGCGGCCAGCACGGCATCCGCGCGCCCCACCTTGATGCCGTCGACCAGATCCTGCAAGCCGCCCACGCCGCCCGAGGCGATCACGGGAATGCTGACGGCGTCGGACACGCCGCGCGTCAGGCCCAGGTCGAAGCCCACCTTGGTACCGTCGCGGTCCATGCTGGTGAGCAAGATTTCGCCCGCGCCCAAGCTTTCCATTTTACGCGCCCACTCGAACGCGTCCAGGCCCGTGGCCGTGCGCCCGCCATGGGTAAACACTTCCCACTTGCCGGGCGACACCTGCTTGGCGTCGATGGCGACGACGATGCATTGCGAGCCGTGCTTTTGCGAGGCCTCGTACACCAGCTGGGGATTCGTCACGGCCGAGGTGTTGATGCTGACCTTGTCGGCGCCCGCGTTGAGCAGCCGGCGCACGTCTTCCACCACGCGCACGCCGCCGCCCACGGTCAGCGGAATGAACACTTGCGACGCCACCGCTTCGATGATGTCGAAGATCAAACCGCGGTTGTCGCTCGAGGCGGTAATGTCGAGGAAAGTGATTTCGTCGGCGCCCTGCTCGTCATAACGGCGGGCGATTTCCACGGGGTCGCCCGCGTCGCGCAATTCCGTGAAATTGACGCCTTTGACGACGCGGCCATTGGTCACGTCGAGGCAGGGGATGATACGTTTTGCAAGCATGATGGGTTCCAGATTGTCGCCAGGCCGGGACACGCGCAGGCGCGCCCCGGCCGGGCAGGCTTAAACGGCGGCGTCGGTCAGTTCGTCGGCGCGTTCCTGCGCCTGCGCCAGGTCGATCGTGCCTTCATAGATGGAACGGCCGCAGATCACGCCTTCGATGCCTTCGGCCTGGACCGCGCACAGCGCTTCCACGTCGCCGATGTTGTGCAGGCCGCCCGAAGCGATGACGGGGATCTTGACGGCTTGCGCCAGCTTGACGGTGGCCTCGATATTGATGCCGCCCATCATGCCGTCGCGGCCGATGTCCGTGTAGATGATCGATTCGACGCCGTAGGCTTCGAATTTCTTGGCCAGGTCGATCACTTCGTGGCCCGACATCTTGCTCCAGCCATCCGTTGCCACTTTGCCATCCTTGGCATCGAGGCCGACGATGATGTGGCCCGGGAAGGCGCCGCAGGCGTCGTGCAGGAAGCCGGGGCTTTTCACGGCCGCCGTGCCGATGATGATGTAGGTGATGCCGGCGTCGAGGTAGCGCTCGATGGTGTCGAGGTCGCGGATGCCGCCGCCCAGCTGCACGGGGATTTCCTCGATGTCGTTTTCCGCGGCGAAATCCTGCACGGCTTTCAGGATGGCTTTCACGGCGCCCTCGTTCTTCGGCTTGCCGGCAAAGGCGCCGTTCAGGTCGACCAGGTGCAGCCGGCGCGCGCCTTGCATCAGCCAATGGCGGGCCATTTCGGCCGGGTCTTCGGAAAATACGGTGGCAAGTTCCATATCGCCTTGTTTCAGGCGTACGCAGTGACCGTCTTTCAGGTCGATGGCGGGAATGAGCAGCATGGTCAGTGTGATTTAAAAGTGAGTGAGGGGCGGAAAAAAAGCCGGAAAACCAACGTCAAGGTTGCCAGTGAACGAAGTTCTTGTACAGCTGCAAGCCAGCGGCAGCGCTTTTTTCAGGGTGAAACTGTGTCGCGAAAATATTATCACGGGCGACGGCGCAGGCGAACGGCGCGCCATAGATAGTCTCGCCCACCGTGTGCGCGGCCTCTTGAGGTTGAGCAAAATAGCTGTGCACAAAGTAAAAATACGCGTTGTCGGCGATACCATCCCACATGACATGGGACGCCGTTTGCCGCACTTGGTTCCAGCCCATTTGCGGCACCTTGAAGCGCGAGCCGTCTTCCTGCACCTGGCCGTCGAGCTGGAAACGCACGACTTTGCCTGGCAGCAAGCCCAAGCCGGCCGCGTCGCCCTCTTCGCTGCCGTCGAACAGCATTTGCTCGCCGATGCACACACCCAGCACGGGCTTGCTGTCGGCGGCGCGCAGCAGCGCCTCCAATACGCCCGATTCGCGCAGGCTGCGCATGCAGTCAGGCATGGCGCCCTGGCCCGGCAAGACGATGCGGTCGGCGCTGTCGATGTCTTGCGCCAGGCCGGAAATGCGCACGTCGGCTTCCGGCGCCACGGCACGCAGCGCCTGCGCCACCGAGCGCAGATTGCCCATGCCGTAATCCACCACCACAATTTTATTCATGTTTGATCCCGGAATCTACAATATAGCGAGCGCGGCGCTTACAGGCTGCCCTTGGTCGATGGAATGATGCCGGCCGCGCGCTCGTCGAGCTCGGCAGCCATGCGCAGCGCGCGGCCAAAGGCCTTGAACACGGTTTCGCACTGATGGTGGGCGTTCGTGCCGCGCAAGTTGTCGATATGCAAGGTCACGCCCGCATGGTTGACGAAGCCGCGGAAAAATTCCAGCGTCAGGTCGACGTCGAAGCCGGCGATCATGGCGCGCGTAAACGGGATGTGGTACTCGATGCCCGGGCGGCCCGAGAAATCGAGCACCACGCGCGACAGCGCCTCGTCCAGCGGCACGTACGCGTGGCCATAGCGGCGGATGCCCTTCTTGTCGCCGATGGCCTTGGCCACGGCCATGCCCAGCGTGATGCCCACGTCTTCCACCGTGTGGTGGTTGTCGATATGCACGTCGCCCGTCGCTTCGATATCCAGGTCGATCAGGCCGTGGCGGGCGATCTGGTCCAGCATATGGTCGAGGAAGGGCACGCCGGTGTTGAGCTTTTGCTGGCCCGTGCCGTCCAGGTTGAGGGCGACGCGAACTTGCGTCTCATTGGTGTTGCGCGTGATTTCTGCGGTGCGGTTCATGGGAGGCTCTGGCGGTAGGCTAAACGAGGGATGCCTTGAAGGCATCGTAAAAAAGGGAATTTTCTTCCGGGGTGCTGACGCTGATGCGCAGGCAATTGGCCAGCGCAGCATGCATTTTACTCATATTTTTAATTAAAACCCTGCGGGCAAGCAGTTTTGCGCAAACATCGTCGGAATCCGCCACACGAATCAGAAGAAAATTTGCCTTCGAGGGGAATACTGTCACGCCGGGCAGCTCCGCCAAGCGTCGTGCCAGGTCGTCGCGCGCGCTGTTGAGCAGGGCCGCCTGGGCGTTGAGCACGTCGAGGTGCTCGAGCGCGAATTCGGCCGCCGCCTGCGTCAGCACATTCACATTGTACGGCGGACGCACTTTCTCGAGCTGCGCCAGCAGGGCCGGCGCGGCCGACATGTAGCCGAGGCGGATGCCGGCCAGGCCCAGTTTCGACACGGTGCGCATCACCACCAGGTTTTCATATTCGGGCAGGCGGCCCATGAAGCTGCGCTGCGCGAACGGCTCGTAGGCTTCGTCGACGACGGCGATGCCCGTGTCGCCGAGGGCGGCAAGGAGGCGTTCGATGTCGGCAGTGGCAAACAGGTTGCCCGTCGGGTTGTTCGGATAGGCGAGGAAGACCAGTGCCGGGCGGTGCTCTTCGATGGCCGCCAGCATGGCCGGCATGTCCAGGCTGAAGTCGGCCTGCAGCGGCACGCCGACGAAATCCATGCCGGCAAACTGCGCCGAGCGCGCATACATGACGAAGGCCGGCACGGGCGCCAGCAGCACGGCGCGCTGGCCCGGCTCCTGGCGGGCGCAGGCCATGGCCAGGATGGAAATCAGTTCATCGGAACCGTTGCCCAGCATGACGTCGTAGCCGGCGGGCACGCCCAGATTGGCGCAGATGGCCGCCTGCAGGCTGGCGTACGATGGCGGATAGCGGTTCAGCGCCACACCGGCCAGGCGCGCGCCCAGTTCCTCGCGCAGATGCTGCGGCAGCGGATACGGGTTTTCCATCGCATCGAGCTTGATGTAGCCGCTGGCATCGGCGACCTGGTAGCCCTTGACGGCCCGCACATCGGCGCGCACGGTGTTGCTGATTAACTGATCGAGGAAAGACATGCTGCAAACACTCCTGATGAAATGAAATGGAGACTAAATGACGACGTCTTCCGGCACGCTGGCGCTGCGCGCCTTGCGGGCCGGGGCTTTTTTCACGGCGGGCGGCTTTTTCACGGCAGCCGTTTTTCTGACCGCCGCCGGCTTTTTCGCCGCCTTGGCTGGCTTGGTCGCGGCCGGTGCTGCCAGCTCCTGCGCGAGGGCCGCCAGCCGCTGTTCGATGATGGCGCAGTAGTCGGGATTGAGTTCAAAGCCGACGAAATCGCGCCCGCAGCGCCTGGCCGCCAGGGCCGTGGTGCCGCTGCCCATGAACAGGTCGAGCACCACGCCGCCGGGCGGGCACGAGGCCTTGACCATGCGCTCGATGATTTCGAGCGGCTTTTGCGTCGGGTGGTCGGCCCGTTCCGGGTGTTCCTTGTGCAGGCGCGACACGCTCCACAGGTCTTTCGGGTTGTAGCCCACTTCCAGCCATTTCGCGCCGATGAAGATCGAGCGCGAACGGGCTTTCTTGGTGGCCGCGTCGTAGGCGATGCGCACCGCGTCAAGGTCGAAGTAGTAATCCTTGCGCTTGACGAAGAAGCCGATGGTGTCGTGCACCGATGAAAAGCTGCGCACGCTGCCGCCCATGGACGGCACGCGGCGGTCCCAGATGATTTCATTCATCATCGCCATGCGCTGTTTCAGCATGACGAAGATTTCCGGCGAATAGCGCCAGGTCAGAAAGATGTACAGGCTGCCGTTGGCTTTCAGCTTGGGCAGCGCCGCATCGATCCATTCTTCCGTCCAGCGCAGGTAATCGGCCACCGACTGCTGGTCCGACGCATTGCCGTAATCCTTGCCCAGGTTGTACGGCGGATCCGTCAGGATCAGGTCCACCGAGCCATCGGGAATGCGCGCCAGCCCCGCCAGCGCGTCTTCGCAATAGACCCGGTTGACCCAGTCCGGCTGATCCGCCATCGTCGTCATGGCTGCGGCTTCAGACGCAGTTCGGCGCTGCGCGCGTGCGCCTGCAAGCCTTCGCCATACGCCAGCGTGGCGGCGACGCGGCCCAGGGTTTGCGCGCCCGCCTCGCTGACGTGAATGATGGACGAGCGTTTCTGGAAGTCGTACACGCCCAGCGGCGACGAGAAGCGCGCCGTGCGCGACGTCGGCAGCACGTGATTGGGACCGCAGCAATAGTCGCCCAGCGATTCGGACGAGAAGCGGCCCAGGAACATGGCGCCCGCGTGGCGGATCTGCTCGGCCCACTGCTGCGGGTTGTCCGCCGAGATTTCCAGGTGCTCCGCCGCGATGGCGTTGGCGATTTCGCACGCCTCTTGCATGCTGCGCACCTTGATCAGGGCGCCGCGGTCGGCCAGCGAGGTGCTGATGGTGGCCTGGCGCGGCATCGTCGGCAGCAGCTTGGCGATGCTCTCCTCCACCTGCGCGATGTAGGCCGCGTCGGGGCACAGCAGGATCGCCTGCGCCAGTTCGTCGTGCTCGGCCTGCGAAAACAGGTCCATCGCCACCCAGTCCGGGTCCGTCGTGCCGTCGCACAGCACCAGGATTTCGGAAGGTCCCGCGATCATGTCGATGCCGACGATGCCGAACACGCGGCGCTTGGCGGCCGCCACATAGGCGTTGCCGGGGCCGACGATTTTATCCACGGCGGCAATCGTCTGCGTGCCGTAAGCCAGCGCGCCGACGGCTTGCGCGCCGCCGATGGTGATCACGCGCGTCACGCCGGCGATCGCGGCGGCGGCCAGCACCATCTGGTTTTTCACGCCATCGGGCGTCGGCACCACCATGATGATCTCGCCCACGCCCGCCACGTGCGCGGGAATGGCGTTCATCAGCACGGACGACGGATACGCCGCCTTGCCGCCCGGGACGTAGATGCCGACGCGGTCCAGCGGCGTGATCTTCTGTCCCAGCACCGTGCCATCGGGCTCGGTGTAAGTAAAACCGCGCAATTCCTCGCGCTGGCGTTCGTGGAAGGCGCGGATGCGCTGGGCGGCGATCTGCAGCGCCTCGCGCTGCGCCGACGGCAGGCCGTTCAGGGCCGCCTGCAGTTCGGATTGCGAAATATCAAACGCCGCCATTTCCGCCGCGCCGCCATGCGGGATGCGGTCGAAACGGTTGGTGTACTCCAGGACGGCGGCGTCGCCGCGCGTTTTCACGTCGGCCAGGATTTTTGCGACCGACGTTTCAATCGCTGCATCGGTGCCCGCCTCGAACGCCAGCAGCGTGTCGAGCGATTGTTGGAAACCTTCCTGGCTTGAATCGAGCTTGCGTATCTGTATCGGCATAATCGGCTTTCTGCTACTGAATGTGTCTAGGCTTGCGAGGCGCGTTCAAACGCCTCGATAATCGGCTGCAAGCGCTCGCGCTTGAGCTTTAATGCCGCCTGGTTGACCACCAGGCGCGACGAGATTTCCATGATGTGCTCGACCTCGACGAGGTTGTTCGCGCGCAGGGTGCTGCCCGTGCTGACCAGATCGACGATGGCGTCGGACAGGCCGACCAACGGTGCCAGCTCCATCGAGCCATACAGCTTGATCAGGTCGACGTGCACGCCCTTGGCGGCGAAATGCTCGCGCGCCGTGTGCACGAACTTGGTGGCCACGCGCAAACGCGCGCCCTGGTGCACGGCCTTTTCATAGTCGAAACCGGCCTGCACCGCCACCGACATGCGGCAGGAGGCGATATTCAGGTCGATCGGCTGGTACAGGCCTTCGCCGCCGTGTTCCAGCAAGACATCCTTGCCCGCCACGCCGAAATCGGCCGCGCCGTACTGCACGTAGGTCGGCACGTCGCTGGCGCGCACGATGATGACGCGCACGTTCGGATCGTTGGTGGCCAAAATCAGCTTGCGCGAAGTCTCCGGATTTTCCAGCACCTTGATGCCGGCCGCTTCCAGCAGCGGCATGGTGTCCTCAAAAATGCGGCCCTTCGAGAGCGCCAGGATCAGCTGGGAGCTGTCGCCGTTGTTCGATCCGTTCATGCTCGTTCCTTGTTATTTAATACGTACGATGTTCGCGCCGACGGCCGACAATTTCACTTCCATGCGGTCGTAGCCGCGGTCGAGGTGATAGATGCGGTCGATCAGCGTTTCGCCGTCGGCCGCCAGGGCGGCGATCACCAGCGACGCCGAGGCGCGCAGGTCGGTCGCCATCACGGGCGCGCCGCGCAGCTGCTTGACGCCGGCGATGATGGCCGTGTTGCCCTCGATGGTGATGTCGGCGCCCAGGCGGTTCATTTCCTGCACGTGCATGAAGCGGTTCTCGAAGATCGTCTCGGTGACGCGGCTGGCGCCGTTGGCGATCGTGTTGACGGCCATGAACTGCGCCTGCATGTCGGTCGGGAAGCCCGGATATTCCGTGGTGCGGAAGCTGACGGGATTCGGACGGGCCGACATCTCGGCGCGGATCCAGTCGGCGCCGAAGGTCATCGTCAGGCCCATGGCGCGCAGCTTGTCGAGCGCCGCGTCGAGGATGTCCGTGCGCACGTTGCGCAGGGTGATGTCGCCGCCGGTGGCCGCCACGGCGCACAGGAAGGTACCCGTTTCGATGCGGTCGGCGATCACCGCGTGCGAGGCGCCGTGCAAGGCGTCCACGCCCTGGATCACCAGGCGGCTGGTGCCGATGCCGTCGATCTTCGCGCCCATGGCCACCAGCAGGTGCGCCAGGTCGGTCACTTCCGGTTCGCAGGCGGCGTTTTCCAGGATGGTCTCGCCTTCGGCCAGGGTCGCGGCCATCAGCAGGTTTTCGGTGCCGGTGACGGTGATCATGTCGGTGACGATGCGCGCGCCTTTCAGCTTGGCGCACTTGGCGTAGATGTAGCCCGCTTCGATGCGGATCTCGGCGCCCAGCGCTTCCAGGCCCTTGATGTGCTGGTCGACGGGGCGCGAACCGATGGCGCAGCCGCCCGGCAGCGAGACCTTGGCTTCGCCGAAGCGTGCCAGCATGGGGCCCAGCACGAGGATCGAGGCGCGCATGGTTTTCACCAGTTCATACGGCGCTTCCAGGGTGGTGATGGCGCTGCCGTTGAGGACCACGCGGTCGCCGTCCTGCTGCACTTTCAGGCCCGTCTGGCCCAGCAATTTGAGCATGGTGGCCACGTCGTGCAAATGCGGCACGTTCGTCAGGTCCAGGTCGCCCGCGGTCAAGAGACCCGCGCACAGGATGGGCAGGGCGGCGTTTTTCGCGCCGGAGATGGCGATGTCGCCGTTCAGGCGGTTGCCGCCGTTGATGAGGAGCTTGTCCATGTGCTTATCCTTGGAATTCTTCAGGTGTCAGGGTTTTCATCGACAGCGCGTGGATTTCTTCGCGCATGCGGTCGCCCAGCGCCGCGTAGACGATCTGGTGACGCTGGATCAGGCGCTTGCCGGCAAACGCGGGCGAAACGATCACGGCCTGGAAGTGCTGGCCATCGCCCTCCACTTCGAGGTGCGTGCATTCGAGGCCGGCCGACAGGTAGCCGTGGATCAGTTCTGGAGTGGTGGTCACGATAAGTCCTTGATATTGAATAATGTAGTGATGTGATGTGCCGCAATCAATGGCGCAAACGATAGCCGCTTTTCAGCAGGCGGATCGATGCCAGCGCCAGGATCACGAGGAAGCCGGCGACGATGGAAAGACTGAGCCAGGGGCTGACGTCGGACACGCCGAAGAAGCCGTAGCGGAAGCCGTCGATCATGTAGAAGAAGGGGTTCAGGTGCGATACCGTCTGCCAGAAGGCGGGCAGCGAGTGGATCGAATAGAACACGCCCGACAAAAAGGTGGCCGGCATGATCAAAAAGTTCTGGAAGGCGGCCAGCTGGTCGAATTTCTCGGCCCAGATACCGGCGATCAGGCCCATGGTGCCCAGCATGGCGGCACCGAGGAAGGCGAAGATGACGATCCACAGCGGCGCGACAAACGACAGGTCGGCGAACCAGCAGGTGATGGCAAACACGCCAAAGCCCACGGCCAGGCCGCGCGCGACGGAAGCGAGTACATACGCCGAAAAGATTTCCCAGTGGGACAGGGGCGTGAGCAGCACGAACACCAGGTTGCCCGTGATCTTCGACTGGATCAGCGAGGACGAGGAATTGGCAAACGCGTTTTGCAGCACGCTCATCATCACCAGGCCGGGAATCAGGAAGGCCGTGTAGCTGACGCCGGGGCTCGGCTCGACGCGGCCGTCGAGCACATGGCCGAACACCAGCAAATACAGCATCGACGTGAGCACGGGCGCGGCCACGGTTTGCGTCGCCACTTTCCAGAAGCGCAGCGTCTCTTTGTAGACGAGGGTGCGAAATCCTGTCGAAATCATACGGTACCTTTATCCATGATCTGCAAGAAGATATCTTCCAGGTCGGCTTGTTGCAATTGCATTTCATCGATTTCGACGCCCGCTTCGCGCAGGCGGGCGAGGATCTTCTCGACTTCGCTGTATTCATTGACGCGCAGGCTGAACTTGTTCGGCGCCTGCTGTTCTTCCGGGTGCAGCACCAGGTGCTGCAGGTCGGCCGGCAGGCTGCCGTGTTTCAGGTGCACCTGCAGCTGCGAGCCGGCGATGCGGCGGATCAGGGCCGACATGGTGTCGAGCGCCACCACCTTGCCGGTCTTCAGCATGGCCACGCGCTGGCACATGGCTTGCGCCTCTTCCAGATAGTGGGTGGTCAGCACGACCGTGTGGCCGCCTTCGCGGTTCAGGCGCGAGATGAACTTCCACAGGGTCTGGCGCAGTTCCACGTCGACGCCGGCCGTCGGCTCATCGAGCACGATGACGGGCGGCTTGTGCACCAGCGCCTGCGCCACGAGCACGCGGCGCTTCATGCCGCCGGACAGGGCGCGCATATTCGTGTCGGCCTTGCCGGTCAGGTCGAGGTTTTCCATGACCTCGTCGATCCACTTGTCGTTGTTCGGCAGGCCGAAATAGCCGGACTGCAGGCGCAGGGTTTCGCGCACGGTGAAGAACGGGTCGAACACGAGTTCCTGCGGCACCACCCCCAGGTTGCGGCGCGCGTTGCGGAAGTCCGCGACCACGTCGTGGCCGTGGATCTTGACGGTGCCCGCGTCGGGGCGTATCAGGCCGGCGATGATGGAAATGAGGGTGGTCTTGCCGGCGCCGTTCGGGCCGAGCAGGCCAAAGAACTCGCCTTCTTCGATGGCCAGCGACACGCCGCCCAGCGCCTTGAGCGATTTATAGCTCTTTTCTACATTCGTTATTTGAATTGCGGTCATGTGCTTGTTTCAAGTGTAATGCGTCTGGTGTGATGCGCCAGTTGCCGGAGACATCCAGGCCGGCAGGCCGGTGCAGGGCGCCACCTTCAGGCGAGGACGGCGCAACAGTCAATTATAGTTGGAAAATTCGTGGAACACTTGGAGATCAATCCGGCGGCGCTGCTGGTCTGCCGGCTTGAAAGCTACTGCTGATGCGGGGAGTGGGACAGGATCAATGATGATGCAGGTCGGACGGGCTGCGTTCGGCGTGGCCGCCGGCGCTGGCGCAGTCGTCGGCCGTCAAGGTGCTCGAGACGAGCGAGCAGACGCCATACAGCTTGGTGAGGTTCTTCAGGTTGTTCGGCAGGTTTTTCAGCTCCAGCACGGCGCCCGCCTCCTGCGCGGCGCGCTGCCACGTCAGCATGACGGACACGGCGGCCGAATCGACGGCCTTGACGTTGCGCAGGTCGAACTTCGTCTGACCCGAGCGGATGGCGTCCAGACCCTGCTCCAATGCCGAAGTGGCATTGTGCACGGTCAGGGAAGTCAGGGACTGCAAGGTGTCGAGAGAATCGGGCATGGCGTCGGGCTGCGCTGGTCTGGAGCTGGGTCAGGAGCTATATGATAGCCGATTATTTGGCTTTGGCAGCGGGACGGCTGGCCAGGGCCTTGTTTTTTGCCTGCAAGGTCTTGATCAGACCATCGATGCCGCCCTTGCTGATCTCGCTGGCAAAGCTGCTTTTGTAGGTTTCCACCAGCCACGCGCCCAGCACGTTGATGTCATAGATCTTCCAGCCGGACGGGGTTTTCGCCACGCGGTAGTTCAGGGGCACGGGTTCGCCGCGCGCCACGTTGACCTGCGAACGCACTTCCACTTCCGTGTCGCTAGGGTCGGCGCGCAGCGGCTTGAATTCCACGGTTTCGTTCTTGATCTGCGACAGGGCGCCCGAGTACGTGTAGATCAGCAGCGTGCGGAATTCCGCGGCCAGCTGCTTTTGCTGGTCGGGCGTGGCGTCGCGCCAGTGACGGCCCGCTGCCAGCGAGGTCATACGCTGGAAATCCACGTACGGCAAGATCTTGCTTTCCACCAATTCGGTGACGCGCTTGATATCGCCTGCCTGGATGGCCTTGTCGTTCTTGGCCGTGTCGATCACGTCCTGGCTGATGCGCTTGACCAGGACATCCGGCGCTTCGACGGCAGGAGCGGCCTGGGCGGCGGTGGCAAAGGCGATGGTGGCCATCGCCAGCAGTTGTTTCATCAATTTCATGGTTCTACCTTTCATGGTGTTGCTATGCACCGGCTGGCGTTGATCGCAGCCGTGGTGTTTCTGTACCGGAGTTTACTCCTGGGGCCTGGCCTCGGAAGCAACGGTATTGCTACCAGATGTTACGAGGTCCGCCGGCGCCACCGCGGCGGCGGCCGTGGCCGCAGGCGCGTCATTGGCAGGCTGCGGTTTTGCCTCGTACTCCGGCTCGTATTCGCTGCTGTCGTTTTTTGGCACTTTGCGGTCGCGGCGGTCCGTATCGCCATCGAAGACCTTGCTTTCGCGCGCCTGCAGGAAACCGTCGCGGATGAATTCATAACGGTCCAGCGCGGCCGCTTCCATCAGGTTCGTCGCGTCGAGCAGCGCGGCGCGCTTGTCGACCACGCGCGTCACCGTGCCGATATTGCGCACCGAGGCAGGATCCTTGTAGCGCCAGGGGTCACCCGTGATATCGAGCGGCAGGGCCACCGTGTCGCGCACGGTCGACGGCCCCAGCAGCGGCAGCATCACGTACGGTCCCGACTGGACGCCATACCAGCCCAGGGTCTGGCCAAAGTCTTCGTTATGCTTGGGAATACCGGCCTGCGAGGCGATGTCGATCAGGCCGAGGATGCCGAAGGTCGAGTTCATGCTGACGCGCACGACGTCTTGCAAGCCCGCTTCGCCCTTGCCTTGCAGCAAATTGTTCACGGCGCTCCACACATCGGACAAGTTGCCGAAGAAGTTGCCCACGCCCGTTTGCACGAACGACGGCGTGACCGTCTTGTAGGCCGTGGCGACGGGCTTCAGCGCCACCTGGTCGACGGTATCGTTGAACTTGAACATCGCGCGGTTATACCCTTCCAACGGGTCGCGCGGATTGGTGCCGGTGGCGCAGGCGCTCACGCCGGCGGCGATGGCCAGGGCCAGGCCGATACGCGCCAGGCTGCCTTGGGATTGCTTGGTCGACTCGCTCATTTGCTGTCCTTTCCTTCCGCTGCCTTGCTGTAGATGAACTGATTGATCAGGTCTTCCAGCACTGTGGCCGATTGAGTACGGGCGATCTTGTCGCCCTCTGCCAGGTTGGCCAAATCGCCGCCTGCTTCCAGGCCGATATATTGCTCACCCAGCAAACCGGCCGTCAAAATCTTGGCCGAGCTGTCTTTCGGAAATTTGTAGCCATCTTCGATGTCGAGTTTCACCAGCGCCTGGTACGTCTTGTCGTCAAAGCGGATCTCCGCCACGCGCCCCACCACCACGCCGGCGCCCTTGACGGGCGCCTGCGGCTTGAGGCCGCCAATATTGTCGAACTTGGCCGTAATGGTATACGTCTTGCTGAAAGACAGCGAGCTCATATTGCCGGCCTTGAGCGCCAGAAACATCAACGCCGCCACACCCAGCAAGACGAACAAGCCGACCCAGACATCCAAAGATTTACGTTGCATAAACAATCCTAAATAATTTTACTTGCTGCCGCCTGCGCAACATCTTGCCCAGGCCCGCTGTTTGTCGCTGATCGGCAATTACTTGCTAAACATCAACGCCGTCATCATGAAATCGAGCCACCACACCATCAACGACGAAATCACCACCGTGCGCGTGGTCGCGCCGGAGACGTCTTCCGGCGTCGGCTGCGCCTGGTAACCCTGGAACAGCGCGATGAAGGTCACCGCGATGCCGAACACCAGGCTCTTGATGGTGCCGTTGCCCACTTCTTTCCAGACATCCACGCCGCCTTGCATCTGCGACCAGAACGAGCCTTCATCGACGCCGATCAGCACCACGCCGACCAGGTAGCTGCCGATGATGCCGACGGCCGTGAAGATGGCGCCCAGGATCGGCATGGCGATCACGCCGGCCCAGAAACGGGGCGCCAGCACGCGCTGGATCGGGTTCACGGCCATCATTTCCATGGCCGACAATTGCTCGCCCGCCTTCATCAGGCCGATTTCCGCCGTCAGCGAGGTGCCGGCGCGGCCCGCGAACAGCAGCGCCGTGACGACGGGGCCCAGTTCGCGCGTCAGCGACAGCGCCACCAGCAAGCCCAGCGACTGCTCGGCGCCATACGTGGTCAGGGTGTAATAGCCTTGTAAACCCAGCACCATGCCGACAAACAGGCCGGAGACGGCGGTAATCACCAGCGAGCGGTTACCGATAAAAAACAGTTGCTCGATCACCAGGCGCGGACGGCGCCACAGGCCGCCCGACGAGGCGATGATGATGAAAAACGACCGCACGGCAAAGCCGAGGTCTTGTACCGAATTGCGCAACCATGCTCCGATCGCCGCCAGGAAACGCGCGATCATCGGCCCGCCCCCGCGTGCAAGCCCAGGTCGTCGGCCAGCGACTTGCCCGGATAGTGGAACGGAACGGGGCCATCGGCCTCGGCATTGACGAACTGCTTGACGTACGGATGCGTCGACACGGCCATCTCGGCCGGCGTGCCGTGCGCCACGATCTTGCCTGATGACAGAAAATAGACATAATCAGCGATGGCGAAACACTCCTTCACATCGTGCGATACCAGGATAGACGTGGAGCCCAGCGCATCGTTCAGATTGCGGATCAAATTGGCCGTCACGCCCATGGAAATCGGATCCAGGCCGGCGAACGGCTCGTCGTACATGATCAGTTCGGGGTCGAGCGCGATGGCGCGCGCCAGCGCGACGCGGCGGCCCATGCCGCCCGAAATCTCGGCCGGCTTCAATTGCGCCGCATTGCGCAAGCCCACGGCGTGCAGCTTCATCAGCACCAGGGTGCGGATCAGCTCTTCATTCAAGTCCGTGTGTTCGCGCAGGGGGAACGCCACGTTCTCGAACGCCGTCAAATCCGTAAACAGCGCGCCGTGCTGGAACAGCATGCCCATCTTGCGGCGCAGCTGATACAGCTCGTCGGTCCCCAGCGTATGCACGATCTGGCCGTCCACGTTCACGGAACCGGAGCCGGGGCGCAACTGCCCGCCGATCAGGCGCAGTACGGTCGTCTTGCCACTGCCGGAGCCACCCATGACGGCCACAACTTTTCCACGTGGGAAATCCATTTGAAGGCCCGATAAAATCGAACGTTCTCCATAGGCAAAGTGTAAATCACGGATCTCAACAAGATTTGGCACGACGAAGCTCACTATTTTAATGGCGTATTGTAGTGCAGAAACGCCAACCTCTGCTGAGACACCCCTTGGGACAGCCCCGTGAAGGGGAAGAATACAACACTAATGAATCGAAAGTCAGATATTGTAGTGGAAATTTGACCTGCGCATCGCGCCCCCATCCGATGGCGCTCACAGCTGTCGACTTGACAAGTAAAAATAAGAAAGGCCACGCCGCAATCCGCGCCGTGGCCCTGTCAAAAAACGAACAATTGCTCGTTAATTAGCGTGGCAGCAGGGATGCCCCCATCAGGAACTCATCGACGGCGCGTGCGCACTGGCGCCCTTCGCGAATGGCCCACACCACCAGCGACTGGCCGCGGCGCATGTCGCCGGCCGCAAACACCTTGGCCACCGAGGTCTGGTAGCAGCCGGCGCCATCCGTGGTCGCCTTGACGTTGCCGCGCGCATCCGTATCGACGCCGAACGCTTGCAGCACCTGTTGAACAGGAGAAACAAAGCCCATGGCCAGGAAGACCAGGTCCGCCTTCATCTCGAATTCCGAGTTCGGCACTTCGCTCATCTTGCCGTCTTTCCATTCCACGCGGCAGGCGATCAGCTTTTCCACCTTGCCGCCCTTGCCTTCGAAACGCTTGGTGGCCACGGCCCAGTCGCGCTCGCAGCCTTCCTCGTGCGAGGACGAGGTGCGCAGTTTGGTCGGCCAGTACGGCCAGACCAGCGGCTTGTTTTCCTGTTCCGGCGGCTGCGGCATCAGTTCGAACTGGGCCACGGAAGCGGCGCCATGGCGGTTCGAGGTGCCGACGCAGTCGGAACCCGTGTCGCCGCCGCCGATCACCACCACGTGCTTGCCCGTGGCCTTGATCTGGTCCTTGAGCTTGTCGCCCGCGTTGACCTTGTTTTGCAGCGGCAGGAAATCCATGGCGAAGTGCACGCCTTTCAAGTCGCGGCCCGGCACGGGCAAGTCGCGCGGCTGCTCGGCGCCGCCGGCCATGATGACGGCGTCGAATTCTTTTTCCAGGTCTTCCGGGAAAATGGTTTCCTTGGCCCAGTTGTTCACATTGGCAGGGAAATCCTTGCCGACCAGCACGCTGGTGCGGAACACCACGCCTTCGGCTTCCATCTGTTTTACGCGCAGATCGATGTGCGACTTTTCCATCTTGAAGTCGGGGATGCCATAACGCAACAAACCACCGACCCGGTCGCTCTTTTCAAACACGGTGACGGCATGGCCGGCACGCGCCAGCTGCTGCGCCGCCGCCAGGCCGGCAGGACCGGAACCGACGATGGCCACTTTCTTGCCGGTGCTAAAACCCGCCGGCTGCGGCGTGACCCAGCCGTGCTCCCAGCCCATGTCGATGATTTTATGTTCGATCGACTTGATGCCGACCGGATCTTCGTGGATGCCCAGGGTGCAGGCCGATTCGCACGGCGCCGGGCAGATGCGGCCCGTAAATTCCGGGAAGTTATTCGTCGAATGCAAGATGTCGAGCGCTTCGCGGTAGGCGCCGCGGTACACCAGGTCATTCCAGTCGGGAATGATGTTATTCACGGGGCAACCCGTGGTGCAGAAGGGAATGCCGCAATCCATGCAGCGCGCGCCCTGCACGGTCGCTTGCGCGTCCGACAGGTGCAAGACGAATTCCTTGTAGTTCTTCAGGCGCGCGGCGGGCTCCAGATAGTGTTCGTCCTGGCGCTTGAATTCCATGAAGCCGGTAATTTTACCCACGATGTTTCCTTTGTATTTGGCTGGCGGGGAGCGGCCGGGCCGCTCCCTGGTCAATTCATTTGGCAATGAGCTTGGCTGGCTCAGGCGGCGACGGCTTGCACTTCCATGGCGGCGTCCGCTGCCATCTCGATCAGCGCGCGCTTGTATTCGTTCGGGAAGACTTTCACGAACTTGCCGCGCGCCGCGGCCCAGTCGTCGAGCAGGACGCGGGCGCGGGTGCTGCCCGTGTGCTTGAAGTGACGCTCGATCAGGCGCTTGAGGATGACCTCGTCCGCTTCCGGCACGCCGTCGCGGTGCTGCGTATGCCAGGCGTCGCGGTCGACGTGCTGTTCCGCCGCCGAGACGACCTTGTCCAGGCTGACCATGGCCGTGTTGCATTTGCTGGCAAAGTCGCCGGCCGGGTCATACACATAGGCGATGCCGCCCGACATGCCGGCCGCGAAGTTGCGTCCCGTGTTGCCAAGCACCACGACCGTGCCGCCCGTCATGTATTCGCAGCCATGGTCGCCCAGGCCCTCGACCACCGTGGTGGCGCCCGAGTTGCGCACGGCAAAGCGTTCGCCGGCCACGCCGTTGAAGAAGGCTTCGCCGGCGATGGCGCCGTACAGCACCGTGTTGCCGATGATGATGTTGTCCACGGCCCAGCCGCGGAACTCGGTATTCGGCCGCACGATGATGCGTCCGCCCGACAAGCCTTTACCGACGTAATCGTTGCCCTCGCCCACCAGGTCGATCGTGATGCCGTGCGCCAGGAAGGCGCAGGCCGACTGGCCCGCCGTGCCTTGCAGCTGGATGTGGATGGTGTCGTCCGGCAAGCCGGCGTGGCCATACTTCTTCGCCACTTCGCCGGACAGCATGGTGCCCACCGTGCGGTTCAGGTTGCGCACGGGCGAAATGAAGGAGACGCGCTCGCCCTTTTCCAGCGCCGCGCGCGCTTGCGCGATCAGCTTGTGGTCGAGTGCTTTCTCCAGCGCATGGTCCTGGAATTCCACGTGGCGGCAAGCCTGGCCATCCGGCGTTTCCGGCTTGTGGAAGATGGCCGAGAAATCCAGGCCCTGCGCCTTCCAGTGCGAAATCGCCTTCGATTTGTCGAGCAAGTCGACCCGGCCGATCAGTTCGTCATACGTGCGGATGCCCAGCTGCGCCATCAATTGACGGGCTTCCTCGGCCACGAAGAAGAAGTAATTGACGACATACTCGGGTTTGCCCGAGAACTTGGCGCGCAGCACCGGATCTTGCGTGGCCACGCCCACAGGGCACGTATTCAAGTGGCATTTACGCATCATGATGCAGCCTTCGACCACCAGCGGCGCCGTGGCGAAACCGATCTCGTCGGCGCCCAGCAGGGCGGCGATGACCACGTCGCGGCCCGTCTTCATCTGGCCGTCGGCCTGCACGCGGATACGGCTGCGCAAGCCGTTCAAGACCAGCGTTTGTTGCGTTTCGGCCAGCCCCAGCTCCCACGGCGTGCCCGCATGTTTCACGGACGACAATGGCGAGGCGCCCGTGCCGCCGTCGTGGCCGGCGACGACCACGTGGTCGGCCTTGGCCTTGGTGACGCCCGCGGCGACCGTGCCGATGCCCACTTCCGACACCAGCTTCACGGAAATCGAGGCGCGCGGATTGGCGTTCTTCAAGTCATGGATCAGCTGCGCCAGGTCTTCGATCGAATAGATGTCGTGGTGCGGCGGCGGCGAAATCAGGCCCACGCCCGGCACGGAAAAGCGCAGGCTGGCGATGTACTCGGACACCTTATGGCCCGGCAACTGGCCGCCTTCGCCCGGCTTCGCGCCCTGCGCCATCTTGATCTGGATCTGGTCGGCCGAGTTCAGGTAGGCGGCCGTGACGCCGAAACGTCCCGACGCCACCTGCTTGATGCGCGAGCGCATCGAATCGCCTTCCTGCAGCGGAATGTCGACGACGATCTGCTCCGCGCCCACGACGGACGCCATCGTATCGCCCTGGCGGATCGGGATGCCCTTCAATTCCTGCGTGTAGCGGTTCGGATCTTCGCCGCCCTCGCCCGTGTTCGACTTGCCGCCGATGCGGTTCATGGCCACCGCCAGGGTCGCGTGCGCTTCCGTGCTGATGGAGCCGAGCGACATGGCGCCCGTGGCGAAACGCTTGACGATTTCCTTGGCCGGTTCCACTTCGTCGAGCGGGATCGCCTTGGTCGGGTCGAGCTTGAACTCGAACAGGCCGCGCAGGGTCAGGTGGCGACGGCTCTGGTCGTTGATGATTTGTGCGTACTCCTTATAGCTGGAGAAATTGTTGCTGCGCGTGGAGTGCTGCAGCTTGGCAATCGCGTCCGGCGTCCACATGTGGTCTTCGCCGCGCACGCGGAACGCATACTCGCCGCCCGCGTCGAGCTTATCGACCAGCACGGGATCGTTGCCGAAGGCCAGCGCGTGCAGGCGCAGCGCTTCTTCCGCCACTTCAAACACGCCGATGCCTTCCACGTTCGAGGCCGTACCCTTGAAGTATTTGTCCACCAGCGACTTGTTCAGGCCGATAGCTTCGAAGATTTGCGCGCCGCAGTACGACATGTAGGTCGAAATGCCCATCTTCGACATGACCTTCATCAAGCCTTTGCCGACCGCCTTGGTGTAGTTATAGATGGCTTTGTCGCCCGACAGGTCGCCCGGCAAGCCGTGCGCCATCTCGGCCAGGGTTTCCATGGCCAGGTACGGGTGGACGGCTTCCGCGCCATAGCCGGCCAGCAAGGCGAAGTGGTGCGTTTCGCGTGCCGAGCCCGTTTCCACGACGAGACCGGTGGAAGCGCGCAAGCCCTTGCTCACCAGGTGCTGGTGCACGGTGGACGTGGCCAGCAGCGCGGGGATCGCCACCTGGTCGGCGCAGATGGCGCGGTCCGACACGATCAGGATGTTGTGGCCGGATTTCACGGCATCGACGGCTTCCGCGCACAGCGAGGCCAGGCACGCTTCCACGCCTTCCTTGCCCCAGGCCAGCGGGTAGCAGATGTCCAGTTCGTACGACTTGAACTTGCCGCCCGTGTGCGCGCTGATGTTGCGCAAGCGCGCCATGTCGTCAAAGCCCAGCACGGGCTGCGCCACTTCCAGGCGCATCGGCGGGTTGACGTTGTTGGTATCGAGCAAGTTCGGTTTCGGGCCGATGAAGGACACCAGCGACATCACCATCGCTTCGCGGATCGGGTCGATCGGCGGGTTCGTCACTTGCGCGAACAATTGCTTGAAGTAGTTATACAGCGGTTTCAGCTTGTTCGACATGACGGCCAGCGGCGAGTCATTGCCCATCGAACCCGTCGCCTCTTCGCCGGCCAGCGCCATCGGCGCCATGAGGAATTTCAAGTCTTCCTGCGTATAGCCGAACGCCTGCTGGCGGTCCAGCAGCGACGGCTGGGCTTTTTCGCCCTGGGCGCGGTCCAGCTTGGCTTGTCCTTCGGCCAGCTTGATCTCGTCGAGCTTGATGCGCACCGAGTTGATCCACGCTTTATACGGCTTGGCGTTGGCGTAGGTGTTTTTCAGTTCCTGGTCGTCGATGATGCGGCCCGCTTCCAGGTCGATCAGGAACATTTTGCCAGGCTGCAAGCGCCATTTCTGGATGATCTTCGATTCCGGGATCGGCAGCACGCCCGATTCCGACGCCATCACCACCAGGTCGTCGTCCGTGACGATGTAGCGCGCCGGACGCAAGCCGTTGCGGTCCAGGGTGCCGCCGATATGGCGGCCGTCCGTGAACGCCATGGCGGCCGGGCCGTCCCACGGTTCCATCATGGCCGCGTGGTATTCATAGAAGGCGCGGCGGTTGTCATCCATCGTCGTGTGGTTTTCCCACGCTTCCGGAATCATCATCATCATCGCCTGGGCGATCGGGTAGCCGGCCATCAGCAGCAGTTCCAGCGCATTGTCGAAGCACGCCGTGTCGGACTGGCCTTCATAGATCAGGGGAAACAGCTTTTGCAAATCGTCGCCCAGCACGGCCGACTTCATCACGCCTTCGCGCGCGCGCATCCAGTTGAAGTTGCCTTTCACCGTGTTGATCTCGCCATTGTGCGCGATCAAACGGTACGGGTGGGCCAGCGGCCATTCGGGGAAAGTATTCGTCGAGAAACGCTGGTGCACCAGGGCCAGGGCCGAGATGCAGCGCGCATCCTGCAAGTCCTTGTAGTACACGCCCACCTGGTCGGCCAGCAGCAAGCCTTTATAGACGATGGTACGGGCCGACATCGACGGCACGAAGAATTCCTTGCCGTGCAGCAGTTTCAAGGCCTGGATGGCGTGGCCCGACGATTTGCGGATCACATACAGTTTGCGCTCGAGCGCGTCCGTGACCATGATGTCCGGGCCGCGGCCGATGAAGATCTGGCGGATGACCGGTTCCTTGGCGCGCACGGTGGGCGACATCGGCATGTCCGTATCGATGGGCACGTTGCGCCAGCCCAGCACGACCTGGCCCTCGATGCGCACGGCGCGTTCGATTTCCTGTTCGCAGGCGATGCGCGACGCGTGTTCCTTCGGCAGGAAGACCATGCCCACGCCGTATTCGCCAGGCGGCGGCAATTCCACGCCCTGCTTGGCCATTTCTTCGCGGTAGTACTGGTCGGGAATCTGGATCAGGATGCCGGCGCCATCGCCCATCAGCGCATCGGCGCCCACGGCGCCCCGGTGATCGAGGTTTTTCAGAATCAGCAAACCCTGTTCGACGATCGAATGGGTCTTGTTGCCCTTGATATGGGCGACGAAACCGACGCCGCAGGCATCGTGTTCATTGGCTGGGTCGTACAGGCCTTGCGCTTTCATGGGCTTCTCCGCTGCATATGACTATCGAAAAACTAGAGTAGTGCAACGCAACAAAAAACTCAACCAGAATAATTAGGGTCGGAGTCGAATTAAATTCAATTCCGTCGCCCGAAAAATTTAATAGGGACACAGTCAAAACGATTTCAATAAAACGTCAGAAAGAAACCGTTTTTTGTTTTAAATGCGAATACTTTTCAATTGGCGTCCGACTCGGCCACGATTTTGCGGGGACGACCGCGCTTGGCGGGCAGCACTTGCCGCTGCATTTTCTGCTCCAACGCCTGCTTGAAAGCGTCGGAACCCAGTGGCCAGCCCTTCAATACAGCCTGTTCCACGGTTTTCACCTGGCTGCTGCCCAGACCTTGCTCGAACAGGTGCAGATACGCCGCCTCGCGGTCGAACGGCGTGTTGCCCAGCGCCCAGTACAGCGCGTGGTCGGTGATGACGGGATCGGGCCGCACACCAGCATGGTGGGCATAGCTGGACCAGCCATAGTCCAATGCCTGGGCGGCCAGACCCGTTTGCACGGGCACGCATTCCAGGTAACGGCAGCAAGTAAGGAAGAAATTGTCGGGATCGATGACGGAGGTTTTGTAGCGTCCCTGCCACAACGCCCCTTCGCGGCCGTATTTCTGGTTGAAATACGGCACGTAATAGCGTCCCAGCCACTGCATCAGCTGCCCCAGGCCCGTCGCATCGCTGGGCGTGGCCAATAAATGTAGCTGATCAGGCAATAAAACATAGGCGTGGACGGCCACCTTGAACATTTTCGCGCCCGTTTTCAGCCAGGACAGGAATTGCGCGTAATCAAACGCATCTTGGAACACGGGCTGGCGGTTGCTGCCGCGCTGGATCACGTAATGGGGCAGCGCGGGAATGATGAGACGGGGCAAACGGGCCATGGGGGAAATCATAAAATGAAGGCTAAGGCCTTGATTTTACACACTTGCGAGCGCAGGACGCGACTCTGACCCTGTTTTATTTAAAATACCGGGAAAAACGATGGACTCTGTCCCTTTTATTGCGCCAGCCACTTGCGGGCGGCGCAATATGGACCATCAGGACAGGTTAAAACTGGCCGACAGGCTGTAGCCCTCGCCATACGCGCTGCGCAGCGGCAAGTCCTGGCCCAGGCCCGTCTTGGCCTTCTTGCGCAGGCGGTACACGAGCATGTCGACGCGGCGGCCCGCATCGGGGTCGTCGCCGCCCATGCCGGCCACGATGACGTCGCGCGGCACGGGGCGGGTGTTGATGGTCAGCAGGTGCAGGAAATTGAATTCCTTTTCCGTCAGGGCGATGACGGCGCCCATCAATTCAAGTTGGCGAGCGCTTACTTTCAAGGTCCACTTGCCTGGCTCGGGCACGGGATCTTGCGGCCCCACGCGGCGGTCGAGTGCCTCGATGTGGGCGGCCAGTTCCGGGAATTTGATGGGCTTGGTCAGATAGTGGTCGGCACCGAGGCGCAAACCGAGGATGCGGCTGTCGAAGGCGACGCGTCCCGTCAGCACCAGCACGCCGATTTGCGGATACAGCTGGCGCATGCGGGGGATGACGTTGAAGCCGTCTTCATCGGGCAAGCCCAGGTCCAGCACGACCACGCCGACATTACCATGGCTCAACGCCGTCCACATCCCGCCAGCGGAGCTGGTGATATGAACTTCGTGTTCGAGCTCAACGAGAAACTCCGCCATGTCTTCGGCGTAGTCCAGATTGTCTTCGACGATCAGTATTTTCGTCATTGCTACGCCATTCTTCCGTTAGTGAGCTACCGTGGGCAAACCATGCCATTCACTTCTACACCATGATGGACGGCACAATAGGTTTACGTCAAGGAATTATCACGGTTGGCTTCAGCGGAAGCAAGGCTTTTCCTTGTCTAGACAGGAAGCGGCAGCCAAATCCGGAAAAGCGCCCCGCCTTCGGGCAGATTATGCCCCTGCAAACTCCCCCCATGCACGTCCACCACGGCGCGCGCCATGTACAGACCCAGGCCCGCACCCGCATGCGTGGCATCGGTTCCACGGAAACCTTTCTCGAACAGCTGCGCCAGTTCCTCTTCCCGCAAGCCGGGCCCCGCATCGCGCACGCACAGGGCCACGCCGCCCTCGGGCACCAGCCTGGCCGACACGGTAATGGCGCTGCCCGGCGGGCTGAACTTGACGGCGTTGTCGAGCAGGATTTTCAGACACAGAGCCATGCCGGGCACGTCGCAGCGCAGCCTGGCCGGCAAGTCTTCATCGAGTTCCAGCTGCACGCGGTGGCTGGCGGGCACGGTGGCGGCCGCCTGCTGCAGCAAGGCCAGCGGCGCGATGCCGTCGGCGGCCCGCTCGCGGCCGATGGCCGCCATGCGTTCGGGCGATAAATAGTCGTCTATCATGCCCAGCAAACGGTCGACGGCCGTCTGGATTTTCACGTAGCGCTTGCGCGTGGCCTCGTCGGCCTCGCTCGACGTCGAGACGAGGCGCTGGATGGCGCCGTCGATGGTGGCCAGCGGCGTGCGGAATTCATGCGACAGCATCAAGGCGAAACGCTTCTGCTCCTTTTCCCGCTCGGCTTCCTGCGCGTGGGCGGCGCTGACGTCGCGCACCGTGCCCACCACGGTGACGCCCCGCCCCGGGGCCGCGGGCACGATGGTCGAGCTCACTTCCAGCGCCAGAGGATGGCCGTCGGCATGCGCCAGCTCCACTTCGCGCAGCAGGGTCAAGCGGCTGGCGTCGCCGTCGCGCCAGCGCTGCAGCCGGGCCGGCACGTCCGCCGCCAGGCGCGCCGCGTGTGCGCGCAAGGCGGCCAGATCGTAACCGGTCAGGCGTTGCGCGGCAGGGCTGATGTAGAGTAATTCGAGGGTCGTGGCGTCGAGCAGGAAGGCGGCGTCGCGGCCATGTTCGGCCAGCAGGCGGAACTGCGCTTCGCCCGCCCGCGCGCGCAGCAGGGCGCGGCGCAACTGGACGAAACGCAGCGCCATGAGGACGGCGCCGGCAAGCAGCAGGAGGAAAATGGGCAGCATGCGTTATACCTGGCAGGAAAGAAGCGCCAAGTATAAGCGTGTGCCAGCGTTAATCTTCCAGCGGGGCGAAAATCTGCTGCAAGTCTTCCTGCGTGAGGGCCATCTTCTGCGCTTCGCCTTCGGCCAGGATCGATTGCGCCAGCTCCGATTTCTTTTGCTGCAGCAGCTGGATTTTTTCTTCCAGGGTGCCCTTGGCAATCAATTTGTAGACGAACACGGGCTTGTCCTGGCCGATGCGCCAGGCGCGATCCGTGGCCTGGTTTTCCGCCGCCGGATTCCACCACGGATCGTAGTGGATCACCGTGTCGGCGGCCGTCAGGTTCAGGCCCACGCCGCCCGCTTTCAGGCTGATCAGGAAGATCGGCACGGCGCCCTGCTGGAAGGCCGCCACTTGCGCACCCCGGTCCTTCGTCTCGCCCGTCAGCAAGGCGTACGGAATGTCGCGCGATTCCAGCTCTTCCTCGATCAGCTCCAGCATGCTGGTAAATTGCGAGAAAACGAGGATCTTGCGCCCTTCGTCAAGCAAGTCTTCCACCATCTGCATCAGGTCGAGCAGTTTGGCCGAACCGGCCGACTGCTTCTTCGCCGGCAAGGATTTGACCAGGCGCGGGTCGCAGCACACTTGCCGCAGTTTCAGCAGCGCTTCGAGGATGACGATCTGGCTGCGCGCCACGCCCTTCTTGTCGATTTCTTCGCGTACTTTTTGATCCATCGCAAGACGCACGGTTTCATACAGGTCGCGCTGCGGCCCCGTCAACTCCACCTTGCGCACCATTTCCGTCTTCGGCGGCAGTTCCTTGGCGACATTGTCCTTCGTGCGGCGCAGCAGGAACGGTTTGATGCGGCGGTTCAGCAGCATGCGGCGCAGCGGGTCGTCCTGGCGCTCGATCGGATGGCGGAACTGGGTGTTGAAGGTCTTCTCGTCGCCCAGCAAGCCCGGCAGCAGGAAGTGGAATTGCGACCACAGTTCGCCCAAATGGTTTTCCAGCGGCGTGCCGGACAGGCACAGGCGGTGGCGCGCGCGCAGCAGTCCCGCGCTTTGCGCCGCCTTGCTGCGCGTATTCTTGATGTAATGCGATTCATCGAGGATGACCAGGTGGAAATCGTGCTCGCGCAGGGTTTCCTCGTCGCGCGGCAGCAGGGCGTAGGTCGTCAGCACCAGGTCGCACTGGTCGATCTGGTCGAATTGCTGGGCGCGGTCCTTGCCTTGCAGCAGCAATACTTTCAGGCTGGGCGCAAATTTTGCCGCCTCGTCCTGCCAGTTGCCCATCAAGCTAGTCGGTGCGATGACGAGAGCCGGATGCGTCAAACGGCCCGCTTCCTTTTCCACCAGGATATGCGCCAGCGTTTGCACGGTTTTACCTAAGCCCATGTCATCGGCCAGGATCCCCGCCAGGTCATGGTCGCGCAGGAATTGCATCCACGCCAGGCCATCGGCCTGGTAATCGCGCAGGGTCGCCTGCAGACCGGCCGGCGCCGCCACTTTTTGCACGGAACCGAACTGGCTCAGCTTGCGGCCCATGGCGCGCAGCTGCTCGCCGCCCGTCCACTGCATCTCCAGGCCCCGCGCCAGCTCTTCCAGGCGCGCCGCGTCCAGGGTCGACATGCGCACGGCATGCCTGATCTTGTCGCCGAAATACAGTTCGCCCAGGGTGTTCAAGATCGGGCGCACGCGGCCCCACGGCAGGGCCACGCGCGTGCCGTCCGGCAAGGTCGCCAGCATCTGGTCGTCGTCCGCATGCGCTTCGATGACTTTCGGATTGAAATCGTTGGGCGCATTGCGGATCAGCTGCACCAGCACGGGCAGCAGCGGCACGCGCTCGTGGTTGACGACGATGCCCAGTTCCAGTTCGAACCAGGCGTTGCCGCTGTCCGGGTCCTGGTCGTCGATTTCCGCGTACCAGTCGCCCACGTCGCTCACATCGTAGCGGTACTTGGCCGTCTTTTCCACGATCCAGCCCTGCGCCAGCAAGGCGTCGATGCCGGACTCGGCAAAACGCAGCCATTCCGCCTGGGAAGGCAGCAGCAAGGCGCCCTTCAAACCGCTCAGGGGGGCGGAACCGGGCTTCTTGAATTGCAGCTCGGCCAACGTCGCCAGGGCCCGCGCTTCATCGACCGTATTTCTCTGGATAATTTCCGTCACCTCGCCCACTTGCCGCACCACGCGCTGCGACGGGTCGAACGAGACGCGCTCGCCATCGTAGTCGTAGGACAGCACGGCGAAGTCGCTCCAGCGCTGCAGGCTGCCGTCGGCCAGCATGGCGCTATCGAGCAGCAACACCGGTTGCGCCGGCACGTCCTTGCGCAAGCGCTGCGGCAACGGTTGCGGCAGCGGCATCAGATGCTGCAAGCCTTGCGCCAGCAGCAGCTGCGACACGCGCACCTTGTCGTTCGCGTTCAGGGGCGGCGCCTGCGCCACCAGCGCCTGCAGGTCGGCCAGGGAAATGTCGGAGCCGCCCTGGTTCAGTTCCAGCACGCCGCACGACAGGTTGTCGATGTACCACGGCGGATCGGTGGGCAGCATGTAGTCGATCTGGTCGGCGCCATGGTGCTTCGCGCCTTCCGGCGGGTCCACTTGCCAGCCCAGGCGCATGGTCTTGCCCTCGTCGCGCCAGAACAGGCGCGCGGGGCGCACGGGACCTTCCTTCAACGGGTACACGAGACCATTGCCCACGTCGGCCCAGGAATTGGCCCACAGCAATTTATCCTGCTCGGCCAGCATTTTCAGCAGGGCCGCGCCCACCTTGCCCTTCGGCTCCGTGGCGCTGCCCGTCTGCGAATTCTGTCCGCTGCGCATGGCCACGAAGAACCGCACGAGGTCTTCGTCGGCCGGCGTCAAGAACGTGGGCGGCGCCGACAGCAGGGAAAAGATTTCGCTGATGGGGGACGCCGCCGCCACGTCGCCGTTCGGCCGCAGCCGCGCCTTGTACAGGCACAGGGCCACGTGGCGGCCGCCGCTGGTGGGCGCCAGCACGTAGATCAGGCGGTGCTGGTTGAGTTTGGGATCGGGCTCGGCAATCGTCAGCACGGCCTTCGGATGGGCGGCAGCCTCCACCCGCTGCAGCCAGGTGGCGACGGCATACGGCAAAGGCGCTCCCGGCGCGCTGGCCGGGGCAACTGGGGTTTCACTGGTTTCGTCGCGGGTAAAATCCATGGGGCGCATTTTTGTGTAAAGGTCGTATCCAAATCGGCAACAGGCAATATTATCCGCCATACAGGCGTTGCTGGCTTGATTCACACACGCTCTTTGAGCAGTTTTAATGCGCGATGCCTAAAAAATAAGTATTTAATACGACACTTGGGGTCCGCTGGCGGCAAAAAAGGCCCGTCATGGGCCTTTTTTGCCGCCTGTGGACGGCTTATCAGGCCGGCACAGTGTCGTCTTCTGCCACGCTGGCGGCCTCGACTACCGGTGCCGTGCTCGTATCGGCCGGCGTAAAGTTGCGCAAAAACAAGAAGAACTGGCCCATCATCTGCGTCCACAGTTGCAGATTGATATCCAGGTACTCCTTGCTGACGCCGCCGGCAACCAGCACATCCATCTCCAGCACGACGAAATCGCCATGCTGGGCCACGCGGGCAAAACGCTTGCTGCGGTGCCATTCGGCCAGCAAGCCGGCCGGCAGGTCGCCGCCCTGCACGCGCAGCGGGCAACTCAGGGTCAGGTCCGCGTACTGGCCAGGCGACGCTTCATTCCCCCACAGCACCTGAAAGCCGATGCCATGGCTGGCGCTGTGCAGGCGCACGACGCCGTCGTGTTCGATGCTGGTCACGGCGCAGCCGGCCGCCTTGATGGCGTCGGCCGTTTGTTCCGCATTCAGGGTGGTCAGCAAGGTGTTGATGTGTTCCATCGTCATTCCATTCATTTCAAAAATAAAATTATTGGGGTGCCGGCGCGGGAGCGGCCGGCGTGTCACTTGATTGACGCGCATCAAAGCGGCCCTGGTACAGCTGGTCGCCGTACTGCTGGGCGATTTGCTCGAGTTTTACCCGGCTTTGTGCGGCGAACGGCTGGCGCGCTTTCATGACGTCCAGCACATCGAGGCCTTCATACGCTTGCAGGATGTCCTGCCCGGCCGCATACAGCTGGGCATTCTTGCTTTCGCAGCGCGCCAGCGCGCCGCGCTGCGCCGCCACCTCGCCATCGAGGCGCGCACGCTCCGCTGCCAGCTGCTTGCCCGTGGCGGCCAGCTGTTCGCCGGCCTGGCGGTACTGCGCCAGACTCGCGCTGGCCTCCTGCGCAGCGGCGGCACTGCGCTGCTGCTCGGCTGCCAGTTTCTCCCGCTGCGCGCGTTCCTGCGCCAGCTGCGACTGGCTACGCGCCAGCTCCTTCTTCAAGCCATCGCTGGCGGGCGCGGCCACGGGTGCAGCCTTGACGGCAGGCACGCCCTTGGCTTTGAGCATTTCCAGCTCGCCGCGCGTCTGCTGCAATTGCGCCGTGACATTGCGCAACTCGGCCCGCAAACGCTCTTCCATGCTCTGCCCCTTCTGTCCCTGCGCCTGGGCGGTGCTGGCGGCCAGCAAGCTCAGCAGCAGTAGCGGCAAGCGCATTTTGTTGGATATCAACATCATGGCTCCTTAAAAACGCGCGTTCAATTCGATTTGCAGGGTGTCGATCGACAGCGCCGAACCGAACACTTCGCGGCTCGACGTCCAGCGGCCATTGAGCCAGGTATTCTTGTCGAGCGCATACGCACCGCCCAGGTAATAGCCGCGCGCATTCGTGCCGCCCAGGTGGAAGGTGGAATCGTTGTAGGCGTCAGGCAGCGCGTCCGGTTCGATGCGCTTGTAGCCAAGCAGCACGTTCCAGTCGCCGCGCGCCGCCGGGCTGGCCTTGCCCAGGGTCGCCTGCAGCATGTAGGCATTGCCGCCGCTCTTGAAATCGGCTTGCGAAACGCCGCCCGTGCCGCCGAAGTTGTTCATGATGCCGCCCTTGGCGCGCGCCCACATTGCGTTCTTGTCGTAGGCCATGTTGCGCACATAGTCGCCTTCGATGCGCAAATCCGTGCCGCCCGCGACCTTGCTATCCCAGCGCGCATTCAGGTTGGCCAGGCGGAACTTCGAGGCCAGGCCCACGAATTGCGGCTGCGGCGTATTCGCCGGGTCCAGCGGGTTCAGGGCGATATTGCGCAGCAACATCAAGCTATTGCCCTTCTGCATGCTCGATGGACGCGACCAGTCCGTGCTGCAGCCATCGGCGCCCGCATACAGCGCGCACGGCTGCGAATATTCTCCGCTGATGTTGCGGAAGTTGTAGTAGGCCAGCGCACCGCGCAATTGATGGTCGCCATTGATCTTCCACGAGGCGCCCACCTGCGCACCGAGCAGCCACTTGTTTTCGCTGGACATTTTTGCCTGGCTGCGGCTAGGCGCATTGTCGGACGAATACTCGAGCGGAATCAGGCCCAGCGTGCCGAACACGGTAACGTCCTTGGCCGCGCCCACCGGCTGCTGCACCTTGGCGGCGATGCCGTCGAAATTGAGTTCGCTGGAAAACAGTTCGTCACCCGACACGAATGGATTGTCGAAGCGGCCCGCCGTCAGTTTCAGCCAGGAAGCGGGCTGATAGGACAGCCAGGCCTGGTCCAGCCAGATGTTTTTCTTGCCCAGGCCGCCGCCGAGGGTTTGCGTGGTCGATACCGGGCTGTCGTCATTGCCGCTGGCCAGGCGGATGCCCGCTTGCGTGCTGTCGGAAATGTCGGCCAGGATGCCCAGGCGGGCACGGGCGCGCAGCAAATTCTTGCGATCCTGACGCGTGTTCAGCAACGCCGGCAGGGCCAGGTTGGTGTTCGAATTGACGTCGTAGCCGCCGCCGCTGTTGAGCGAGCGCCAGTCGATCTCGATATTGCTGTTGGCCATGTCGTAGTAGCGCGATTCGTAGCGCGCGCGCACGTCGCCTTCCAGGCGGATGCGCTTGGTCCAGGCCGGCGTTTCATTCGGCGCCGCCCAGCCGCCCGCCTTGGCCTCGGCCAGCACTTGTCCCTTGATCTCGTCGCGGATCTGTTCGCGCACGGTTTGCGAAATATACGGCACGCGCACGTCGCCCGGCTGTACCTGCGCCAGGGCGGCCGGCGCGGCGGCCGGACGGGCTTGCGCGGCGGCCAGCGCTTCGCTCTGCGCCTGCGCCAGCAAGGCTTCGCCGGCATCCTTGTTCAGGGCGCCGCTCTGGATCAGGCCACGGATCAGCTTGACCATGGTGCTGTCGGCCGGTGCCTGCGCCTGTACGGTGCCTGCCGCCATGCTCAAGGCCAGGGCGGCCAGCGCCAGCGGAAGGCGGCGCGCACGCTGTGGGGTAGAAAATAAGGAATTCATCGCTTCTTTCGGTAAATGAGGAATTAAATTCATGCGCTATGGCCGGCGGCCTTTAATGGAAACGCGGGCCGGGAAACGCAGGGACGCCGGCGGCCGCTCATCGGCGCGGAAATCGCGCACCATGGCCAGCACCTGCTCATCCGTCTGCGCATTGCCCGTGCCTTGCACCAGCTGCACTTTCGTCGTCCTGCCTTCCGCATCGAGCCACAGGTCGACGCGGATATCGCTGAATGCCAGCTGGCGCGTGCGCGGATCGCGGGCGAAGGCCAGCTGCAGCGCATTGGCCACATAGCGGCCATACGATCCCGCGCCGAGGCCGCCGCCACCGCCGCCGCCCGTCATGCCGCCGCCGCGCCCGGCCTGGATGCCGAAGGCGTCGCTGCCGGCCTGCGCCGCGCCGTCGATGGTGACGGGGTCGCCCTTGTCCGGCGATGGGCTTTCCGGCGCGTCATCCATGGGCTTGTCGGCCGGCGTCGGTTCCGGCTCGGACACTTCCGGCACCACCTTGTCCGGCGTCGGTTCCGGCAGTTTTTCCGGTTCCGGCGGCGGCGGTGGCGGGGGTGGCAGCATCAGCATCGGCGGGGCCGCCACTTCGCGCTTGGTGGCCGCCGTGTCCGACAGCAAATACCAGACCAGCGCGGCCAGACCAGCGGCCAGCAGCGCGCCGCCGGCCACGCCGCCCCAGCGGCGCCACCACTGCGCCGCGCCCGACGGTTCCGAGGCGGCCGTCTTCATCATGTCGTCACGCTTCACCTTGCGCTCCTCATGCCGGCTTGCCGGTCACCAGGCCCACCTGGTTCAGGTCGATGCGGCGCAACAGGTCCAGCACTTCGACCACTTTCGCGTATTGCACGGCGGCGTCGCCGCGCACGATCACGGGGAAGTCGGGCGTCAGCGCCTTTTCCGTGCGCAGCCGCTCTTCCAGTTCCGGCAGGGTGACGGGATAGGCGTCGAGGAAGACCTGGCCCGCGTTGTCGATGGTGATGGCCTTGGTCTTCGGCTTTTCCAGCGCCATGGCCGAACTGGCCTTGGGCAGGTCGACCTTGATGCCGGGAATGCTGGCGTTGCTGGTCAGAATAAAAATCACCAGCACCACCAGCAGCACGTCGACGAAGGGCGTGATGTTGATGCCGCCGCTACGCTTGCGGGGGGTAAACTTGGCGGAGGTGGCCATGGTTATGCGCCCCTCACGCCTGCTGCAGCACGGGACGCATCTGGCGTCCGTCGCCCTGCTCTTCCGCCAGGCGCGTGGCGAATTCATCGACGAAGACGGCCATATCGGCGACGATGGCGTCCGAACGCGAGGACAGCCAGTTGTAGCCGAACAGCGCGGGAATCGCCACGCCCAGGCCGGCGGCCGTACACAGCAGCGCTGCCGCCATGCCCGGCGCCACCGAGTTGATGTCCACCGCGCCCGCCATGGCGGCCACGACGAACACCAGCATGATGCCGATCACGGTGCCGAACAGGCCGACGTACGGCGCGCCTTCGATGGTGGTCGACAGCCAGATCATGCGTTTCGACATGCGTTCGCTTTCGCGCACCATCACGCCATCCATGGCGGCGCGGATGGCGCCGATGGTCGCGTTCGAGACGGCGTTCAGGTCGTAGCCGCGGTCGTGGCGGCGACGCATCTCGTCGATGGCCACGTCATACAGGCGCCACAGCGAGGAATCCGTCTTCACGGAAGCGCTCAGCTTGCCGTTGCGCGCCAGGTGGTCGAGCGGTGCGCCGGCCGCTTCGTGGAACGATTGCATGAACTGGGCATTGGCGCGCGAGATGGCGCCATAGCTGCGGCCCTTGCCGATCATGATGATCCACGACAAGACCATCATCAGGCCCAGCACGCCGACGACGATCCAGGCGTCGAGCGGCATGGCGGCGATGATGAAGCCGAAATGGCTTTTGCCGGCCTGCTGTTCATCGGCGCCAAACACGGCCAGGCGCGATTCGGAACCTTGCGAGACGGCATCGGCCAGCAGCAGGGCGTCGGGACGGGCCGTGCGCGACAGGCGCAGCTCGTCGATGGCGCCCGTGAAGTTGGCCAGGCCGGCCGTGGTGTTGACGTCGGCGCCCACCGAAGCGGCCGTCGTAAAGGCTGGCAGGGCGGTGGCCAGCGAGACGGCCGGACGGCCGCCCACATACAGGGCCACGTTGGCTTTATCGGCCTTGACGGCCAGGTGCGACCATTGCGCGGCCTGGATAGGCTGGCCAGGCTTGCTGCGCTGGCCGTTGACCTGCACGAAAGGCACGCCCTGGTCCACGCCGATCAGCAATTCATTGGCGCCGTCGCGGCGCGCATACAGCACTTGCTGGGCGCCCAGGCTGTCCGGACGCACCCAGGCGGAAAAGGTGAACGGCGCGCCTGCGGCCAGCGCCAGCGATGGCGAGGCGGGCAGCATCAACGGCGTCGTGCCCAGGCGGGCGCCGGCGCCGATGACGGAACCGTCGAGCGCCGGCACGGCCGTCTGGGCATGGTTGCCGTAGGCGGTGCTGTCGCGCGAAGGCACGCCAGGCTCGCTGAAGTGGTACACCAGGCTGTAGTCGGGGTCAAACGTACGCTGGCCATTGCCGGAGGCGGGCGCCTTCGGATTGCCGTAGTACATCCACAGCTGCTGCGGCGTACCGGCCGTCAGGGCCGGCACGTCGACCCAGATCAGGGCGATGCCCAGCAGCGGGTTGAATTGCTCGATCTGGTGATTCAGCACGGTTTTATCGTCGCCCGCCACGAAGCGCAGGTCGGCGCCGTTGTCGCTGACGCCTTCGAAGTTGAAGTTACCCGAATGCAAGCGCAGCAGCACGGGGATGCGGCCGGGATCGCCGCCCACGGCGCCCGCCTTCGGGCCCGCGTCGACGGTGACGGGTTTGCGGTAAGCCCAGTCGGGCTGCCACCAGGCATGCGCCAGGCCGGGAACGAGCGTGCCCAGGATCGTGAGCAGAAAAAGAAAACGTTGCATGACAGTGATTCTCCGAAGAAAAGTCTAAAAAAGTGCAGTGCTGTTGAGCTGGCCCGTCAGTAGCTGGCCGACAGGTTGAAATTGATGCGGCGCACGTGTTTGTGCGTGCGCGGGCCATCGCGCAACGGATACGAAAAATCGATGCGGCCATTCAGGTAGCGCAGGAACTGGAAGCTGCTGCCCACGCCCACGGAGGCCAGGCCGAACAGGTCTTTCTGCTCGATCATCGGATCGCGCAGACGCAGGCGCGCGCCATCGGCAAAGGCGAATAAACGCCAGTTTTCCAGACGGCTGAAATACGTCAGCTGGGGCGTGCGCCATTCGACGGTGCCGGACACGCCGTAGTCGCCCGTCGCTTCGGCCGACAGGTAGCCGCGCACGGAATTGGCGCCGCCGGCGGCCATCTGTTCGCCCGACACGAGCGCCGCATCGGCCAGCTGGCCCGAGATGCGCCCATGCAGCTGCGCGCCGCTGCCCAGGGTGGTGGTGGCGTTGGCGTCGCCCTTCAGCACGAGGAAGCTGGGCGAGGCCTTGTAGCGCTTGTTGTCGTAGGCGGCGCTGTCGCTGCCGTAACCGAACGAAGCGCGCGTGCCGGCCACCAGCGACAAGCCCAGGCCGTAGGTCGCCGCGTCCGTCTGCGCGAAGCCGTTATACGACACGCTCAGGGGCACGTACTTGAGCGGAATATTGCTGCCGGCGCCATTGAGCTTGAGCGCTTCCTGGTTGTCCTTGAAATCGATGCCGGCGGAAAAACTGTGCCACCAGATACCGCTGTTGGGCACCGTGTAATTGAGCTTAATGCCCAGCGCATGGCCCTTGCCCAGCACGCTGGTGCCGCCCGTGCTGGCCACGTTGCTGTTCGACTGGTAGCCCGTCGCTTCCACGCTCCAGCCCTGCGTGCCGATCGGCGCCACGTATGAGGCGGACCACACCTTGGTCTGGTTCAGGTCGCCCGGCGTGCCGAAAAAGCTGATGGTGGCGCTATGCCCCATCTGCCACAGATTGTCGTGGCCGACCGACATGCTGGTACGCAATTTCTTCGTATCGGCGCTGTAATCGTTGTTCAAGCCCACGCTGGCGCGCCACGGGCTGCTGTCGTCCACTTTCAGGTCGACGTCCATGGTGCCGGGCAGGCTGCCCTGCTTGACCAGCGGCATCACCTGACGCTTGGGACCGCGGTTCAGGGCCGTCAGCTCCACTTGCGCCTGCGTAAAGTCGGGCACCTTGCCTTCCGTCAATGCCGGCACTTGCTGGCGCACGTCGAGCGGCGAGTTGTACTGCGCGCCGACCACGCGCAAGCGGCCCACCTTGGTTTCGCTCACCTGCAGCACCACCACGCCCTGCTCCACCTGCTGCTCCGGCAAGTCCACGTAGACGGACTGGTAGCCCCGGGCTTGATATGCCGCAACGAGGGCGTCGCGCGCCCCCTCCACGTCCTTCAGGGTGCGGCCCGGCCCCAGGAAGGGCGTGACCGCCGCTTCGATGGCGCGGGCGTCGAGCACGGTATTGCCGCGCACCAGGTATTCCTCGATCGTCACTTGCCGTTCGGGCGCGGCCACGGGGGCGGCTGCCGCGACGGCATCCTGGGCGCGGGCCATGCCGGGCAGCGCCAGCATGGCCAGGCACAGCATCGTCAAGGCGGTCGCGGGTGCCGCGGGTGCTGCCCCCTTGCCCTGTTTTGTCATCTCACGCATCTTCCATTCACCTTAAAATCAAACGGTTGCCCTGTGTTGCGGCGCTGGGCCGGCGTTTTTTTGTTGCCAATACTGATCTACTGATGCCTAGACAGCCGCCGCGCGCGGCGACTGCCGAATGTCATCAAATGTTCATAAAACTCACGGTTGCAGTCCGCGCCGCTCGTTCGGCGTGAGCGCCTGCAGCTGCGGCGCCGTCAACGGTCCCGCGCCCAGCACCTGCACCACGCCGGCCGGCTGGTAGCTGGACGCCTGCGGCTCGCCGCCCTGGTGCTTGCCGGCGCCGCCCTCGTCCGCCTGCTCGTTGCCGAAGCCCAATACTTTCACCGTGAACAGCGATGGCTGCGCCTGGCGCGTGGCGGCCCGTTCGCGCTGCAGCACGTCCTGCGCCGCCGTCACGGCTTGCGAGGCGGCCGCGCTGGCATTGCTGAGTGCTCCCACGTTCACCGAAGCGATGGTCGGGATACCCGTCGCCTTGCCCTGCACCTGGATGTTTTCCGCATTCACCACCTGCAAGGCGGCCAGGTTGACGTTGCCCGAGACGCGGATGCCCGCCTCGCCCGCATCGATGGTGCCCAGCGGGGCGATCAGGTCGATGTCGCCGGGCGGCACCTCCGGGATCGGATTCAGGGTGGCGATGCCGGCGCCCGTCGTCGGCGTGCTCGGCGACAGGCTGACGAGGCCGATGCTGTCGTAGGCGCGGCGCTGCGGCGTGTAGACGACGGTGGACTTGGTGCCGCGGCCCGCGTTGATGTCGCCCGTGGCCGACCAGGCCAGGATGTTGCCGCCGAACGTAGTAAAGATGCGGCTCTGGCCCAGCAGGATGCTGTCTTTCGCATACATCTGGATGTCGCCCTGTCCCTGCGTCAGCACGCCCGAACCTGCGCCCGGCGCATAGCCGCCGTCGACGCCGATCAGCGCGCGGCCGCCCGGCACGGTGATGCCGATGTCGCCGCCGAAATCCGTGTGGATGCCGGCATCGTTGACGGTCACGTAAGGCACGTTGTAGTCGGGACGGCCCGCCTCGGCCCATTCCTGCGGACTCAGGTAGCGCACGCCCGCGACGGGCCGCTTGGTGTACACGCCGCCGTATCCGCTGACGGTGTACAGCGCGCTGCTGAACATGGTCAGGTCGCCCTGGTACTCGATCTTCTTGCCCGCCTTGTCCTGCGCCGGGAAGAGGGTGGCGATGGCTTCGCGGCCGCGCAGATAGCTGCCGCGGCGCACGCCGTCCGCATCGTTGTACTCGCGTCCGGCCGCCTTCAGCTCGGCAAAATAGACGTTGCTCAGGTACACCTGCTGCTGTTCCTTCGGCAAGGCGGCAAAGAAGCTGCGCGCATCGGTGGCCGGGTCGTAGCGGATGCCCAGGCCGCTGTCGCCGCCAAAGCGCGTCGTCAGCCAGTTCACCAGGTGCAGCTGGCTGACCTGCGCGTATTCGCGCGCCAGGTCGCGCCGCACGGCGCCCGTTTGCTGGCCGGCCTTTTCCAGTTCGGCCTGCTTCGTGCCGAGGAAGGCGGCAGCGCCCGCCTCATCGCCTTTGTAACCAAACTGGCCGCGCAGCCAGTCGGCCAGGGTCAGCTTGCCGCCGTAGACATACACGGCGCTGCCGGCCTGGTCGGCCAGCGGCTTGCCTGGGTCGGCCAGCTTGGCCGGGTCCAGGTAGCGCGCCGCGAAGGCCGCATAGTCGGGACCGTTGCGGCCCACGCCGGCGGCCACGCTGATGCCGGCGCCATCGCCGCGCTTGTCCTGGCCGACATGGACGATGGAGCCGAGGCTGCGCAATTCCGCCTTGTCGGCCATGTACAGGTCGCGCCCGGCGCTCACATTGAGCTGGCCCGGCCCCGCCACATAGAAGGTGCTGTAGCGGATATCGCGCCCGGCGCTGACGACGGAAACGTCATCGGCATGACGGTGCACGAACAGATTGCCGCGCGCCGACGAGCTGCCGAAGACGACCGGCTTTTCCGGCAGTTCGGGACTGTTGGCAAAGGGCTGGCCGGTCCATCCCGCCGCGCCGTCCGGCACGCTCTCGACCGTTCCCAGCGGCGTGCCGGAATTGACGATGTCGCGTCCGGCACGCACGGCCACGGCGCCACCGCCTTCATACCAGAGGCCCAGCGGGCCCGTTTCGCCCTTCAGCTTCGCCCGGTACACGATGCCGCCCGTGCGCAGGCCGACGATGTCGCCGCTGTTGGCATAGAAGTGCGCAGGCAACTGGCCTGCCGGCACATAGTCGGAAACCGTCGGCGGGGTCATGCTGAACAGCGGATACACTTGCTGATTGGCATCGCTGGCGCCATTCGACGTCGTACCAAACCATTTCAATGCCCCGGGCGCCAGCGCATCGGCGCTGACGTTATGCAGCGGCAGCAGGCCGAACCAGACCTTGTCCAGGGCGCCGACGAAGCCCGGATTGAACGGATTCGGCAGCATGCGCGGGTCGGCGCCCGATGGCGTGATCGGATAACCGGCCGCATGGATGGAGTCGGCGGCCAGCATTTCCAGCTGGCCCGCGCCCGTCCTGACAAATTGCGGTGCCACCGGCGAGGGTGCCAGGATCACGCCGTTTTGCGGCATGTCCACCTTGCCGCCATCTCCCAGCCTGCCCAGGCTGGCATTGCCGTAGTACAAGCTGCCGCTGGCGGCCACGGCGCGCAGCACGGACGGCATGACGAAGCGCCCGTCCGTCGGCGCGTGGTTGTCGCCGGCCATCGCATTGATCCAGGACGAGGTGGGCGTCAGGTTGCCGCCCGCGCTGAACAGGTCGATGGCCGTGGCCGGCGTCCACAGCGAGAACCAACTCCAGCCTTCGCCGGTGCGCTCCACGCCCTTGTAGCTGAACGGCGAACCATAGCCCAGTTGTTTCACGCGGCCCGCATCGGCCACGCCGCCCAGCACCACGTCGCCGCGCGCATCGATGCGCACGCCGCTGTCGCCCGGTACCAGGATGGGCCCGCCGCTGGCGATCGCCGTGCCCGCCGTGTAGGTTTCATACGGACGCGATTCCGTCGGATCGGCGCGGTCGAAGCGCAATTCGATGCCGCCCACGGCGCCCGCCTCCAGGCGCAGCGCACCGCGCAGGTTGGTGAGCGTGCTGTTCAGGCCAGGGATCTGGCGTTCGAAACGCGTGTTCGGGTTCGGCCGGTCGCTATTGCTGTCGAAGCTGCGCACCTCGGCCACGGGGTTCAGCCCGCCGCCGATGCGGATATCGAGGTCGCCGCCGCCCGTCAGCAGCAGCTTGCCGTCCGGCGTCACCCTGCCCGTGCTGCCCACGGCCACGTTCAGGCCCTGGCTGCGCGGCGCGAACTCGCCGCCCGGATCGGCGCGCGAGGCCAGCATGCCGGCGTCGCCGCCCGCCTGCAGCAGCAGATTGCCGCCACCCAGGGTGCCGATGCCCGTGAAGCCCGACAGCCCCGGCAAGCCCGAGAACAGGTCGACGCCTTCGGGACGCGCGACATAGGTGCCGAAATTGATCCACCATGCCGTGGGCACCCCCGCGCCCGTGCTGCCGCTGCCCTGGCGCCACAGCCAGGTGCCGATGTCGCTGGTGTCCTGCTGCGCGCGCAGCCAGCCGATGGCATCCTCGCGGCGCTGGGTGAAGCTAGCCAGCGTATCGCCCTTGACGTCGCCCTGGGCGCGCAGCAGCAGGTTGCCGCCATGCTCGGGATACCAGGCGCGGTACAGGCTCCGGCTGCCGCCATCGACGAACGGCGTAAAGTCCTGGCCCAGCGCCCCCAGCAGCTGGCCCTTGGCGTTCAGGCCGCGCGGCAGGTTGAACAGATCCTTGCCGTTCACCAGCGGCGAGGCCGACTGCGTGCCCGCCGTGTAGACGCCATACAGCGAACGCATGTCGAAGTCGCCCGCGGCGAGCAAATCGAGGTCGCCCGTGCCCGTGCGCAGCACGCTGAACAGGGGCTGGCGCGCCGGCGCAGTCACGTGCACGTATTCAGGCTCCGTGCCATCCTGAATCTTGACGACGATTGCGCCATATTCATTGAAGCCAAGCAGCGCTTCTTCGTCGGGAAAGAAAGTCAGGTCGATAGGCGTGCCCGGTATCTCGCCAAACAGGCCGGCATCTTCGCCCCATTCATACTTTGCGGGCAAGCCAGTGCCTGGAACCAACTCGCGGACAGTGCCCATGCCGTAATGCGCATCGGCCAGCATCAGATGGGCGTCCTTCGCATGCGGGCGCAGGGCGCGCGTGTCGGCCGCAGCCGTATCGGCGCCGCCCACCAGGCGCAGCGACCACGCTTGCGAACCCTGGGCCAGCATGGGCGCCAGCGCCAGGTTGCGGCCCTGGCTGCCGCTGCCATCCTCGCTGCGCAGCGACACCATGGTGACGTCGCCCGGCAGCCTGACCACGGTGCCGGCGGGCAGCACGCTGCCCTTGTCCAGCGCCAGCGCCGAGGCCAGCACCACGCCATTGACGGCATTCGTGCCATCGGCCACGTCCCACGGCCGGCCTTCCGGGAAAGGCAGGGCCACGTTCGCCGGCCACACCATGGCCGCCACCTGGGCCGCGCCGGGCAGGCGCAGGCCGGCATCGAGCTGCATGCCGCTCGATAAGGTCAACGCCTTGGGCAAGACGGTGCCGGCCGCGTACAGCACACTGCCGTCGGCATTGCGCACGGCGCCGCCCAGCACGCTGCCTGCAGGCAAGTTCAACTCCGCCGTCAAGGTGGCGCGCGCCGCCAGCAAGGTGCCGCTGCGCAACTCCATGGCTTTCATCGGCACGGCGAAATTGACGCTCGTGCCCGATTTGAAATAGGTGTTTTCGGCCAGGGTCACCAGGCCCGCCTGCGGCACGACGACCTCGCCGCCCCACGGCAGCCGGCCTTTCACCAGTTGCCAGCCCTTGTCATCGATCGTGACGGGCAGGACGCTGGTATCGAATCCATCGGTGATACTGCCAAAGACGCTGAGCTTGCCGCCGGCGCGCAGCACCAGCGCACCGGCCTCGCCCGAGCCGTACACGCCGCTCAGGCGCGCCAGCGGATTGACGCCGTCGTAGCGGTGGCCGGACAGGTCGATGTCGCCATCGATATGCAGGTCACCGCCCGGCGTGGCGCTGACGATCTCGACGCCGGGACGCAGGTGGAAGGCGTTGGCGTCGCCGCGCAAGCCGCGCAATTTAGTGTTCATCAAATTGCCGTTGGCCAGCGCATTGGCCATGAAGGCCTGGCTGTCCCCGTGTTTTTCGTCCAGGTAAGCCTGGTTGATGCCCTGGTAGCTGCGGCCGTCCGCATCCTTGCCCGTGCCCGCCGGCGCATCCTTGTATTGCCAGAAGGCATTGACGTTGATCGTGCGCGCGCCGGCGATGTTCAGCGCGCCAGCCGCGTCGATGTCGATGTCGTCGCCCGTGGCGCCGCCGAGGCGGCGCGCGTTCAGGTCGATGCTGCCGTAGTTGCCGCCCTTGTCTCCGCTGCGCAGGTCGAAACGCGCGCCGTTTTCCAGGGTCAGGCGGCCGCCCGGCGATGCCAGTTCGATCACGGCGCGGTTCGGCGCCTCGATCACCTGGCCATAGCTGTCCGTGCGCAGCAGCGTGCCGTGCGCATCGAGCACGGCGCCCGATTGGATGGTCACGCCGTCGCGGCCGGCCAGGCGAATGCTGCCCACCTGTTCGCCGCTGGCGTCGATGCGGCCGTTCACCATCAGGCTGCCGCCGTCGACGGAGACGCTCACTTCGCGCGCCTTGAGCTCGTCGCCGATGGCCAGATTGCCCTGTTTGAGCTGGAAGCTGCGGCTGCCGAATACCTTGCCCGTGTTCAGGCGCTGGTTCAGGCCGGCGAAATCGCCGACGTGCTGGGCCCGCAGCTCCAGACCGCCCGCCGCGTAGGCTACCTGAGTGCCGCCCGCGTCATAGCTGCCGCTGGCGCCGCCCAGCAGGCTGCCGCGCAAGTCGGCCGTGCCCGCCGCCTCGCCCGTGGCGATCACGCTGAGCTTGCCGGCGCGGTTGTGCACGGCCGACACGTCAATCACGGAAGCGGCCGCCTGGCGCACGTCGCCCTCGCGGCTGTCGAGGATCACGTCGCCGCCCCAGCTGTACTTGCTGGTGTCATAGAAATCGATCTTGCGGCCCGCCAGGTCCAGCTTGGCCTTGTCGCCCAGCAATACGTCGCGCTCGGCCGACAGGGTCAATTTTCCGCTCGGCAAGACCACCGCCGTATCCACGCTGACGCTGTTGCCGCTGAGCGCCACTTCGGCGCCCAGGGCGCCGGCCAGCGCCGCATTCGTCGGCGTGGCGGCGGCGGCACCGGCCGGCGCGCTCACCTTGAGGTCGCCGCCCGCCGTGATGCGGTTGACGGAACCGGCCGCGCCCGTCAACAGCGGCGTGTTGATCAGCAAATCGCCGCCGCTGTAGCGGTAGCCATTGGTGGCCGTATCCCACGCGCTTTGCGACTGGTAGACGGACAGGCTGCCCTTGTTGTTGGCCGTCAGCTGTTCGCTGGCATTCAGCGCCACCTGGCCGAAGCCCAGCACCAGGCGGTCCAGCTTGTGGATGGTGTCGGGACGGCTGTCCGGCGTGAAGCCGAACTCGATGCGCTTGGCGTCGACCTGCAGGCGGCCGCTGCCCGTGCCGGGGCCAGCGGCGACCACCGCGCCGGGCGCGTTCGTCGCGCCCTGCCACACGAGGGTGTCCGTGTGGATGCGCGCCAGCGCGTCCGGGCCGCCATAGCCGTAGATGGCGGGCGTGTTGAGCACCAGGCGCGACAGCGACGACTTGCCCGTGGCCGCATCGATGGTCGACAGCTGCGACGAATCATAGAAGTTGAAGGAATTGCGCGCCGTCAAACCCAGGTTTTCCAGCGCCGGTGCGCCGGTGCTGGTATCGCCGCGCAGCAGGCGGTCGAGCACGCCCTGGTTCAGCGCCAGGCCGTCCGGCAAGACGCCGCGGGCGCTGGCGTCCGCCAGCGACGCCTCGCTGCCGACATTGATCGACCCCATCGCCAGCACCAGGTTGCGCGTGCCGTAGCGCACGTTGTCGCGCAGGGTAAATGCGCGCTCCGTCACGGCGGCGATGGTGCCCTCGGAATACAGCGCGGTGCTGCCGCCGCAGGCGCCGCCCGCCTTCGCACACGCGCCGATATCGATGATGCCGGGGCCATACGATTCGGACGACGGCGGCGCAGCCGGCAGCATGTCCAGCCAGCCGTTCGAGACGGCCAGCACGCTGCCCATGGGCTCATACACATAGCCGTCGCGGGAATCCCAGGCGGCCTTGCCGCGGCCCAGCGTATTGATGCCGGAGCCCTGCTCCAGGATGATGCCGTCGTCTTTTCTCGCCGTCACCAGAAACACTTCGGCCGCCTTCAGCACGGCGCCGTCGCGCAGCACGATGCCGCCCGCCGATTCCTTGATGGCGGCAATATTGGCGCGCTGGTTGCTGCCCGTGCCAAAATCGCTGTAGTTCACGCGCGGCAAGCCGCCGATGCCCACGCGCTGGGCGCCGAAGGCATTGATCTGCGAGGCATGCACGGAGACGCCATTGAAATCGGCCAGCGGCGCCGTGCCGTCGGCCAGCACTTCGTAGCGGGTCGACGCATGGTTGCCCGTGCCCAGCAGCAGGGAGCCGCCGAAGCCGCCTTCGGCCGGCGCATACAGGGCGCTGCCATCCATCATCAACGGCGTATGGTTGTCCTTGACGCTGTGCACGGACGGGGCGATCAGCTGCACGCGCACGCCCTTGGCATCGCGCTCCAGCGTGGCGCGCGGCACGCCGTCGCGCGTGGCCTGCGCCACGGCGAAGGCGGCATAGCCCGTCTCGTTGTATTGGGAATAGGTGCGCAGCACGTCGGCCGGCGTGAGGATGGCCTGGCGCGCCACCACGTCGCGGATTGCCGTGCCGGCCACGCCCGTCTGCGCCGCCGTCGCATACGAGCCATTGCGCATGGCCACCGTGCCGCCCGCCTCGACGGCGCCGGCCAGGCCATTCAGTTCCACGCGGAAGGCACCAGGCAGCAGGGCGAAATTCGATGGCAGCAGGGTGTAGGTGCCGGCCGCCAGGCCGGGCACGCCTGCGGCTATGGTGATCTGACGTCCCACGGCGGGCTTGCCCGCGCCTTGCTCGGCCGTCAAAGGCGCCACGTCCGGCTGCACGCCGGGAAGGATGGCGTACACGGGGTTGGTGTTCAGGCCGGGCAGGGTGAAACCGCCGTTCGGCTTCATCTGCACCAGCGGATTGAGGCGCGCATCGGTCGAGCCGCCGCGTCCGGCCAGGAAGGCCGCGCCCGTCAAGGTGCCGCCGCCCGACAGGTCGAGCACGGCGCCTTGTTGCACGTCGACGGCGGCGCCCGTCAAGGCGATCTCGGGGCCATTGCCCACGCCCTTGAACACGACATCGTTGCCGTCATACAGGTAGCTGAGGCCATCGAGGGTGCCGCCGTAGGGCATCGTCAAGCCCTTCGCGCTGACGGACGTCAAGCTACCAGGCAACAGGTTGACGCGGCCCGTATTGGCTTCGTAGCCTTCGGCACCCAGGTTGATCTGGCCCAACGGCGCGCGCAGCACGCCATGCTGGTTGATGGTGGGCGCGACCAGGCTCAGGGTACCGAACACGGAGAACGGCTGGTTCGGCATGGCGCCGTCGCCGCTGCGCCCGATATTGAGCGTGCGCAGGGGATCGAGCGTGACGCGGATATTGCCATACTCGTCGATGCCGCTCTGCTGCCCCACCGTGACCATGCCGCTGTCGCCCGTGGCCGGGTAGATCTGCGCGGCCACCAGGCTGGCATTGCCGGGCTGGTACAAGGCGGCGCTGTTCGACAGGCGCATGTCGCCGCGGCTGTTCAGGGTCAGCTGCTCGAAGGCGTCGCGCTCGACCACCAGGTCGGCGCCGCTGCTCTGCGCGATGGTGCCGCGCGTACCCATGTTGACCTCGCCCGCGATATCGAGCATGCCCGCATCGATGCGCAGCAGGGAATCCTCGGCCACCAGCGGCACGCCCAGCATGCCGCGTCCCTTGCCCAGGTTCTTCGAGCCCTTCACGGCATTGGGCACGATGTAATCGTCCTTCTGCGTACGCACGGCCGTGCCCAGGCGCACGTACGGCGCCGCCAGGTGCATCTGGCTGGCGAGGCTGCCCGCCTTTTCCTCGCCATCGGGCAAAGGCTGCTGCGCCAGGCCCAGCGAACTGGCGCTCAGGCGCAGGCTCTGGCCCAGCGACAGGCTGACGTCGCCGTCAAAGCTGAGCATGCCGTTCACGTGCAGGGCCAGGTTGTCGAAACCGCCGGCCTGCACGCGGTCGGCGCCCAGGCGCGCGCTGCCGTAGCGCAGCGCCGCATCCTGCTGGCCGGCGCGCAAGTCGTCGGGCAAGGCGCTCTCGCCCTGCACCTGCGCCAGCTGCATTTCGCGCGGCACGCGCACCGCGTTGTCCACGTTGTCGCCTTGCAAGTTGTAGCGGTTGACCTTGCCATAATTGGGCGTGTCCAGCGCCAGCGCCAGGGTGCCGCCGGCCGCCCCGGCGCCGCCGGCCGCCGCGCGCAGGGTGCCGTCGGCGAAGATGCCGTTATACGAACTGAGCGAGATCAAACCGCCGTTGCCGGCCACGTCGACGGTACCCTGGTTCGGCAAGTCCAGCGTGGCGTGCGCGCCGCTGGCGTCGAGCAGCGCGCCCGGACGCACGACGACAAAGGCATCGGCCGCGTCGATGCTGGCGGCGTCAGCCTTGTAGCGGGCGCCGATTTCGATGCTGCCGCCCTGGTCGGCACGGCCATAGCGCCCGCCGCGCATGTCGGTAGCGACCGTGGCGCGGCCGGCCACGTCGAGCACGGCCTTGTCGCCGATCCAGATCGAGGTGGCTTGTCCCTTGCCGTTCGGTACATCCACCTCATTGCCCGTGCCAAACGTGCCCGGCAGGACGGCGATTTTGCCACCCCAGGCTTCGAGCTTGCCATCGATGGTGATCTGGTCATTGCCCGTCAGGCTGATCTGGCGGCCCGGATCGACCTTGACGACGGCGCCTTCCTGCACCGCCAGGGCGCCCTTCACGTAGGAGCTGCCGGCCGTCAGCGACAAATTCGCGCCAGCGCGCTGCGTCAGACTGGCCTTGCGCGCATCTTCCTGGTACAGCTCCGGCGTCCACACTTCCAGCGCGGCGCCAGGATCGGTGCCGCCCGCCACCGTACGGCCCGTGGCGGGATTGAAACGCAGCACGGGCATGGTGACATCGATCTGCGCATTCTTGACGACCACGACGCCATCGCGGCCCGTGACGGCATAGTCGGCAAAACCGCTCTGGAACAGGCTGGCGTCCAGCGCCAGCAGCGGCTTGACGGTCGCGTCGCGCCCCAGCACCGTGCCGGCCGGCAGCAGCAGGCCGCGCGGCGCGCGCAAGTCGTCGGCGGCGATGCTGCCCGCCGCATACTGCGTCGTCACCGGCTGGATCGGCAAGCCGTTCGGAAAGACCTCCGCCGACACCACGAAACCGGGATTCAAGCCATTGATGACCGTCAGCACGCTGCCAGCTGGAACGGTGGAGCCAGCCCAGACATACGTCTTGTTGTCGATGACGACGTGCGCGCCTGGCGGCAACAGCAGGTCGGCACCCAGCACCAGCGGTTTCTGCACCGACACATCCACCGTCACGGGTTTGCTCAAGACCTGGCCCGGCTTGATCAGGCTGGTGCTGAGCGCAAAATCGAAGGGTATCTTCTCGCCCTGGGCGATCAGGAATTCATCGGCCAGGCGCAGGCCCGGCGCAGCGCCGGTCCCCGCCGCCAGCACGTCGCCTTCGAGCAGCTTACCGCCGATGCTGACGGCTGCGCCGCTGTCGATCACCAGGCGCCCGCCGCCCTTCACGCCATGGCCGCGCAATTCGCCGTCGAGCTTGAGCATGGCACCCGTCGGCGCTTTTTCCGTCGGCAGGTCGACCGCCAGGGTGATGTCGCCGCCGCGCCCGCCCTGCAGGCTGCCATTGCTCATCAGGGCGGCGCCGGACGAGACGTCGATGACGCTGCCGCCCGTCAGGTCGATGCCGCCCGAGCTTTTCAGGGTGACCTTGCCGCCATTCACATACGGCAAACCGGCGACGGCGCCCGGGTCCAGTTCCAGGTTGCTCCACAGGCCGCGCGCATCGAGGCGCACGCCGGGCGCCACGCGCACGCCGGCCGTTCCCGTGGGACGGTTGTCCGGCACCAGCTTGCCTTCAGCCCATACGTCGCCCGCACCCGCCAGGTAGCGCGAAACAATGTCGCCGGCGGCGATGCTGCCGCCGCGCGCGCTCACGTTCGCCTTCAGGGCCACGTCGGTGGCGTGCAGGGCGATGTCGCCGCCATCGGCCACGCGCACGTCGGCATTGACGTCGAGCTTGTCGTAGGCATAGATATTCAGGGCACCCAGCTCCAGCCCGTTGAGCCAGTCGGCATCGAGCTGCAAGGTCTTGCTGCGCGCGGCCGGCAAGGCTTCGCCCAGCAGCTGGCCATCGGCGATGCCCGCCACCTTGCCGATTTGCACCTTTTCCAGCACGGCTTGCGGGCTGTCGCGCAGCTGGCCCGTCCTGGTATCGAAGACGGGCGTCATTTTGCCCACGATCAATTGACCGGCGCGCGCCGCCGACGTCTGCGCCTGCTTGTAGCTGTCCATGCCGTCATCGCGCTTGCGCTGCTGGCGCTCGCCCTGGAACACGGACGTATCGATATCGCCTTCCAGCACGGCCGCGCCCGTGGACACGATCAGGCGGCCCGCGTCGCGGCCCACCGTATAGCCGTTTTCCAGGCGTTCGCGCGGGCCGATCAGGGCATTTGCATGGGTTTCCGTCGTGTTCGCGCCCCAGCGCGCATGCGTGCTTTCATAGCCGCGGTACAAGCCCGTGTACAGATTGTCGCCAGGGGCCGTGCTCAGCTTGTACATGGCGCCATCGGCGCCCTTCAGCCACGTCTGCTTGACCATGCCCGTCTGCACGTCGAGCGAACCGCCGGCGATGTTGATGCGCGAACCGGCCTGCGTCACCACTTCGCCGCCGCCAAAGCCGACGGTGCCGCCCTGGGCCGCCCACTCGCCGATGCCGTGGCCGCTGGTGTTCAGGTAGCCGCTCACTTCCAGCAAGCCGCCGGCCGTGTACCAGCGGTCCGTGGCGTAGCCATTCGTGCCGGCCGGCACCAGCACCAGGTCGCGGCGGTCGACCCACACGTCGCTGTTGTTCAGGTATTTCGCGTCGCGGCTGCCCGGTGCGTCGCGCTGTTCGTTGCCTTGCACGTTGATCAGCACATTGTTGCTGCTCATGTCGACCTTCACGCCGACGGCGCCCGAGACGTCGATGGCGGCGTCGCGCGCCACGTGGCTGCGGCGGGCCGCGTCGACCAGCACCTGGCCGCCCGTGGCCAGGGTCAGCGAGTCGCCTTCGAACTCGACATTGCCAGCGGAGACGACGCGCACCAGCGACTGGTCGCGCCGGTCCTGCGGCGTGTCCGTGCCCTTGCCCGTGTCCTTCAGCAAGGTATCGCGCTGCACGTCGAGCGCCGTGGCGCCGTTGTCGTCGATGACAATGGCGCTGACGCTGCCGCGCGCCAGGGTGACGCCGGCATTCTCGCCCGCCGCCGCCAGGTGGATGCTGCCGCGTCCGTTGACGCTGGTGCTCGACAGCAGCACGCCATCCTGGCGCAGGGTGTTGCCGCTCAGCGTGATGTCGCCGCCGGCCGCCTGGATCAGCCCGTTGTTGACGACGCTGCCCGCCTTGCTGTCCGCCACGCGCAGCATCTCGACTTCATTGCCGCGCGTGCTCGAATACTGGTTCTTGTCCGTGCCCTGGCCCGGGCGCACGACGATGGCGTCGCCGGCGGCCAGGGTGGTCTGGCCATTCGGCGTGGTGATGGCACCCGCGTTGTCGACGCTGCGGCCGGCCAGCAGCACGTAGCCACCGCCTTCCGTCACCGTCTGCGGCTTGCGCGTGTCGATGCGCGCGCCGGCGGCGACGACGACGTCCGCCTCGGCCTTGCCATGCGTGGAGGTATTCTGGCCCAGCAGCAAGTCATTCGCGAAGGTCGGCACGGCGCCCGTGCCCTGCGCCTTGCCGTACAGGCCGCTCTTGAACTGGCTGTCGCTCATGCCCATGGCGGCCGCCGCCAGGTTGCGCGTATCGACCTGGCTGCTGCCCGTAAACACGATGCCGTTGCGGTTGACGATCATCACCGTGCCGTCGGCCTTGATCTGGCCCTGGATCTGGCTGGGGCGCGCCAACGGATCATTGACGCGGTTCAATACGGACCAGTTTGATTTCTGGTCGAATTGCAAGCTGGTGTTCTTGCCGACGTTAAAACTTTCCCAGTTCAGTATCGCCTTGTCATCCGTCTGCACGACCTTCACGACGGTCTTGCCGTCGGCCTGGGTCTGCACGGGGCCCTGGGCATTGAGCCAGCCGGCCGTCAGGCTGTTCGTGTCGACCTGCAAGCCGCCCTTGACCAGGCCATCGGGCGCGCCGCCCGCCGCCAGCGCCGCCTGGCGCGCAGCCGCCTGCACCGCCTGCTCGGCGGCGATGCCGCGCGCGGCCAGCAACAGGTTATTCAGCGATTGCTGCAGCTTGCCTTCGGCCTTTTGCTGCTGCAGCAGGGGATTGTTCAGCGAGGTGGCCGGCTGGCCATTCGGCAAGCGTCCCGTGGCGGTGGCCGCGCCCTGGTTGGCGCCCTTGCCCGCGAACCAGGCGCCGCTGAACGGCTGCTGCGCCTGCGCGCCGCCCGCCTGCAGCAGCATGGCGATGGCCAGCGCCAGCGGTTTCAAGCGCACCGGGCGGCCCGTCTGGCTGCCCGCCATGGCGGAGGAGGATGCGTGTTTCGTGACCGACTTGCTTCGCTGCATGGCGACATTCCCTTTTCATGTTCCGTTGCTGACCGATATCGCGAGGCGGCGCGCGGCACGCACGGCGGCGGGCGGCGGGCACTGATTCGCGGCTTCCAGCAGCATTGACAGGGAACAAGGTCCGGGACTGCAAAAGGTCATGAAAATGTCATAATTGGCGGCATGCCATCGGCGTGCATCGCTAGCCGAACAGCACGATGCCGCCCGGCAGCCGCGTCACGCGCGCGCCATACGCGTCCTGGATCAGGGCGATCACGTCATCGAGACGGTCGAGCGAAAAGCTCGCTTGCACGCGCGTGTGTTTCAAGGCGTCGCCATTGAGGATCAGCTTGCCGGGACGGTAGCGGTTCACCTCGTCCACCACCTCGGCCAGGGTGCTTTGTTTGAACACCAGCAGCCGGTGGCGCCACGCGCTGACGTCGCTCTTCGCCACCGCGCGGGCGATGCCGAAATGCTCGGGCCGGTAACGCAGCTGCTGGCCCGCCGCCAGCTCCGCATCGTTGCCGGCCTGCGCCACGCGCAGGCGGCCCGCCAGGCACGTCACGCACACTTCCTGGCCGAACAGGCGGATATTGAAGCGCGCGCTGCCGGCCGACACGCTGCCGTCGCCCGCCTGCACGCGCACCCGCGCCGCGCCGCGCAAGCCGGCCTGGAATTCCGCCTCTCCCGCCAGCAGCACCAGCGCCGCGGCGCCGTCCTGCAGGGGCGCCGCGTCGAGGCGCGTCTGCGTATTCATCTGCACCAGCACGCCGCCATCGAGCGCCACTTCGCGCTGCTCGCCCGTGCCCGTGGCATAGTCGGCGGCAAGACCCGCGACGGCCGGCCACAGGTCCGTCGGCGGGCGCAGCGCCAGCAAGCCCAGCGAGGCCGCCACGGCGCCGCCCAGCCAGGCGCGCCGCGCCGTATTCACCGGCGCCTGTGCCCGCTTGACGGCGCGCGCGGCCGGCGCCATGGCGCCCCACACGGCGCGCGCCTCGGCAAACGCCGTCGCATGCCTGCGGCTGCGCGCGCACCAGTGGCGAAACACTTGCGCATCGCGCTCGCTGACCTGGCCCGAGGCCAGGCGCACGACCCATGCCTGCGCTTCCTTCTGGATGACACCCATGTCGTCTTCCGCTTGTTCAATCATGATGTTTAGACGTTTTTCCCGCGCCGGGACCGAAGCGCTGGATGAAATCGCGTCCCATGCGTTCGCAGCAATGTTCCAGGCCGGCGCGCAATTCCTTCTCCACCGTGCGGGCGGAAATGCCGAAGCGCTCGGCGATGTCGCGGTGCGGCAACTGGTCGACGCGGGCGGCGATGACGATGGCGCGCCGGCGTTTCGGCAACTCCTGCAAGGCCCGTTCCAGTTCTTCCAGTTCGGCGCGCGCGCTGAAGGTGCGGGCCGGGTCGGCCAGCTCGTCGGCCATCTCGTACAGATCGTCGATATCGGGAAGGCTGAGCAGGCGCGCATTGTCACGGCGTTGATCTTCCGCAATGTTGATGGCGATGCGCATCAGATACGCGGACGGATAGCTGATCGCCTCGGGCGCGTTCATCCGCTCCACGCGCAAATACGTTTCATGCAGCGCGTCGTTGGCCAGGTCTTCCGAGCCCAGGCGGCGCTGCAGGTGGCGGCGAAACTGTCCGTAACGTTCCAGGAACAGCTTGCGCAAGGTGGTTTTGAGTAATTCCGGCATGCTCAGGGCGCTCCGGCCGGCAGATAGGGCGCGCAATCGGCATCCGGGTCGGGCCGCGGCGTCAACAGGATCGTCAGCGGCTGCGGCAAGCCCGCGGGCGGTGCGCCATCCATCAGCAGGCTGCGCAGGCGCTGCAGCACGGCGCGGTCGCGCTGCGCCACCCCGCTCGCTTCCAGCACGTGCACGGCGCGCACCTTGCCCCGCTCGTCGAGCCACAGCTGGAAGGCCAGGCGGTAGCGGCCGAAGGCGTCCGGATGCAGGCGGCACAGGGCGCGCGTGAGCGAACGCTGCAGGATGGCCGCATAGCCCTGCAGCGGCGGCGCGGCTGGGGCGGCCTGGGCCGGCACGAGCGCCGGCGCTGCCGGGGCGTCGGCCAGCGCCAGCAAGGTAAACGCATTGCTGCCGCTGAAGCGCGCGCCCAGTTGCGTGCCGGCCAGCAGGCGCTGCAGCGCCTCGGCCGGCGTGTAGTCGCCGCGCACGGGCGCCGCCACTCTGCCCGCCGCCAGTTCGCTGCTGACGAGCACGGAATAGCCGGTCACTTCGCCGAACGCCACCAGGGCCGCGTCGAGCGGCTGGGCGGGCAGGTCGAAGCGCACGGTGGCAGGCGCGCCCGCATCATTGCCGCCCGCGCCCGCCGCCGGCCGCATGAATGTCATCAATGTCATCAGCAAACAAGCGGACAGGGCCAGGGCGTTGCCTGTTGCGGTGCGGCGGTGAGTTCGTGTCATTTTCCAGGGAAATCAACGAGAGCCTGCTTATGAAGTGTCTTGACTGCAATGTTTCAAGCAGAATGGCAAGATGGTAGCTTCATAAAATGACAACTGCATGACATCGGTCACCTAGTTAGCGGGCTGGCGTGTCATCGCTGCGACACATGGCCTTGCTATGCTGGCCGCTTCCCCACCGCTCCGGGAGCCGCCATGGCACGCCTGTTATCGCTGTTGCTGTTGATCTGCGCCGCCCTGCCCGCACAGGCGGACGAGCACACCGTCGTCGTGAAGGCCGCCGCGCCGCCAAAGGGCTGCGTGGAGGTGGAAGCGAACGGCCGGCGCGCGCCATCGATGTCTTGCTTGAATGAAAAATTATTGCCGAATAGCAACACCATGAACGGGCCGCCGCCCGCCCTGTCCGGCGCCGAAGCGATCATGCAGCGTCCGTCGAACCAGCTGGGCCTGTACAACCGCGCCGCCCTCGAACACCGCATGGGCAATGCCTTTGGCAAATCCGTCACGCCGCAAAGGCCGCCAGCTCCCACGCCCGCCAGCCCGCTGCTGCCGGCTCGCTAGGCCGCTTGTCAACGCACAGTCCATTTGCGCTGTCAAGATTGCGCAATCGCGCCGATTGCGTATCATTCCAGGCTTGATCGCTCTGGAAACAACCATGCTGCCCACTATCGAACAACGCCTTGCCCTTGAACTTGCCGCCAAACCGGTGCAGGTTGCCGCCGCCATCGAACTGCTCGACGAAGGCGCCACCGTGCCCTTCATCGCCCGTTACCGCAAGGAAGCGACCGGCGGCCTCGACGATATCCAGCTGCGCCTGCTCGAAGAGCGCCTGCGCTACCTGCGCGAGCTGGAAGAGCGGCGCGCCGCCATCGTGGCGTCGATCACGGAACAGAACAAGATGACGCCCGAGCTGCTCGACGCCGTCATGCACGCGGAAGACAAGACGCGCCTGGAAGACCTGTATTTGCCATACAAACAGAAGCGCCGCACGAAGGCGCAGATCGCCATCGAAGCGGGCCTGATGCCGCTGGCCGACGGCTTGCTGGAAAACCCGGAACTGACGCCGGAAATGGAAGCGGGCAAGTTCCTGCGCGAGGCGTTTACGAGTGCCGACGGCAACAACCCGGGCGTGGCCGACACCAAGGCGGCCCTCGACGGCGCGCGCCAGATCCTGATGGAGCGCTTCGCCGAAGACGCGACCCTGCTGCAAACCTTGCGCGAATACGTGCAGGAACATGGCATCGTCGAATCGAAAGTGGTGGAAGGCAAGCAGGACGAAGGCGAGAAATTCGCCGATTATTTCGATTACTCGGAAACCATTTCGACAGTGCCATCGCACCGCGCGCTGGCCCTGCTGCGCGGCCGCCGCGAGGGCATCCTCGACGTCACCCTGCGCCTGGACACGGAAGCGGAAAAACCGAAATGGGATGCGCCGCACAACCCGTGCGAGGGCCGCATCGCCGCCCGCTTCGGCATCAAGCAGCAAGGCCGCCCGGCCGACAAGTGGCTGGCGGACACGGCGCGCTGGACCTGGCGCGTGAAAAGCTTCATGCACCTGGAAACGGAACTGATGGGCGCGCTGCGCGAACGCTCGGAACTCGACGCGATCAACGTCTTCGCCACCAATCTGAAAGCGCTGCTGCTGGCCGCGCCGGCCGGCCAGCGCGCCACCATGGGCCTCGATCCCGGCCTGCGCACGGGCGTCAAGGTGGCCGTGGTCGATGCCACCGGTAAAGTCGTCGACACGGCCGTGATCTACCCGCACCAGCCGAAGAACGACTGGGACGGTTCGCTGCATACCCTGGGCCGTCTTGCCGCCAAGCACAATGTGTCGCTGATTTCGATCGGCAACGGCACCGCCTCGCGCGAGACCGATAAACTGGCGCAGGATTTGATCAAGCAGCACCCGGAAGCGAAGATGACGAAGATCGTCGTCTCGGAAGCGGGCGCGTCGGTGTATTCGGCGTCCGAATTCGCCTCGAAGGAATTGCCGGACATGGATGTGTCGCTGCGCGGCGCCGTGTCGATCGCGCGCCGCCTGCAAGACCCGCTGGCCGAGCTGGTGAAAATCGACCCGAAATCGATCGGCGTGGGCCAGTACCAGCATGACGTGAGTCAAAGCCAGCTGGCCCGCTCGCTCGATGCCGTGGTGGAAGATTGCGTGAACGCCGTGGGCGTGGACGTCAACACGGCGTCCGCTCCCCTGCTTGCGCGCGTGTCCGGCCTGTCGGCCAGCGTGGCGCAAAGCATCGTCACCTACCGCGACATGAAGGGCGCGTTCACCTCGCGCGCGGCCTTGAAGGCCGTGCCGCGCCTGGGCGACAAGACCTACGAACAGGCGGCCGGCTTCTTGCGCGTGATGGGCGGAGAGAACCCGCTCGACGCCTCGGCCGTCCACCCGGAATCGTACCCGCTGGTGGAAAAGATTCTGGCGGACATCAAGAAGGATATCAAGGCCGTCATCGGCGAAACGGCCCTGCTGAAAACCCTCAGCCCGGCAAAATACGCGGATGAAACCTTCGGCGTGCCGACCATTACCGACATCTTGAAGGAACTGGAAAAGCCGGGCCGCGACCCGCGTCCGGAGTTCACCACCGCCACCTTCAAGGAAGGCGTGGAAGAAATCCGCGACTTGCGCCCGGACATGATTCTCGAGGGCGTGGTCACCAACGTGGCCGCCTTTGGCGCCTTCGTCGACATCGGCGTGCACCAGGATGGCCTCGTGCACATCTCCGCCCTGTCGAACACCTTCGTCAAGGACCCGCACACGGTGGTGAAAGCCGGGCAAGTGGTGCGCGTCAAAGTGCTGGAAGTCGACGAGAAGCGCAAGCGCATCGCGCTGACCATGCGCCTGACGGACAGCGCGCCGCAGGCGGGCAGCAAGCCCGAGCAGCGTGGCGACCGCAACGACCGCCGCAGCATGGCGCAGCACCAGTCGCAGTCGCGCAACGCACCGGAGCCGGCCGGCAGCATGGCCGCCGCGTTCGCCAAGCTGCGCGGTTAAGCTCGTGGCCGCCGGGCATGACCTCGTCATCCTGGCGGTGGACGCCGCCAGCCCGGATGCGCAGTTGCTGCTCGATGCGTTATCGGCAGCATTGCTGCGCATCAATGGCGACAGCGGCCGCTCTTCCTTCGATATCGAAGCGGCAACGCCGCGCGGCGGCTTTTACCTGGCCCGCGACGGCGCCGGAGAACTGCTCGGTTGCGCCGCCCTGCGCCCGCTGGGCGGGCCGGACAGTGCCATAGGCGAACTCAAGCGCATGTATGCGCGCCCCGACAGCACAGGCGTGGGCGCGGCCCTGCTGGCCCACGTGGAGGCGCAGGCGCGCCGGCATGGCTACCAGGCCCTGCACCTGTCCACCCGCGTGGCGAATGGCCGCGCGGTGGCGTTTTATGCCAAACACGGCTATGTGCCGGTCCTTGCCTGGGGCAAATACGTGGGCGCGGCACAATCGGCCTGCCTGGGCAAGACCCTATAAGCTTCAACGTGGCTGACTTGCCCGATTTATGACTTGAGCGCATACCCGTGCCGTCGTTTTCTTATAAAATGACGGCATCTATTTATTTACCCATCAGAGGCAGCTATGAGCGACGTACAAACCTGGATCAAAGAAACCGTGACGAACACGCCAGTCGTGCTGTTCATGAAGGGCACGGCCCAGTTCCCGCAGTGCGGCTTTTCCGGCCGCGCCATCCAGATCCTGAAAGCGTGCGGCGTGGAAAACATCGCCACCGTCAACGTGCTGGACGACCCGGAAGTTCGCCAGGGCATCAAGGATTACTCGAACTGGCCGACCATTCCGCAGCTGTATGTGAAAGGCGAGTTCATCGGTGGTTCCGATATCATGAATGAAATGTTTGAATCGGGCGAACTGAAGTCCCTGCTGGATGCCTGATAGCCAAACGCAGCGGCCGCGCCGTATCGTCGTGGCCATCACGGGCGCCACGGGCGCCGTGTATGGCTTGCGGCTGCTGCAATTGCTCGGCGCCATCCCCGGCGTCGAGACGCATCTGGTCTTGTCGGATGCCGCTGTTTTGACCCTGCACCAGGAAACGGGCGTGGGACGCAAGGACATCGAAGCGCAGGCGCACGTCGTGCACAAGCTGCGCGACATCGGCGCCTCGATCGCCAGCGGCTCGTTTCAATCGGATGGCATGGTCGTCGCACCGTGTTCGATGAAGACCTTGGCGGCCGTGGCGCATGGCTTGTCGGATAATCTGATCACGCGGGCCGCCGATGTGGTGCTCAAGGAGCGCCGGCGCCTGATCCTGATGGTGCGCGAAACGCCGTTCAACCTGGCGCACCTGCGCAATATGACGGCCGTGACCGAAATGGGCGGCATCATCTTCCCGCCCTTACCGAGCTTTTATCACCACCCGCAGAGCATCGCGGAGATGGTCGACCATACGGTGGCGAGGGTCATCGACCTGCTCGGCATCGAGCACGCCCTGGCACCGCGCTGGAATGGCTTGAAATCCACAACGTCTGGCGACACCCCTATCTTGTAGTTAGCGTCACGATGCCCGACAAAAGCGTAGCGAGCGGAAGGAAGAGGTGGTCAAGAAGCGCAACCGTACTCCAGCACGGTGAGCATCGCAGACTACCTATGCCGACGCGCAGCAGCTTTGGTCAGGCATCCCTCACCTCTTGTCGAACTGATGAGCACTGGCCTGCTTCAAATCCCTGGCTTCTTCAACCATCCTGCGGTGGGCGATCCGTTTGCGCATCACTTCCGCATGTTGCGCGGCAGTCATGGGGGGCACGGTCATCAAGTCCTTCAGCTGCGCGGTATTGCTGTAGTTACTTTTCATAAGACGGCTCAAATGCTCGGCTCCGTAGTGGATGAACTGGCTGCTTCTGATGTGATTATGCGCTGGTATTGGCCGCTGCGCCGCTGCGTACGGGATTATTGTCAAATAATCCCGTACGCAGCGCAACATGCGAGGTCTTATTGTGCGGCAAAATCATGTCTCCAGTATGACCTTGCGCAAATAAAAGGACAGGGGGAGCGCCGCCAGCGAAAGGCGGACGGCGCCGGCCGGGGAGGGCCTGGATGCTTACTTTTGGTAGTTGACTCTCACCAGCATGCGAATAAATTCTCGCGCGATTTGACGATGATGTTCATCTAATCTTTGCAAATCGGCAATTAATTTCACATCAGCGGACTCAAAACGCGATAAAGCGCTGCCCGCTTCGCCATTCGGCGTGGCGCTTTCCGGACCGCCAAAACGCAACCATTCCGCGGGAACGCCCAACCATTGGGCAATCATGCGCAATTTTTCTTGCGTGGGAATTGCTTCACCTACTAACCATTTCCTAGCTGCATGCACAGTAATCGGGCGTCCGTCGAAACGGATGTTGAATTCCCGGGCCAGTCTGGTCGGGCTGTCTGGAGAGTAATGGGCGTTTTTGAGAGCCAACTGAAGTCGCTGGCTGAAGCTTTCGCGTTCGTTAGAAGAATTCATAGGTGTACTATTTCATGTTGTAACATGAAAGTCAGTTTCTTGAATGACCATACAGATTGTTACATTTGAAAAGAGTATCAATTAACAATTAACACTCCGGCCGGGCTTTTCAGGTGAAAAAGTGGGCCGAATTTTCTCTTGTGATTCTGTGTGGCTTCGGGTCAAATTCGCGGCTAGCCTTGATTTTCGCACTGCAGCACGATTCAAAGCCTCGGTTTGGCATTACAACGTACGGTATCGGATAATGCCCTCCTCCACCGATACGCGCAATGCCCATGTCATACAATTTCTCGTAGACAAAGTTTTCAGAAGGGCCATTTTGTTTTCAATATAGAAACAACCTATACAACGTGCTCATAGTGAAAACGTTGTTTTTTGATCGTGCTTATTGGAAAGAATCTGCGCCAAAAAATTTTACTGCCATCGCAGCGAAAAGAATGTCGCCGTTATGCCAGGAAAGCTCTTTTTGGTGTCATCTTGGCCACCAACTCTCGATCTTAAGCGCGTTTGCGCAAGAAGAATCAATTTATTTTCAGTAATCGTTGCCTTATTCGCCAAACTCTCCTGCCCACGCCGCCTTTTTTCTTTGTTGCAGCACGGGCAGGGCACGCTACAATAGTATTGACGTTGACGTAAACGGCACTTTGCCACCACCTGCCTCGCCGCATCCCATCTGACGACCGACCACCCATGCAACCGACACCGCCCGCACCCTTGACGACCTATACCATTACCGAACTGGCGCGGGAATTCGACATCACGGCGCGCGCCATCCGTTTCTATGAAGACCAGGGCTTGCTCAGTCCGAAACGCGAAGGCGCAGGCGGCCGCAGCCGCGTCTACACGCCGCGCGACCGCACCCGCCTGAAGCTGACCCTGCGCGGCAAGCGCCTGGGCCTGGCCTTGTCGGAGATCAAGAGTCTGGTCGACATGTACGAGTCGCCGAAGGACACGCGCGCGCAGATGGACCGCTTCCTGGGCGTGCTGGCGCAGCACCGCCAGACCCTGGAGCAGCAGCGCATCGATATCGAAATGGCGCTGGCGGAAATCAGCGCGCATGAAGACGCGTGCGCGCGCATGCTGGCCGACTTGAATATTGATAAGGCGCAAACAACCTAGCAAGGCAAGCGGCGGACACCTGCCGCGCGCATCGCTTTACGTTTACGTAAACGTCACAACTGAGTATCATAGCTTCACTGACCCGGCCCCCATGACCGCCACACTTATAACGACGAGGACGACATGCTCCATCTTCCAGGCTTGACCTTTGACCACGGCGACGACATCGCCTCCCTGCGCGAAGCGATCCAACAATTTGCCGCCGCCGAAATCGCGCCGCGCGCGGCCGAGATCGACCGCACCGACCAGTTCCCCATGGACCTGTGGCGCAAGATGGGCGACATGGGCTTGCTCGGCATCACCGTCAGCGAAGAATACGGCGGCGCCGGCATGGGCTATCTGGCGCACATCGTCGCCATGGAAGAGATCTCGCGCGCCTCGGCCTCCATCGGCCTGTCCTACGGCGCCCACTCTAACCTGTGCGTCAACCAGATCAAGCGCAACGGCACGGCCGAGCAAAAGGCGAAATACCTGCCGAAACTGATCACGGGCGAACACATCGGCGCCCTGGCCATGTCGGAACCGAACGCGGGCTCGGACGTCGTCAGCATGAAGCTGCGCGCCGACTTCAAGGGCGACCGCTGGGTCTTGAACGGCACCAAGATGTGGATCACCAACGGTCCCGACGCGGACGTGCTGGTGGTGTACGCGAAGAACGACCTGGAAGCGGGTCCGCGCGGCATGACGGCGTTCCTGATCGAAAAGAATTTCAAGGGCTTTTCCATCGCGCAAAAGCTCGACAAGCTGGGCATGCGCGGTTCGCACACGGGTGAACTGGTGTTCCAGGATTGCGAAGTACCGGCCGAAAACGTGCTCGGCGGCCTGGGCAAGGGCGTCAACGTGCTGATGTCGGGCCTCGATTTCGAGCGCACCGTGCTGTCCGGCGGCCCGCTGGGCATCATGCAGGCCTGCATGGACCTGGTCGTGCCCTACGTACATGACCGCAAGCAATTCGGCCAGCCCATCGGCGAATTCCAGTTGATGCAGGGCAAGCTGGCCGATATGTATTCGACCATGATGGCGTGCAAGGCCTATGTCTACGCCGTGGGCCAGGCTTGCGACCGTGCCACCACGCCGGAAGCCGTGCGCCAGCTGCGCAAGGATGCGGCCGGCGCCATTCTGTATAGTGCAGAAAAGGCGACCTGGATGGCGGGCGAAGCGATCCAGGCCCTGGGCGGCAACGGCTACATCAACGAGTATCCGGCCGGCCGCCTGTGGCGCGATGCCAAGCTGTACGAAATCGGCGCCGGGACCAGCGAAATCCGCCGCATGCTGATAGGCCGCGAACTGTTTGCGGAAACCAAGTAAACAGGCGCGCGCGGGTATCGACTGGGTGATGAGCCATTTATGCGAGCACAGATATGACGCACATTGCCTTCCCCAAATTGCTCTCTTCCCAGATTGCATTCGATATCGCGCGCACCATCCGCGACGGCTTCGACAAGCATTACCGCCTGTTCCGCGCAACGAGCCAGCACGCCAAGCGGTATTTCGAGCAAGGCGCCTGGAGCGCGGCACAGACGGCGGCCCGCGAACGCATCGACTTCTATGACAAGCGCGTGCAGGAATGCGTGCAGATGCTCGAAGATGAGTACGAAGAGTCGGAGTTGAGCGACGAAGTATGGCGCGAACTCAAGCTGCACTACATCGGCATGCTGACGGAACACAAGCAGCCGGAACTGGCGGAAACCTTCTTCAATTCCGTCTGCTGTAACATCCTGCACCGCACGTATTTCAATAACGACTATATTTTCGTGCGCCCCGTCGTTTCCACGGAGTACATCGAAACGCAAGACCCCGCTCCTACTTACCGCGTGTATTACCCGGGCCAGGACGGCTTGCGCGACACCCTGACGCGCATGGTGAGCAATTTCCAGCTGGACTGCGCATTTGCCAACCTGGAGCGTGACGTGGCCCAGGTGGAAGCGCGCCTGCAGCAGCTGTTCGGCAGCGACCGGCTGGAACCGAACCACCAGCTCCAGGTCCTGACCAGTTTGTTCTACCGCAACAAGGGCGCCTACCTGGTCGGCAAGGCCATCAACGGCAACCGCGAATACCCGTTCGTCGTGCCCATCCTGCACAACCGGCACGGCAAGCTGGTGCTCGACACGGTGCTGTTCGAGCAGCAGCAGATCGCCGTGCTGTTTTCATTTACGCGCGCCTACTTCCTGGTGGATATGGAAGTGCCGTCCGCCTATGTGCAATTTCTCCGAAGTTTGCTCCCGCGCAAACCGCGCAGTGAAATTTATACGATACTGGGCTTGCAAAAACAGGGCAAGACCTTGTTTTACCGCGACTACCTGCAGCATTTAAAACATTCGTCGGATCATTTTGAAAGCGCGCCTGGCATTCGCGGCCTGGTCATGCTGGTGTTTGCCCTGCCGTCGTTTCCGTATGTCTTCAAGGTGATCAAGGATTTCTTTCCTCCTCCCAAGGAAACCACGCGCGCGCAAGTCCAGCAAAAGTATTTGCTGGTGAAACACCACGACCGCGTGGGCCGCATGGCCGACACGCTCGAGTATTCCAACGTGGCCTTTCCCCGCGCCCGCTTTGCCGCGGAATTGCTGGCCGAACTGAAACAGTTCGCCCCCTCGCTGATCGAGGAAGACCACGGGCAGATCATCATCCGCCACCTGTACATCGAGCGGCGCATGGTCCCGCTGAACATGTGGCTGAGCAATGCCGAGAAGGAAGGCCGCGACGACCTGGTGGAACACGCCATCGTCGAATACGGCAACGCCATCAAGGAGCTGGTGGCGGCGAATATTTTTCCTGGCGACATGCTGTATAAAAACTTTGGCGTGACACGTCATCAGCGTGTCGTTTTTTACGATTACGATGAAATCGAGTACATCACCGATTGCCAGTTCCGCGCCATCCCGCAAGCCCGCACGGAGGAGGAAGAAATGTCGGCCGAACCGTGGTATCCCATCGGCAAGCACGATGTGTTTCCCGAACAATTCGGCACCTTCCTGCTGGGTAATCCCCGCATCCGTAAATATTTCATGCAGCACCATGCCGACCTGCTGACGGCGCAATACTGGCAGGCGCGCAAGCAGCGCATCGAAGACGGCCATATCGAGGACGTCTTCCCGTATCCGCAGCACCTGCGTTTTTGTATGCAGTCACCCTCCCCACCCTTAACCGGAGATCCAACATGAATGATCCAGTCGTAATCGTCGGTGCCGCGCGCACCCCCATGGGCGCCTTCCAGGGCGATTTTGCCAACGTCACCGCCAGCGACCTGGGCGCCGTGGCCATCCGCGCCGCCGTCGAACGGGCCGGCGTGGCACCGGACGCCGTCGAGCACGTGTTTTTCGGCAATTGCCTGATGGCTGGCCAGGGCCAGGCGCCCGCGCGCCAGGCCTTGCGCAAGGCAGGCTTGCCCGATTCCACGGGCGCCGTGACCCTGTCGAAAATGTGCGGCTCGGCCATGCAGACGACCATGTTCGCGCATGACACCTTGCTCGCCGGCAGCGCCGACGTGGTGGTGGCGGGCGGCATGGAATCGATGACCAACGCCCCCTACCTGGTACCGAAGGCGCGCGGCGGCTACCGCATCGGCCACGGCATGATCTATGACCACATGATGATGGATGGCCTGGAAGACGCCTACAGCCGCGACGAAAAGGGCAATGCCCGCTCGATGGGCACGTTCGCCGAAGAGTGCGCCAGCCAGTACCAGTTCACGCGCGAAGCGCAGGATGCGTTTGCCATCGAATCCGTGAAGCGCGCGCAAGCGGCCACCAAGGATGGCAGTTTCGCATGGGAAATCGTACCCGTCACCGTTTCCGGCCGCGGCGGCGACACCATCGTCAGCATCGATGAGGGCCCGCAAAAAGCCCGCCTGGAAAAAATCCCGACCCTGAAGGCAGCGTTCAAGAAGGATGGCACCATCACGGCCGCCTCGTCTTCGTCGATCAACGATGGCGCGGCAGCCCTGGTGCTGATGCGCGAATCGACGGCGAAAAAGCTGGGCTGCACCGTCATCGCGAAAATCCACGGCCACGCCACGCATGCGCAAGCGCCGAACGAGTTCACCACGGCCCCCATCGGCGCCGTGAAGAAACTCTACGCCAAGACGGGCTGGAGCAGCAGCAATGTCGACTTGTTCGAGATCAATGAAGCGTTCGCCGCCGTGCCGATGGCCGCCATGCACGACCTCGACATTCCGCACAGCAAGATCAACATCCACGGCGGCGCCTGCGCGCTGGGCCACCCGATCGGCGCCTCGGGCGCGCGCATCATCGTCACCCTGCTGGGCGCCTTGAAGAAAACCGGCGGCAAGCGCGGCGTGGCGGCCCTGTGCATCGGCGGCGGCGAAGCGACGGCGATGGCGATCGAACTGGTATAAGCTCTTCCCGAGCACGGGCGCGCACCGCGGTTCACGGTGCGCGCCTTTCATTTTATTTTCAGGGAGAAAACATATGCCAACCGCATTGATCATCGGAGCCTCGCGCGGCATCGGCCACGAAATCGTCCGTCAGTACCGCCACGACGGCTGGCGAGTGATCGCCACGGCGCGCACGCCGGACGCCTGCGAGGCCCTCAAGCAACTGGGTGCGGAAGCGCACCAGCTCGACGTGACGGACGTGGAAGGCTGTGCCGGCCTGGGCTGGAAGCTCGACGATGAAAAGCTCGACGTGGCCATCCTCAACGCGGGCGTGTACGGCCCCCGCCATGACGGTTTCCCTGCGCAAGCCGATTTCGATCTCGTCATGCACACGAACGTGCTGGCGGCCATGCGCCTGCTGCCGATCCTGGCGCCGCTGGTGGCCAATGCCAAGGGCAAACTGGCCGTGCTGTCTTCGCACATGGGCTCCCTGAGCGAGCGGGGTAACCCCAGCGGCTCGCTGTACCGCGCCAGCAAGGCCGCCTTGAATTCCGTGCTGATCGATACCAGCCTCGTGCATGGCCCGCAAGGCGTCAGCTGCGTCGCTTTCCACCCGGGCTGGGTACGCACGGACATGGGCGGCGCCGGCGCCGATATTTCCCCGGAGAAAAGCGCAGCCGGCATCCGCGCCACGCTGGCCAGCCTGCCCGCCACGGACAAGGCCGTGTTCCGCAACTACGACGGCAAGCCCATCGCCTGGTAATTCACTGAATCCACCATAAAAACAAACGAGACGACGTCCCATGATACTCAATGAAGAACAATCGATGATCCAAGAAGCGCTGCGCAGTTTTTCGCGCGAGCGCCTGGCGCCCAATGCGGCCCGCTGGGACAAGGAACATCATTTCCCGAAAGAAGAACTACAGGAACTGGCCGCGCTGGGCGCCTTTGGCGTGGCCGTGCCGGAAGCGCTCGGTGGCGCCGGCCTCGACTACGTGTCCTTGGCCCTGGTGCTGGAAGAAATCGCCGCCGGCGATGGCGGCACCTCGACCATCATTTCCGTAAATAATTGCCCCGTGTGCAGCATCGCCATGATGTACGCCAACGATGCGCAAAAGCAACAATGGTTGCGTCCGCTGGCGCAAGGCACGATGCTCGGTGCATTTTGCCTGACGGAACCGCACACGGGCAGCGACGCCTCGGCCCTGCGCACGACGGCCACCCGCGACGGCAATGCGTACGTGATCAACGGCACCAAGCAGTTCATTACCAGCGGCAAGTATGCGGACGTGGCCATCGTCATGGCCGTCACCGACAAGGCGGCCGGCAAGCGCGGCATCAGCGCCTTCTGGGTGCCGACGAACACGCCAGGCTACATCGTGGCGGGACTGGAACAGAAGATGGGCCAGCATTCGTCGGACACGGCGCAGATCCTGTTCGAGAATTGCCGCATCCCGGCGGAAAATCTGATCGGCGAAGAGGGACAAGGCTACAAGATCGCCCTGTCCGGCCTGGAAGGCGGACGCATCGGCATCGCTTCGCAAGCCGTGGGCATGGCGCGCGCCGCGTATGAGGCAGCGCTGAGCTACGCGCGCGAACGGGAAAGTTTCGGCAAGCCCATCTATGAACACCAGGCCGTGCAATTCCGCCTGGCCGACATGGCCACGCAGATCGAAGCGGCGCGCCAGCTGATACGCCACGCGGCGGCCATGAAGGATGCGGGCTTGCCGTGTTTAAAAGAAGCGGCCATGGCCAAGCTGTTTGCGTCGGAAATGGCGGAAAAAGTGTGTTCGGACGCCATCCAGGTGCACGGCGGCTATGGTTATGTGTCCGATTTCCCCGTCGAGCGCATCTACCGCGACGTGCGCGTGTGCCAGATTTACGAGGGGACCAGCGATATCCAGAAAATCCTGATCGCCAGGGCCTTGTAAAAGTATTTGGAAGTAACAGTCTCGGCGCTTTTAGAAACCGTAGCGAGCAAGCCCGATATCGGATTGAGTAACGCAGCCGTACTTCGGTACGGCGAGTAACGCCGATTCGAGAGCGGGCTGCGCAGTAGGTTTATAAACGCGCCCACCAGACGAAAAAAAAGCCCGCTAGCGCGGGCTTCGTTCCAATGTATTACCAATGCTTTAATCGTGTCATGGACGCCAGTGCTATCTGCAAAGTGCCTCCTGATTTTCGGACTCCCATGCTATCTGCATGGTGACTCCAAGTGTAAAATCGACCATCGTATCCGGAATTACAAAATCCATTTCTTCGCACTGTCACGCCATCGACATTACACCTGTCGGTCGCCGCGCTGAAACTGGATGGTGAGATAATTTGCTGCCAAATCTCAATCACTGAACGGAGTATAGCACAGCTTTTTGTGCGGTGCAATAACGAATTGAAACCATTCGTTAAATCAAGTCCTTAGCGCCAGCGGCTTGTCTTCTTCGCCGCCACGGGCCACTCTTTCGTATTCGGAAATCACCTGTGCGCCCAGCAGCAGCAGGGTGGCGCCGATTTCCAGGCTGAACATGACGACGATGGCCGTCGTCATCGAGCCATACACGATATTGACCTGCGACAAGGTGGAAAAATACCAGACCAGCACATGGCGGGCGATTTCCCACAGCAGGGCCGCCGTCACGCCGCCGATCAGCGCATGCGTGATCGACAATCTTCCCACCGGCATAACCAGGTAAATCGAACTGAGCACGAGGATTTCGCCCGCCAGCCCCAGCAGATACAGCAGCACGCCGGACACGCCCTCCAGGCCCCAGTCGTGGCGCAGGAAGCGCACGCTTTCCTCGCCCATCACTTGCAGGCTGCCCGCCACCAGCGTGATGAGCAAGATGCCCACGCCCAGGCACAGGATGTAGCAATACGGCAGCACGGCGGAAATGAGGAAATGGCGGCGGCGGATGGCGACGCGGTGGACAAAGATCACGCTCATGGCGTTTTCCAGCACGGTAAACGCGAGGGAGCTGAAAAACAGCATGGTCAGCAGCAAGAGCCAGCCGATCACGCCCCGGTTATTGAGAAAATGCGCCACTTCCGCCACGATGGCCTTCGATTGTCCCGGCACCAGCCACTCCAGGTAATGGCCGATTGTTTGCAGCAATTCATCCTGCGCGATCACGTGCGACAGGGCCACCACCACCAGCATCAGCAAGGGCACGATGGACAGCAGCGAGTAATACGCGACGGCGCCCGCCAGCAGCAAGCCCTGGTTGGCGCGGAAACCCTTGAGCACCTGCAGCGCGAAGGCCAGCGGGTGGCTGAGGATATAGGTACTGGCGTGGCGGTTGATCATGTCGGGTGCGGTGAGGAAGGCGACGCGGCCTCGTGCCACGCCTTATCACACTAGCATACTGACAATCGCCCCGCTGCACCGTACGCTAGCAGACGGCCGGCTCCAGCAAGGTCAAGGTTTGCCGGTCCGCATCCAGGGTCGCCAATATGCCCATCGGTAGCGTGAACTGGTGGCGGATGTGGCCAAACGAGTAGCCGCTGACGGCCGGCATGCTCAAGGGCAGCAAATGCTGGTCCAGCGTGGCATCGAGGGTCAGCGCCGTATCGCCCTCGGCCGCCTCGCAATGCTCGAAGATGCCCAGCATCAGCGCCGCCGCGTGCTTGAAACCGATGGACAGGTCCAGCTGGCACAGCATCCTGTCGATGCGGTAGGGCACTTCATTGATCTCTTCGAGGAAAAGGATATGCTCGCGGAAATCGGCCGCATACGGCGTGCCGGCCAGCGCGCTGACCATGCACAGGTTGCCGCCCGTCAAGCGTCCCGTCGCCTGGCCGCCATGCACGGCGCGGATGGCGAAGTTCGGTTGCGTCTGCGCGCGGCGGTGGTTGTCCAGCGCCATCGGTATCGTGTAGCTGTCTTGCGGCGTCATCAACACATTGCGCAGCTGCGTCACCGTGTAGTCGGAAAACGTCGATGACGCCACGGGACCGTGGAAGGTCACCAGGCCCGTCTGGCTGGCGATGGCCAGGTGCAGGGCCGTGATGTCGGAATAGCCGATCAGCACTTTCGGATTGCGCTGGATCAAGGCGTAGTCGAGCAGCGCCAGCAGCGAAATGCAGCCGGAACCGCCACGGATGGCCCAGATCGCCTTGACCTCGGGATCGGCGAACGCCGCGTGCAGATCGTCGAGGCGCTGCCGCACCGTGCCCGCATAGTTGCCGTGCACGGCGCGGATATTCGCGCCCAGGCTGGCGCGCAAGCCCAGCGATTCGATGTTGCGCTGGGCCTTGGCGATGGCCTCTTCATCCGTAAAACCGCCCGGCGCGATGATGGCGACCAGGTCGCCGTCGCGCAGGCGCGCCGGCTTGATCAATGCGTGGTGCTGTTGCATGCGTTTGTCCTTCCCTTGCGCGGCCGCCGCCCACGCCGGTGTGCCTGCCGCCCCCACGGTGGCGGCCAGCAAGCCGCCGAAGCGGCGCCGGCTGAGATTGGTCTGACTGGACATGCGGCCCTTTCCTGGAATAAAAACGGCGACGCCAGGCGCCGCCGCACGAGGTTAGCATGCCGACGGGATCGCCGCCGGCATGACCGCCTTACATGAACTTGTACTTCAGCTGGAACGACAGCGAGCGGCCGCGCGGGTCGGCTACGCGCGGGTCCCAGCCGGCGCCCACCACTTCATCCACGTTGTGCGCGGTGAATGGGGGATCACGGTCGAACAGGTTCTGGATGCCCACGGTGATGGTGGTATTTTTGAAGCCCGTGTACGTGCCCGACAGGTTATACGTGGTGTAGCTGGACACGTCCGGCTTGAAGCCCGGCGGCGGCGACCCCTTGCCGCCATTCGGCAACTGGTCCTTGTAGCCCGACGAGAAACTCTGGATCAGCAAGCCGCTCCAGTCGCCGCGCGACACGCCAAAACTGGCGTTATGTTTCCAGCGCAAGTACAGGTCGCGCGTATAGAACTTGCCGACCAGTTCCTGGTATTCCTGGCCTTGATATTCCGCAAACTTGAAGCTGTCCATATACGTGCCGTCCAGGGTCGCCGTCCATTTCGCGTCCCGGATCTTGCCTTCGCCGCGCAAGCCCACGTCGAGGCCGCGCACGCGGCTGCCTGCCGCATTGATCCAGCCCGCCTGCACGTACTCGATGGTGCCGTCCGGATTGCGGTGGATGTACTGGTTCAGCGCCTGGTAATTGGCCAGCACGATCTGCGGCGTGCGGTTCAGGATGCGGTCCTTGGTGTTGATGGCCCAGTAGTCGAACGAGGCCGAATAGCCCTTGAACGGTTCGATGACAAAACCGACGCTGCCCTGCTTCGACGTTTCCGGCTTCAAATTCGTGTTGCCGCCCGTCTTGTAGTCGAGGCGGTCGATGGCGCAATATTCGGGCACGCCCGGATGCTTGGCGCAACCTTCCTGGTCGACCACGCCGTTCGGCAATTCCTGGCTCAGCGAACCAGAATACAGCTGCTGGAAGCTTGGCGCGAGGAAACCCTTGCTGGCCGAACCACGGAACAGCAGGAAGTCGGCCGGCTGATAGCGGAAGGCCACTTTCGGATTCGTCGTCGCGCCCACCAGGCTGTAATCGTCGCGGCGGATAGCCAGCTGCATTTCCAGGTCTTTCGTGACCGGCACCAGCAGCTCGGCATACACGGCCTTGACGGTACGGCTGGCATCTTTGAGTGCGGCATTGCCTGGCGACAGCAAAATCTGTGTGGCGTCGACGTCTTGCGCGAAACTGTAACCTTCGCGGCGCAAGTCGAAGCCGGCCGCCATGGCCAGCGCACCGGCCGGCAACTGGAACAGTTCGCCCGAAACGGAACCGTCGATCTGCGTCAGGGTCGTCTTGCCGTGCTGGAAGTCGCCACGGAACTTGGTCGATTCGATCAATTGCTTGGCCGCTTCCGTCTGGCTCTGACCGGCGCCTACCCACGGATTGATGATGCCCGTCGCCAAGGCTGCGTACAGCTTGTCCGTGTAGGAATAACCATCCGTCAGCTTGGTCTTGGTGCTGCTTTCGGCGCGCGAAATGCCGGCCTTGTAATCCCACTTGCCGAAGTTGCCTTCAAAGCCCACCAGCACGCGCGCATTGTCGGTGGTGTTTTCCTGCGTGCGGTTGCCCACGTCATTGGCGCGCCATTTGTAGGAAATCGGCTTGCTCTTGTCGAACGTGGGGATGTAGGCCGACAGATCCTGATAATACGCGCCACCGACCGGATACAGATTCTTGTTGGCGACAGTCGCCTGTACCTGCATCGGCGTCAGGATGGCCGTGGCCTTGGTGCGCGAACCGAGCACTTCGACAAACATGCGGTGGTCGGGCGCCAGCTGGAAGGTGCCGCGCGACAGCAGATTGGCCCGTTCGACAGGGAATTGCAGCACATAGTCAGCGCCATAGTCGTAGGCGCACGAATACTTTGTGCGCAGCGGCGAGGTCACGTCTTTCCACAGTTCCGTCTGGTATTGCGACATGCCGGCGATGGTGTCGCACTTGCCCTGGAAACTCAGCGGATTGGCTTGCAGGTATTTATTCGCATCGCCCGGCAGCTGGAACGACGTGCCCAGTGCCGTGCCGGTCCCCGCCATCTGGTTGGCGAACGGCGTGCCCGTGGTATCGGGCGACAGGCCGCGTTCCGGCTGGAAGCCGTTGACGAAGGAGCGGTCACGGCCATTGAGCTGTTGCGCTTTATCAACGGTCAGGCTGGCCATGATGTTGTAGCGGTCCGACTCCAGCGAACCCGTGCCTGCCAGCAGGGAAGCGCGGCGCGTGGCGCCGCCGCCGGCCTGCGTATCGTTGGTGGAGACGGACGCTTCCACGCCGCTGTAATTGGTTTTCAGAATGAAATTGATCACGCCGCCGATGGCGTCCGTGCCGTAGATGGCCGAGGCGCCATCCTTGAGGATTTCCACGCGAGAAATCGCGCCCAGCGGGATCGAGTTCAGGTCGACCGACTTGCCGCTGGCGCCGTGCGTGGCGATGCGGCGGCCGTTCAGCAGCACCAGGGTGCTCGATGGACCGAGGCCGCGCAGCGAGGCGAACGAGGCGCCGCCGCTGACCCTGTCCGCATCGGCGCCAAACACGTTATTGCCCGAAGTCATGTTATCGGCGCCCGTGCCGTTGGCCGACAGGGTGCGCACCAATTGCTCGGTCGTCGTGATGCCCTGTTTTTCGATCTGGTCAAAGGAGATGACCTGCACCGGCAGCGCACCTTCCTTGGCCACCCGCTTGATGCTGCTGCCCGTCACTTCGACCCGTTGCATCGCTGGCGCCGCCGCTTCCTGTGCCATCACCGGCCCCACTACCCCCATCAATGCCACCAACTGCGCTAGTTTCTTCAATTTCACTGGTCTCTCCTTGTTGGGCAATCGAAACTTGAGTTCTCAAGTCAGGCTGTTTTGTAAGGTCGCGGCGTCTGTCTCGCGGTACATTTTTTTATGACGCCAGCGCTTTACTTTATTTGTTTTCATTTTCAGAGTAGCGCGATGCATCCGGGCCCAGCCAATGAAAAATGCTTTCCTAACCATAACTTTTTGGAATGAATGCCCTTTTCAGTGACATGGTCACTTGCCTGCGGGGCTAGCCCTGCTTTTATCCACGTCCAGGTAGCGCCAGGACGTGAATTCCACGGGGTGACGCCTGTAGTTTTTTAGCCACGGTTGCTGCAGGTCGGCAGAGATGGGATGCGTCAGCAACACCCACGGCGTGTAGGCGTGGATCAGCTGAAACAGGTCGAAGTACAGACTGCGTCGGCGCGGCGTATCGGATAGCAGGCGCGCCTCCTCATAGCGTTTATTGTAATCGGGCAAGTTGAAGCGGGCATAGTTGGCGCGGCCGACGTTGCCGCCATACAACAATTGCATAAAGTTATCGCCATCGGGGAAGTCCGCGATCCAGTTGGTCTCGAACATCTGCACCTTGCCCAGGCGCGAGGCCTTGATGATTTCCGTCTTCTTGTCGCTTTTGAATTCCACGCGCAGGCCGATGGCGTTCAGGTTGCGCCGCCACAATTCATCGCGCAGCCGCCCCACCGTGCTCGGCTCCGTATGCATGGTCAACATCAAGGGCGTGCCGTCCGGCTGCGTGCGAAAGCCGTCGGGCCCCGCCTTGTAGCCGAAGCGGTCCAGCAGGGCGCACGCCAGCACCGGATCGTAGCCGACGGGGCTGCGGTAATGCTTGTCGTAGCCGAGCACATTCGGCGGCAGCGGCGACTGCGCCGGCAAGGCCAGGCCTTTCTTTAATAACGCGATGTCTTCGCGGCTGTTGTAGCTGAGGGCAATGGCGCGCCGCAGGGCCAGCTTGTCCTTGCTCATGCCGCCCAACACGGGATCGTCCATGTTCATCCACATGTAATACGTCTGCAGCACGGGAAAGCGCGTCAGCTGCAAGCCCTTGGCGGCCAGCGCCGGTTTCAAGGCGCCGTTTTCCAGCACCATGTCCGTCATCGATTCCGGCACTTGTTCCAGGTAATCGAATTCGCCTTTCAGGAATCCCAGCATGCGCGATTGATATTCCTCGACGATGCGCACCTCGATGCGCTCGACCAGCGGTAATTGCCTGCCTTCCAGCGCGGCGGCGATGGCGCGCGCGTCGGCCGGCAAGGCTGCCAGCGCCTTGGTTTCCGTATGAAACACGGTAGGACGGAAAGTCGGGTTGGCTTGCAGCACGATCTTGTCGCTGCGTTTCCACTCCTTCACCAGGAACGGTCCCGTGCCCACGGGGTGGTTGCCGATCTGTCCCGGCGCCGCATACGCTTCGGCCACTTCGCGCGCCACCACGGCGGTCGCCGGCATGGCCAGGTAAAACAGGAAGTTCGGGTCGATGGCGTTGAGGCGGATGCGCAGGGTGTATTTGTCCAGCGCCTGCAAGCCGGCGATCGGCGTGTCGTAGCTGAATTTGGCTTTCAGGGCCGCGTCGCCCACCAGCTTGTCTTCCAGCAAGAACAGCCACGGCGACTTCAGGCTGGGGTCATACAGCCGCGTCAGGCTGTACACATAATCCTGCGCCGTCACTTCGCGCGGCCGGCCCTTGAAGGCGGGATCGGGGGTGAAGAAAATGCCGGGCTGCAAATGAAAGAGATACGTGCGGCCGCCATCTTCCACGCTCGGCAAGCCGCGTGCCGTATTGCCCTGCAGCTGCACCGGGCGCGCCAGGTAGTCGTAGCGCAGCAAGGGATCGAAGATGTTTTCCATCAAATTCAGGCTGGCCAGGTCCGACGCCACGGCCGGGTCCAGGCCCGTCTCGCTGGTACTGAGGAACAGGTGCAGGGTCTTGTTTGCGCGGGCATCGGTGGCGGCATCGGCGGGCGCGGTAAATAGCGTCAACAGGGCCAGGCCGGCGGCGCAGGCGGTTTTGCGTAAAAACATCATCAGTGATCCAGTGCAGACAAGGGTAACGAACAGCGATAAGCGACGGGCATCCCCCACACTACGCGGGCAAGCTATGGGGCGCCAATGAAAACAGGCTGCCAGCTTATAACTTTTTGGCATGCGATTGCTGCATTCTTTCATCAACTCGTATCGGGCTGCCTCTATACTTTGCTTGCAGCACCTTTTCACCTCCCCGAAATACAGAACTGATCGCATATGGCACTTAATTACATCTGGTCCGGCTTTTTCCTCGTTGGCTTCCTGGCCGCAGTGCTGCAGTGGCTGTTTCTCGGCGATACCGATATCTTCAAGCGCATCATCGACGGCACGTTCGAAACGGCGCGCATGGGCGTGATGGATATCGCCCTGCCGCTGGCGGGCGTGATGACCTTGTGGCTCGGCATCATGAACATCGGTGAAAAGGCGGGCATCGTCGGCTGGCTGGCGAAAGTCATCGCACCGTTCTTTTCGCGCATCTTCCCGGAAATTCCGAAAGACCATCCGGCCACGGGCCACATGGTGATGAATTTCTCGGCCAATCTGCTGGGCCTGGACAATGCGGCCACGCCCTTCGGCCTGAAAGCCATGGAAAGCCTGCAAACCTTGAATCCGAACAAGGAAGAGGCGACGAATGCGCAAATCATGTTTTTGGTGCTGCACACCTCGGGCCTGACCCTGATTCCGCTGGCCATCATGGCGCAGCGCTCGATCCTCGGCGCGGCCGACCCGTCCGACATCTTTATCCCGTGCATGATCGCCACCTATGTCGCCACCATGGTCGGCATCATCACGGTGTCCATCAAGCAACGCATCAACTTGCTCAACCGCGTCGTGCTGGGATGGATGGGCGGCATGACGAGCGCCATCGTCGCCATGATCTGGTACTTCACGCAATACCTGACGAAGCAGGAAATCGAGCTGGTGTCCAAGGTGGTCAGCAACCTGGTGTTGATCAGCGTCATCGCCATCTTCATCATCGGTGCCCTGCGCAAGAAGGTGAACGTGTATGACGCCTTCATCGAAGGGGCGAAGGGCGGCATCCAGACCTCGATCACCGTGATTCCCTACCTGGTCGGCATGCTGGTGGCCATCAGCGTGATCCGCAACGCGGGCGTGTTCAATTTCCTGATGAGCGGCATGAACTGGTTCTTCGCCAACCTGGGCATCAATACGGACTTCGTGCCCGCCCTGCCGACGGCCATGATGAAGCCGCTCAGCGGCTCCGGCTCGAAAGCCATGATGATCGACGCCATGAACACCTACGGCGTCGACTCCTTCGTCGGCCGCCTGGCCTGCGTCTTCCAGGGGTCGGCCGACACCACCTTCTATATCGTGGCCCTGTACTTCGGCTCGGTGGGCATCCGCAAGACGCGCTATGCCATCACGGCCGGCCTGATCGCCGATCTGGCCGGCGTGATCACGGCCGTCTTCGTTGCCTACGTCTTTTTCCACTAAGGAGAGCCATGTTCCGTCCCGTCCTCATCGCCGCCTTGCTGGCTGGCATCGGCTTGTCGAATGCACAGGCGCAATTGCCCGAATCCGTCAGCCTGCTGCTGCGCAGCGCGAATATTCCCGAAGACGCCATGGGCGCCATCGTCTTGCGCGGCAACACCACCGTGCTGTCGCATGGGGCCGAGCGCAGCATGCAACCCGCATCCACCATGAAGCTGGTGACGACGGCCGTGGGCCTGGAGCAGCTGGGCCCCATCTTCCGCGGCCGCACGGAACTGCGCACCAGCGCCGACGTCATCAATGGCGTGCTGAAGGGCGACCTGATCCTGCGCGGCGGCGCCGACACGGATTTCAACGCGGACGTGCTGGAACACATGCTGCAAACCCTGCGCAACCAGGGCATCGTGAAAATCAAGGGCGATCTGATCCTCGACCGCCAGTTGTTCCAGCCGGCACGGCCCGATATCGGCGCGCCACCGTTCGACGAATCGGCCGAGTTCCGCTACAACGTCATCCCCGATGCGTTATTGCTGAACACCAATTTGCTCGATATCAATATGAACTCGACGGACCGGCAATTGAGCATCCTCATGCAGCCGCCGCTCGAGAATGTCAGCATCAGCAGCGACATGAAACTGGTCAAGGGCAGTTGCGCCAGGTGGGAAGATGGCTGGCGTCCGCCAGAATACCGGCGCGATGCCAGCGGCAAACTGCAAGTGATACTGCACGGTACTTTCCCGCAAAATTGCAGCAAGGCCACCAGCATCAATGTGCTTGATCGCAACGATTATGCGGACCGGCTGTTCCGTGCGACCTGGAAACGCCTGGGCGGCACGATCACGGGCACGGTGCGCGAAGCGCCGTTGACAGGCTTGCCGCCGACGGCCGAACCCGTCGGCACGCGCATGCTGGCCGACCACGTGGCGCGCGCCTTGCCGGAAGTCTTACGCGATATCAACAAAACCTCCGACAACACCCTCGCCCGCACCCTGTTCCTCAGCCTGGGCAGTTTGCAAAGCGATGGCTGGCTGGGCAGCCGTCCCGTCGCCATGGCGGCGCCGGAAGACACGGCCAACCGGGCGCGGCAAGTGATCCAGGAGTGGTTCCAGCGGCACCATATCGACACCCAGGGCATGCTGATCGACAACGGTTCCGGTTTGTCGCGCACGGGACGCATTGCGCCAGCGCAAATGGCCGGTGTCTTGCAGGCGATGCAGCAAAGCCCATGGGCGCCCGAGTTCCAGTCCAGCCTGCCCATCGTCGCGCTGGACGGCACCATGCGCAAGCGCCTGCTGAACAGCCCGGCCGCCGCGCGCGCCCGCATCAAGACGGGGACATTAAAGAATGTGGTGGCCATCGCCGGCTATGTGCCCGATGCGAATAATCAACAGTGCGTGGTGGTCGCCATGATCAATAGCGACCTGGTGGGCAATGGCAACGGCCGCGCCGCCGTCGATGCGCTGATCGAGTGGGTGGCCAGAAGCGGCGTCGCGCCGGTGGTGGCTGGTCAATAAAAGGGAAGCAAAGACAGATAGGCAGCGCGCAGCGCTGCCTTTTTTTCGCCTGCTGAACAGCCGGGGGCAGTCCCCCCACACACTGAGCGTCGGTCGGCGGATCGGCGTAGGTCGGCGTAGGTCGGCTTAGCGCAGCGTAAGCCGACAGCACCAGC
>NZ_JBWKUN010000010.1:0-248080 GCF_059420865.1 Janthinobacterium sp. GW821-FHT03C10 | reverse complement strand
GGCCAGTGTCGAGCCGGCATTGATATTGCCTGCATCGCCACTGCCGCCGCCAGCATGGCCCGCAGCGAAGCGCCGCCGCCGCGCGCAGCGGCGCCCGCGCCGGCACCCGCACCCGCGCCTGTAGCAGCCCCGGCACCGGCAGCGCCGCCGCCCGCCGCGCCTGTTCCTGCGGCTGCCCCGGCGGCATCGGGCGCCCCGATCAGTTCCGCCCGCGCCGCCATCAATGCGGCGCTGGAAGCGGCCCGCGCCGCCTCGAAAGGCCGTCCGGGCAGCGCGCCGTCGGCGCCATCGTCGGCGCCCAAGCCGGCGGCTCCGGCACCGGCCGCCGTAGTCGCTACGCCAGCTCCGGCAGCGCCGGTCCAGGCAGCACCGCCGCCACCGGCCGCCGCGCAAGCGCCGGCGCCGTGGGACGATGCGCCGCCCGTGGCCGTCATGGAAGCTCCGGCGCCCGTGCAGCCGGCGCGTCCCGCCGCGCCGCCGCCACAGCAGCAAGCAGATGACGACTTGCCGCCGTGGGTCACCGAATTTTCCGACGACAGCGCCTCGGCCGCCGTGGCCGCGCCCGCCGCGCAGGGCAGCGAGCAGCCGGCCGTCGTCATGCCGCAGCGTGCCGCCAAGCAAGCCGCGCCCAGCGGGCCGTATGTGATCACGCCCGTGCCGGGCCTGGACTGGGACGGCAACTGGCCGGCCGTGGCTGCCGTGCTGCCCTTGCGCGGCGTGGCCCAGCAGCTGGCCGTGCAGGCCGAGCTGATCGAATGCCTGCACGACGGCCACAGCACCACGTTCCGCCTGCGCGTGCCGATCGACACGTGGCGCAGCCCGGCCAACGTGGAAAAGCTGGCGGCCGCGCTGAGCGAACGCTTCGGCCGCAAGGTGAACGTCGATACGGAACTGGGCGCCGTCTGGTACACGGCCAGCGCGGAAGCGCAGGCCCACCGCGAGGCGTGCCAGCTTGCCGCGGAGGCAACCATCGCCAGCGATCCCTTCGTGCTCGACATGAAGCGTGCATTCGACGCTTTTGTTGTGCCGGGAACGATTACCCCTGCACCGGCCGGCTCCGCCGCGCCGACCCTGCATTGATGATTAACACACTCACAAACTGAATTAACGGAGCATTCTCATGATGAAAAATCAACTGGCTGGCCTGATGAAGCAGGCGCAAGCAATGCAAGACAACATGAAAAAGGCCCAGGAACAACTGGCGCTGGTGGAAGTGGAAGGCCAGTCCGGCGCCGGCCTCGTGAAAATCGTCATGACGTGCAAGAACGACGTCAAGCGCGTCTCCATCGACCCGTCCTTGCTGGCCGACGACAAGGACATGCTGGAAGACCTGGTGGCTGCCGCCTTCAACGACGCCGTGCGCAAGGCGGAAGCGACGTCCGCGGAAAAAATGGCAGGCTTGACCGGCGGCATGAACTTGCCAGCCGGCTTCAAAATGCCATTCTGATGCAATACCGCATGCGCTCGATCTGTGGCACGGGGCAAGGTTGATCCATGTCCAAGTCGCTTGAATTCCTGACCGAGGCGCTGCGGCGCCTGCCCGGCGTCGGCCCCAAGTCGGCGCAGCGGATGGCGTTTCATTTGTTGCAGCACGATAGGGAAGGCGCGGCCATGCTGTCGCGCGCCCTGTTCCAGGCCGTCGATGCCGTGCATCACTGCGGCCTGTGCAATACCTTTACCGAACACGAAGTGTGCGAGACCTGTCTCGACGAAGAGCGCGACAAGCGCTTGCTGTGCGTGGTGGAAACGCCCGCCGACCAGCTGATGATCGAGCAGACGCTCACCTACAAGGGCCTGTATTTCGTGCTCATGGGGCGGCTGTCTCCGCTGGACGGCATCGGCCCGAAAGATATCCACCTGGAAAAATTGCTGAACCGCGCCAACGATGGCGTGGTGAGTGAAGTGGTGCTGGCCACCAACTTCACGAATGAAGGCGAAGCGACGGCCCATTACATCAGCGAAATGCTGAAGGCGCGGGGCTTGCGCGTGAGCCGTTTGGCCCGCGGCGTGCCCGTGGGCGGCGAACTGGAATACGTCGACGCGGGCACGATTGCCCGCGCGATGCTCGACCGCAGGGCAACCTGAGTACAACATGACAGACGTTTCCGCATCTTCCGGCCCCCTCCAAGGAATCAAAGTCCTGGAACTGGGCACCCTGATCGCGGGGCCGTTCTGCGCCCGCATGCTGGCCGAATTCGGCGCCGACGTGATCAAGATCGAGTCGCCCGATGGCGGCGACCCCATCCGTACCTGGCGCGTGCTGAAGGATGGCACGTCCCTGTGGTGGTCGGTGCAGGCGCGCAACAAGAAAAGTCTGACCTTGAACCTGAAGGCGCCGGAAGGCCGGGCCATCGCGCGCCAGCTGGCCCTGGAAGCGGACATCATCATCGAGAACTACCGTCCCGGCGTGCTGGAAAAGTGGGACCTCGGCTACGAACAGCTGAAAAAGGAAAAGCCGTCCCTGATCATGGTGCGCCTGTCCGGCTTTGGCCAGACGGGACCGATGAAGGATTTGCCCGGTTTCGGCGCCATCGGCGAATCGATGGGCGGCTTGCGCTATGTGTCCGGCTTTGCCGACCGTCCGCCCGTGCGGGTCGGCGTGTCGATCGGCGACTCGGTGGCCGCCCTGCATGGCGTGATCGGCGCCATGATGGCGCTGCGCCACCGCGACGTGACGGGCGGGCGGGACGGCGGGGAAGGGCAGATGGTCGACGTGGCCCTGTACGAATCCGTGTTCAACCTGATGGAGTCGCTGGTGCCCGAATACGACCAGGCGGGCGTCGTGCGCGAGCGCACGGGCGGTTCGCTGCCCGGCATCGTGCCCTCGAATACCTACACGACGGGCGATGGCGAAAATATCGTCATCGCGGGCAACGGTGACGCCATCTTCAAGCGCTTGATGCTGGCCATGGGCCGCATCGACATGGCGGGCGACCCGCAGCTGGCGCGCAACGACGGCAGGGTGGCGCGCACGCAGGAGATCGACGACGCCATCGGCGCCTGGTGCGCCACGCACACGATAGCCAGCGCCTTGGCCGTCTTGACGGCGGCCGATGTACCGGCCGGGAAGATCTACTCGGTGCGCGACATGCTGAGCGACCCGCAATTTCTCGCCCGCGACATGTTCGAACAACACCATTTCGCCGACGGCACGCCCGTCAAACTGCCCGCCATCAGCCCGAAGCTGTCCGCCACGCCGGGCAAGACGCAATGGCTGGGACCGGCCCTGGGCCAGCACAACGACGAGGTGCTGGCGTCGCTCGGCTATGACGCCGCCGCCATCGCGCAACTGAAGGCCGGTGGAGTGGTATAGGGCGGGTAGGGCGGGTAGGTCGGATTAGCGGCGTAGCCGCGTAATCCGACACTACCACGCCACGTTACCGACACCACCAGCCAAGCCAACAATGTTGTCGGCTTACGCGCTTCGCGCTAAGCCGACCTACGCAACTCACTGATACCTGTCATGCATCGATTTTTCCGTACCGCGCTTGTCCTGGCATCCAGCACTATCCTCCTCTCCGCCTGCGCCAGCTTTCCCCACGACGCGCCGATCGCCGGCCTGCGCCTGATCGGCGAACAGCGCATCGCCTTGAAACAGTCGTTCGGGGGCACCACGGTGGGCGGCTTGTCCGGCATCGACTACGATGCGGCCAGCAAGAGCTGGGTGATGGAAAGCGATGACCGCTCGGAAATCAATCCGGCCCGTTTCTACCGCGCCAGCCTCAATTACGACAGCGGGAGGTTCTCCGCCGTGACCTTCAACAGCGTGCACTTCTTCACGCAGCCCGACGGCAGCCGCTATCCGAACCTGGCCCATGCAAAACTGGAGCGGGGCGACCAGGTGGCCGATATCGAAACCATCCGCGTCGATCCGCAGGACGGCAGCCTGTGGTACGGCAGCGAAGGCAACCGCAAGGTGGGCTTGCATCCGTTCGTGCGTCATGCGGACCGCGATGGAAAATTCCTCGCGACCTTGCCCACGCCTGCCATGTTCAATGTCTCGAAGGAAGAAATCGGCTCGCGCAACAACATGACGTTTGAAGCGCTGTCGTTTGCCAGCGATGGCAAGAGCTTGTGGCTGGGTATGGAAGCGGCCCTGTACCAGGACGGCCCGCTGGCCACGCCAGATCGCGGTTCCGTGGTGCGCATCACGCGCCTGGACCGCACCGGCAAGGTGCTGGGCCAGTTTGCGTATCCGATCGAGCCGGTGGCGTCGCGGCCCGCGCCGGGGCGCGAGGCGGACAATGGCGTGTCGGAAATCCTCGCCGTCAACGACCATCAGGTGCTCGTGGTGGAGCGGGCCGGCGTGTCCAACGCGGACGGCCTGTACACGAACCACGTGCGCGTCTACGAAATGGACACGGATGGCGCCACCGATATCCAGGCCATGCCGGCCCTGGCGGGCGCGACTTATGTGCCGGCGCGCAAGCGATTGCTGCTGGACCTGGAAAAAATCGGCCTGGCTAGAATCGACAATATCGAAGGCATCAGCTGGGGCCCGCGCCTGGAGAACGGCCGCCGCAGCCTGGTGATGATTTCCGACGATAATTTCAATCCGCAGCAAGTCACGCAAATCCTTGTCTTCGAAGTGCTCTAGTTTCCAGGCTGGCCAGCTGGCCCGCCTGCCTGGCCAGCATGGCCGTGATCGTGTCGTGCGGCGACGGGCGGCCTAAAAAGTATCCCTGGGCCATGTCGCAGCCGTATTCTTCCAGCATCAGCAGCTGCTCGTCCGTTTCAACGCCCTCGGCCACCACCACCATTTTCAAGCCATGCGCCATGGCGATGATGGCGCGCGTGATGGCCGCGTTTTCCGTGTCCTGCGGCAAGCCGGCGATAAAGCTCTTGTCGATTTTCAAAGCCCGCACGTCGAAGCGTTTCAGATAATTCATCGACGAGTATCCCGTGCCGAAGTCATCGATCGACAGGTAGACGCCGATGCCGCGCAATTGCTCCAGGGTCACCATGGTGGCGCGCGCGTCGTCCATCAGGGTCCCTTCCGTCAATTCCAGTTCCAGCAGGCGCGCATCGAGGCCCGTGTCGGCCAGGGCCGAGAGCACGATCTGCATCAGGTTTTCATCCTTGAATTGCTTCGCTGACAGGTTGACGGCCATGCGGATGGCCCGTCCGCCATCGCTTTGCCACGCCTTGGCCTGGTTGCACGCCGTGCGCAGCACCCATTCGCCGATCGGCACGATCAGCCCCGTCTCCTCGGCCAGCGGGATGAATTCCGTGGGCGAAATGATGCCCCGCTCGGGATGGCGCCAGCGGATCAGCGCTTCCACGCCGACGATCTGCGTGCTGGGCACGTCGATCTGCGGCTGGTACAGCAGATACAGTTCGTTGTTCTGCAAGGCCTTGCGCAAGCCCACTTCCATCTTGACGTGGCTCATGATTTCCATCGTCAGCGAGGAACTGTACAGCTTGGCGTTGTTCTTGCCGCAGTTCTTCGCGTGGTACATGGCCGTGTCCGCATATTTCAACAGCGAGTTGCAATCCTCGCCATCTTCCGGATACAGCGAGATGCCGATGCTGGCCGTGACGAAAATCTCGTGCCCCTCGATCATGAAGGGCCGGCGCATGGCTTCCTTGACCCGGTGCGCCACGTTCAGCGCGTCCTCCACCTTCTCCAGGTCGGGGATCAGAATCGTGAATTCGTCGCCGCCCAGGCGCGCCAGGTTGCTGCCGCCGGAGGATGCCTCGAACTCGTGTTCGGCGCGCAGCACCAGGTCGCTGGGGCGGATGGTTTCGCGCAGGCGCTCGGACACCACCTTGAGCAGATGGTCGCCCACGTCGTGGCCCAGGGTGTCGTTGATGCGCTTGAAGGCGTCCAGGTCCATGAACAGCACGGCGAATTTCTTGTCGTGTTCCTTCGAGCGCAGCAGTTCCCGTTCCAGGGTTTCCAGGAAGGCCTGGCGGTTGGGGATGCCCGTCAGGCTGTCGCAATAGGCGAGGCGGCGGATCTGCTCTTCCGTGCGCTTGCGCTCGCTGATGTCGCGCACCAGGCCCAGCACCTCGTCGGCTCCCGTCGCCACCAGGCGCGCCTCGAAGTGGCGCGTGCTGTCCTCGTGCGTGAGCGTGTAGTCGACCGAGCCGATGTGCTGCGTGGCCAGCACGGCGTGCGCCTTGTCGAGCAGGCGCGCGGCGATTTCGGGCGGCAGCACGTCGCGGATATGGCTGCCCACGCAGTCGCTGATGGAAAAGCCGGCGCTGGCGTCGTGACCCTGTTCGTAGTCGAGATAAAAGCCTTCTCGGTTGAGGCGGAAGAAGGTGTCGGGGATGGCGGCCAGCACGGCGCGGTTGTGCGCGTCGGCGATGCGCAGGCGGGCGATGGCGTCGCTGGCGCGCAGCACGTACAGCACGCGGTGCCCCAGGATGGGCCAGTTGATGGGCTTGGAAATGAAGTCGGTGGCGCCCACCTCGTAGGCGCGCGTGACGGCTTCCAGTTCGTCGCCGCCCGTCACCATGATGATGGGTACCGTGCCGCCCACTTCCTGGTGGCGGATTTCGCGGCAGACGGCAAAGCCGTCCATGGCCGGCATGTCGACGTCGAGCATGACCAGGTCCGGCCCGCTGTGCTTGTAGCTGGCCAGCGCCTGCACGCCGTCTTCGGCCTCGATCACGTCCAGGCCCACCTGCGTGAGCATCTGCCGCATCAGCAAGCGCATCACGGGATCGTCGTCGGCCACCAGCACCAGGCCGCGGGGAGGGGAGAGGGGCGCTGTCATGTCAGTGTTCCTTCATGAGGATGGCGTTCAGCGATTCGCGTACGGCCAGGAAGGCTTGCTGCATCTGCTGCAGCAGGGCAGCCGCGCCCTCGGTGCTGCCGGCGCGGCCCAGTTTTTCCATCTCCTTGCACAGCTGCGCCAGGCCATCGGCGCCCACGTTCGCGCTGCCCGATTTGAGGCTGTGCGCCACCTTGCGCAGCGCTTCCGCATCCGCGCCGGCGATCGCCTCGCGCATGGCCGTCAACTGGCGCGGCGTTTCGCCGACAAAGGCCTGGATGACGCGTTCGAGCAGCGCATCGCCGTCGGCGTGCGACAGGGCGCGGATGTTTTCCAGCGCTTGCCGGTTCAGCGGCTGGACCGATGCCGTGGCGGCGGAGGACGGCGTCACCTCGGGCGGCGGCCCGGGCGGCGCTTCCTGCGGCGCTTCTTGCGGCGTCTGCGGCTCCTGCGCTTCGCTGTGGTGCACGGTGGCCGCGCGCGGCAGGGTGATCCAGCGCGCGATCGTGTGGCCCAGGTCCAGCTGCGTGAACGGTTTGCTCAGGTAATCGTCCATGCCGGCCGCCAGGCATGCTTCGCGGTCGCCCTGCAGGGCATTGGCCGTGATGGCGACGATGGGCAGCACGCGCGCGTGGCCGCACTGCTGTTCGTGGCGGCGGATTTCTGCCGTGGCGGCAAAGCCGTCCATCACGGGCATCTGGCAATCCATCAGGATCAGATCGAAATCCTCGGCCTGCGCCGCCTGCAGGGCTTCTTCGCCGTTGCGCGCGCAGACCACGTCCAGGCCCAGGCTGTCGAGCATGGCCAGCGCCACTTCCACGTTGACGGGATTATCCTCGGCCAGCAGCACGCGGCGGCGCTGGCGCCGGCCCACCTGCCGTGCCGCGTGCGGCGGATGGACGCGCATGCCCTCGCTGGCGCGCGGCGGCGTGACGATGCAGTCGAACAGATCGCATTCGCGGGCCGGCTTGATCAGCTGGAAGGCCACGCCCGCCTCGCGCCGCTGCACGGGATCGGCCGCCGCCTGTTCCGTGCTCAGCAGCAGTAATTTGAGGTCGGCCAGCAGCGGGTCGCTCTTGATGGTGGCGGCCAGGGCCAGGCCGCTGGTGCGCGGCAATTCCATGTCGAGCAGGGCCACGCCATACGGCGTGCCCGCCTGCGCGGCCGCGCGCAGCTTGGCCAGGCAGTCGCTGGCCGTGCCGGCGCTGTCGCTGACGATGCGCCAGCTGGCCAGTTGCCGCTCCAGCACGGCGCGCGTGGCGGGTGTGTGGTCGACGATCAAGGCGCGTAACCCTCGCGTGGTTTTCAGGTTGAAGGACGGGTCGTCGCTGTCGACGCGCCGCTTATCGAAATTTACTTCGAACCAGAAGATCGATCCTTGCGTTAAAGCATTATTAACGCCGATAGTGCCGCCCATCAGCTCCACCAGCTGTTTTGAGATCGTCAATCCCAGGCCCGTGCCGCCGTGCTTGCGCGTGGTCGAGCCGTCCGCCTGCGAGAACGATTCGAAGATGCGCGTCTGCGCTTCGCTCGACACGCCGATGCCCGTGTCGTGCACCTCGAAGCGCAAGCCCACGCTGGGCGCGTCTTCGCTGCACACGGTCACTTTCACGGTGACCTTGCCCGTTTCCGTGAACTTGATGGCATTGCCCAGCAGATTGACGATGATCTGGCGCAAACGGTTCGGATCGCCGCAGATGGCGATGGGAATGTCGTAGGCGATATCGAATTCCAGGCTGATATTCTTCGCTTCCGCCTGCGGCGCGAACACGTGTTCTATGTCGTCGAGCAATTCGCGGAAATTGAAGCGGATGTATTCCACGCTCAGCTTGCCCGCCTCGATCTTGGAGAAATCGAGGATGTCGTTGATGATCACCAGCAAATTCTGCCCCGAGCGCTGGACCATGCTCGTGTAGTGGCGCTGCTGCGGGCTCAACGGACTGGCCAGCAGCAATTCCGTCATGCCCAGCACGCCATTCATGGGCGTGCGGATTTCATGGCTCATGGTGGCGAGGAAGGAACTCTTCGCCTGGCTGGCCGCCTCGGCCGCATCCTTGGCCTTTTCCAGCTGCGCCGTGCGCACGCCCACCTGGCGCTCGAGCTGGTCGCGGTAATTGGCCAGGGTGCTGTCGCGGCTGTCGATCTGCGCCAGCATGTCGTTGAAGCTGTCGATCAGCACGCCCAGCTCGTCGCTGCGCTGGTGCGCGATGCGGTGGCTGTAGGTCTGGCTGCTCGACACTTTTTGCGCCGTATCGATCAGCTTGGTGATCGGTTCGGCGATCACGCTCTTGAAGCGCCGCGCGAGGAACACGGCGATCAGGAAGGACAGCACGGTGGCGCCGCCGATGGCGCCCACGTGGCGGCCGATGTCGCGCCACATGTGGTTCAGGTCCGCCTCGATCAGCACGGCGCCGATGATCTGCTGCGGTTCGCCTGGCCGGTAGACGGGGCGGTACAAGCGCATGGCGGGCGCCAGGGTGGTGCCCGAGCCTTGCGTGACGGGCTGCACGGCCATGTCGGCCAGCAGGGCCGGGTCCATGTCTTCCGGCGCCGCCAGGCCGTCCGCATGCTGCGGCGCGCGGTACAGGGCAAACAGCCGGCCGCCCCGGTCGAACAGCGCAGCCTGGGCGACCTCGTCGCGCGCCGACAGTGCCGCCAGCACCTGTTCCGCCTGCGCCTGCGCCGGCTTACCCAACAGCATGGGCGCCGCGCTGGCCGCGCCGATCACGCCCGCCAGGGACAGCAATTGCCGGCCTTCATCGTTCTTGTGGTTGAGCACGGAAGTCAGCGCAAACGCCACGAACACCAGCAGCAGCGCGCAGCCAGACGACAATACCGAAATCATGGTCAGCTTCTGGCTGATGCTGGAGCGTTGGAAATTGAACATGAATTCGCTGCTTCCCCGGTCGCCCGTTGACTGTTATTTAATTCCTATTGGAAAAATATAGACGCGAAGACACATCCCGATATTGATGTGGGTCTAAGGGAGGAGAGGGGAGGGGAACTTATACGAGATGAAACAACGGAGGGCAGCACGTAGGTCGGATTAGCGCGGCAAAGCCGCGCGTAATCCGACAGCATCACCGGCCAACGATATTGTCGGATTACGCGCTTGCGCGCTAATCCGACCTACGCAACTGACCCTGGTATTTGCTTTTGGGGATGCAATTAAACCCCTGAAAGGCCGGGGTCAGACCCAGGAGGGGGAATGTGTCCCAATGGGGCACATTCCGATCCCGAAGGGACTGACCATACTATTAACAACAACCTCCACGTTTTCCGGCCCCGCCGTAGCGGGCTTCCTGCCGTTCGCGGAAGAACTCTTCATACGTCATCATCGGCTCGCCGGGATGGGTCACTTCCCGGTGGGCCACGTAGGTGTCGTACTCGGGCAAGCCGCACATGAGCCGCATGCTTTGCCCCAGATACCGTCCAGCCTTGATGATTTCATCGATCATCATTGCACCGTGGGCATGGCCTGGAACGGCGTTTCCTTGGTGCTAGGCTTGCTGTCGGCGCGCGCCTTCAGGATGGTGCGGATGCCGAAGAACAGCACGCTGATCACGACGATGACGAAGAAGGCGGCCAGGCCGGCATCGAGGTAATCGTTGAAGATGATCTGCTGCATCTGCGCCACGGACTTGGCCGGCGCCAGCAGGGTGCCTTCGTCGAGGGCCGCCGAGTATTTCTTCGCATGCGCGAGGAAACCGACGCGCGGATTGGCGTCGAAAATCTTTTGCCAGCCCGCCGTCAGGGTGCACAGCAGCAGCCAGATGGTCGGCGTGATCGTGACCCATGCGTACTGGCCTCGTTTCATCTTGAACAGCACGCAGGTGCCGAGGATCAGCGCGATGGCCGCCAGCATCTGGTTGGCGATGCCGAACAGCGGCCACAGGGTGTTGATGCCGCCCAGCGGGTCGACCACGCCCTGGTACAGGAAGTAGCCCCAGGCCGCCACGCACAGGCCCGTGGCCAGCAGGTTGGCGATGACGTTTTCCGTCTGTTTCAGCGCTGGCACGAAGCTGCCCAGCAAGTCCTGCAGCATGAAGCGGCCCGCACGCGTGCCCGCATCGACGGCCGTCAGGATGAACAGCGCTTCGAACAGGATGGCGAAGTGGTACCAGAAGGCCATCATGGCCTTGCCGCCGATGGCGCCGGACAGGATCTGCGCCATGCCGACGGCCAGGGTCGGCGCACCGCCCGCGCGCGAAATGATGCTGTGCTCGCCAACGTCCTTGGCCGTCTGCGTCAGCATCTCCGGCGTCACATAGAAGCCCCATTGCGAGATCGCCTGCGCGGCCGATTCGGCCGTGGTGCCGATCAGGGCGGCCGGGCTGTTCATGGCGAAATAGATGCCCGGCTCGATGGTCGAGGCGGCTACCAGGGCCATGATGGCCACGAACGATTCCATCAGCATGGCGCCATAGCCGATGAAGCGGGCGTGGCTTTCGTTTTCAATCATCTTCGGCGTGGTGCCCGAGGAAATCAGCGCGTGGAAGCCGGAAACGGCGCCGCAGGCAATCGTGATGAACAGGAAGGGGAACAGATTGCCCGACCAGACGGGGCCGGAGCCGTCGATGAACTTGGTCATGGCCGGCATTTTCAGGTACGGCGCGACGACGATGATGCCGATGGCCAGGCCCAGGATCGTGCCGATCTTCAGGAAAGTCGACAGGTAGTCGCGCGGCGCCAGCAGCAGCCACACGGGCAGGACGGAAGCGATGAAGCCGTAGCCGATCAGCATCCACGTCAATTCCGTGCCCGTGAACGTGAACATCGGGCCGAGAACGGCATGTTCCTGCACGTACTGGCCGCCGATGATGGCCAGCATCAGCAGCACAAAGCCGATGATGGAGATTTCGCCGATGCGGCCCACGCGGATGAAGCGCGAATACACGCCCATGAACAGGGCGATGGGAATCGTCGCCATCACGGTGAAGCTGCCCCAAGGCGAGCCCGTCAGCGCCTTGACGACGATCAATGCCAGCACGGCCAAAATGATGACCATGATCATGAAGCAGCCGAGCAAGGCGATCATGCCGGGAATTTCGCCCAGTTCAGCCTTGATCAGGTCGCCCAGCGAGCGGCCGTCGCGGCGCATGGAAATGAACAGCACGATGAAATCCTGCACGGCGCCCGCGAACACCACGCCCGCCAAAATCCACAGCATGCCGGGCAGATAGCCCATCTGCGCGGCCAGCACGGGGCCGACCAGGGGGCCGGCGCCGGCAATCGCCGCGAAATGGTGGCCGAACAGCACATATTTGTTGGTCGGCACGTGGTCCAGGCCATCGTTGTGCTTGAACGCGGGCGTCATGCGGCGCGCGTCCAGGCCCAGCACCTTGTCGGCGATGAACAGGCTGTAGAAACGGTAGGCGATCAGGTAGACGCAGACGGCGGCGATGACGATCCAGATCGCGCTGATCGGTTCGCCACGTTGCAGGGCGACAACGCCCAGGGACCCGGCGCCTGCCAGCGCAAGCGCTGCCCAGCCGAGCTGTTTGAAAATGCGGTTCATGCTTCCTCCAGAGATGTGACGGGCGCTGTGCCGTGCGATGATGTGTGCTGCCGAGCCTGGTCGTTGCCAGTTTGGTATGAATTGGTGTATCTGCAGCTTATGGCGAGTATTCAGGAATCGTATAATTGCCGCAAGCGCAGCACTACGCAGTAACGCTCAGTATTACTACGCAGACCGATCGCCGCGCCGCGACGTAAAATCACGCCTTCCCATCCGTAAAGACGCCGCCGGAGCGCCAGGCCATGAAACTCAGACAGAAAGTCATCTTCCTGGCCATCACGCCGCTCATCCTCGCTCTGTGCGCCATCGCATTTGCCGTGCGGCACCAGGCGATCACCCTGGCCGAGCAGCAGCGCGCCACCATCCAGCAAGCCTACCTGGCCAGCAAGGAAGCCGAACTCAAGCATTACGTGACCCTGGCCAGCCATTCCATCGCCTCCTTATATGGCTCGGGCCGCAAGGATGCCGCCACGCAAGAGGAGGCCAAGCGCATCCTGTCCGCCCTCAGCTATGGGGACGACGGCTATTTCTTCATCTACGATTTGCAGGGCAAGTCGCTGATGCATCCGCGCCAGCCTGAGCTGGTGGGGCAGAATCTGTGGGAGTTGCGCGACGCCGAAGGCAATCTGACCATCCAGCGCCTGATGCAGCGGGCGAAGAGCGGCGGCGGTTTCGAGCGCTACAACTGGATCAAGCCGTCGACGAACAAGTCCGCGCCCAAGCTCGGCTATGTGATCCTGATGCCGGAATGGGGCTGGATGATGGGTACCGGCATCTACATGGATGACGTGGACCAGGCGCTGGCCAAGGTCGACGCCCAGCAGTCGCGCAATATCCGCTCGACCATGGAACTGATCGCCGCCATCGCCATCCTCGGCTCCCTGCTGGTGGCCGCCTGCGGCCTCGTGCTGAACCTGCGCGAACTGCGCGTGGCCGATGCCAAGCTGAAAGTGCTGGCGCAGCGCGTGGTCGAATCGCAGGAAGAGGAGCGGGCGCGGCTGTCGCGCGACTTGCATGATGGCATCAGCCAGTGGCTGGTGTCGATCAAGCTGCAGATCGAGGCGGGCATCGCGCGCCTGGCCGGCAATGCCGAGCAGAAAGAAAAAGCGCCCGCCACCTTCGAGCGGGCCGCCGAGCAGCTGAACAAGGTGCTGGGCGAGGTGCGGCGCATTTCGCATAACCTGCGCCCGGCCATCCTCGACGACCTGGGCCTGGCCGCCGCGCTCGACCACCTGGTGCATGAATTCAATGACAGCAGCAGCGCGCAAGCCAGTTTCACGGCCAGCCCGGCCGCGGCGGGCGAGGGCTTGCCCGACATGGTGAATACCGTGCTGTTCCGCATCGCCCAGGAAGCACTGACCAATTGCGAGCGCCACGCCCATGCCCGCGGCGTGGAAGTGAGCTTGCGCGAGACGGGCAAGGCGGTGGAATTGCGCATCGGCGACAATGGCGGCGGTTTCGATTTCGACGGCATCGCCCTGCACCCGCAGCGCGGCATCGGCCTGCGCAACATGACGGAACGCATGGAAGCCATCGGCGGCAGCCTGCACATCACGTCCTCGCCGGCCGGCACCGTGGTGCTGGCGCGGCTCGCCCTTCCATCCACACACTGAGATACGCAACCATGACCGAGAAAATCAACATCCTGCTGGTGGACGACCACCCCCTCGTGCGCGACGGCTTGCGCGCGCGCCTGGAAGCGGTTGCGCATTTCGACGTGGTGGCCGAGGCGGGCGGCGCCGATGAAGCGCTGGCCCAGGCGCGCGCGCACCAGGTGGACCTCGTGTTGATGGATATCAATATGCGTGGCACGAACGGCATCGAAGCGACGGCGCTGTTCAAGCAGGCGTTTCCGCAGATCGCCGTGCTGATTCTGTCCATGCACGACAAGCTCGAATATGTGTCGCAAGCCATCGCCGCCGGCGCGCGCGGCTACGTGCTCAAAGATGCTCCCGGTAAAGATATTGTGTTTGCCATCGAGACGGTGATGTCCGGCGGCATTTATTACAGCGCCGCGCTGGCGCGGCAACTGTCGCGCCCGCAAGTCCACGATTCCTTCCTCACCACGCGCGAACAGCAGGTGCTGCAGCACATCGCGGCGGGCCAGGCGAACAAGCAGATCGCCCGCGCACTGGACCTGAGCGTGCGCACGGTGGAGACGCACCGGTTGAACATCAAGCGCAAGCTCGGTATCGAAGGCCAGGCCGAACTGATCAAATACGCGGTCGAGCACGCGCAGGGCGGCGGCGCCTGAGAAGGCGCGCGCGGCGTCACGCTTTTATTAAACCCGCATGACAGGCGGGTCTCGCGGGGGAATGTTCTTTTTGAACATTTATTGCCAAAATTAAACTGTTTCGTGGGTGAGATTCGGATAGAATGATTCTCGCTGTCGAAATGGCATCCCTGTCGGGCCAGGGTTGCCAATGCTGGTCAGTTTATTTACTATGGCGCCCTACCCACACTGAGATACCGATGTCAGCGTCTGAATCAAACCTGTTTCCGTTGGTGGGATTACAAGCAGTGGCCAATGCTCATAACGAGTGGGTCGCTGTCACCCTGCATGTACCGCAAGCCTCGACGGCGCCGCTGCTGGCGGCGCTGGCCGCCGCCGATGCGTATGCCTTCCTGGCGCCGCTCGACTGCATCATTCCCCTGGCCGACCCGCATGGCGTGGACGAGGCCGTGCTGGCGCAACTGGCGCCGCAACGCACCATCTTCCGTTTGCCGGCCCATCTTGCCGGCGACAAAGGGCTGCAGAAAAAATGCCGGCAATGGCGCGACGCCGGCTACCGCATCCTGCTCGATGGCGCCGGGGCCGGTCCCGTGACGGCGGCGCAGGTCGATGCGCGCGCGCTGAGCTTTGACGCGGCCGGCGCCCGCCCGGCCCTGCATCAGTTGCTGCCCTTGCCGGGGCCGCACCTGGCCTACAATATCGCCGACGCGGAGCATATTGCCCAATTGCAAGAACTCGGCGTGAGCTGGTTTGCCGGCGATTACGCCCTGCACCATGCGCGCCAGCAAAGCGAGCCGGAAGACGCCACGTCGCGCCGCCGCGTGCTGGCGCTGCTGGGCCTGCTGGCCCGCGATGCCGACGCGCACGAGCTGGAAGTGCCGCTCAAGCAAGATCCATCGCTCAGCTATCATCTATTAAAACTGGTCAATTCCGCCGCCTTCGGTTTCACGGCGCCGATTGCCAGCTTCAGCCAGGCCATCACCCTGCTGGGCCGGCGCCAGCTGCAGCGCTGGCTGCAACTACTGCTGTATGCGCGCCAGCAAGACGACGGCAAGATCCACGCGCTGCTGCCGCTGGCGGCCGTGCGCGCGGCGCAGATGGAAGCGCTGTGCCAGTTGCGCGGCGGCGACCGCGACGCGCAGGACCTGGCCTTCATGGCGGGCGTGTTTTCCCTGCTCGACGTCCTGCTGGGCATGCCGATGGAAGAGATCATCGCGACCCTGAATCTGGCGCCTGAAGTCAGTACCGCCTTGCTTGAACGCAATGGCGAGCTGGGCACCTTGCTGGCGCTGGTCGACAGCGCCACGCCGCCGCCCGAAGGCTTGCGCCGTGCCGGCATCGATGGAGAAACCTATTGGCGCAGCCTGCTGCAGGCTTACCAGTGGGCCATCCAGGTCAGCCGGAACCTCTAGCATGGCCCTGCTGCCGTTGTCGGATTACCTCGGTGACAGCGCCGCCCTGTGCGACGCCGTCGTGCGTTTGCGCGGCCCCGCGCTGGTGGCCGAGCTGGGCCGTATCGCCAGCGCCGTGATGGCCAGCCCGCATGGCCAGTTCCTGCCCGCGGCCAGCGCCGCGGCCGCCACGACAGCAGCGCCGCCCGCGCCTTTTCCCCGCGATACGCCCGCTTTGCTGCAGGAAATCAGTTTTGATGGCCATTGTTTCGGCCATTACAGCGTGGCCGGCCGCCCTGTGTATAACGATGCGGACCGCCGCCACCTGGCCAGCCTGGCTTCGCTGACGGCTGGCGTGCTGCAGGTGCATTCGCTGGCGCAACGCTCGACCCATGCCTACGCGCAAGTGGAAGCCTTGCTGGCGCAACAGACGCAAATCCTCGACCAGTTGCACGAATCCGTGCTGACGATGGACTTGACGGGCTACATCACCAGCTGGAACAAGGGCGCCGAGCGCCTGTTCGGCTACACCTCGGTGGAAGCCGTGGGGCGCAACATCCTGTTCCTGTACGACGACGAAGATACGGGTTTCCACGACGCCTTCCTGGAGCAGGGCGGACGCCTGATGGAGGTGCGTCGCCGAAAGAAGTCGGGCGAGATCTTCTGGGCCAGCCTCTCCTTGTCGCCGCTGCAGGACATGGACGGCAAGCCCATCGGACTCATCGCCTACCTGACGGACATCACGGAACGCAAGCTGGCCGAGGAGCGCTTGCACCACCTGGCGTATTACGATCCGCTGACCAGCCTGCCGAACCGCACCCTGCTGGCCAAGCTGGTCGACCAGGCGCTCAGCGTGGCGCAGCGCAGCAAGATGCTCGGCTGCGTGCTGTTCATCGACCTGAACCGTTTTAAGCTGATCAACGACACCCTGGGCCGGCGCATCGGCGACGAACTGCTGCGGCAAGTGTCCTTGCGTTTCCGCCAGGCATTGCGCGACCAGGACCTGGTGGCGCGCCTGGGCGGCGACGAGTTCGCCGTCGGCCTGTTCGACATCGGCCAGCATTTCGAGGCCAGCATGGTGTCGCAAAAGCTGCTCGCTTCGCTGGTGGAACCGTTCCTGATCGAAGGCCACGACCTGCGCGTGGGCGCCAGCATCGGCATCAGCGTGTATCCGCAGGACGGGCAGGACGCGGAAACCCTGCTGCGCCTGGCCGACATCGCCATGTACCGCGCCAAGCAGGACAGCGGCGGCGAAGCGGAAAGCGTGGCCTTCTACAGCCAGGACATGAACCTGGGCATGCAGGCACGCATGCGCCTGGAAACGGGCTTGCGCCAGGCCCTGTCGGAACAGCAACTGCTGCTGCACTACCAGCCGAAATACGCGCTGGGCAGCGGGCGCATCATCGGCGCCGAAGCGCTGGTGCGCTGGCACCACCCGCAGCACGGCATGATCCCGCCCGCCGAATTCATCCCCCTGGCCGAATCGACGGGCCTGGTGGTGCAGGTGGGCGAATGGGTCTTGGAAGCGGCCTGCGCCCAGGCTCAGGCGTGGAAGCAGGCGGGCCTGCCGCCCATCCGCCTGGCCGTCAACGTCTCCGCGCGCGAATTCACGGCAGCCCTGCCCGCACGGGTGGCGGCGACCCTGGCCCGCTACGGCCTGGAAGCGGCCTGGCTGGAACTGGAAATCACGGAAAGCACCCTGATGCACAACATCGAGAGGGTCATCGGCATCATGGACCGCATCACGGCCTTGGGCGTGGCCCTGTCGCTGGACGACTTCGGCACCGGCTACTCCAGCTTGTCCTACCTCAAGCGCTTCCCCATCGACACCCTGAAAATCGACAGGTCCTTCACCACCGGCATCCCGACCGACGCCAGCGACTGCGCCATCGCCAGCACCATCATCAGCATCGCCCAGCAGCTGCACCACAAGGTGATAGCGGAAGGCGTGGAAACGGCCGAGCAGCTGGCCTTCCTGAAGAGTTCAGGCTGCGACGAAGTGCAGGGCTACCTGTTCTCGCGCCCGTTGCCGGCGGGGGAGTTCGAGACGGCGCTGCGGGAAAACTGGGGCCTGTAGGGCGTCTGCCCCAGCCCTTGCCGTTGGGGGAGTAAGGCCACGACAGTACTAGCCATTGGTAAGCCAGTGACCTTTATGTATAATGCTGCCATCTGGAAGCGTGGCCGAGTGGTTGAAGGCACCAGTCTTGAAAACTGGCGACGGGTTAAACTGTTCGTGAGTTCGAATCTCACCGCTTCCGCCAGGAAATAAAGAAACCGCCTTCGGGCGGTTTTTTATTGCCTGGCGGAAGCGAGCAGGGCGCCTGCGCGCCCTGCGTGTGAGATTCGAAGGGCTGGGCCTACCGGCCCAGCCCGCCCCGAATCCTCCAACCGCTGCCGCTGCGCGGCAGCCCCGCGCGCCGAGGGCGCGCGTTCGTGGTTCTAATTAGGTTTTCAGCTGAGCCAGCCTGTAACGACGGCCAACGCATCAGTTCGTGTCCGAATGGCGGACCTGACCCTCGCGCCCGGATCGCGCTGCAGCAGCGCCGTATTACCCTGGCGGAACAATCCTACCAGCGCTACGGCGAGCTGCACGCCACCCATTACATCTCATCCGCCCAGCTGCAGGATAAGCAGGCCGAGCTGCTGGACCAACACCAGCGCCTGGCGGAATTGCAACGCATCAAGTCGGCCAGCGGCCGCGACCTGGCCACCACGGAAGCGGACGTGCGCGACTTGCAGGTGCAGGCGCAGCGCGACACGGAAGGCTTGCAGCGCAATGTCTCCGCCATCGAGCAAGACCTGACGGAAAACGAGGCGCGCCGCGAAATCCTCGTGCGCGCGGCGCAGGACGGCATGGTCACGGCCATCACCACCGAACTGGGGCAGACCGTGGCGGCCAACAGCGTGCTCGCCTCCGTGCTGCCGGCCGGCGCCCAGTTGGAGGCGGAAATCTACGCACCGTCGCGCTCGGTCGGCTTCATCAAGCCGGGCATGACGGTGTTGCTGCGCTACCAGGCGTATCCGTACCAGAAATTCGGCCAGTATCCGGCGCTGGTGCGCGAAGTGGCCAGCACCTCGCTGCGGCCCGATGAGCTGGCAGTGCCGGGCGCCGTCAGCGGCACGAATGGCGAGCCCTTGTACCGCATCCGCTTGACCTTGCAGCGCCAGAGCGTGCAGGCATATGGCGAAACCCTGCCCCTGAAGTCGGGCATGCTCGTTGACGCCAGCGTGCTGCTGGAACAGCGGCGCCTGTATGAATGGGTGCTCGAACCCCTGTTCAGCATTTCCGGTCGCTTGTAAGCCCCATATTGATTTTCCACAATACTCATGCACCTGCCTGATCTTGCCCACCTGTCCTTCTGGCGCAGCCAGCGCCTGCCCGTCCTGCTGCAAACGGAAGCGGCCGAATGCGGCCTGGCTTGCTTGTGCATGGTGGCCAGCTACTGGGGCCACCAGACCGACATTTCCAGCATGCGCCGGCGCTTTTCCGTGTCATTGAAAGGCGTGACTTTAAAAGGGCTGATGGCGATGGCGCAGGGGCTGGCCCTGCATACGCGGCCCTTGAAACTCGACATGCAGCATCTGCCCGAACTGAAGCTGCCCGCCATCCTGCATAGGGACTTGAACCATTTTGTCGTCCTCAAGTTCGTGTCTGGCAGCCATGCCGTGATCCACGACCCGGCCGTGGGCCAGCGCCGCCTGCTGCTGGCCGCAGTGGCGAAACATTTTACGGGCGTGGCGCTGGAACTGACGCCCACCACCGAGTTCAAGAAGGCCGAGGAAAAGCAGCAATTCTCCCTGCTGTCGCTGATGGGGCGTGTGGTGGGATTGAAGCGCGGCTTGCTGCAATTGCTGGTGCTGGGCCTGGCCTTGCAGGTGTGCGCGCTGGTGGCGCCGTTCTACATGCAGTGGCTGGTCGACGAGGCGCTGCTGGGCGCCGACCGCGACCTGATCACGGTGCTCGGCTGCGGCTTTCTGCTGCTGGTGCTGGTGCAGACGGCCATCGGCGCCGTGCGCTCCTGGATCACCACGGTGCTGGCCACCAATCTGAACTTGCAATGGCTGGGGAATGCCTTCGCCCACCTTTTAAAGTTGCCGCTGCCGTATTTCGAGAAGCGCCACACGGGCGACATCGTCTCGCGCTTCAACTCCATCCAGACCATGCAAAGCAGCCTGACGACGCAATTCGTCGAAGGCGCCATCGATGGCGTGCTGGTGCTGGCCACCCTGGGCATGATGCTGTTCTACAGCCCGTTGCTGGCGGGCGTGGCCTGCATCGCCGTGCTGCTGTATGTCTTGCTGCGCTGGGCCCTGTTCAAGGCCATGCGCGAAGCGACGGCCGAACAGATCATCCACGCGGCAAAACAGCAGACGCACTTCCTGGAATCCGTGTGCGGCATCCAGAGTATCCGCCTGTTCGGCCGCGCCGCGGAGCGCCGCGCCAGCTGGACCAATGCGCTGGCCGACCAGTTCAATGCCGACCTGCGCATCGCCAAGTTATCGGTGTCCTACCAGACGGCCAATACCTTGCTCTTCAGCGCCGAACGGGTGATCGTCATCTGGATGGCCGCGCTGGCCGTGCTGGACAACCGTTTTTCGGTGGGCATGCTGTTTGCCTTCATCAGCTACAAGGACCAGTTCAGCCAGCGCATGGCCGGCCTGATCGACAAATTGTTTGAATTGCGCATGCTGCGCCTGCATGGCGAGCGCGTGGCCGATATCGTCCTGACGGACGCGGAAGCAGACGGCAACGACGTCGAGGTGGAGATGGACGATATCTCGCCATCGATCGAGATCCGTAACCTGGCCTTCCGCTACGCCGACAGCGAACCCTATGTATTGAGAGGCCTCAATCTGCACATTCCCGCCGGGCAGTGTATCGCCGTCACCGGCCCGTCCGGCTGCGGCAAGACGACCCTCATGAAATTGCTGCTGGGCTTGCTGGAACCAACAGAAGGCGAGATCCTCATCGGCGGCATCCAGCTGGGCAGCCTGGGCATGACGAACTACCGGCAATTACTGGGCACGGTGATGCAGGAAGACACCCTGTTCGCCGGTTCTATCGCCGACAATATCAGCTTCTTTGCGCCTTCGCCAGATCAGCAACAAATCCAGACCTGCGCGCAGCTGGCCGCCGTGCATGCGGAAATCTCCGCCATGCCGATGGCCTTCAATACCCTGGTGGGCGACATCGGCAGCGGCCTGTCCGGCGGCCAGAAACAGCGCATCTTGCTGGCGCGCGCCCTGTATAAAAAACCGAAACTGCTGGTGCTCGATGAAGCCACTAGCCATCTGGACGTATGGAATGAACAAGCGGTAAATACCGCAATACAAAGTATCCAATTGACACGAGTGATCGTTGCGCACCGCCCGGAAACCATCGCCATGGCGCAACGGGTGGTGGTGCTGCAGCAAGGAAATATCATGCAGGATGTGATGCAGGAGATTAGAGATATCGCTGAGACAGCGTAGATTGCGACATGTTATGGATATATTGCCTTGGTCAGGTCAGTAACCCAGTGGCAGCCATTCTGTATCAAGCTTGTGATGTGAAGCGCCGACTTTTTGTAGTCAGAGGCGGCAAAAGATCAGAACTTTATCTTGATGGACGATTTCGACGGTAGGTAGCACAGTAGGTACGTCTTCGGGATAATCTCGTAGATGCGGCATAAAATAGTGATGTGTGGCTTGCGCCGCCTCCACCAAGAAATAAAGAAACCGCCTTCTGAACTGAACCCGCTCTCATAGCACGCCATGCGTCACCCGTGTCTGAATAGCAGACCAGACTCTAGTACGTTTCATGGTAATTCCAGCAACACCAACCCACCAGCATGGTATATAACGAATACATGTCACGGCATATGTGACGCATGGAACCGGCGAGTGTCGTGTTCGCCCGGAAACCTCATAAGGAGACTGCTATGCCAAAGTACGTTATTGAGCGTGATATTCCCGGGGCCGGGAAGTTGTCAGAGCAAGAACTTCAAGCCATTTCGCAGAAGTCCTGCGGTGTCTTAAACAAGATGGGGCCACAAATTCAATGGCTGCAAAGCTATGTTACTGGCGATAAAATCTACTGTGTTTACATCGCTGCAAATGAAGCGCTGGTTCGCGAACATGCCCAGCAAGGTGGCTTCCCTGCAAACCGCGTGTCGGAAGTCATCTCGGTCATTGACCCGACTACGGCAGAGTAGTGCCGTCACCAATGTACTTGAGCCTCGTCCCTGACGGAACTTGACTCGGGTAGGGACGAGTTGTGCGTTACATGAGCGTTTCGGAAGAGGGTGACCGAGCGACATGGGGCGAGAGTCGCCATCAGTCCGCGTCATCAGCGTATCGAACTTCTGACGCGCCTGCCCAGCCTCACCTAAGGTCTGCGCTGTCTGGGGCCTATCGGCAATGCAGTCTTTTTGCGACTCTCAGGAGTTTGCCGGAATAGCTGCGGCGCGTTGTGGCCCCTTATCGACCGGCACAAACACGTCCCATTTATGTTGTATCGTCGGCTTTACGGTCCTGGCGCAACTCACAGCAACATTCGGCCTAGACAGGCCATGGCTCTTCGGCACCCATGTCACATGCAAAGGTAGCGCGCATTTCGCCACCAGAATCTTCCGGTTCGGCTCCAATACCTGCCACTGTGTGCCGTTTTTGGCATTTTCTGCTGCCATGAACTTGACTGCGGCCTCCCTGATCTCAAACAAACCATGTATGTCACCGCGGGTTCTATCCTCGTCAAGCGTGGCAGCGATTGCCGAGGCGATACCTGCGACAAGAAAAAGAGCGCCGGCAAGGGCGACGCACACGCGTTGATTCCATCGTAATGGTAGCTGCATATTTACAACCCTTGCCAAGTCTGTTTGATATCCCCGGCCATCACAATATCAAGCCGCTTCATCGCGCCTGAACACGAATTGTTGACGCTGAATGCCTTGCGTGACAAAGTCCGCATCGGGCGGGATTGTTTCCCAGAAAAAAACATGTTTAAAAATGGGAATTTTGTTGAATTTTTTCGAACGAAATATCCATCTGTTTTTCGTGAAATCGCTGTAACGGTCGCCTTTGAACTGTGTATGTACAGTTGTAAAAGGAAGCAACCTTTCCGCAATATCCGGAAAAGAATAATCCGGATGGTCATCCTTGAATTTCTCAAAAATCGCAAATTGATCTCTGCAGATAACTTGAATGGCCGTTTCTGGCATGCGATAGCGCGGGGACCACAGGACGTTCCAGCCTGATTCGATTTCATTGATGAATTTTACCAGGCGCGGCGTCATGATATAGGCATCCGATTCGATATGGATGATTTTATCCACGCCCATTTCATTGGCCACCTTGACAGAGTGAAGAAAACTGCGCCACCAGCCCGGGTAATCAGCCCCGCTTTGTCGTCCCAGATTGTTGTCGAAGCGAATGATGAGGTTTTTATCGCCATTTGCAGCCAGCGCAGCGCTATGGGAAACAGTCTTGATAATGTCGGCAGGCGGAAGAAATGGCGATCCATCGTCAATCATTATCTTCTTTACTGCATTAATTGGAATGTTTTCGTAGTAATCGAGCCACCGCTGATACCGGCTTTCCCATGATGGTGCATCTTTTATAAAGCTGGTGCAGAATATAATGGCTTTCATTTGCTAAACACATTCCTTGTGTCTGAAAAATACAGGTTATTCATGGATCATTAAAATTTTCAACTATTTTAACAGATTGGAGGTGCTTTAATCACTGAACGGGCATGCCGGCGATGTGGCCGCTGGCAGCATGGCGCCTCTGGCGCGCACTCCTGGCGCCCCGTCACCGATGCCGTATCGTCCGCATGCCTCGATCATCGCTGGTTATACTAGGTGCATGGCAGAGGTTTCCCATGCGCCATCTCTTTACATCCGTGAACCAATGAAAAACACCACTGTCGAATATCGTCATAACTTTCCCCTTGATCCGCTGGACGTTGTTCGCGTCTTCGATCAGTCCGGCATCAAGCGGCCCACCAGCAACCTCCCGCGAATCGCGCGCATGTTTGCCGTGCCTTGCCTGGTACTGTCGGCATGGGTGGATGGCCAGCTGGTGGGGCTTGCCCGCTCGCTGACCGACCATGCGTATTGCTGTTATCTCTCGGATCTGGCGGTAGACAAGCAATACCAGGGCATGGGTATCGGCAAAGCGCTTGTCCAGCGCACCCAGGCCGTCATCGGCGACGAAGTGTCCCTGATATTGCTTTCCGCTCCCGATGCCATGTCCTACTATCCGACGCTCGGTTTTGAACCTGCCGCGAATGCTTTTATCATTCGGCGCAAACATTAAGTGAGCGCTTCCAGGAACGCTTGTGCCTTTATGAGACCCGTCTACACCCTCGCCGAAGCCCTGGCACAAGACCCCGCTCGCGTGGCCAAGACCCAGGCTCTTACCCTCGACAGCTCCAGGCCCCACATGGGCCTGAAAGGCAGGCACGGCCTGTTCGCCTCCGACGAGTGGTGGGAAAGCATCAAAGCCGGCCGCCTCCAGACGCAAACGTTGACGGGCTGCATCGAGCGCACGTATTTCGCTGGCCAGGATAGCCGGCGCGGCGATCAAGTCAACAGCTTCACTTTGCGTCTGGCCGATGGCTCGACAGTCAACGAGAGCATCTACACGCACCGCAAGCAGGACATCAAGCTGTTCGTGCCCGGCGCTACGGTGACGATGGTGTATGCGCTGGACGAGATGAAGGCGCAGGCGGCTGACGGTGGTGCCTGCTACGCGCGGACCGTGCTGGAAGTATCTGTTTCTGCGGGATAAGGCGTCTATAGCCACTTGATATTGCTGCCAAAGCCTCCTGTTCTCTGTCAACACCATCCCTCCAGGTTTGCATTAAATTAAGGACATTTGATGATGGAGGCGAGATGGACGACGAACTCAGTGGTGAGAAATGGGGGCGAAAATTTCCAGGCAGCACCAACACCAGGGATTTGTCGGGAAATTTTCGTTTGGCAGTGGAAGATTTTCTATATGCAATGAAAGAGGCGGGGATCAGGGTTGCAATCAATGCCACCTACAGACCGCCGCAGCGCTCCTACCTGATGCATTATGCGTGGAGAATCGCAAGAAAACAGCTTGATCCCCAACACATCCCGAAAATGGCGGGTGTGCATATCGAATGGGATCACGGTGAAATTGACGCATCTGTCAAGGCTGCAAAGGCAATGTTGATTGTCTTGCAGATTAATCATTTACCCATCAAACCCGCACTGCGCTCGCAACACAATTCTGGTCTGGCAATTGATATGGATTTGCTGTGGAGCGGAACGGTTGAGGTGAAAGATGCGAGCGGCAATCTGGTGAAGATTGCCACTTTGCCGAGGACGGGCATGAACAGGCAACTTATTGCGGTCGCTGCAACATATGGGGTAAAGAAATACAGCGGGCCTGGAAGCGACCGGCCACACTGGTCCAATAACGGCTATTAAAGGAAAGTCATGCGAAAAATTTTTCTGATAGTGCCTATTTGCTTTGTTCTTCCTTTTGCCTTTTCAGCCGAGCCACTCCCTAAGGATGTCAGCAGGTTTATCTATAACGCAGAAGCATGTGAGCACTTGGCGGGAGAATTTGATGGGGAGCTACCTAAGCGGCAGCAGGATGATCTCCTCAAGAACATACATAAATACTGCAAGGTGGCGCAAAATCAGCTGAGAGTTCTTGAAATGAAATATAAAGGCAATGGAAAAATAATGAAGGTCATCAAGAGTCATGCTAATGATGCGGTAAGTAGTTATGAGAGGGAATGACGTTCGCTGGTCTCTTGGGTGAACATAGGATGCAAGCTGCTGCCGCAGCAATCTTCGCAAACTTGACCTAAGCAAATTCCTCACTGAAATTCGTTTGACCGTTCCCCCGCGCCAGGTCTAGAGTCGTCAACGAGACCTCAACCGACTGCATCCCCACGCCATGGCCAAGCCCTTTCCCCTGAACCCGAAGAACCCCGAGCGCATCTGCTGGGGTTGCGACAAGTATTGTCCGCCGGATGCCATGCGCTGCGGCAATGGTTCCGAACGCACGCAGCATCCCATCGAGCTGTTCGGCGAAGGCTGGAATGACTGGGGGCTGGCGGCCGCCGATCAAGCCGAGGCGGAGAAAAAACCTTAGCGGTGACAGCGCCCCGATCCGCTACAATTTCCCATCGCACTCGCGTTGAGGAAATGCCCATGCAAGAGATACTGTCCCGCTGGCTGGCAAGCAGCGCCGGCGATTACACCATGGTCGAACACCCGGCCGTGCACACCATCGATGAGGCGCTCATCCACGTGCCCGCCATGCCCGGCCTGATGGTGAAAAACCTGTTCGTGCGCGATGACAAGGGCCGGCGGCATTTTCTCGTCATCGTGCCTTTCGACAAGCGCATCGACCTGGCGGCGCTGGGGCGGTTATTGCCGGCCAGTAAGCTGAGCATGGCTTCGCCCGAGCGCCTGCTGCAGCACCTGGGCATCACGCCCGGCTCCGTCAGCCTGTTTGCGCTGATCCATGACGGCGCGCAGGCGGTAGAACTGGTGCTGGACCAGGCCGTGTGGGATGCTGACCATATACAAGCCCATCCGCTGCGCAATACGGCCACGGTGGCGCTGTCGCATGCCACCCTGGTCCGTTTCCTCGCGCATACGGGACACGTGCCCCACATCGTGACGGTGCCGGCAACGCAATAAGACAATCTCAATGCCCGGCCACGGGCGCGCCGCCGCTGCGCCGTCCCGGCCGGAAACCGTGCGCGCGGGCCGACCAGGCGACCACGAATGCCAGCATGAGCAAAGCCACCATGGCCCACGGGAAAGCGTCCGCGCCCCAGGTTTCCAGCAGGGCGCCGCCCACCACGCCTGCGGCCGCAATCGCGCCATTCCACGCCACCACGTTCATCGACAAGGCCACGTCGGCGCCGCTGCCGGCCGTGTCGGCCAGTGCCGTCTGCAACAGCGTTGCTGCGCCGCCAAAGCTCAGGCCCCAGACGGCCATGCCGACATAGATGACGGCAGGAACGTGCGATGCGACGCCCAGCACCAGGGCCGTGGCGGCAAAGGTCGCCAGGCTGGCCAGCACGGTGGCGCGCAGGTGGCGCTCGACCAATTTCCCCGTGATCCAGATGCCGGCCATGGCCGCGGCGCCGAAGACGAGCAGCACCAGGTCGATGCGCCCCGTCAATCCGGCTGGCGCCACGAACGGGGCGATGTAGGTGTAGAGAATGTTGTGCGCCAGCATCCAGGCGATGACGACGGCCAGCACGGGGCGCACGCCCGGCGTCGTGAAGACGCGGTGCAGGGGCAGGCGCTCATGCGCACGCTGGCCAGGGTAGTCCGGCACTTTCGCCAGCACCCACCCGATCAGGACCAATGTCAGCGCGGAAATGATCCAGAACGCGGCGCGCCAGCCGACGAGCGAACCGAGCAAGGTGCCCAGCGGCACGCCCAGGGACAGGGCGACGGGTGCACCCACCATGGCCAGCGCCAGGGCGCGGCCTTGCTGCTGGGGCGCCACCATGCGCCGCGCGTAGCCGGCCAGCAAGCTCCACGCCAGCCCGGCCGCCATGCCGGCAAAGAAGCGGGCTGCCAGGGTCAGCCAGTAGTGGGAGGACAGGGCCGTGACGGTATTGAACACGAGAAAGCCGATGATGGTCAGCAGCAGCACGTTGCGGCGGCGCCAGCCGCGCGTGGCGATGGTCAGCGGTATGGCCGCCAGCAGGGAACCGAGCGCATAGGCCGTGACCATTTGCCCGGCCAGCGCGGCGCTGATGCCGAGCCCCGCGCTGATCTGCGGCAGCAGGCCGGCGGGCAAGGTTTCCGTGACGATGCAGATGAAACCCGTCATGGCCAGGGCCAATAAACCCGAAACGGGGAGGCGGTCGGCCAGCGCGGGGCTGGCTCCGGTGGTGAGCGTGGCGTGATTCAAAGCGGCTATCCTTGGAAATGTGACGGGGCGGCCAGGCGCGGGAGTGCCCTGACCGTCGTGGCGGTACATATATATCGATCGGTATAAATATAGGTGATGGTGCGCCGCGTTGTCAATGACTTCTGTATCGAGTAGTATGTAAGTGGTGGTGAATAGACGAGAAGGAGCGGTGGATGGCGCAAATGGGACGGCCGCGCACGTTCGACCGGCAGGCAGCCGTCGAGCAGGCCATGTTTTTATTCTGGCAGCAAGGGTATGAATCGACGTCCTTGAGCCAGCTCAAGGCGAGCCTGGGCGGCGGCATTTCCGCGCCCAGCTTTTATGCGGCGTTCGGCTCGAAGGAAGCGCTGTTCCGCGAGGCGGCGCAATGCTATCTGGACACGTTTGCGCGCGTGACGGAATGTTTGTGGGACGATGGCCTGGCGCCGCGCGTGGCCATCGAGCTGGCCTTGCGCCAGTCGGCCCGCATGCAGTCCGATGCGGGACATCCGCCCGGCTGCATGGTGGCGCTCGGCTGTATGAGCGCGCCGACGGCCGAACGTGCGGCCGTGGCAGCCCCGCTGACGGCTTCGCGCACGCGCACGCGTGCCGGTTTCGTGCATTGCGTCGAGCGGGGCATGGCCGGCGGTGAGTTGCCGGCGGGTACGGATGCTGCGGCGCTGGCGGCCGTCTTCGACAGTTTTTTGTCGGGCGTGTCTATCCAGGCCCGCGACGGCGTGGGTTACGCCGTGTTTGACGCCGCCATTACGCAGATCCTGCGCGTGTGGGATGCCAGCCGCGTGCCTGGCTAGGCGCTAGGCCGTCCAGCGAAACTCCAGCACGTCGTCGCCATACTTGTCCGTCTCGCCCGTCGCGGTCCAGCCCAGGTAGCGGTAGAAGCCGTAGGAGCGCGAAGCGGGGTCGCTGGAGCAGCCGAGGAACAGCCGCTGGTGGCCCTGCGCGCGCAGCTCGGCCATCACCAGTTCCAGCAAGGTCTTGCCGATGCCGAGGCCTTCGAATTCCGGCAGCAGCGCCAGGACGATGATTTCGCCCGTGTCGCGCTCGCCAAAGCAGTAGCCGACCAGCTGGCCGTCGTGATGGCAGACCTGGCCGGGCAGGCTGCCCGAGCGCATCATCCCGGCCCAGGTGTCGGCCGTGATGCCCACTTCCGCCAGGCGTTCGCGTGAAACGGCATTTTGCCGCGTCTTGCCGCGCAAGGCGATGAAGGCCGGGGTGTCTTCCGCCTGGGCGGTATGGAAAGTAATCGATGCGGGATGTGTCGTCATGTGTGCGTGAATTGTTGTGAATTGTTGGATGGTAGTGAAGGATTTACTCCCAGGATTTGCGCATGGTTTGCGCGTGGCGCTGCCAGTCAACGGCTTTGGTATGTTCGATGGCTTGCTGGCCGGGATTGGCGCTATCGATGATTTCATCCTTGACGATGATCAGGTCATTTTTATCATTGAGGCGGTATTCCCGGTAGCGCTCGCAATCCTGTGCGCGCCGGGCGATGGCGATTAATGTATTTGCCCGCCACTTATAGCTGTCTTCATAAAAGCATTGCGCCGCGCAGCCGCAATTGGCGATGCCGCCTTCGATTCTTTGCTCGGCGATGTTGATATCGAGATTTGGAATCGCCGATAAGGGTTTGTTGAAACTGTATTGTTTTGCTTGCGCATCCCACAGCCACACATCGGAACAGCGGATGCGTCCCTGGCTATCCGTATAACCTGTGACCCACAGGTCGGCATGGCCGTCGAAATTCATGTCCAGCAGCAGCGCATGCAAATTGCCCGTACCACTGCTGCTGCAACTGCCATTGAGCCACTGCTTGCCGGCTTTCAGCCGGTAGGTCTGTTTTTCATCGTGATTGACATAGCGGATATCGGCCGCTTGCCGCACTGTTCCTGTCGCGGCTTTGTCCAGGTGCAAGGTGCCGCCATAAGCCGACGTGGCAATCAGGGATAAAAGCAGAACAATCAATTTCATGGCGTTATTCTTCGGGCACAATGCCCCGATTGCATCAGGTGGAGAATGATCATAACGCATGATTTGGGCAATGCGCCACACGGTTTCTATTGTGCATTCTGTGCGGAACAGTGCTGTGTACAATGCCAGAAAATCCCCGCATAAGGAATGCTGATGACATCTTCTCCCGAATCTTTGAATGAAGCGGGCATTCTCGCTTATAACGACGGCAATCATGCCGAGGCATTTAAACAATTCGACGCCGCGGCGCGCACTGGCGATCCCGCGGGACAGCATTTATTGGCCAGCCTGTATTACCAGGGCCATGGCGTGACGCAAGACGTGCCGAAAGCGGTGGAATTGTTTACGGCGGCAGCGCAGGCGGGCTTTCCGCCGTCGCTGGCCAATTTGGCCCTGATGTATGCGAGCGGCGATGGCGTCGCGCAAGATATGCGGCAGTCGCTGGCCTACGGACGCCAGGCGGCCGAGGCGGGCGATGGCCAGTCGCAATTCAATCTGGCGCAGGCTTACCGCAAGGGTATTGATGTACCGCAAGACTACGCCGAGGCGGCATTCTGGTACAAGCAGGCGGCCGAGGCCGGTTCCCTGTCGGCGCAGAACGAGTACGGCTTGCTGTACGCGCAAGGGCAGGGCGTCGAGCTCGATTACGTGCAGGCGTATGCGTGGATCGCCATGCCGGCCGAGGCGGGCAGCACGCAATCGATCAAGAACCGCGACCAGTTGCTGGAAATCCTCACGCCCTCACAGCAGCAGGCGGCGCGCGCGCTGGCCGCCGAGTATGCGGAGCAATACGGCGTCAATCCCCACTAGACTTCCCCGGCAGCTTGCCGAGCACGCCGGCCGCATCGAGTTCATAGCTGTCGAAATCGCGCGCGAGGAACAGTTCACCCGAGTAATGCAGCCGTGCTTCCGCTTCCAGTTCGGCCATGCCGTCCGCATTGTGATAGCGGGCACTGAAGTGGGTGAGGATCAGATTCGGCAAGCGGACGGCTTCGGCGAACTGCGCCACGCGCTGCACGGAACTGTGCGTGGGGCCGGGCCCCACCTTTTGCAGCATGGCTTCCGTGTAGGTGGCTTCATGCACGAGCAATTGCGCATCGGCACAGGCGTCCGTCAGCAAGGACGGCGTGTCGTTGTCGCCGCCGATCACCACGGTGGCGCGCTGCGTTTCCGTCTGGCGGAACGCGGCGGCGTGCAAGACCATGCCATCGTCGAGCAGCGCATCCTGACCCGCCTGCAAGAGTCCCCAGGCCGGGCCGGGCGGCACGCCCGCCGCCTGCAGGGCGGCCTTGTCCAGTTTCCACCTGCTCGTTTCCAGCGTAAAACGGTAGGCCACGCTCGGTGCGCGGTGCGACAGCGCATGGCGCGAGACGGTCAAGCCCGCTGCTGCATGCACGACGGGTGCGCTGTCCACGTCGATGTGGATCAGCGGATACGTCAGGAACAGTTCCGTATGCAACAGGGTGGCGTCGATCCATGCCTTGATGGCGGCCGGGGCGATCAGCAGCAATGGCTTCTTGCGCCCCGTCATGGAGGCGCTGGCCAGCAGGCCCGGCAGCCCATAGCTGTGGTCGCCATGCACGTGGGTGATGCAGATGCCCACCAGGTCGTGCACGGACAAGGGCAGGCGCTGCAGCCGGTGCTGCGTGGCTTCGCCGCAATCGATCATCCACCAGTCGCGGTTGTGCGTGGTTTGCAGGGCCAGCGACGTGACGTTGCGGTGGCGCGTGGGCACGCCGGAAGACGTGCCGAGAAAAGTCAGTTTGAACATGCCCGCATTATGCGGCAAGCCTTGCCCGCTTGCCAACGCCGGTAGCCTCAGCCTGCCAGCGGCGCGCTCAATTTGTCCTTGTAGATGCGCCCGTTCTTCATGATCAGGAACAAGCTTTCCTCGGGATGCGCGAGGAAATCGAGGTTTTTCGTGGGATCGCCCTCGGCCACCAGCAAGTCGGCCAGGGCGCCTGTCGCCAGCTTGCCCAGGGCGCCCGGGTAGGGCGCGCGCTGGCCGGACAGGGCCAGCAATTCGCCATTCCGGCCCGTCGCCTGCGCCAGCAAGGTCAGGGGATCGTAAAAGCGCGTGAGCTTGGCCAGCTGGCGGCCCTGGGTCGGCGTGTTTTTCGCGTTGAACAGGATATCCGTGCCCCAGCCCGTTTTGATGCCGTACTTTTGCGCCAGCGCATACGCCTTCACCGTGCCTTCCGAGACGATGGCCTGGCTGGCCTTGCGCGCCGCGTCAGGATACACATTCGCATCCGCGTCTTGCAGGAAAGGCTGCAGGCTCCACCACGTGCCCGTGTCGCGCATCATGCGCGCGGATTCGTCGTCCGCCAGCTGGCCGTGCTCGATGCTGCGCACGCCCGCGCGGATGGCGCGCTGTATGCCTTTTGGCGTGTAGACGTGGGTCATCACATACGTGCCCCAGTCGGCGGCCGCTTCCACGCCGGCGCGCAGTTCGCGCTCCGAGTACTGCGTGCTGTCGAGCGGGTCGTACATGGACGCGACGCCGCCGCCGGCCATCATCTTGATCTGCGTCGCGCCCAGCATCAGCTGCTCGCGCACGCGGCGCAGCACTTCCGCCTCGCCATCGGCGATCATGGCCATGCCCGCCGTTTCCGCCATGCCCAGCGGCGCGTTGGCCGCGCGCGGGATATCGGAACGCATGCGGAAGTCGCCGTGGCCCGAGGTCTGCGAAATCATGGCGCCCGACGGGAAGATGCGCGGACCGTCGACGATGCCTTCATCGATGGCGCGTTGTAATGCAAACGCGGGGCCGCCGGGATCGCGCACGGACGTAAATCCTCGCAGCAGGGTGCGCCGCGCTTCCTGCGCCGCCACCAGGTACAGATAGCCGACATCGGACGTCATGGCCGTCACCTGGTTGATGGCGGCCAGCATGGTGTGCCAGTGGGCGTCGATCAGGCCCGGCATGACCAGCTTGCCCTGGCAATCGATCACTTGCGCGCCCTCGACTTTCTCGCCGGCCGGCAGCAGGGCAGTGATGGTCGCCCCCGTCACCAGCACGTGGATGCCTGCGCGGGGCGCCTTGCCCGTGCCGTCGAACAGGCGCAGATTGGTCAGCAACAGAGGGCGTTCGGATGCTTGCGGCTGCTGGGCGATGGCATTGCTGGTGGACAGGCCTAGGCCGATGAACGGTGCCAGCATGGCAGCCGTGCCGCCGAGAAATTGCCGGCGCCGCATGTCCGCCATCACCCGCTGGTGCAGGATGGTGAAGACGGTGCCGCCGCAGTCGCAGGCGCGCGGCTTCAAGCCGCCCGTTTGCCAGGTGTCTGCCAGATGCTGCTCGTGTGCCAGGGCCATCGCGCCATCCTTTCATCGCTGCCGCAGTTGCAGCAGGAAAAGTTAACAATTGGAAATTATTGCCATTGAAAGCCCGCAGCGACGGCAAGTCAAGCGTGCACTTGCTTTACGGCAAAGAATGTAGCATCGGCTGTTCACGGTGCATGCTGGCCGCTATTTTCCCCTTCGCCCGCCGTGTAATCGACAAAACCGTCGCGGCGGCAAAAGCTGGCCAGCTGCATGCCGGCCTGGCGCGCGATGCGGATGGCCAGCGAGGTGGGCGCCGAGATGGTGGCGACGAGCCCGATATGCATGCGCGCCGACTTGCGCACCAGTTCATAGCTGGCGCGGCTGGACAGGAAGACAAAGCCGTCGTGCATGGCGATGCGGTGCAGCGCCAGGTAGCCGATCAGTTTATCGAGGCCGTTATGCCGGCCCACGTCCTCGAACACTTTTACCACCGCGCCCTCGGCCGTGCACCAGGCGGCCGCATGCACGCCGCCCGTCTTGTGCATCAGCTCCTGGTAGGGCAGCAGTTCGCGCGCGGCCCGGCCGAGGATGGCGCTGCTGGCCACCAGCGGCGGCAGGGGCCGCGTAATCTTTTCCGGCACCAGGTCCAGCAGGGCCAGGCTTTCGATGCCGCACACGCCGCAGCCCGTGCGCCCCGTCAGCGCGCGGCGGCGGGCCTTGAGCTTGATCAAATCAGGCTGCGCGATGGTCAGCCGCACTTCCGCGCTGTCTTCGCCGCAGCACACGTCGAGGTCGTAGATGTCGCGCACGCTGCCGACGATGCCCTCCGTCAAGGTGAAACCGACGGCGAATTCCTCGAGGTCGCGCGGCGTGGCCATCATCACGGCGTGGGCGATGCCGTTGTAGACGAGGGCCACGGGATATTCCTCGGCCACCATGTCGCGGCCCGCTGTGGCCACGCCCCCCTGGTGGCGCACCATGGGCACTTCCAGAAAACCATCGCGTTCGATGGTGGTGATGTCGCATTCCATGATTTTCTCCTCCTATACCTGACCAAACCTACTGCGCGTCGCGATTTGCGGCCTGCGATGCTCACTGTGCATTCGCACAGCTGCGCTTCTCAGCCACAACTCACATCCGCTCGCTACGGTTTTGTTAGGCATATAAATTAATTGATTTGATAGCGGGGGCAGGGCCGTATCGAAGGCGGCAGCGGGTCGCCGTTCAATTCCAGCAGCGAGCGTTCCGTTTCGCGCGTCATGGCGTTGAGGGCCAGGCAATTGGGCGCCAGGCCGAACGGTTCGGCGATCTGCTGCGCGATGGCTTCCAGCGCGAACAGGGTGTAGGCAACGAAGACGGAAATGAGGGGCGTGGCCACGCCGATGGCGTCCACCAGGCCCAGCGGCAGTAAAAAACAGTACATGTAGACGGTGCGGTGCACCAGCACGCCGTATGGATACGGGATCGGCGTGTTCTTGATGCGCTCGCAGCCGGCCACCGTGGCGGCCAGGTCGTTGAGCTGGGTGTCGAGCGTCCACAGCAGCTGCATCTGGCCCGGCTGGCGCTGCACGGCCTCGTGCAGCATGGCGCGCACCGAATGGAGCAAGGCGACGGGCTTGAAGTTGACGCCCTGCAATTGCTGCACTTCCGTGGCCGGCAGGTAGCGCGCCAGGTCTTCTTGCGGGTCCGTCTGGCGCAGCTGGTGCTTGAGCGCGTAGACGAAGGCGATCAGGCGGCGCAGCAGCAACTGGTGGTCCAGGCCGCTCGTTTCCTGCGGCAGATACGTGAGCGCCTGCGAAGCGAGGGCCCGCGCGGCGATCAGCAATTGCCCCCAGATATGCCGCGCCTCGACGAAGCGCGCATAGCTGGCGTTGTTGCGAAAGCCGAGGAAGATCGCCAGGCTGATGCCGACCATGGGAAACGGCGCCGTATCGAGCGGAATCTTGACGCCGAAGATGCGGCCGTCCGTCAGCAAGGCCAGCGAACTGACGACCAGCATCAGCAGCAGTTGCGGGATGATGGCTTGCAGCACCGAGCCGTTCCAGACGAACAGCATGCGGAACCAGTTGGTGGTAGGCCGAATGATCATGATCTGATGCCGATCAATGCTTGCGGGGCACGACTTTGCCCTCGAAGACGTAGTATTGGAACAGGTTGTAGCCGACCATGATCGGCAGCATGGAACCCATGCCGATCAGCATGAAGATCAACGTCGGCTCATCGGACGCGGCCGCCGCGATGCTCAGCTTGCCCGGCACGAGGTCCGGGAAGAAGCTGATGGCCAGGCCCGCGAACGAGGCCAAAAACAGTACGATGGCGCCGCGGAACGGTCCGCGCACGCCGTTCACGTGCACGGCCCACAGGATGTAGATAAAAGCGCTGGCGGCGACGGCGGCCAGGGCCAGCAGCACGCCGAACACGCCCGGCTGCGCCCAGCGGTCGTGGCCGATGGCGCTGAAGACCATGGTGCCGGCCGACAGCACGATGGCGGCCGCGACCGTCGCCAGCACGCTGGTGGTCGCGTAGCGGCGCGCCGCCGCTTCCAGCTGGCCGCCCGTCTTCTTGATCAGGTAGGTGCTGCCCAGCAGGCAATAGCCGGCCACCACGCCCAGCGCCGTGCAGGCCGTGAAGGTGCCGCTCAGCGGGCCCGGCTGCAAGCCCGTGATGACTTCGCCCAGCACCACGCCCTGCGCCACGGCGGCCAGCAGGCTGCCCACACCGAAGATCAGGTCCCACAGGCGCTTGTTGCCGGCCGCATGGCGGAACTCGATCGAGGCGCCGCGCATGATCAGGCTGGCGATCAGCAGCATGATGGGAATGTACAATTGTTCCAGCAGGGTGGCGTAGGCGCTGGGAAAGGCGCCGAACAGGGCGCCGCCCACCACCACCAGCCAGGTTTCGTTGGCGTCCCACACGTGGGCGATGGACTGGAAGATCAGGTTGCGTTCCTGCTCGCGGCGGGTGAACAGGCTGAGGATGCCCACGCCCAGGTCGAAGCCGTCCGTGACCACGTAAAACACCAGCATCAGGCCGATCAGGCCGAACCAGGCGTTGCCTAGCATGGCATGCGAATTGATATCCATTACAAACTCCTTGATTGATGGGGGCGCATTTCAATACCCCGTGGCATGTACGGCATCGGGCAGGGGCAGCGCCACGTCCGGGCCTTGTTGCAGCCATTTCCTGGCGAACACGAAGAAAGTGAGGAACAGCACGATGTAAAACACGCAGAACATCAGCATGCTGCCGGCCACGGCATGGGCCGCCACGTCGGAAACGGCGTCGCGCGTGCGCAGCAAGCCGTACACGACCCATGGCTGGCGTCCCACCTCGCGCACGATCCAGCCGCACTCGACGGCGATGTAGGGCAGCGGTATCGTCAGCACCCAGGCCAGCAGCAGCTTGCGGTTGCGCACGAACTCCTGCACCCGGCCGCCCACCTTGCGCCAGGCGACGAAGGTCCAGAACGCCAGCAGCACGAACCACATGCCGATGCCGGCCATGGCACGGAACGCGTAGTACAGCAGCGGCAGCATGGGCGGCTGGTCTGCGCGGGCGATGTCGGCCAGGCCCGTGATCTTGCCCGTGGCGCTATGCGTGGCGATCACGCTGAGCATGCCGGGCACTTCCAGCGACCAGTCGTTCTTCTGCTCGGTCTGGTTGGGCCAGGCCAGCAAGGACCAGGCCGCCCCTTCGCCATCGGGATTCGTGTGCCAGTGGCCTTCGATGGCCGCGCCCTTGGCGGGCTGGGTCTTGAAGACGTCGACGCCGCTCGAGTCGCCCAGCCACACTTGCAACGGTGCAATGACCAGCAACAGCATCAGCGCCAGCTTGAACGAGCGGGCGAAGAAGGCCGGTTCGCTGCGCTTGAACATATACCAGGCGGAAATGCCGGCGATGACGATCAAGCCCGTTTCCACGGCGGCCACCCACATGTGGCCCACGGCCCAGGCCATGTCGGGATTGAAGATGGCGGCCACGTAATCGGTGACGATGATCTTGCCGTCGACCACGCGCACGCCGGCCGGCGTCTGCATCCAGGAATTGGCGACCATGATCCAGAACGAGGAAATGCTGGAGCCGAGCGCCACCATGCCGGTGGCAAACAGGTGCACGCCCTTCGGTACGCGGCCCCAGCCGAACATCATGACGCCGATGAAACCCGCTTCCAGCATGAAGGCCATGGCGCCCTCGAAGCCGAGGATGTTGCCGATGAACTGGCCCGAATGGTGCGAGAACGGTGCCCAGTTGGTGCCGAACTGGAATTCCAGGGGAATCCCGCTGACGACGCCGACGGCAAAGTTCAGTACCAGCAACTTGCTCCAGAAGCGCGCGTGGCGGTAGTAGACGGGGTCGCTGGTGCGCAGCCACAGCGCCTCGACGACGAACAGGAACAGCGACAGGCTGATCGTCAATATGGGCCACAGGATGTGGAAGATGGCCGTCATCGCAAATTGCGCGCGCGACAGGTCCAGGGTATCGAAACCGAACATGGCGTTCTCCTGATCAACTGAGGGCGGCTGAAGGCGACAGCAGCACGGGGATGGATTTGAAGGTCGGCGTGCGCGAACCGTGGCCCACGCTGCCCAGCGGCACCAGCGGATTGGTTTCCGGGTAGTAGGCACCGATGCAGCCGCGCGGAATGTCGTACTCGACCAGCAGGAAGCGGTCGGCGCGGCGTGCTATGCCGTCATGCCACACGCCGATCAGGTCGACCCAGTCGCCGGCCGCAAAACCCAGCATGGCCAGGTCATCCTTGTTGATGAAGACGACGCGGCGCTGGCCGAACACGCCGCGATAGCGGTCGTCCATGGCGTAGATCGTCGTGTTGTACTGGTCGTGCGAACGCGTTGTCATCAGCACCATCAGGCGCTCGCCGTATTGCTGGCGCGCGCGATGGATGGGGGTATCGCGTTCCACGGCGTTGACGAGGAATTGCGCCTTGCCGCTGTCCGTCTTCCACACCCGTTCGCGCGATGCAATTTCCAGGTGGAAACCGCCCGGTTTGGCCACGCGCAAGTTGTAGTCGAAAAAGTCGTCGAATACTTGCTCGATAGAATCGCGCAGCAGCGCATAGTTGCCGGAATAGCGCAGCCAGTCGATCTTTTCGCTGCCCAGTGTCGCCTGCGCCATGCCGGCCACGATGGCGATTTCCGAGCGCAGATTGGGCGAGGCGGGCTGGTTCATGCCGAACGAGATGTGCACCATGCTCATCGAGTCTTCTACCGTCACACCCTGCGCCACGCCTTGCTGCACGTCGATTTCCGTGCGGCCCAGCGTAGGCAAAATCAGCGCATCCTTGCCGTGCACGAGGTGGCTGCGGTTGAGCTTGGTGGCGATGTGGACCGTCAGGTCGCACGAGCGCAGCGCGTCCCAGGTGCGCGGCGTGTCCGGCGTGGCCATCGAGAAATTGCCGCCTAGCGCGACAAACACTTTGACTTTTTTCTCCAGCATGGCCTCGATGGTACCGACGGCGTCGTAGCCGTGGTGGCGCGGCGGTTCAAAACCGAAGACCAGGCCCAGACGGTCGAGGAATTCCTTGGTCGGCTGTTCTTCGATGCCCATGGTGCGGTCGCCCTGCACGTTCGAGTGGCCGCGCACCGGGCACAGACCCGCGCCGCGCTTGCCGATATTGCCGCGCATCATCATCAAGTTCGACAGGATCTGCACGGTGGCCAGCGAATTCTTGTGCTGCGTCACGCCCATGCCCCAGGTGGCGATGACGGCCTTGCCTTTGACATAGATTTGCGTCAACTCTTCGATCTTGTCGCGCGCCACGCCCGATTCGGCCAGCAGCAAGTCCCAGCTTTCCGCGCGCAGGTCGGCCGCGAAGGCGTCGAAGCCGCTCGTGTGTTCGGCGATGAAATCGCAGTCGAGCACGCGCTCCTGGCCGTGGGCGATGGCGTCGTCATCGAGCTCGACGACGCGCTTGGCCATGGCCTTGATCAGCGCGAAGTCGCCGCCCAATGTCGGGCAGATGAACAGCGAACAGATGTTCGTGCTGCCACCCGTCAGCATTTCCAGCGGGTGTTGCGGGCTGGTGAAGCGTTCCAGGCCCCGTTCATGCAGCGGGTTGATGGAAACGATGGTGGCGCCGCGGCGCGATGCTTCGCGCAATTCGCCCAGCATGCGCGGGTGGTTGGTGGCGGGGTTCTGGCCGAACAGCAGCAGGGTATCCGCATGCTCGAAGTCGTCGAGCAGCACCGTGCCCTTGCCGATGCCCACCGTTTCCGGCAAGCCGCGGCTCGTCGCTTCGTGGCACAGGTTGGAGCAGTCGGGGAAGTTATTCGTGCCATAGGCGCGCACGAACAGCTGATACAGGAAAGCCGCCTCGTTGCTGGCGCGGCCCGACGTGTAGAAGGCGGCCTGGTTCGGGTCGTCCAGCGCGTGCAAATGGTGCGCCACGAGGGCGAAGGCGTCGTCCCAGGAAATGGCCTGGTATTTGTCGCTGGCCGCGTCGTACACCATGGGATCCGTCAAACGGCCATGTTGTTCCAGATCATAGTCCGACTGCTCCATCAATGCCGTGACCGTGTGCTCCTCGAAAAACTCGGGGCGCACGCGCTTGCTCGTCGATTCGGCGGCCACGGCCTTGACGCCGTTTTCGCAGAATTCGAAGGTCGACGCGTGTTCGCGGTCGGGCCAGGCGCAGCCGGGACAGTCGAAGCCGTCGGGCTGGTTTTGCTCGAACAGCGAACGGTAATTGCCGGCGCTGACTTTTTCCTTGAACAGGTTGATGGCCACGTACTTGAGGGCACCCCAGCCGGCCGCGGCATGGGTGTAGGGCGCGATGCGCGCGTCGGACTTTGGCTTGCTCATGATGACTCTCCTGGTGATATGCGATGGGACAATCACATGGTAGGGGCGGCGGACTGCCCCGTAGGCGCACAGTTCCGGACAAAAAAACAGAGTACAGATGGCAAGACGACGATGCCGGTCGCGCCGGCGCCAGCGCTGATTTATGATGTGGACAAGGAGAAAAACATGCACAACAAGGAAGACGAAGTCGACGCGGCACTGATAGCGCTGCTGGCGCTGCTGTGGCAAGCGCACCAGGAGGCGCCCGAGAAACCGTGGTCGCTGGCCAAGCTGGCCAAGCGGGCAGGGGTACAGATGAGTACTTTGCTGCGCCAGCTCAATGCGCTGTCCAGCGCGGGCCTGGTCGTCGTGAACACGGCGGAGAGCGGCGGCGGCAGCGCGTTGCTCTCCGCGGCGGGTGCCGAGCTGTGCGCCAGCGTGTTCGCGCCGCCGCCGGCAGAGTAAAACCGCATCTGTACTCTATCGGCTGGCGCCGGACTGTACCTCCTGGCCTGCCCCCATTCGCCCTATGCTACGTCCTGACGAATGCACATCAAGGGGGAAGCACAATGAATACCATCCTGTCTCCGCAGCCAGAACTCCGGCAGCCAGACCATATCGCGCCCTGCGTGGACATGCTGGGCCGCCCCCTGACGGACTTGCGCATTTCCGTCATCGACCAGTGCAACTTCCGCTGCACCTATTGCATGCCGGCCGAGCTCTACCCCAGCGATTACCCGTTCCTGCCATCAAGCGAGCGCCTGTCCTTCGCGCAGATCGAAACGATGGCGCGCGCCTTCGTGCGCCTGGGCGTGGATAAGATCCGCATCACGGGCGGCGAACCGCTGCTGCGCAAGAATCTGGAACGGCTGATCGAGATGCTGGCGCGCCTCACCACCCCGGACGGGCGCGCCGTGAGCATCGCGCTGACGACGAATGGCAGCTTGCTGGCGGCCAAGGCGCGCTCGCTGAAGGAGGCGGGCCTGGACCGCGTCACCGTCAGCCTCGACAGCCTGGACAACGGCATCTTCCAGCGCATGAATGGCGTCGACTTTCCCGTCGAGAAAGTGCTGTACGGCATTGAGGTAGCGCAAGCCGTCGGCTTGCACCCCGTGAAGGTCAACATGGTCGTGCAGAAAGGCGTCAACGACAGCCAGATCGTGCCGCTGGCGCGCCACTTCCGCCACACGGGCGTGATCCTGCGCCTGATCGAATTCATGGACGTGGGCGGCATCGGCGCCTGGTCGCGCACGCACGTCGTCACGTCGGAGGCGGCGCGCGCGCTGATCGCGGCAGAATTTCCTCTCGTGTCGCTGGGCGAAGGCAAGCCGATCCTGCACGAGACGGCCAGCCGTTATGGTTACCTCGATGGCGGCGGCGAAGTGGGTTTCATTTCCAGCGTGTCGCAGCCGTTCTGCGGCGACTGCAGCCGCGTGCGCGTGTCGTCCGATGGCAAGCTGTTTACTTGTTTGTTCGCCCAGGACGGCCTCGACCTGCGGCCCCAGCTTGATCCTGCGCAAGGCGCGCAAGGGCTGGAAACCGTGCTGCGCCGGCACTGGCAGCGCCGTGGCGACCGCTACTCGGAAGTGCGCGGCGCGCTGGCCCAGGTGGGCGGCGCCCAGCGCAAGCAGTATCCCACCGTGCGCATGTCGCTGGTGGGCGGGTGAATGGTCTACAAGAATTCGGTGATCAGTTTGCCGAGCAAGATGATCGCCTGTTCCACCTCCACGCTCCACGGATAGCTGTAGTTGAGGCGGATGCAATGCCTGTAGGCCTGGCTGACGGAAAACATGCGTCCCGGGCCCACCGTGATCTTGCATTCCAGCGCGCGCCGGTACAGCTGCATGGAGTCCACGTTGCCCGGCAACTCCACCCACAGCACGTAGCCGCCCTGCGGTTGCGAGACTTTGGTGCCAGCAGGAAAGAAGCGCAGCACGGCGGCGGCCATGATGCGCGCCTGCTGGGCGTAGGCCTTGCGGGTGCGGCGCAGATGCTGTTCGTAGCCATCGTTCTGCAGGTATTCGGCGATGGCCAGCTGCGGGAACGACGAGGTGGTGAGCGTGTTGAGGAATTTGAGTTCCTCCACCTTGCTGCGGTAGCGTCCGGCCAGGGCCCAGCCCACGCGCTGGGCGGCGCTGAGGCTCTTGGAAAACGAGGAACAGTGCAGCACCAGGCCCTTGCGGTCGCAGGACTTGAGCGAGGACGGGTGGGCGTCGCCGTAATACAGTTCGTTGTAGACGCCGTTTTCGATGGCGGGCACGTCGTGCTGCTCCAGCAGCTGAACCAGGGCCCGCTTGCGCTGGTCCGACATCTGGAAACCCAGCGGATTCTGGAAGTTCGGCATGACCATGACGGCGGCGATCGGTTGCCGGGCCATGATGTCGGCCAGCGCTTCGATGCTGATGCCGTCATACGGATCGGTGGACACTTCCACCACCTTCATGCCCAGCCGCTCGACGGCCAGCAGCATGGCATAGAAGGTGGGCGATTCGACGGCGATGGTGTCGCCCGGTTTGGCCACCGCTTGCAGGCACAGGTTGATGGCTTCCGTGGCGCCCACGGTGACGATGATTTCGTCGGGATCGACGGCCAGGCCGTTTTCCAGGTAGCGGCGGGCGATTTCGCGTATCAGTTGCGGGTTGCCCGGCGGCAGGTCGTCCGTCATGCTCCAGTCGCGGTTGCGGCGCGCCACGGCGCTTGCGTACTGGTTGATGCGCTCCCATGGAAACAGCGCGGGATCGGGGTAGGGCGAGCCCAGCGGGATGGCGTCGTGCAAGCCGATCGAGCGCAGGGTCGACAGCACCAGGCGGCTGACGTGCACTTCGGCCGGCACGGTGCTCGGCTGGGAGGCCTGCATGCACAGGTCGGCCGGCTGCGCATCGCCGTCGGCGCGGGGCCGCACGAAGTAGCCGGACTGGGGGCGGCTTTCGATCACGCCCATGCCTTCCAGCTTGACGTAGGCGCGCAGCACCGTGGTGATGCTCAGCTTGTGCTGCTGGCTGGTCTGGCGCACGGAAGGTATGCGTTCGCCGGGCAAGAGCACGCCCTGGGCCACCAGTTGCTCGATGTCGCTGACGAGCTTTTCATACAATTTCATTGGTATCCATTCTTGATTCTTGCTCTACGTCATTGCATTATCGTCCAATTCATGACGACCTATAGTTACAAATATCGCATGTTGCCTAAATGAAACTGCCATCCGGCACTTCTGGTTTAAGATTCACCTGGAAAACGAAAAAAGGAATATTGGTCATGGCAATTCCACAAAGCATGCTGTCTGTCGTCGCGCGCGACGAAGTGCATTTGCAGTTCAATGTGAAGGCCGGCGTTGAACCGGAGCAGCTGTTCAGGCTGCTGGGCAAACTGTGGGAATCCGGGGTCACGGGCATCCTGGACCCCACCCTGAACCGCCACCACCAGTTGACGGGCGGCACGGCCAATGTGGTGCTGGGATTCAAGCCCGAGTTGTGGCGCGCAGCCTGCCCCGGCTGCGTGCCGGACAACATGGCATCGTTCGCGCACGACCTGGTGGGCGCCAACGGCAAGACGGCGCCCGCCACCCAGCACGATTTCTGGGTCTGGATCACGCAGTCGAACGCGGCCACCCTGTACGACAGCATGCGCACGACGCTCACCTTGCTGAGTCCCTGCGCCGAGCTGGCCAGCGAGCAGGTGTGTTTTCCGTATCACAATAACGTGACCTTCGACGGCTTTGCCGACGGCGTCGCCAACCCGAATCCGTTCCGCGCGAATGGCGTGGCCATCATTCCCGATGGCGAGGCAGGTGCGGGCGGCTCGACCGTGCTGCTGCAGAAATGGCGCATGGACGTGGAGCGCCTGCGCGCCTTGCCCGTGCACGCGGCGGAGCAGGTGTGGGGCCGCACCAAGGCCGGCAGCCATGAATTGTCGCCGCTGCCCGTCGATTCCCACGTGGGCCGCAACCAGTTCATCCGCGATGGCGAGGAAGTCGATATCGTGCGCCGCAATGCCAATTACGCCAATGCGACCGAGGCGGGCGTCATGTTTGTCGGTTTCTGCAAGGACATCACCGTGACCATGGGCATGCTGCGGCAAATGTACGGCGTAGGCTATGATGGCGTCACCAAGACGGACAGGCTGCTGGATTTTTCCACGGCGCTGTCGTCGGCGATCTATTTCGTGCCCAGCATCGACGCCTTGCTGGCCGTGGGTATTTCGCCGGCGGATCCCGGCTAAGGGCCGCCCCGGCGGTCCCTATTTTTACTTAAAAGGAGTTTTCCATGCGTATTCGTCCCGCCACACTGTTGTCCACCTTGATACTGGGCAGCGTCGTCTTCAGCGCTTCCGCTTCCGCCGTCGGCCTGGGTTTCCTGGCAGATACGCCGATGGCTTACCTGAACAAGAACGACAAGCCCGTCTTCGTGAAAGCCGTCACCGACGTGCTCAACGACAAGAAAGATGGCGAAACCGTGCAATGGAGCAATGAAGGCTTGCGCAATTCCGTGCGCATCGCCGCCGACATCACGGCCAGCGATACGGAAAAGACGGATGCGCAAACGTGCCGCAAGGTGCAGGTGGGCTTGAGCGCCAAGGGCCAGGAACAGACCCTGAAGCTGAAGGTCTGCAAGGCTGGCACGGCCGCGTGGAAAGTGGCGAAGAGCTGATAGCCCGTACCTTTCCTTGCCGGTCCTGCGCCGGCAAGGTGACGACTTTCTCATAGGTAAGTCTGGCAGCGGTTAGAATCACGCTTTACCCTCACTTCTGTCACCTGCATGCAGCAAAGTCGCCTCCTGTTCTTCCGCCTGGCCGGCCAGTTTCGCCGCTATGGCGCCATCGTTGCCGCCACCTTGCTGGCCGTGGGCGTGGCGTCCGCCACCGATGTGCTGTTAATCCGCCAGCTGCAAAACGTCGTCGACGCCATGCGCACGACGGCCAGCACGCAGGTCGCGCCCGTGTCCGGCGTGATGGGCATGCTGCAGGGCTGGGTCGACCGTTTCCTGCCGGCACAGGCAGGACAGGTGGACCTATGGGTGATTCCCGCCACCATCCTGGGCCTGGCCGTGCTGCGCATGGTCTCCAGTTTTGCCGGCGATTACGGTTCCGTCTGGCTATCGAGCCGCGTGCAGGCCGATCTGCGCGAAAAGATGTTCGCCACCATCATGCGCCTGCCCAGCCGCTTTTTCGATACCACCACCACCAGCCTGACGCAGTCGCGCGTGGCCTTCGACGCCAGCCAGGTGTCGCAGGCAGGCTTGAACGTGCTCAATGTGATGGTGCGCGATTCCGTCGCCACCATCGGCTACCTGATCCTGCTGTTCAGCATCGACGTGAAACTGGCCCTGTTCTGCATGGCATCGATGCCCATCGTGGCCATCGTCGTGACCCTGGCGGGACGCCGCATGCGCCATCTGAGCAAGAGTTCGCAGCAAGCCGTGGGCGAGCTGACGTCCGTGCTCGACGAAAGCATCGGCGGCCAGCGCGTGGTGAAAATCTTCGGCGGGCAAGATTACGAGCAGGCGCGCTTCGTCGATGTCGTCAAGCGCAACCGCCAGCTGGCCGTCAAGCACGCGGCCACGTCGGCCATGAATTCCGGCTTCATCATGATGCTCGTCGGCATCACCCTGTCGTCCGTGATCTATTTCGCCATGCTGCGCGCGCAAAGCGGCGCCATCACGCCGGGCGCCTTCGTTGCCTTCATGGGTGCGTTGATGGCCATGCAGTCGCCGATCAAGAATTTGACCAAGATCAATGAGCCGTTGCAGCGGGGCCTGGCGGCGGCCGAGTCCGTCTTCGGCCTGATCGACACGCCGTTGGAACCGGACCCGGGCACCATCGCCCCGGCCACCGTGCAGGGCAATCTGTCTCTGCAGAACGTCAACTTCCGCTACAACAGCGACGACCCCGATGCGCCCACGGCCTTGAGCGATATCACGCTCGACATCCGCGCCGGCGAAACGGTGGCCCTGGTGGGCGGCTCGGGCGGCGGCAAGACGACCTTGCTGGGCTTGCTGCCGCGCTTCTATGACGTCAGCGGCGGCCAGATCCTGCTCGACGGCGTCGACTTGCGCGACTACGCCTTGCTGGCCCTGCGGCGCCAGTTCGCCCTCGTCAGCCAGGATGTGATCCTGTTCAACGATACGATGGCGGCGAATATCGCGTATGGCGACCCGGCCCCGGATCAGGACAGGATCGAAGCGTCGGCGCGCGCCGCCTACGCGCACGATTTCATCATGCAGTTGCCGCAGGGTTACGCGACCCAGGCGGGGCAGAACGGTTCGCGCCTGTCGGGCGGGCAACGCCAGCGCCTGGCCATCGCGCGCGCCCTGTACAAGGATGCGCCGATACTGCTGCTCGATGAAGCCACCAGCGCGCTGGACACGGAGTCGGAGCGCTCGGTGCAGGCGGCGCTGGAAGTGCTGATGCGCAACCGCACCACCATCGTCATCGCCCACCGCTTATCCACCATCGAAAGCGCCGACCGCATCGTCGTCATGCAGGGCGGGCGCCTGGTCGAGTCGGGCAGCCATGCCGCCTTGCTGCAGCAGGGCGGCGCGTATGCACGGCTGCATGCGAGCCAGTTGTCGCCCGTCAAGGATGGCATGGGCTGATGTGTGGCGCGCCTGCCGCGCCAGCGCATGTCCCCGGACCGGGGCCGGACCAGCAGGTCTGGTCCCGGTTTTTTATGGCGGGGGCGGCAATCGTGCCCATGGCGAACGGCGCTTGCCTTTATGATAGTGGCCGCAAAGCAACATGAACAGCAACATGAGGATGCAACAGACGATGCAACAGACGATGCGCTGGCTGCTGGCCGCCGCGCTGGGTGCGGCCTGGCCGCTGGCGGCGCAGGAACAGCCGGCGGCGCAGTCGCCAGCGCCAACGCCAACCTTGCAGGAGGAAGACCGGACCATGTATCTGGATGAAAATTTCATGCCCAGCAACCAGCGCCGCGCCGTGTATGCGCTGCGCACGCCGCCCGTGCGCGACGAGGCGCTGGGCGCCTGGCATGTACGGCTCGAATTTCCCGATACGCCGGGCGTGCTGGCCTTTGAAACCTATGCCACGGATCTGGACCTGAGTCAGATCAGGTTCGTAAAGTTTCGCAAGTATTACCACGAGAATGGCCAGCTGTTGCGGGAAACCTATTTCAATGCCCAGGGCGAGGAGCTGCTGGGCGGCTGCGTGTACTTCGAGAATGGCCAGGTCCAGCAAAGAGTGACCGCGTTGCCGAACGGGCGCGACAGCATCTCGGAAACGTACCACGAGAACGGCCAACTGATGAGCCGCACGCTGTACCACGGCGACGAGATGGCCGATGGCGAGCAAGTGTCGTATGGCGCGAACGGGGCCGTCAGCAACCGCTCGTATCGCCGCAATGGCCAGATGGATGGCCTCGAGGAATCGTTTTATGCCGATGGCAAGCTGTTCCGAAGGGGACGGCACGTCGATGGCAAGCGCGAGGGCGAGTTTGTCATGTATGCCGAGGATGGCAAGGTGCTGGCCCGGACCGTCTGGGTGCACGGCCAGCCCGACGGCTGGTCGTTTGAAAGCCATGGCAATGGCGTCGTGTCGAACAAGACGCTGTACCGGAAAGGCGCCGTGCTCAGCTTGCAAACGTGGGGGCCGAATGGCCGGCCCAAGTTTGCGTGGCAGAAAGACGCGCAGGGGCGCGACCATGGCGACACGACGGATTGGCATGCCAACGGCGTGCGCGCCAGCGTGACGCCGTTTATCGATGGCCAGCGCCACGGCTTGCTGCAGACCTGGTACAGCGACGGCAGCCTGCGGCAGATCGTGCCGTATGAGCACGGCAAGAAGCACGGCATCGAGCGCCAGTGGGACAAGGCCGGCAAGCTGGTGCTGGAGCAGGCGTGGCACGATGGCCAGCCCGTGGCCGCGAAATAGGGGGGATCGCATGCGGTATGCACAGCAAATGCGCCTGGCGCTGCTGGCAGCGCTCATGACGGTGCTGCCGCTGGCGGCGCAGGCACAGGCACCGGCCGGCGGCACGTCGTTCTATGACAACGGCCAGCTCAAGCAAAAAGTGACCCGGCTGCCGAACGGGCGCGACCGTATTGTCGAGTCTTACCATGAGAATGGCCAGCTGATGAACCGCATCACTTACCACGGCCAGCAGATGGCCGATGGCGAGTATGTATCGTATGGGCCGAATGGCAAGGTGAGCAGCCGCGCCTTCCTGAAGGGCGGCAGGATGCATGGGTTGCAGCAATTGTTTTACGCAGACGGCAAGCTGTTCCAGCGCAGCCATTTCATCCATGACCAGCAGGATGGCGAGGCAGTCACCCTGGCGCCCGATGGCAAGGTACTCGCCAGCATGACTTGGCGCAATGGCGAGCCCGACGGCTGGTCGTTCGACAGCCATGACAATGGCCAATTGGTGCAGAAAGCGCTGTACCGCAAGGGCAAGCTGCTGAGCATGCAGAAGTGGGGCAGCAATGGCCAGCCGACCGTTGCCTGGCAGCAGGATGCCCAAGGGCGCGAGCAGGGCGACTTAACGGAATGGCATGACAACGGCATGCGCGCCAGTGTCACGCCCATGCGCGACGGCCAGCGCCATGGCTTGCTGCAGACCTGGTACGGCGACGGCAGCCTGCGGCAGATCGTGCCGTACGAACGCGGCCAGAAGCACGGCATCGAACGCCAGTGGGACGCGGCCGGCAAGCTGGTGCTGGAGCAGGCTTGGCAAGCCGGAGAGCCAGTCCCCATGCGCTAGGAATCCACCCGCCTTTGCAGGTATCATGCAGGGATTCCGGCCCGCCAGCAGGTGCGCAGCCGGGTCTGATAACTGGAGGCAATGGTGGTGGAAGCGGAAGTTTCGGCAATGGCCAGGGCGCAAGGCATGGCCTTGCAAAACATGCGCGTGGTCATGCGCGCGGCGCAGCGGCATTCGGCACAGATCGAGAAGCAATGCGGCGTGTCGGGCGCGCAACTGTGGGTGATGCAGGAATTGCTGGAGCGGCCAGGCCTGCGCATGGGCGAGCTGGCCGGCAAGATGTCGCTACACCAGACGACGGCCAGCAACCTGGTCGAGGCGCTGGTGAAGAAAACCTATGTGCGCAAGGCACGCGACCAGCCCGACCAGCGCGTCGTTACGCTCACCCTGACGGCGGAAGGGCAAGCCGTGATCGCCGGTGCGCCGCAGCCGGCGCGCGGCTTGCTGCCCAGCGCGCTGGCCCAGCTGGACCCCGACAGCCTGGCGCACCTGAACCAGGGCTTGAACGCCTTGCTGGCCGTCGTCGCCCCCGATGACAGGCAGGGTGGCATGCAGCCGTTTCCGTTCACCATGTAATCACGCGGCAAGCGTGCGGCCGGGCCGCTCCGCTTGCCCTTATCATCGGCGCCATCGCACCGTTGATGAAAGCATGCCTTGAAGATCGTCATTCCCGTTTTGCTGGCTACCGTCCTGGCCGGTTCATCCCTTTCCATGGCCACTGAGTCGGCCGCCCCGGCCTTGCCTTCCGAGCCGTCGCCGGCCATCCTGTATTTCGACGCGGATTACCAGCCTGCCGGGCGTGCCGCCGCCATGTACGAGCAGCGCGCGCCGCTGCGCCACGATGCGGTCCGCCAGGCCTGGCATTGGCAGCTGTATTTCGCGCAGCCGCCGGGCAAGCTGCACATGGATGCCTGGCTGCGCGGCGCGGACCCGGAGTCGCCCCGCTACGTCTATCAGCGCAGCGTGTATTTCGCCGATGGCCAGCCGGCCCTGCTGGAAGAGCGCAACGGCGAGGGCGACTTCGATGGCGTGAACGTCGCCTGGTATGCGGATGGCACGCTAAAAAGCCGCAAGGCTTACCGCGGCGGCGAGTACGAGGGCTTGCATAGTCACTACCATGCGAATGGCCAGCTGAGCCGTGAATTGCGGTACCACGCGGGCCAGCCCGCCGATGGCGAATACCTGAGCTTTGACGAGCATGGCCAGGTCAGCAACCGCGCCCATTTTGCCGATGGCGTGCTGTCGGGCGAAGTGACAGCGTTTCATCCGAATGGCCGGCTGGCCGAGCGCGGGACGTATCTGGACGGCCAGCGCGAGGGCCTGTACGAGGCCTGGTGGCCGGACGGCCGCGAAAAATCGCACCTCCATTATGTGCATGGGGAAAAGCACGGGCTGGAGCGCAACTGGGCCGAGGACGGCACGCGAACCCTCTGCGCATGGCAGGAGGGCAGCTTGCTGCGCCCCTGCAGCCATTTTTAGTTCGGTGGCGCCGGCAGCCGTTGCAGCTGCAGCTGGGCCAGCGCGCCGTACAGCGGTTCGCTGAGCACGCGCGAGACGGTGCTGGCCACCACGGCGCAGGCCATCAGGCTCAGCACCATGCCGTGGCCGTCGACCATTTCCATGACGATGATGAACGCCGTCAGCGGCGCCTGCGTGGCGGCGGCCAGGAATCCCACCATGCCCAGCGCGATCAGCGCGGGCGCATGCGGGTAGTGCAGCAATTGCGCAATGTCATGCCCGATCCCGGCGCCGATGGCCAAGGATGGTGCAAAGATGCCGGCCGGCACGCCCGACCACACGGTCAGCCACGTCGCCACATATTTGAAGGCAACAAAGGCCGGCGCCACGTCGCTGGAACCTTCCAGCATGGCGCGCGTGGCCACGGTGCCGCTGCCGAACGTGGCGCCGTGGCTGGCGATGCCGATGGCCGCCACCAGCAAACCGCAGACGGCGGCGAACAGCACGGGCCGGCCTGTTCTCCACGCCGATAATCTTCCCAGCGGATTGCTCCGGGCGGACGCCAATAGCAGCCGGGCGAACAGGCCCCCGGCCACGCCCGCGACCAACGTTACCAGTAAACCTGGCAGTGCCAGCGCCAGGCCGATGGGGCCGGGATGGATGATGCCGAAGTGGGTGGCGTTGCCGTGGATGGACACGGCCATCATGCCGGCCAGCACGATGCCGGCGACAATCAAGCCGCTGTTGCGCTGCTCGGGCGAGCGCGACAGTTCCTCGATGGCGAACATGACGCCCGCCAGCGGCGTGTTGAAGGCGGCCGCGATGCCGGCCGCGCCACCGGCCACCAGCAGCGAATGGGCGCTCACCTGCGCGTGGCGCGGCAGCCAGCGCCGCGCGGCCAGCATCACGCCGGCGGCGATCTGCACGGACGGCCCTTCGCGCCCCAGCGAGAGTCCCCCCAGCAAGCCGCCCGCCGTCAGGCCGATCTTCGCGGCGCTGAGTTTCAGGGACACAAACAATGAGCGCTGTTCCGGCGCCACGGCCGGGTCCAGTGTCGCCATCACCTGCGGGATGCCGGAACCGGCCGCGCCCATGGCATAGCGGCGCGTCAGCCAGACGAGCAGGGCGGCGCAGGCCGGTGTCCACAGCAGGGCGAACCACCAGGCCTTGCCGTTAAAAAAGAGAAAACAATCGAGCGCTGTTTCCGCGAGCCACGTAAAGCCCACGACGACGAGGCCCGCGACGGCGGCCATGCCGACGACGACGGCGCGCGACCACCACAGGCGCGGGTTGGCAAATTCATGCTTGAAGGCAGAGGGGATGTCGTGCAAGTGCTTCATTGCGGCAAGTCCTGGAAGGGGCGCGCAGGGCGTCGGGGAGGCTTGCCATTATATAGATGTATTTGCTCAAATGTATTTGCGGGGTTTTAATTGTGGAACTTCAGTTGTGGAACTACTACACGAACAGTTCGCGCCGCGCGCTCTGGCTGATGGCGATGGTGGCGGGGTGGCTCAGCCGCCGCTCCGTGGTGATCGCATACACTTGCTCGACGAGGCTGTCGACCCGGCCCAGCGCCACCACGCCATGCTGTTCGCACACCTGGGGCACGATCACGGTGGGGGCGAAGAACAGGCCGGCGCCGGACTGGCCGAAGGCCTGCATCATGGCGCTGTCGTCGAACTCGCCCACGATGCGCGGGTGCAGGTGGTTGTCGCCCAGCCATTGCAGCAGGCGGCCATAGATGGCGAAGTCCTCGCCCGGCAGCAGCAGCGGCGCGCCATCGAGGCATAGCGGAAAGCCGCCTTCCAGGGTGGCGGCCAGGGCCGGCGTGCCGAACAGGGTCATGCCGCTTTCGCCCAGCAGGTGGTTGTAGCCGCGCACGCTCAAGTGGGACGGCATGGGGCGGTCGGCGATGATCAGGTCCAGGCGGTGCACGGCCAGGTCCGCCAGCAGGCTGGCCAGCCGGCCTTCGCGGCAGATCATGCGCAGCGGTTCGGCCAGCCCCAGCGCCGGTTCGACCAGGCGGCAGGCGATCAGCTTGGACACGGAATCGGCGCAGCCTACGCGGAAGGTCGTCGTCGCCGTGCGCGACTGGTCGCGCACGATTTCCAGCAATTCGTCGCCCGTGCTGAAAATCTCTTCCGCATGGCTGAGGATGCGCCTGCCCGTCTCCGTCAATTCCAGCTTGCGCCCGCTGCGGCGGAACAGTTCCACGCCCAGGGTGTCGGCAAAGTCGCTGAGCTGGCCCGAAATCGATTGCGGCGTCAGGTGCAGCTGCTCGGCCGCGCGGGCGATGCTGCCCGTCTTGGCCACCATCCAGAAATAGCGCAAGTGCTTGAAGTTGAGTGTCGACATGTTTGTTCCCGGCAAATTAATACATCGAGTTTTTCGATGTATTCGTAAATTATATTCGATTTGTTCGATGTTTATATTCAGCCTATGATGACTGCTCAATTCATGCAAGGAGAATGCCATGGGCATCAGGATAGACACAGACAGTTGCGGAGGCCGCCGATGAACGGCCTGGAGAGCATTGCAACGGCACCCATGTGGGCCGGCTTCATCGTATTCGTCCTGTTCATGCTGGCGCTGGACCTGTTCGTCTTCGGCGGCAACAAGGCGCACAAGGTGGGCGTCAAGGAAGCGGCGACGTGGTCGCTCGTGTGGGTCAGCCTGGCCCTGCTGTTCAACGGCGGCCTGTGGTGGTATCTGAACGGCACGGCCGGTCCCGAGATCGCCAACCAGAAGGCGCTGGAGTTTTTCTCCGGCTACCTGATCGAGAAAGCCCTGTCGGTCGATAACGTGTTCGTCTTCCTGCTGATCTTCAGCGCCTTCCAGGTGCCGATCCAGTACCAGCGCCGCGTGCTGATCTACGGCGTGCTGGGCGCGATCGTCATGCGCGCCGTGATGATCATGGCCGGCGCGTGGGTGGTGAGCGAGTTCAGCTGGGTGCTGTACCTGTTCGGCGCCTTCCTGTTGATTACCGGCATGCGCATGCTGGTGGCGACCGATGCGGAACCGGACGTGGCGAACAATCCCGTGCTGCGTTTTGCCCGCCGTCACTTGCGGGTGGCGGACGGCGACCACGGCGAGCGTTTCTTCGTGGCAAAGGGCGGTTTGCGCTATGTCACGCCGCTGTTTCTGGTGCTGATCCTGATCGAGGTGACGGACCTGGTGTTTGCGGTGGACTCGATCCCGGCGATCTTCGCCATCACGACGGACCCGTTCATCGTCTTCACGTCGAACCTGTTCGCCATCATGGGCTTGCGTGCCTTGTACTTCCTGCTGGTGGACGTGGCGGACCGCTTCCACATGCTCAAGTATGGCCTGGCGATGGTGCTGGTGTTCATCGGCGCCAAGATGCTGGTCATGCCGTGGTACCACGTGCCCGTCGAAGCGTCGCTGCTGGTGGTGGCGGTGCTGATCGTATCGAGCTGCGTGGCGAGCGTGTTCATCACCCGTAGCGACAAAAAGTAAAACTGCAATACGGCGCGCCCCGCACGGCGGTGGCGCGTCTTTTGATCAATCACAATGAAAGAATGAAATCATGCGTACCTATGAAGCGAACAGTCCCCAGGCAGCGGGACGTATCCTGGCCCTGATGATGGTGGTCGACGGCAACTTGGCCAGCGCCGAGCTACAAGCCATGCACCGCAGCAAGATTCTCGAGCATATCGACCTGGCGCCGGCCGCCTTTCAACAGCTGCTGCAAGACCTGTGCGACGACATGCTGACGTCGACCGTGCATGGCGCCGTGCAGCTGGCCCATGGCGTGATCGACAGCCTGCTCGATGAAATCACGGACCCGGACTTGCGCCGCAAGCTGTTGCAAGCCATGTGGAAGATCGCCGACGCGGACGACTGGCTGGCCGATGGCGAAGCCGTGCTGCTGGCCCGCGCCAGCGCGGCCTGGTCGGCGGAAACGAATTTCCGCCAGCACGCGGCGTAATTATGCTGCCTTGTGTCCCATGGCAATCACGGCGGCGCCGGCCAGGGCCAGGCCCACGCCCGTCACATCCGTCCAGGCGGGCGTGATGCCGTCCACCAGCCACAGCCAGCCCAGCGCCGTGGCGATATAGATGGCGCCATACGTGGCATACACGCGTCCGCTGGCGGCCGGATGCAAGGTCAGCAGCCACACGAAGACCAGCAGGCTGATGGCGGCCGGTAACAGCAGCCAGGCGCTACCCTTGTTGCTCAGCCATAGCATGGGCAGGTAGCAGCCCAGCAATTCGGCCACGGCCGTGACGGTAAACAGCCCGAAGGTGCGGGCAAGACTGGTCCATTCGATGGCGTCGCTCATGGTGTTCCTGTGATGTGGTCAAGACGCCATTCTAGCCGCCGGGCGGCGCCGTCCCTGCTATGATCGGGTTCGGATACCCGAGGAGAACACCATGACGACGCCCCCCGCGCCGCGCGCCTTACTGCAAGCCATGTTCCAGGCCGCCATCGAAGCGGCCCAGCCATCGCACTGCATACCGCCCCATCTGCCGCCCGCGCCCAAGGGGCGGCTGATCGTCATCGGCGCCGGCAAGGCCTCGGCCGCCATGGCGCAAGCCGTCGAGCGGCACTGGCCGGGGCCGCTGTCGGGGCTCGTCGTTACGCGCTACGGCTATGCCGTGCCGTGCGAGCGCATCGAGATCGTGGAAGCGTCGCATCCTGTGCCGGACTCTGCCGGCATGACGGCGGCGCGCCGCATGCTGGAGTTGGTTAGCAATCTGCAGGCGGACGATACGGTGCTGTGCCTGATCTCGGGCGGCGGTTCGTCGCTGCTGGCCTTGCCGCTGGACGGCATCACCCTGGAAGACAAGCAAACCCTGAACCGTGCGCTGCTGGCGTCGGGCGCCACTATCGGCGAAATGAATTGCGTGCGCCGCCATTTGTCCGCCATCAAGGGCGGCCGGCTGGCAGCCGCCTGCCATCCGGCGCAAGTGGTGACCTTGGCGATTTCCGACGTGCCCGGCGACAAGCTGGGCGATATCGCCTCCGGACCCACGGTGGGTGACGCGACGACGTGCGAGGACGCGCTGGCCATCGTGCGCCGCTATGGCATGGACTTGCCGGAGAGCATAAGAAAAACGCTGGAAAGCGGGCGCGGCGAATCCGTGAAACCCGATGATCCGCGGCTGGCGCGCACGCGCACGACCCTGGTCGCCACGCCGCAGATGGCCCTGGAAGCGGCGGCCGCCGTGGCGCGCGCGGCCGGCGTCACGCCGTATATATTGGGCGACAGCCTGGAAGGCGAGGCGCGCGACGTGGGCAAGGTGATGGCCGGCATCGCGCTGCAGACGGCGGTGCGGGGCCAGCCGTTTCCCGCCCCGTGCGTGCTGCTGTCGGGCGGCGAAACGACGGTCACCGTGCGCGGCAACGGCCGCGGCGGGCGCAACGTGGAATTTTTGCTGGCGCTGGGCATCGCGCTGGACGGGCAAGCGGGCATCCACGCGCTGGCCGGCGACACGGATGGCGTCGATGGCCAGGAAGAGATCGCCGGCGCTTGTCTGGCGCCTGACACCCTGCGGCGCGCCTGGGCGCTGGGCATCAAGCCCCGCGACAGCCTCGACAACAACGATGGACACGGCTTCTTCCAGGCGCTGGGAGATAGTGTGATCACGGGCCCGACATTGACGAACGTCAATGATTTCCGGGCCATTTTGATTACCTGATCAGTTAAAACCTTCCAGGACGATCTTGCCTTTGGCCGTATTGCTCTCCAGCAAGGCATGCGCGCGCTTCAGATTCGCCGCATTGATCGTGCCGAAGCGCTCGGCCACGGTGGTCTTGATCACGCCCGCGTCCACCAGCTGCGCCAGTTCCTCCAGCAGTGCATGCTGCTGGAGCATATCGGCCGTCTGGAACAGCGAACGGGTAAACATCAGTTCCCAGTGCAGGGACACGCTCTTGCCCTTGAACTTGCGCACGTCGATGTGCTCGGGGTCGTCGATCAGGGCAAATTTCCCCTGCGGCGCGATCAGTTCCACGATCTGTTCGAAATGCTTGTCCGTCTGGTTCAGGCTGATCACGTAATCGACGGGCGGCAAGCCCAGGCGCGTGATTTCGGCGGCCAGCGGCAGGCTGTGGTCGATCACGTGGTGGGCGCCCAGTTGCTTGACCCAATCGGCCGTTTCCGCGCGCGACGCCGTGCCGATGATGGTGACGCCCGTCAATTGACGCGCCAGCTGCACCAGCACGGAACCGACGCCGCCGGCCGCACCGATCACCAGCAGCGACTTGCCGGTCAGACTCCTGTCGCGGCTGAGCTGCAGGCGGTCGAACAGCAATTCCCAGGCCGTGATCGCCGTGAGCGGCAGGGCGGCGGCCGGAGCAAAGTCCAGGCTGGCCGGCATGTGACCCACGATGCGCTCGTCGACTAATTGAAATTCGCTGTTGCTGCCGGGGCGGTTGATGGCGCCTGCGTACCAGACCTTGTCTCCCACCTGGAACAGGGTGACGTCGGGACCGACGGCCGTGACGACGCCGGCCGCATCCCAGCCCAGTACTTCGGGCTGGCCGTCTTTCGGCGCGCGGTTCTTGCGCACCTTGGTGTCGACGGGGTTGACGGAGACGGCCTTGACGGCGACGAGCAGGTCGCGTCCCGTGGCGACGGGCACGGGCAGATCGATGTCGAGCAGGGCGTTGGCATCCGTGATGGGCAGGCTGTGGTGGTAGGCGATGGCTTTCATATTCTTCCTTTGGTAAAACAGTGATGGAGTCGGGTAGGTCGGATTAGCGCGGCTGTACCGCGCGTAATCCGACACCACCATCGGCCACGCCAACAATGTTGTCGGATTACGGTCCTTTGGACCTAATCCGACCTACGCCATACAGGCTTGATGACGTATCATGGCCATTTTCTCGCCAGCGAAAAAGAGGGCGCGTACCGAAACACTTTCAAAGGAATGCTGAAAATTGCTGCGACTCGATGACTTGCAGGTATTTGTGCGCACGGCCGACCGGGGCAGCCTGTCGGCGGCCGCGCGCGAGATCGGCATCTCGCCAGCGCTGGCCAGCGCCGCCGTCAAGCGCCTGGAAGGGGAATTGGGCTTGCGCCTGCTGGCCCGCACGACCCGTTCGCTGAGCCTGACGCCGGAAGGCACGCAATACCTGGAGCACGCGCGCGAAGCCTTGCGCCTGCTGCGCGCGGGCCATGATGCGCTGCTGGCCGGCAAGGACAGTTTCGGCGGAACCTTGAAAATTGCCATGCCTTCCGACCTGGGCCGCAACCTGATGCTGGGCTGGCTGGACGCATTCCAGTCGCGCCACCCGAAGCTGCAGTACCAGCTCAGCGTCAGCGACCGGGTGGCCGACATGGTGCGCCAGCAAGTGGACATTGCCCTGCGTTACGGCCAGCAAGACGATTCGAGCATGATCGCCATGCCCATCGCCCCCGCCAACGACAGGGTGCTGGTGGCCTCGCCCGGCTACCTGCGCGAACATGGCCCCTTGCTGGCGCTGGAAGACTTGCTGCAGCACAATTGCCTGCGCTTCGCGCTGGAAGACGGCTTGCACGACCGCTGGACCTTTTACCGCCTGCCCCAGCGCGAGCAAGTGACGATTTCCGTCAGCGGCAACCGCAGCGCCGACGATGCCGAGCTGGTGCGCCGCTGGGCAGTGGCGGGGCTGGGCATCGCCTATAAATCGCGGCTGGACGTGTCCGGCGACTTGGCGGCCGGCCGCCTGCACGTGCTGCTGCCCGACGTGGCGGGCGAGGCGACGCCCCTGCACCTAGTCTGCATGCACCGGGCGCAAGTGACGCCGCTGGTGCTGCAGCTGCGCGATTTCCTGCGCGACAAGTGTGCGGAGTTATTCAAACAGCATGATTAATTGCGGATGATTCCTGCGCGAGGCGTACTTCGCTGATTGTAAGATCAGCGGTTTTTGAAAATCACATCGCTCATGTATTGATTCAAATCGCGAAAATCCTTTACCCGCCAGGCGTATGGCGCGATCTTGACGCCATTCTCTTTCAAGGTCTTTGGAATCAAATCGCCATTCGGACGCAGTATGACCGAGGATACGATCACGCCCGGATAATCCTTCAGGCGTTTCTTGAAAGCGGCCGTTGTCAGGTCCGGTGTGGGAGGCGTGCTTTTATTCGCCAATGGCCCTGTGCCCTTGATCTCTGCGCCATGGCACACGGCACATCGCTGGACATACAGCGTTTTTCCATTCAGATTCTCCGCGGAGGCTGACGGCGTTTGTATGAGCGATAACATTCCTGATGCAACGATAAATAATATTTTCATTTCTTTTTAATATGGACGTATTGTATGGATAATGTCTGATTCAAGAGAAAATACGTAGCTGCCATTGCAATACGCAATTCTCCCGATAACATTTTATCCGAGATTATTCATCAGTCATGTGCCCGTACCCGCGAAAAGTTTCCTAATGAGCAATCCTGCTTGATTACAACTCGTTGCAAATGGCAATCATGCGCAGGTCAACCTGGGCGTACTCTCAGGCATTCTGCATGAAACCGCTTGAAGGATTGCCATGACCCCGAACCGATTATTGCCGACGACCTTGATGTCCCTGCTGTTGCTGGCCGGCTGTGCCGCGACGGAACCTGCCGTCCAGGCCGATCATCGCGCGCCGGCCAGTTCCGCGCAGGACATTGCCATGCTGGAACGGGTCAGCTGGGGCGTGAACGGGGGCAGCGTGCGCCAAGTGCAAGAGAAAGGCTGGAACGCCTGGCTGCGGGCGCAACTGCACCCAGGCAAAACCACGCTGCCGCCCGCCGTGCAGGCGCAGATCGACGCCATGACCATCAGCCAGGTGCCGCTCGATCAGCTCGTCATGTCCGTGGAGCAAAAGCGCAAGGCGTCGGCCGGCGTCATGGACGACATGGCGAAGCAGCAGGCGCAAAAGGAGTACCAGCAGGAACTGAATCGCCTGGCGCGCGAGGCGGCCACGCGTTCGCTGTTGCTGGACGTGTATTCGCCGAACCAGCTGCAGCAGCAGCTGAGCTGGTTTTGGCTCAACCATTTCAGCGTGCACCAGGGCAAGCACAATTTGCGCGCCATGGTCGGCGACTACGAGGCGAACGCCATCGCGCCGCACGCACTGGGGAAATTCCGCGACTTGCTGGGCGCGACCGTCCACCACCCGGCCATGCTGCGCTACCTCGATAATGAAGCCAATGCCGTCAAGCGCATCAATGAAAACTATGCGCGCGAGCTGATGGAGCTGCACACCCTGGGCGTCAACGGCGGCTACAGCCAGACCGACGTGCAGGAACTGGCGCGCATCCTGACGGGCGTGGGCGTCAACCTGGGCACGGATACGCCGAAGGTGAAACCGGCGCTGCAATCGCAATACGTGCGCCGTGGCTTGTTCGAATTCAATCCGAACCGCCACGATTACGGCGATAAACAATTTCTGGGGCAAACGGTGAAGGGCAGGGGACTGGCCGAACTCGACGAAGCGCTGGATCGCCTGAGCCGCAGTCCCGCCACCGCGCACTTTATCAGCGGCAAGCTGGCCCAGTATTTCGTCGGCGACAATCCACCTGAAGCCCTGGTGGCGCGCATGGCGGCCACCTTCCAGCAAAGCGACGGCATGATCGCCGACGTGCTGCAGACCATGTTCAGCAGTCCCGAGTTCAGGCAGTCGCTGGGCAAGAAATTCAAGGATCCCATGCATTATGTGGTGTCGGCCGTGCGCCTCAGCTACGACGACAAGCCCATCCTGAACGCGGGCCCGATGCTGAGCTGGCTCGCGCGCATGGGCCAGCCCCTGTACGGGCGCCAGACGCCCGATGGCTATCCGCTGACGGACGCCTCCTGGGCCAGCCCCGGCCAGATGACGACGCGCTTCGATATCGCCCGCACCATCGGTTCGGGCAGCGCCGGCCTGTTCAAGACGGATGGGCCGCAGCCGCAGGAAAAGGTCGCGTTTCCCCAGCTGGCCAGCGCCCTGTATTACCAGTCGCTGCAGCCAGGCCTGAGTCCCGCCACGCGCCAGGCCCTGGAGCAGGCCGCCTCGCCGCAGGAGTGGAACACTTTCCTGTTGTCTTCACCGGAAATGATGCACCGTTAGATTGAAAGGATCACCATGAACCGTCGTGACCTGTTGAAAGCCCTGGCCGCCGCGCCCCTGTTGTCGCACGCGGGCAGCCTGCTGGCCGCGCCCGCCACGAATGCGAAGCTGCTGTTTGTCTTCCTGCGCGGCGGCTATGACGCGAACAACCTGCTGGTGCCGCTCGGCAGCGATTTTTATTATGCATCGCGGCCGAATATCGCCATCGCGAAGCCCGGTGCGGATAACGGCGCGCTGGCCTTGAACGCCGACTGGGCCCTGCATCCCGCCTTGCGCGAGACCATCTACCCGATGTTCACTGGCGGCGAGGCGGCCTTCATCCCGTTTGCGGGCACGACGGATTTGACGCGCAGCCATTTCGAGACGCAGGACAGCATTGAACTGGGGCAGGAACTGGGCGGGCGCCGCGATTTCCGCTCGGGCTTTTTGAACCGGCTGGCGCAAAGCCTCAACAGCGGCAATCACGCCATTTCCTTCACGGACCAGCTGCCCCTGATCTTCCAGGGCGGCGTGCAAGTGCCGAACATGGGGCTGCGCTCCGTGGGCAAGTCCGGTATTGATGCGCGTCAAAGCCAGCTCATCGCCGCCATGTACAAGGGCACGCCCTTGCAGCAACCGGTCAGCGCGGGCTTTGCCGTGCGCGCGGACGTGAGCCGGGAATTGACGGGAGAAATGCAGGCGGCCAACCGCAACGCCATCAGTACCAAGGGTTTTGAACTGGAAGCGCAGCGCATCGCCCGCTTGATGAAGGACAAATACAACCTCGGTTTCGTCGACGTGGGCGGCTGGGATACGCACGTGGGGCAGGGCGGCGCCAGCGGCTATCTGGCGGGGCGCTTCGACGAGCTGGGGCGGGGCCTGGCCGCGTTTTCGCAGGAAATGGGCAGCGAATGGCGCAATACCGTGGTGGTGGTGGTCAGCGAATTTGGCCGCACCTTCCGCGAAAACGGCAACCGCGGCACGGACCATGGCCACGGCAGCGTGTTCTGGGTGCTCGGTGGCGGGATCAAGGGCAAGCAGGTGGCGGGCGAACAGGTGGCGATTTCGCAGGCGACGCTGTTCCAGAACCGCGACATGCCCGTGCTGAATGAATACCGGGCCGTGCTGGGCGGCTTGCTGCGCCGCACCTTCGGTTTGACGCCGGCGCAACTCGATCACGTGTTTGCCGGCGTCAAGCCGGTGGAGCTGGGACTGGTATAAGCTTGGCGGGTGGCGTGTTACGCTATGCCTGCGCAACTGGCGCATAGCGAATACTGGCGGCCTGTGGCGCCGGGCACGAATGGAGTGGTATGACCGATACCCAGCGCGACATCGTCAGCGCAGGCTTTTCCCTGGCCCTGATCGCCGTGACGGCCTTCGTCATGCAGCGTTTCTTTTTGCCGCTCGTGTGGGCCGGCATCCTGTGCGTGGCCACCTGGCCCCTGTACCTGCGCGTGCGCGCGGCGCTGGGCCAGCGCACCATCATCGCGGCAGCCGTGCTGACCCTGGCGTTTGCCTGCATCTTCATCATCCCCGTGCTGTTCGGCGTGGCGCAGGCGGCGCGCGAAGTGCCCGTGCTGGCCAATTTCATCGTGCATGCGAATACGGACGGCTTGCCCGTGCCGGACTGGGTGCCGCATATTCCCCTGGCGGGCAGCGCCATCGGCGACTGGTGGCAAGCCACCCTGAGCCAGCCACACGGCCTCGGCCACTTCTTTGCGGGCAGCGCCGTGGGCGGCTTTCATTCCGCGCGCGACATGCTCAAGGTATTGGGCGCGGACGTCTTCCACCGCCTGGTCGACTTCGGCCTGGCCTTTTTATGCCTGTTTTTCTTCTACAAGGATGGCGAAGCGCTGACGCGCCAGATCACGGCCGTCGGCAGCCATTTCCTGCGCCCTGAACGCTGGGGCCGCTATGCGCAAAAGATCCCGACCGCCATCCGCGCCACCGTCAACGGCCTGGTGCTGGTGGGTCTGGCCGAGGGCGTGCTGATCGGCTTCGCCTATGCCATCGCCGGCTTGCCGTCGCCGGCCCTGTGGGCGTTCGCCACGGGCATCCTGGCCATCATCCCGTTCGGCGCGCCGCTCGCTTACCTGTGCGCGGCCGCCTTGCTGGTTTTCCAGGGCAATGTGGGCGCCGCCATCGGCGTGGCCGCCTGGGGCACCGTGGTGCTGTTCGTGGCCGACCACTTCGTGCGCCCCGGCATGATCGGCAACGCCACCCGCTTGCCTTTCCTGGCCGTGCTGTTCGGTATTTTGGGCGGCGTGGAGACCCTGGGCCTCGTGGGCCTGTTCATCGGCCCCGTCGTGATGGTGCTGTTCGTGACCCTGTGGTACGAAGCGAATGTGTTCGACAAGGTGGCGCCTGTCAAGGCAGGCCCGAATACACCTGCCAGCCCGGCCGCCCCGGAACGCACGCAGTAATGAGGGGTCGGCCAGCGTTGCCGCTGGCCGGTACTGGCGCGCTCCCGGCGTGGCCGGGCGGAGCTGACTTTACAACAGGGTGCAAGCACCATGCTTTAAAGGCATTCTTAATGCGCCTTGGATAGAATGAGGAGCCAACGGCGCATCAGCAGCACTTCAACATAGCCCGGCTCGATGCCCGTACCGCACTCGATCAAGGGATTGACGGTGTAGTAGCGCTTGCGGAAGTCGCGGCAAACGAGGATTTCGCGCTTGCCCATGCGGACGAGGAAAGAGCTTGGGGCGTATTCCAGGCCGAACCGTGAGCCAAAACCGCTATTCAATGTTGCCATGACAATTCCTTTGAGGGAGATGTGTTGAACGAGTCATCAGAATAGCATAACTACTGTATGAATACACAGCTACTGTATGAATAAACAGTATTTTTTTGCTGGTGTGGTTTTTTTGATCATCGCCAGGAACATGAAAGAGAGATCAGTTTGCAAGAGAAAAATGACATGGGCATGACCACGGGCTGGACCATGAAACTGCGCCGTTTCGTCGAGGCGCGCCTGTCGCCCGAAGGCGAGCTGGGCCTGCATATGACGGTGGGCGTGGCCCTGATGCTGGTGGCCATCGTGGTCTTCCACGAGATCGCCGAAGCCGTGATGGGCATGGCCCGGATCACCGTGATCGACCTGCAGGTGGCGCAGTGGTTCAACCAGCATGCGGTCCCGTGGATCACCAGTTGCCTGCTGGTCGTCACGCATATGCATGGCGTGATCGGCGCCATCACCCTGGCCACCTTGCTGGGCTGGTATCTGCACCGCAAGGGCGCCGATTACTGGCTGTTTACCCTGCTCATCACCATGCCGGGCGTCATGTTTTTGAACCTGCTGTTAAAGTACATTTTTGTCCGCGCGCGGCCCAGCTTTGACGAGCCCATCCTGCAGACGGCCTTGAGCACGTACAGCTTTCCCAGCGGCCATACGGCCACCTCGACAGCCCTGTACGGCTTGCTGGCCGCCTACCTGATTTGCCAGACGGCACCGGGCGCCTGGGGCAAGCGCATCGCCATCGCGCTGGGCGCATTCCTGATGGCGTCGCTCGTCGGCTTCAGCCGCATTTATCTGGGCGCGCATTACCTGAGCGATGTGCTGGCGGCGATGGCCGAAAGCTATGGCTGGCTGGCCATCTGCATCGCCGGCGTGTCGACCCTGCGCCGCCGCCGGCATATCCGGCAAACCAAATAAGGGGAGTGATCCTGAGCAAGATTGCAGTCATCATCAATGCGGGCGCCGGCTGCGGCTATGCGCCCGACTGGGCGCAGCAGCTCGAAGCACAATTCCTGGCCGTGGGCCTCGACGCCGCCATCACCCTGGCGCAAAGCGGGGCCGAGATGATCGCCACGGCCGAGCAAGCCTTGCGCGATGGCGCGCCCATCGTCGTGGCCGGCGGAGGCGACGGCACCATCAATGCCGTCGCCTCCGTCGTCGTCGGCAGCGGCACGCCGTTTGGCGTCTTGCCATTGGGCACCTTGAACCATTTCGCCAAGGATTTGAATATTCCTTTGGCGCTCGATGCCGCCATCGCCAATGTGGCGCGGGGCGTGCCGCACCAGGTCGACGTGGGCGAAGTCAATGGCCGCATCTTCCTGAACAATTCCAGCCTGGGCCTGTATCCCGACATCGTGCGCGACCGCGAAAAGCAGCAGCGCCGGCTGGGACGGGGCAAGTGGCTGGCGTTCAGTTGGGCGCTGGTGGCCGCCTTGCGCCGCTATCCGTTTCTCAGCGTGCAGCTGAAACTCAAGGACGCCGTGCATGCGCGCCGCACGCCTTTCGTCTTCATCGGCAATAATGAATACCGGATGGAAGGCTTGAATATCGGCGAGCGCGAACGGCTCAACGGTGGCCAGCTGAGCCTGTACGTGGCGCAGCGTCCGGGCCGCCTGGGCTTGCTGAAGCTGGCCTTGCACGCGTTGTTCGGCAAGTTGTCGCAGGCCAAGGATTTCGACGTGCTGACGGCCACTGACCTGGAGATCGCCACGCGACACCGCCGCCTGCGCGTGGCCACCGATGGCGAAGTGACCGTCATGAATACGCCGCTGCGCTACCGCATCCGCACGGCCGCGCTCGATGTGATCGTGCCGGCGCCCGTGCCCGCCGCCAGCTAGGAGAGCGCCATGCGTACCATCGTGCATTTATCGGATTTGCATTTCGGCCGGGTCGACGGGGACTTGCTGGCGCCCTTGCGCGCGCTGGTCGAGCGGCTGGAACCGGACGTGGTGGTGGTCTCGGGCGACCTCACGCAGCGGGCCCGCAGCGCCCAGTTCCAGGCGGCGCGGCACTTTCTCGACAGCTTGCCGGGCCCGCAGATCGTGGTGCCGGGCAACCATGACGTACCGCTGTACAACGTCTTTTCCCGCTTCCTGACGCCGCTGGTGAAATACCGGCGCCATGTGACGGACGATTTGTCGCCCGAATACGTGGACGAGGAAATCGCCGTGCTGGGCATCAACACGGCCCGCTCATTGACGTTCAAGGATGGGCGCATCAGCCATGAGCAGATTGATTTCCTGCGTGAACGCCTGGGCCGTTTGCCGCCCGGTTTGACGCGCATCATCGTCACGCACCATCCATTTGACTTGCCCGAGCACTTCGACGAGGATGACCTGGTGGACCGCGCGCCGCAGGCGCTGCAAATGTTTTCCGAATGCGGCGTGGATTTATTGCTGGCGGGACACTTGCATGCCAGCGTGGCGGGCAACACGGCCGAGCGCTACAAGATCGCCGGTTACGCAGCCCTGATGGTGCAGGCGGGCACGGCCACGTCCACGCGGGGCAGGGGCGAGTCGAACTCGTTCAATGTGCTGCGCGTGGAAAACAGCTGCATCCGGGTCGAGCGCTACAGCTGGAATGAAGACAGCGCCGACTTTGAAAAGGTCAGCACGGAAGCGTTCGAACGCCAGGGCGGGGTGTGGGCCAGCTTGCGGCCGCTGTGATCGATGATGTGTTAATTACAGATGGCGTGCCGCATCCATGCGGTCATGCAAAATGCGGACGATGGCAATGCCATAGTGAGTGATGTGGAAATAAATCATGTGCCGTCCAACTTTGCGGCGCCGGTAGCCGGGCCGAATCTGCTCGCATGCCGGTGCCGTCTCGGGCGCGCGTGCCAGGTCATCGAAGGCTGCCGTCATGGTGTCAAGATAAAGACTGGCCTGCTGCACGCTCCACCGCTGCGACGTATACGCCCAGATCGCCTCAAGGTCACGTTCGGCGGCGGGCGTCAGCCGGTATTCAGCCATGCGCTGCCAGCATTCTCTGCTTGAAAGCCCTGGCGTCGAAAGGCTGGGGTTCGCCGCTGGCCTCGCCTTCCACCAGCGCCGCGCGGATCGCATCGAGTTCGGCGCTGCGTTCCTGTTCACGCCGGATCAGGTCGCGGATGTATTCGCTGTCGTTCGTATAGCGCCCCGCGTCAATTTGCGCCTTGATCCAGTCGTCCTGCTGGTCCGTCAAGGTAATGGTTTTGCGCACGGTTCCCATGGTGGTCCACTCCAGATATGAGCAGTACGACGATCGTCATACTATTGGTGCAATATAGTGCATATTTGTGCAAATATCCAGCCGCCTGATCGGTGCTTACAGCCAGTAGTTCATGAAACGGGCCGCCCACTCCTTCATGCGGTCGGAGATGGGGCGCGTTTCCCATTTTGCCTTGGTGATCTCTTCCGAGTCGCGCAAGTCTTCCTGGAAGGCGTTTTCCATTTCGCGGCCGAAGCTGTCGCCCAGCACGATCACGTTCAGCTCGCTGTTGTGCAAAAAGCTGCGCATGTCGATGTTGGTCGAGCCGACCGTCGACCAGGCACCGTCGATGACGGCCGTCTTGGCGTGCAGCACGGCCAGTTTCAAGTGAAAGATGCGGATGCCGCCGGCCAGCAATTGGTCGTACAGCGCGTGTCCCGCATGGAACACGAGGCCGCTGTCGGACACGCCGGGCAGCACCACGGTGACGTCCACGCCCCGTTTCGCTGCCGCGACCAGCGCGTCCACCGTCTGCTGGTCGGGCACGAAATAGGCGGACGTGATGTGGATGGATTTCTTGGCTTCCTGGATGGCCAGGATGTAGGCCTTGTAGATTTCAAAGCCGCCGTCCGGTTCGCTGGCCACCACGCGCACCAGCTTGTCGCCCACTTCGGACAGCACGGGAAAATAATTTGCGTCCGGCAAGTCGGCCTGGTCTTGCTGGGCCCAGGTGCGGATGAACAGCCACTGGAAGGCGGCCACGGCCGGGCCTTCCACTTTCACGTGCGTGTCGCGCCAGCCCACGTCCTTCTTGTCGGTGGGCTTCGATTTCGAGCGGAACAGCGAGCTTTTTGCATAGGTATCGCTGATATTGATGCCGCCCGTAAACGCCGTCTTGCCGTCGACGATCAGCACCTTGCGGTGGTCGCGGTTGTTGATCTTCCAGTCGTCGCCCTTGAGCTTGGCGGGATTGACGGGATTGAAGGCCACCAGGTGCACGCCGGCCGCGCGCATGCGGTCAAAAAACGCCTGCGGCACGCCGATCGTGCCCACGCTGTCATAGATGACGTTGACCGTCACGCCCGCCTGCTGCTTCTCGATCAGCATGTCGGCGAATTTCAGGCCCAGCGGGTCCTGGTCGAAGATATACGTTTCCAGGTTGATGCTGTTCTTCGCTTCGCTGATGGCCTGGAACATGGCGGCCATGGTTTGCGGGCCGTCAAACAGCAGGGTCACCTTGTTGCCCTTGATCAAAGGCACGCCCGTGGCCGCCTCTTCCAGCGCGGCCTGGGTCTTCAAGTCCATGCCGGACCTGGCCCAGCGCTTGTTGAGCAGGGCGGCCCGGCTGTTGACGTTCAGCACGGCGCCCTTGCCCGTGATCACCTTGGGCTTGGCCACCGGTTCGAGGGTGGTATTGAGATTCTTGACATTGGGCAACGCGGCGCATGCAGCCAGGGTCCAGCACAGCAGTAGGGCGGTGAGACAGGGTTGCATGCGCCTGGCGGTCATTTTTGAGCCTTGGTCGTGGGTGACAGGTTTGCCGAGTCATCGGCCAGTGCCAGTGGCGGCGGGTTTTTCGAGCCGAAGAAGAAGACGATGGGCGAGCGCAGGAAACGCTTGCCCAGTATTTTCAACAGTTGCACGCCGTGCTTGAAGCGCACCTGGCGCGAACGCAGGGCTACCCACAGGGCCAGGCCGAAGCTGACCAGCAGGTTGGCCGTGCCGATGGCGAAGATGCCCGACAGCGACTTGACGGCCAGTTGCCAGCTCATATTGTGATCGAGTCCCACCAGGGCTGTCGCAAAGTTGGCGGCCGAGAAGGTGATGTGGCGGATATCGATCGGCAAGCCGATCAGGAAACCCAAGGTGCCGATGGAGCCCAGCAGGATACCGAAATAGAAATTACCCATCAGGCCGCCCAGATTGTTTTCCAGATACATACCCAGCCGCTGCAAGCGTTCCTGGCCGATCACGCGGCCCAGGCCGCGCAATTGCGCGATGCGCTGCGCCCAGCGCGTGTACAGGGCCTGGTTGTCGTAGTAGCCGGAAATCAGGCCCGCGACGAACAGGCACACGCCCGCGATCATGGCGTAGAAGATGGCGGGGCTGCCGATGGGGTCGATATCGTGCAGCAGGTGCATGGCTTTTTCCGGCGTCACCAGGTTGTGCCCCGTGATCGCCTTGTAGCCGAGCGCGATCAGCCACGCCGTGGGGATGGCCGTGGCCAAGTTGCCCAGCACGGCCATGTTTTGCGTGCGGAAGACCTTGTTGATCAGTTCCGCCATGCTGTCGAGGTCGATGTTCCGGCCATCCTTGCTGTGCAGGCCGGCGGCGATGCGCGACGCCGTCATGGCCGGCTGCTTGGTGGCCACCGTGAAGTGCAGCAAGTGGATGAACATGAAGCCGATCGAGTAATTCATGCTGAACATGAACGCTTCGACCAGCGGCGCCGAGCGCAGGTAGGACATCAAGATCTTGAACAGGGCCATGAAGCCGATGATCACGCCCGCGCCGGCGGACGAGAGGAACATGGCACCCATTTCGCGGCGGTTTTCCGCGATGTAGTGCTCGCCCGTGCGGCTGGCGTTTTCCGTCACATTGCGCGCCAGCAAGTTGATATTGTCGGAAAACAGGTCGCTGACCTTGTATTTGTGGTTATGCGCGCGTATCAATTCCAGCGCCAGCCCGACGGCGCCCGCGCGGCGGCGGCTGACGGGCTGCGGGTGCAGCAAGTCTTGCGTGGCGTCCACCGTGATGGCGTCGATGTCCACGTTGCCCGAGGCCGGCAGCTCGCCGCTCGTGTCGACGAGGAACAGCAGCTTGCGCAAGCGGTCGATGCTCTGCGCCAGCGCCACCAATAAATACGTGAGGGGAATGCTGGTGCCCTGGTACAGCGCCTTCTTGCGGATCTTGGCGATGACGGCGTCGCACTGGTCCAGCATCACCAGCAAATGGCGCGCATCCTCGATGTGTTCGATATCGCCCTGCAGCAGGCTCGTATAGGCGTCCAGATAGGCGTTCACTTCCGTGTTCTGCACCATGAACGGCGACTGGAACACTTCAATTTCATTGTGGAAACGCGTCAGTTCCGGTTCCAGGCCCATGGCGCAGACGCGGTAGGACAGGGTACGGATGGCGTCGAGCATGCCCGGCAGCATGATATTGCCATCGCCGACGGCCAGTTCGACCTCATCGCTGGTCAATACGTCGAACAGTTCCAGCCAGTCCGTGGCGGGCACGTTGCTGATCCACAAATAATCGGTCTTCAGGTACAGCACCTGGTCGAGCGCGTCGTTCAGGTATTCGTCGCCGAGGGCGGGCGGCAGCATGCGGTAGGCGATGCGGCGTTTCAATTCTGTAAAGAAACCGCTGTTCGACAGCACGCCGATGTCCGTGTACAGGCTGGCGTGGCGGCGCGCGGCCAGCACGCGCAGCACGTATTCGTGCAGGGCGCGCGCCTGCGCGGGGTTACCTTTGAGAAGCTGGCGCAGGGTGCGCACGTTGGCAATCGCGGTAGCGCTGTCGTGGGGGCGCTTGGGACGCAGTGAGTTGAATAATTCCACCAGCAAGTCGATATTGCTGGAGTTGGGGTCAATGCGTTCGAGGATAGCTAGCATGCAGAAAAAACGGGCGAGCCGCTGTCGGTAAAACCAGTAGTGTACCGCCTGCGTCAGATCGCGCAACGTTCGCCACCGAACATTGCTTTACGGCAGGGCCTGCAATTCACGCCATTTTGCCGCAAATGGCCACAATCATGGTCAAACTTGCGTGTTGTCAGTGCGCGACTCTTTTCGTGGGGCTAAGCTGAAGTTTCTGTTGTACAACGCACGGATGGCTGGACAAAAAGCGAGGATAAGGTAACACTGAGATCAGACACACAGCGCATGTCCTGATCAATACCGGGTAGTTTACTTTTCACGTCACCGAGATATTTATCATGAAGACCTCGTATTTTGCGCTTGCTGTGATAGGGATGGGGCCGTTCGCGCTGGGCGCGACGGCCCAGGCTGCCGATGGCGCGGGCAGTGCCGCATCCACGAACGTTGCCGTGTACGGCGTGCTCGACGCGGGTATCGTGGCCGAACGGGGCTGTGCCGCCGGTTGCGCCGGCACCAAGCTGTCCGGTGGCGTCGCCTCCGGCTCGCGCCTGGGCGTGCAGGGCCGCGAAGCGCTGGGCAACGACGTCTCCGCCGTGTTTACCCTGGAAGCGGGCATCCAGAACGACACGGGCCAGTCGGACGAGGGCCGCTTGTTCGGCCGCCAGGCCTATGTGGGCCTGGACAGCCGCCTGGGCGCGCTGACCCTGGGACGCCAGTACAACCTGCAATACCTGACCCTGACCGACGTGGCCGACCCCTTCAAGGGCGGCATGGCCGGCAGCGCCAGCAACCTGGCCGGCTACAGCGTGAAACGCTACGACAATACCGTCAAATATGCGACGCCCGCCTTGCGCGGCGTGACGGCCAGCGCCATCTACAGCTTTGGCGAGTCGCCATACAGCAACGCCAACAACCGCGCGTATGGCGCCACCCTCGGCTATTCGGCCGGCGCCGTGAATGTCAGCGTGTCGCACCAGCGCAAGAACAACTTCATCCTCGCGTCCGGCACCTTGCCCGCCATCGATATGTCGTCGCGCAACACCCTGATCGCGGCGAACATCGACCTGAAAGTGGCCACCGCCTTTGCCGCCGTGGGCGTGAACAAGGGCTATGGCAGCTCGCCATGGGACCCGAACAATGCCTACAGCTCGCTGGCCCTGTCGATGTCGTCGTCGGACAGCCGCGACACCTTGCTCGGCGTGTCCGTGCCCGTGGGCGGCTTCAAGCTGCTGGCCTCGTACGTGCGCAAGGACGACCGCGACCTGGCCGACCGCGACGCCAATCAGGTGGCCGTCGGCCTCACGTATTCCCTGTCAAAACGCAGCGATTTCTACGCCTCCTACGCGAAGATCCACAACAAGAATGGCGCCCGCTACACGGTGGGCAATGCCAGCGACGCGGGACGCGGCGACGCCGCCTTCAACATGGGTTTCCGTCACGGCTTCTGAGCGGCGGCGGATGGGGCCGGGCACGTTGCTCCCAGCCACTTGCCGTTGCTCGTCACATTCACCTGTTCCGGCGTGCCGCGCGCGCTCGTCGTCACCGCCAGCTGCATGCTGAACGCCTGGTCGCCCGTAAACATCACCTTGCCTTCGCCGCTCGATTTCGGATTCGCGCACGTGAACGACACGTTCATGCCGCCCGCGGTGTCGGTGTTCTTCGAGGTGCAGTCGCCGGGCTGGCCCGTGGGAATCTGCTTGCGCGCCGCCATCTCCGGCGTCACGCAGGCCGTCACGCGCACGGCGCCGTCGGCGCCCACGGTGGGCATGGCCATGCCGCGGCTGGCCGCCATGCTTTCCAGCTGCTTGCGTTGATCGGGAGGAAGGTTGCCCAGCTGCTGCAGCACCATGGACATGGCGTTGTCGGTGGCGGCGTCCGGCGACGCCATCTTGCTGTCGACTTGCCACAGGCCCGGCTTGATGGAGGGGGATGGCGCGGCGGCCTGGGCTTGGCTGCCCAAGGCGGCGCAAGCGAGCAGGGTCAGGCGTAGCAGGGAGTGTTTCATGTTGGCGTCTCCAAAAAAGGCAGACCCCAGCATACGGCATGGCAAGCGGGGCACGCTTGCCATTGTGTTACAAACTGTGATCGGGCTCGATGCGGCGCACGTCCACGCTGGCGATGCGGCGCTCGTCTGCCTCGACGATTTCATAGCGCAAGCCGTCGAGCTCCAGCACTTCGCCCACGGCTGGCATGTTCTCGAAATGCGCCAGCAGGAAGCCGGCCAGCGAGTTGTATTCGCCATCTTCGCTGACCAGGGTTTCCGTCTCGAACACTTGCTCCAGGTAATGCAGGTCCGTCGCGCCATCGATGCGCCAGTGGCCGGGGCCCAGCACTTCCACGTCGGGCTGTTCGTCCTCGTCGGGGAATTCGCCTGCGATGGCTTCCAGGATGTCGATCGGCGTGAGCACGCCTTGCACGGTGCCGAATTCGTCGACCACCAGCACCAGCTGGCCGCGCGAGCGCTTCAGGGTTTCCATGGCTTTCAGCACGCCGGCCGCTTCCGGCACGACGACGGCTTCGCGCATGCTGGCCGGATCGATCTTGCCATGCGAGACGAGGTCTTCGATCAGGTCCTTGCTGCGCGCGATGCCGGCCACATTGTCGAGGTCATCGTTGCAGACAGGAATCATGCTGTGCGGCGTGTCGCGCAGCAGTTGCAGCATCTTCTCGCTGCTGTCGTTCAGGTTGACCCACGAGACGTCGCCGCGCGGCGTCATCACGGAGCGGATCGAGCGTTCGGCCAGGGTCAGCACGCCGCTGACCATGTTGCGCTCTTCCACGCCGAAGGCGGAGACGTCGGGCAATTCCTTGACTTCGTGCTCTTCCACGGCTTCGCGGCCCTTGCGTCCGCCCAGCAGGCTCAGCACGGCTTGCGCCGTGCGGTCGCGCAGCGGCGCATTCGATTGCAGCTTGAGGAAGTTGCGGCGCGCCAGCTGGTTGAAGAACTCGATGACGATCGAGAAACCAATGGCGGCGTACAGATAGCCCTTCGGAATGTGGAAGCCCAGGCCTTCGGCCACCAGCGACAGGCCGATCATCAGCAAAAAACTCAGGCACAGCACGACGACGGTGGGGTGGGCGTTGACGAAGCGCGTCAGCACCTTCGAGGCCAGCATCATGACGACGATGGAAATGACGACGGCCGCCATCATCACGTACAGGTTTTCCACCATGCCGACGGCCGTGATGACGGCGTCGAGGGAAAAGACGGCGTCGAGCACGACGATCTGCGCCACCACGAGGCCGAAGCCGGCATAGACTTTCGGGCCCGTCTGGGCATGCGTGACGCCTTCGAGGCGTTCGTGCAGCTCGGTGGTGGCCTTGAACAGCAGGAACAGGCCGCCGACGAGCAGGATCAGGTCGCGCCCCGAAAACGAGAAGGTCCATATGGAAAACAAGGGCGTCGTCAGGGTGACCAGCCAGGAAATCAGCGAGAGCAGGCCCAGGCGCATGACGAGGGCCAGGGTCAGGCCCAGCACCCTGGCCTTGTCGCGCTGGTGCGGCGGCAGCTTTTCGGCCAGGATGGCGATGAAGATCAGGTTGTCGATACCCAGTACGATTTCCAGTACGACCAGCGTCAGCAGGCCGACCCAGATTGTCGGGTCAAATAACCATTCCATGTGTGTAACCTTGTAAAGTCAGTAAGTTTCAAGCTTGCCTGGTGGCTCGTGCCCCAGGGAACCGTGTTGCGAGTGCGTGGTGTGGCGGCGGACGCGCGGCGGCCGGGTGGCCTGCCGCGCGTCCGCTTCGGCAAGTGCCCCCGGTCCCGCTTGCCAAATGATGGCGCAAAACGGCGCTCCCTGGCGCGAGGTCGGGTATAGCGTGATGGGGTCGTTGTCGCATTCGTCGGCGTCGCAGTTGTCGCCGGGCAAGCCCACATGGGCGTCGGGGGCAAGGCAATCGGCGACGAAGGCAGGCGCGGCGGTAGTGCCGGCCGCGACTGCATGCTGGAATGGGGAAGGGCTGGCGTAAGCCATGCTGGCGAACGCCTGGGGTAGGGCGATGAAAACAAAAAGGCAGAGCAGGACGAGAGCTCGTCTCATATACAGGCAGATAGTTCTGGAACCGTGGAGTATAGCACGGGCACATAACAGCCCGATGACAGGACTTGCGCAACTGACAAGCATGACGTAAATTGCGAGAGCAATAATTTCACGTGGCGGCGAAGACGCAGCGCGGGCACCGTGATCATTCTTGCGTTCGTATCGCATTGTGCTTGCGTATCTTTCATTGCGCTTGCGCATCTTTATAACGTAGTGCCACCAGGACTCCGACTTGAAACCAATTACCGCCCTCCTGCTTGCCGCCGGCATCCTCTCGCCGTCGTTCATCCTGGCCGCCACCCCGGTCGATGCCGCGCCGGCCCAGAAAACCGGCAAGCTTGCCGCCAGCCGCGTCGCCGCCGTCAAGGTCACCTCCGTCGAAGGCATCACCGAATACCGCCTGGCCAACGGCTTGCGCGTGCTGTTGTTCCCGGATGCCAGCAAGCCTACGCTTACCACCAACATCGTCTACCTGGTCGGCTCGCGCCATGAAAACTATGGCGAAACGGGCATGGCCCACTTGCTCGAGCACTTGCTGTTCAAGCCCAGCGCCAACTTCGGCGTCAAGAAGGGAACCAAGACCCCCGTCGAGATCCTGAACTCGACGGGCGCGCAGTTCAACGGCACCACCTGGTACGACCGCACCAATTACTACGCCACCTTCCCCGCCAACGACGACAACCTGCGCCAGATGCTGGCCATGGAAGCGGACCGCATGGTCAACGCGGCCATCGACCAGAACGACCTGTGGAACCCGAAGACGCAAAAGGGCGAAATGACCGTCGTGCGCAACGAGTTCGAGATGGGCGAGAGCGACCCGATCGGCGTGACCAGCGAACGCATCCAGGCCATCGCCTACGACTGGCATAACTACGGCAAGTCGACCATCGGCGCCCGCTCCGACATCGAGCAGGTGAACATCCCCCGTCTGCGCGCCTTCTATCATAAATATTATCAGCCCGATAACGCCGTGCTGATGGTAGCGGGCCGCTTCGATGAAGCCAAGGTCCTGGCACAGATCAATGAGCTGTTCGGCAAGATACCGAAACCCACGCGCGTGATCGAACCGACCTACACGGCCGAACCGGTGCAGGATGGCGAGCGCGCCGTGACGGTGCGCCGCAGCGGCGGCACGCAGTTCGTCGGCGCCGGCTACCACGTGGCGCCGTCCGGCAACCCGGACGCCGTCGCCATCGAGGTGCTCGGTCACGTGCTGACGGACGCGCCCGCCGGCCGCTTGCACAAGGCGCTGGTGGAAACCAAGCTGGCCAGCAAGATCGAATACAACTCGGTGAGCAACCTGGAGCCGGGCTACAATCTGTTCGGCGCGCTGGTGCCCGTCGATGGCAACCTCGATGCGGCGCAGGCGGCCATGCTGAAAGTGCTGGAAGACTTGAAATCGCAGCCGATCACGGATGCGGAAGTGGCGCGCGTGAAACAGCAGCTGAACAAGCAGGTCGAGCTGATCACTTCGAACACGGCGCGCATGACGATCGCCCTGACGGAGTCCCTGGCGGCCGGCGACTGGCGCCTGTTCTTCCTGCAGCGCGACCAGCTCGACAAGCTGACGACGGCGCAGGTGCAGGCGGCGGCCGAGAAATACCTGAAGAGCTCGAACCGTACCCTGGGCCGTTTCATCCCCACCGACGCGCCGGACCGCACGGTCGTGCCGGCCTACGCGGACGTGGCGCCGCAGCTGGCCGGCTACACGGGCCGCGCCGTGGTGGCACAGGGCGAGGCGTTCGACCCCAGCCCTGACAATATCGAGGCGCGCACCACGCGCTTCACCTTGCCGAACGGCTTGAAGGGCGCCTTGCTGCCGAAGAAAACCAAGGGCAGCAACGTCAGCGTCGTATTGAAATTGCAGCTCGGCAGCGAAGAAAGCTTGCGCGGCAAGGCGCAAGTGGGCGGCTACACGGCCAATTTGTTATCGCGCGGCACGGATAAACTGTCGCGTCAGGAAGTGAAGGACAAGTTCGACCAGCTGGGCATGCAGGTGGCCATCACGGGCGGCGCCGAGGGCGTGACCGCCATGCTGACGGGCAAGCGCGAGAACTTGCCGGCCGCCATGGACCTGCTGGCGCAAGTGCTGCAAAAGCCGGCCCTGAGCGAAACGGAATTCCTGGAATTGCAGCGCGAGCGCGTGGGCCGCGCGGAGCAGGAATTGCCTGAACCGCAGCCGCTGGCCGTGAACGCCTTCCGACGCCTGCTCGACGCCACGCCGGAAGGCCATGTGCGCCATGTGGCCACCTTGCCGGCCGAGCTGGCGCAATGGAAAGCCATCAAGGTTGCCGATGTGAAAGCCTTCCATGGCGCCTACTATGGCGCGGCGAACGCCACCTTTGCCGCCGTGGGCGACTTCGACCCGGCCGCGCTGAAGGCGCAAGTGGCCAGCCTGTACGGCAGCTGGAAGGCGCAGCAGCCGTATGTGCGCATTCCCGACGCCGTCAAGCCCGTCAGCGGCGAGAAAGTCACGCTGGAAACGCCGGACAAGGCCAACAGCGTGCTGTTCGCCGTCCAGCCGGTTCCCCTCAAGGATGACGCGGCCAGCTATCCGGCCTTGCTGATCGCCAATCACATGCTGGGCGGCGGTGCCTTGCGCAGCCGCCTGGCCGACCGCATCCGCCAGAAGGAAGGCCTGTCGTACGGCGTCGGCTCGCAAGTGTCCGTGCCGTCGCGCGAACCGGCCGGCTACTGGATGGCCTACGCCATCAGCGCGCCGCAAAACACGGTCAAGGTGGAAGCGGCCCTGCGCGAGGAAATCGCCAAGGTGCTGGCCGACGGCTTTACACAAGAGGAACTGGCCGAGGCGAAGAAAGGCTGGCTGCAATCGCAGGAAGTGGGCCGCACGCAGGACAGCGGCCTGGCGCGCGAACTGGCCGGCTACCTTGCCGAAGACCGCACCATGGCCTACGACAAGGACCTGGAAGCCAAAGTGGCCGCCCTGACCCTGGCGCAAGTGAACCAGGGTCTGCGCGAATACCTGAAGCCAGCGGCCGTGTCGGTGGTGACGGCGGGCGACTTTGCCAAGGTGGCGAAAGAGGGCGAGAGCGGCGCCAAGGCAACGACGTCGAAGTAAGCTACTTCAAAATAAGCTGCTTTAAATGAAAAAAACCCGTTGGCAAGTGACCGTGCCAGCGGGTTTTTTTACGATCTTGATTTTGATGTCAACGTCCCGACACCGAACAGAACCGTAGCGAGCGGAAGGGAGAGGTGGCCGAGAAGCGCAACCGTACTTTAGTACGGGGGCGCCGAGCCGGTGAGCATCGCAGGCCGCCTATACCGACGCGCAGTAGGTTTGGTTCGGTGTTACCCCCGTGGGGCTAGCTCTGCTACGTAGATTTCCACGCGGCGATTGCGTGCGCGTCCCGAGGCATCCGCATTCGAGGCGATCGGCTCGCGGGCGCCGCGGCCCTCCGTGACGACGCGCGTCGGCGAGACGCCGCGCATGGCAAGGTAGTCGCGCGTGTGGGCGGCGCGTTCCACCGACAGCGGTTCGTTGATGGAATCGCTGCCCGTGCTGTCCGTGTGGCCGATGATGCTGACCGTGGTGTTCGGGTTTTCATTCAGCGTGGCGGCGAAGCGGTCGAGGATGGGGCGGAAGTTGCCCTTGATGTCGGCGCGGTTGGTGTCGAAGGAAATGTCGCTCGGGATTTCCATTTTCAGGCGGTTATCGGCCGTCTGCGACACTTGCACACCGGTACCCTGTGTCGCCTGTTCCATGGCGCGCTTCTGGTTTTCCATGCGGTTCGACCAGATATTGCCGACCACGGCGCCAGCTGCGGCACCGATCAGGGCGCCGCCGGCCGTGCGGCCGCTGCTGCCGCCACCGGTGGTGCCGCCGATCAAGGCACCGAGGCCCGCGCCGATGCCGGCGCCCGTGGCCGTGCCACGTTGCGTCGAGGACATGTCCGCGCAGCCGGTGGCGGCCAGCGCGATCACCAGCATGCCGATCAGGGATGTGGCGCCAGGACCTTTTTTGAATGCTTGTTTCATGGATTTTCTCCTTGTTTTGTTATTGGGACATACCCAGGAATTACCTGCACACGTTACTGCAAAATGCCGCGGCGTGCCAGTGCGCGCATACGTACGCAAAAAGCGGCAAAAAGGCGGCGCCCGTTTGCACGCGCGCCGCCCTGTCTGGCTAGTGCGCCAGCCTCTATAAACCGCGCCCGCTGATCAGGCGCAGCAGGATCATGATGACCGCGACGACCAGCAGGATGTGGATGAAGCCGCCAATGGTATAAGAAGTTACCAGGCCCAGCAGCCAAAGAATAATGAGTACGACGGCGATTGTATACAGCATGATGTGTCCTCCGAGAGTAATGTGTGGATGACGGCGACTGCCTTGGCCTTGTGCTGTCATCGGTTTTTGTCATTGCGCGGCGACTTGGTCGCTGAGCGCTGATGCCATGACTTATTGTCTACTTTGTTTCTGAAACTTTCTGTACGGTGCCGTACACAAGCCTTATTTACCCAACTTATTTGCTTTATTGGGCCAGCTTATTTGGCCAGATTCTGTTCGCGCATCGGCCGGCGTTCCTGCTCGCCATCCATGCCCGGTATCCAGGCCAGCATGCCGGCCATGCCGACGGCGCCGGCCAGGCAGCTGACCATGCCGCCCGTCAGCAGCAGCATGACGCCAAACACGGGGGCGCTGCTGGCCGCGGGGGCCAGGTCCAGCGCGCAGAAGCCCAGCGCGGTAGCCAATATGCCGCCGCCGATAAAGCCGAGCCAGATCCGGTGGCTGCCTGTCTTGTCGTTTTCCATCGCATCTCCTTGAAGATATCCGTTGAACTTTCTTGAATGCATCATCTCGCGGGACGGCAAGCTCATCTGTACGCCAGCGAACATTGCCAAAAAGAAAACGCCCGGACAGGCCGGGCGTGTGTTTGATTTGCTGCGCTGGCGGGCGGCGCGCTGGCCGCCGGGAGCTTAGCCGATGGCGCGCAAGCCGCCGTTGACGACGCGCACGCGGTCGCCCTGGCGCCAGTTCGGCGCGGCGCTCTGGTGCACGGTGCGCGTCTTGCCGTTATCGAGGCGCACGACGATGTTGTAGCTGCGCGTGGCGCGCACGCTGCCTTCGATCTGGTTGCCGGCCACGGCGCCGCCAACGGCGCCCAGCACGGTGGCCAGCTGCTTGCCGTGGCCGCCGCCGACCTGGTTGCCCAGCAAACCGCCGACGACGGCGCCGCCGGCCGCGCCCACGCCGCTGCCTTCGGCGCGCGTATTGACTTCATGGATGGCTTCGATCACGCCGCAATTGCCGCACACCTGCGGCGCCGGCGCGGGGGCGGCCGCGTATTGCTGTTGCGGTTGGGGCTGTGGCTGGCGCACGGGCTGCTGCTGTGGCTGCTGTTGCTGCGGCGGCAGGGCGGCCAGCGGCTGTGCGGCGGCAGGCTGCAGGTTCGCTGGCGGCTGGTTCGCCTGCAGGCTGGCCATCTGCTCGGCGGAAGTGCTGGCCGCCAGCGGCTGGCTATCACCCTGCGACGAGGGCAGCCAGCCCATCAGGGCCGCCGTGCCCACGCCGCAAAACAGCAGGACGGCGACGGCGGCGGCAAGCACCAGCGGATGGAGGGATTTGGTGGTGGTGGTCATGGAGAGCTCCTTGGTTTTTATAAATAATGAAATGGGTAGTGCGTGTTATCCGTGCGATTCGCGTGTATTGCCAGTGTGCTGTGCCGCTTGCCTCGCTTCCGTGCGTCACCGTACATACAGGGATGGTATGGCACCGTAGGCTAAGTAAAAATTATGTCGAGTTGTAACGGCACCAAGGAAAAGCAATGCCACTAACGAACGCCAGCATGACCCTGTCCCGCGACGCAGGCCGATCCGGCCTGGGCACGCCTGCGGGCACGCTTGACGCGGGCAACCGTCTGCTGGCCAGCCTGCCCGAGCACGACTTGCGGCACCTGACGGCGCTGTTCGATACCGTCACGGTCGAGGTGGGCGAGGTGCTGTACGAGCCGGGCCAGCCTATCGGCCACATCTACTTCCCCGGCGACTGCCTGATCTCGCTGCTGGCCGTGGCGGAAGGCCGCATGACCCTGGAAGTGGGCTCCGTCGGCCGCGAAGGCGTGCTGGGCGCATCCGTCGCGCTGGGCCACGACCTGGCGCAAGTACGGGCGGTGGTGCAACGTTCCGGCACGGCCAGCCGCATCTCGCGGACCGATTTCTGCGCCGAGTTCGCTCAGCTCGAGTCCCTGCAGCGTTTGCTGTACCGCTACACGGACACCCTGCTGGCGCAAGCCATCCAGATTGCCGTGTGCAGCCGTTTCCACGTGCTCGAGGCGCGCCTGGCCCGGTCGCTGCTGATCACGCGCGACCGCCTGCAGTCCGAAAAATTTCACCTGACCCATGAATTCCTCGCCCACACCCTGGGTGTGCGGCGCGTCGGCGTGACCAAGGCGGCCAGCGCGCTGCAACAGCAAAAGCTGATTACTTACAGTCGCGGCAATATCGAAATCCTCGATTCGGCCGGCCTGGAAGCCGTTTCTTGCCGCTGCTACGAGCTGGTCAAGGATAGCGGCGCCATCGGCATGGCCAACGTCTTCGTTTAATTTCCTCAGAATAACTTTTCAATGTCGTCAACGGAAGCCGGACGCAAAAAAGCGGGGCAGGCGCCTGGGCGCCCACCCCGCTTTTCGGATGGCCGATTACTTCGGCTTGACCTGGTTGCCGATCACGCCGCCGACTGCGGCGCCGCCGACTGCGCCGACAGCGCTGCCGCCCGTCAGCACGGAACCGGCAACGGCACCGACGCCGGCGCCGATGGCCGTGTTCTTATCCTGGTTGGACATGTTGGCGCAAGCAGTCAAGCTCAGCAGCAGAGCGGCAACGGAAGTGGTAGCGGCGATTTTTTTAATGATTTGCATGATAGTTCTCCTATGAATTCGGACCTCGTGGCGCCGGCATGGTATGGGCCGGGGGACTTCGTATCGCCACGTCTTGGGTGTTTCAGGCACGATCACAGAATAGGATTGTGACAAGGCAGGGTCTGTTCGGCAACGCACATAGGGGTGTAACAATTGTAATCGTGCACGGCTGCCCTCTCTTCCCCTCTTGTTCAGCGGTGTTTGCGCGCCGTCTTGCCCGGCTTCGGCGCCACCGGTTTCACGCGCGCCTGGGCCAGCAGCGCCGCGCATTCGCTGTCTTCGACGGGGCCGGTATTGACCAGCGGCAGCAGTGCCGCCACGGGCGCCACCACGGCCAGCGCCAGGGCGCCGCCGGCGCGCAGGGCCAGCACGCCCTTGTCGACGCTCACGTCGGGCTTGCTGAAGGTGCCATGCACATACAGGGGCGAGCGCAGCGAAAAGACGCGCAAGCCCTTGCTGTCGGGCCGCAAGGTCAGGTCCAGCCGTTCATCGGCCAGGTTCACCGTGCCATCGATATGCAGGACGGCGTCATCCGTGTCGACGATGAACTGGCGCGTCTGCATCAATCCCTTGGTGACGGCGAAGTCGGCGGCCATGCAATTGAGCTTGACCTGCTTGTCACCGGCCAGCTTGGCCAGCACGACACTGCCGATATTCAAGCCCATTTCTTCCAGCAGCAGCTTGCTGATGCTGCCCCGGTTGATCAGCGCGCGCACTTCGCCGTTCGAGCTGCCCAGCAGGCTGGCGACGGAATTGCCCGTGGCCGACAGTGAAGCGTCGCCATTGATTTCGCCCACGCTCGCTTGCAGGGCTGGCAGGCGGGGGAACAGTTGCTGGATATGCAGATGGCGGGCGCTGGCCTTGAGTTCGGCGGCGATGCCGTTGGCGATGACCTTGCCGCTGCCGTCGAGCTTGATCTGCGAGCTCAGGGTGCCGCCCGCCACGTTGAAGTTGAGCGGCATCAGGGACAGCACGCCGTCCGTCAGCACCACGTGCGTGTCGAGCTTGCTGATCGGCAATTCGGCGTCGCGCGTGATCTTGTCGGCCGTGTAGCGCACGTCGGCGTCCAGGCTGGTCCAGCGCTCCGTCTTGAAGGTTTCCACCGGCAGCACGCGGCCGGCCGGCTGCGTCGACGGCACGCCACGCTCCTTCTTGCTGGCGCTGGAATCGGCGCCCACCAGCGGGCCCAGATCGGAAAATTGCAGCAGGCGCGAGTGGACTTCGCCCGTCAGGCGCTTGCGCGGCTTGCTGGCGGAAAAGGCCAGCTTGCCACTGATGTCGCTCGAACCCACCTTGCCGCTGAACTGGTCGTAGACCCACTCGCCGCCGCGCGGCGCCAGCGTGCCCGTCAAATGGCCTTCCGTGCTGAAATGCGGCGTTTCCGGCAGCAGCACGCCCGTCAAGGGGTACAGCCGGGCCATGCTGGGCCCCGAAATTTTCAGGCGCACGTCGAGTGCGGCCAGGTTTGCCGGACGCGTCAGGGTGCCTTCGATGGCCACGCTGCTGCCGCCCGCGCGCATGTCGGCCTGGATGGGGAAGGGCGTGCCTTGCTGCTGCAGCGACAGCACGCCGCCCGCCTTGCCGCCGCCCTTGATGGTTTCGCCATGGTATTTGCCCGACAGCGTCCAGGCGATGCCATAGCGCGTATCGCCGGCGATGGTGTCGACATCGGCGCGCATGGCCGTGCCCGTCACGTCATCGTCGAGCACCACCGTGCCTTTGCTGAAGACTACGCTTTGCAGTTCCAGCTGCCACGGCGATGGCTGCTCCTGCTTGTCGAAGGTCCAGTTGTTCTTGCCGTCCTTGTTGCGCAGCAAACGTACCTGCGGCGTGTCGAAGCGCAATTCCGGGATGACGATCTTTTTGTCCAGCAGGGCCAAAGGATTGAGAGAGAACGCCAGATGGCTGACGCTGGCCAGCTGCGCCTGGTCACCCGTCCCGGCCATCGCGCTCGGGTTGCCCAGGCGCACGTCCGTGGCCTGCAAGTGCGGCCAAGGCAAATAGTCGCGCCAGCTTTGTTTGCCTCCAGTCGTGGACTGCTGCCACGTCAGCGTCAGGTCGCCCGCGATGGCGAACGGTCTCCCCAGTGCTTCGCTGGCGCGCGCATTGAGCCAGGGCTTGGCGCGGTTCCAGTCCATGTTCATCAGGACGATGGAAGCGGTGACGGGCAGGGCGATGAGCACGGCGGCGCTGGCGAGGGCGATTTTCTGGCGGCGCGAGAGGGAGGTAAAGCGTGGCATGGGAGAGATTCTTTCTGGACAAGTATTCACGATGCTACAGGAATCGCTTCAAAGCCGGGCCCGTTTCTCGCTTTTGCGGTCCGGCACGTGCGCTGGCGCACGTTGCCGATGCAAGTATTGTCGATTTCCTACTCTATGTGCGGCACCGAACGGATATGCGGGAAGCCGGAGCCTATAACGTCATACATCAAACGCAGTTCCTGATTCCAGATGCACCGACGTTGATACCTACCGCTTAAACATTCTCCAGGAGAAAAAAAATGACAAACCGAGATTTCAAGATTTCCCCGCTGGCCGCCTTGGCCGCCTGCGCCACCGCCGTCGTCCTGATGACGGGCTGCTCCAGTCTGAAAACGCCAGCCACGGCCGATGTCGCCGTGTCGCGCGCCGCCGTCGATAACGCCGCCAGCGCCGGCGCCGCCGACCTGGCACCCGATGAAATGCGTTCGGCCCGCGAAAAAATGCGCATGGCTAACCAGGCCCTGAAAGACCGCGACTACAAGACGGCGCGCGAGCTGGCCGACCAGGCGCAAGCCGATGCCAAGCTGGCGCAAAGCAAGGCCAACTCGGCCAAGGCCACCAGCGCCGCCGATGAAATCAACGAGAACATCCGCGTCATGCGCGAAGAACTCGACCGTGCCAATCAGCAAGCCCCAAAACAATAACGAATAACAGGATCCCATCATGAAAAAAGCTACCTACACCACCATCCCCGGCCTGCTGGCCATGGCCGCCCTCGTTGCCGCCTGCAGCTCCGCACCGACCACCACCAGCCTGCTCGACCAGACGCGCGGCGACTACATGGCGGCGCAATCGAACCCGATGGTATCGACCTATGCGCCGCGCGAATTCCGCGAAGCGAGCGCTGCCCTGGAAGCGGCAAACGCAGCCGCCACGCGCCAGGAAGATAGCGAAAAAGTCGACAAGCTGGCCTACCTGGCCAAGCAAAAGATAGCCACGGCGCAAGAAGTCGCCAAGCAGAAGGCGGCCGAAGCCGATATCGCCAACGCCGGCAAGCAGCGCGACCAGCTGCGCCTCGATGCGCGCACGCAGCAGGCTGACCAGGCCACGGCCCGCGCCCAGGCGGCGCAAGCGGATGCGGAAGCGGCCAAGGCCCAGGCCCAAGCGGCCGAAGCATCGGCGCGCGATGCGCAAGCCCGCGCCGCCGGACTCGAAGCGCAGCTGGCCGACCTGGCCGCCAAGAAAACCGAACGCGGCATGGTGATCACCTTGGGCGACGTGCTGTTTGGCACGGACAAGGCGAACCTGACGGCCGATGGCGCGAATACGGCGCGCAAGCTGGCCGATGTGCTGAAAAACAATCCGCAGCGCACCGTGCTGATCGAAGGCTTCACGGATAGCACGGGCGGCTCCGCGCACAACCTGGAATTGTCGCAACGCCGCGCCGAATCCGTGCGCAATGCGCTGCTGGAGCAAGGCATCAGCCGCGACCGCATCGCCACGAAAGGCTATGGCGCCGCCTATCCGGCCGCCGGCAACGATACGGCGGCGAACCGCCAGCTGAATCGCCGGGTGGAAATCGTCTTGTCGGAAGATAACACGGCCATTCCCGCCCGCCGTTAAAACACCAGGCCAAACTACGGTTTTGCCTAGTGTTTGATTTGTTAGTAGGCAGCACCGGCCGAAGGTTGGCCGGTGGATACCCATGCAAGACTTGAAAGGAAACATCATGACCCAAACATCTGTTGAGATTCCAGCTGGCATCGACACGGCCGCCATCCGCGCTGCCGCCCGCAACCTGGACGACGGCGCCGTGACGGCCGGCTATCAGGGCGACCGCCAGGAGTTGATCACCCTGTTGAATGGGGCGCTGGCCACCGAACTGGTGTGTATTGCGCGCTATAAACGCCATTACTACACCGTCAGCGGCCGCGACAATGGCACCATCAAGGCCGAGTTCCTCGAGCATGCGCAGCAGGAGCAGGAACACGCGGACTGGCTGGCCGAGCGCATCGTGCAATTGAATGGCAAGCCAGATTTTAATCCTGCAACATTGCTTGCACGCAGCCATGCCGAGTATGATGACTCCGAAGACGTGCAAAGCATGGTGCGTGCCAATCTGATCGCGGAACGGGTGGCGATCGAGTCGTATCGCCAGATGATCGTGAAAATCGGCGACAAAGACCCAACCACACGCCATTTGTTGATCAAGATCATGGCTGTCGAGGAAGAGCACGCCGATGATATGCGCGATCTAATGGAATAGTGTTTTTGAGTAAAGTAGGTATAGTAACTACATTCATCCACAGCTAAGGAGCTAAACCATGTTGGAAAACAATATCACCACCGTTAATAACGATGTCAAAACCCTGGTCAAGGATGCGCAAGCCCTGTTCAGCGCCGCTGCCGCCCTGACCGGCGAAAAAGCCGATGAAGTGCGCGTCAAGGGCATGAAAACCCTGGACGCCGCCCTGGCCAAGGCGCATGAAGCGCAAGCATCGGCCATCGTCGCGACCAAGCAGATGGCTGCCCAGGCTGACGGCTATGTCAAGGAAAACCCATGGCGCACGGTGGCCGTCGCCGCTGGCGTCGGCGTGCTGGTCGGCTTCATCCTGGGCCGCAAGTAATCCACTTCAGGAGCGATATGGACAAGTCTGCTTCGTCTCACCAGGGGCCGGGATTGATCGGCTCGGTCGCCGGCCTGGCCAAAAACGCCGTCGGACTGATGTTGTCGCGGCTGGAACTGGCCACCATCGAACTGTCGGAAGTGCGCAATCACATGTTGCAGCTGATTGTCATTTTCGCGTTGGCGACGGTGGCGGGCTTGTTCGCCATCGCTTACGGCAGCGTGCTGATCGTCTTCCTGGCCTGGGATAGCCTGGGTTGGAAGATTCTGGCGATCATGACGGTCGTGTTCGTACTGCTGGCCATTGCCCTGGTCATGTATGCGCGTGCCATGCTGCGTCAAGGAAAGCTGTCCATGCCGGCCACCATGGCGGAATTGAAGGCCGACCGCGACATGCTGATGTAAGCGGCATTACGAGGAGAATTCATGTCGGACAACGACAAACTGGCGGCGCAAGCCGCACGCAAGCGCCTGCTGATCGCCCAGGGCGAAATGTACCGCGTAGGCATCGTGCATGCGCGCGCCAACGTCGGTTATGCCTTGCGCCCCGAGTCGATGCTGCAGGGCGTGGTGGAAACGGCGGTCGGCTTTGCCGGCCACCGCGTCGAGTCCCTGCTGGCGCCGGGCGGCATGCGTTTGCAAGGCGCCATGCCCTACGTGCTGACGGCGCTATCGTTTATCGGACGCAAGAAGCTGGTCAAGCCGGCCCTGGTCCTCGTGGCCGTGGCCGCCGTGGCCGCCAGCTGGCTGCGCCGCAAGCGCTGAACGCCAGCCGTGTTGCACAGGAACGCCGTCATTGACGGCGTTTTTTTTGCCCGTACCCAACGTCCGGCACGGGCAGGCGCAATCCCTTACAATGATTCACGCCGCATTTTGCGCGGCGCACAGAGGGGCCATCTTGATGACGAATTCGAAGACACCGATCAATCAGTTAAATCCCTCGCGCCTGCGCATCGTGCTGGTGCTGCAGGGCGGCGGCGCACTGGGCGCTTACCAGGCCGGCGTCTACCACGCGCTGCACGAACATGGCCTGGCGCCCGACTGGGTGGTGGGTACCTCGATCGGCGCCATCAATGCCGCCATTTTGGCCGGCAACAAGCACGAGGACAGGCTGGTGCGCCTGAAACAGTTCTGGCAGCGCGTGGCGCACCGCGACAGCATCGACATGAACCTCGTTTCGGACCGGCAGCGCCGCTCGAACATCTGGCTGGCCACGCTCGATACGGTGCTGCGCGGCGTGCCCGGCTTCTTCAAGCCGCGCGCCTTCAGTCTGTTTCCCGTCGGAATCGCCGTCAAGCCGGAAGAAGCCAGCTTCTATGACACCAGCGAGCTGGCCGATACCCTCGAGGAACTGGTCGATTTCGATTACCTGAACCAGCCCGGCGGCATGCGCCTGACGGTCAACGCCCTGCGCGTCAAATGTGGCAGCCTCACCAGTTTCGACAGCCAGCAGCAAGCCCTGACGGCGGACCATATCCGCGCCAGCGGCGCCCTGCCGCCCGGCTTTGCCGGCGTGCGCGTCGATGGCGATTTATATTGGGATGGCGGCCTGTACTCGAATACGCCGCTGGAAACCGTGCTCGACGACACGCCCCACGTTGACACCCTGGTCTTCATGGTGGACCTGTGGAGCTCGGAAGGGCCGGAACCGACCACCCTCGATGAGGTGCAGACGCGGCAGAAGGACGTCACCTTCGCGTCGCGCTCGAAGCGGCATATCGCCGATTATGTCAATACGCACACCTTGCAGCGCAAATTGCGCGAGCTGTACGCCGGCCTGCCCGACACCAAACACAACCGCCAGCAGACGGAAGAGCTCGTAGCGCTGGGCTGCGACAGCACCATGCATATCGTGCGCCTGCCGTATGCGGGGCGCGACTGGCACATGGCGGCCAAGGATATCAATTTCTCCAAGGGCTCCATCGAGTGGCGCTGGGAGCAGGGCTACCAGGATGGCTTGCGCGCGATCAAGGCGGCCGGCTGGCTGGCCTTCGTCACGGAAGACACGCCGCTCGTAGTGCACGAGTTGCCGCCGTACGAACGCGACGCCGCCTGATCAGGCGTTGCCGGAAACGGCATATCACTGCGGATGGGCCGCTGCACGCAGTTTTTCCACATTCGCCATGTCTTGCCGGTAAGTATCCTGCGCCTCCTTCAGGCAGGTGGCGCGCGTGGCGGATGGCTCCAGGCGGCACGCTTTTTTGGCCTCGGTCAGGGCGGCGGCGATTTCCTTGCGCAGGGTGCGCAGCTGGGCTTGCGCCGTGCTGTCTTCCTGGTACCAGCGTTGCGGGTCGCCCGGCTGCGGCGTGGCCGTCTGGGCCAGTGCCAGTGGTGCCACGCTGCAGGCGAACAGGGCGGCCAAGAGTGTGTTGTGGATAGTCATGATATTTCCTCCTTGAAATAGAAAAGGCGCCGAAGCGCCTTTTTTTACAACCTGCCCGTCAGTAATAGCAGGATCAGTATCACTACGACCAGGCCGGCGATGCCGCTGGGGCCGTAGCCCCAGTTGCGGCTATGCGGCCAGGTAGGCAGGACGCCGACCAGGGCCAGGATCAAGATGATCAGAATGATGGTGCCCATGGCAACTCCTTGTTATCGTACGACTCATGCGGATGGCGGATGCCTGCTGACAAGCTCCGCCGAAAATTAATAGCGGTAGACGCGGCCGTCGACGACGCGCACGCGATTACCTGGGCGCAAATCATTCGCGTTGTCCTGCACCACGGTGCGGTATTCGCCGTTGTCGAGACGCACGCTGATCTGGTAAGCCTGGGCTTGCTGTTTGCGGCCTTCCACCTGGTTACCGACCACGCCGCCGGCAACGGCGCCCGCCACGGTGGCGGCCGTGCGTCCGCTGCCTGAACCGATGGTATTGCCCAGCAGGGCGCCGGCGATGCCGCCGACCACGGCGCCGGCGCCGCTGGTTTGACCGCCACCCTGCACGATCTGGATGGAATCGACGGTACCGTACATGGCGGACTCAGGCTGGTTGGCCGGGTAATACTGTTGTGACTGGGAAGGACCGGTGGCGCAACCGCTCAATACGGCGGTGGCGGCAAGCATCAGTGCAGCCAAGGTGGCGTTGGTTTTCATTTTATTCTCCTGACGAGGTGAGGGTGTAGTGCCATCTTAGTCATGCCCCCGTCCCCGGTCTGTACGCTGCCGCACGTACTAATTTGCTGTCGAAATGGTATTGTTGTCCTGGGCGATCCAGCAAAGCGTTGTTATTTCTCCGTGCCGGCCTTCCGCTTTCAAAATAAATTACTTGTGTACGGCAGCGTACAGAAGAGTGGCCACGATCCACGTAAAACGGTAGTCATGCCAAGCAGACATGCTTGCTACCACCAGGGAGAAATACAACATGAACAAGAATAAGCTTTTCACCGCCATCGTCGTCAGCCTGGCATGCGCCGCCTGGGGCGGCCAGGCAGTGGCGGCCACGCCGGAAGCGAAAGCAGCCTACAAGGCTGCCAATGAACAGGCTGGCCTGAACTACAAGCTGGCGCATGCCGAGTGCGAAAAAATCACGGGCAACCCAAAGGATGTCTGCATCGCTGAAGCGAAGGCCGTGCGCGCCTACGATGAAGCCGTGGCGCAGGCGCAATACACGAATACCCTGCGTGCCTATACCAAGGCGCGCATCAAGATTGCCGATGCCAATTACGACGTCGACCTGGCCCGCTGCAATGCGCTGACGGGCAACGACAAGGATGTCTGCGTCAAGCTGGCCAAGTCCACCAAGGTGGCGGCCCTGGCCGACGCCAAGGCGGACAAGAAAGTCATCGAAGCGCGCAGCGATGCGCGTGAAGCAAAAAGAAAAGCCGAGTACAAGGTCGCGACAGAAAAATGCGATGCATTAGCCGGCGCAGCCAAGGATGACTGTATCAAGGCTGCAAAAACCCAGTTTGGCTACTGAGTGCCCTCCGGCGCGCAGGCACCACGCTGGTATAAGAAGCTCATTGTGAGCACATTGATTGACCACTCCTAAGGAAAAAACCATGAAATTCACTAAATCTATCGCTACTGGCCTTTTCGTCGCTTCCCTATTCGCCGTTGCAGGCTGCGCTTCGACCCCAACCAAGGAAGGCACGGGCGAGTACATCGACGACGCGGCCATCACCACCAAAGTGAAAGCCAGCATCTTCAACGAGCCGACCCTGAAATCGACGGAAATCAACGTTGAAACCTTCAAGGGCGTGGTTCAGCTGAGCGGCTTCGTGGCCCAGCCAGCCGATGCCGCCAAAGCGGGCGAAGTCGCCCGTGGCGTCAAGGGCGTGAAGTCGGTGAAAAACGACATCCGCGTCAAGTAATGGCCTGACCTGCCGCAGCGGCCAGCCCCACGGCTGGCACTGCGGCCCTCCACCGACCGTCGCGGGAATCGCATGCATATCCAGCCTACAGATACCCCGCCCGAGCCGGTGGCGGCTGCCTCCACCGAGCCCGCCGGGCCACCTCCCGGCGCGCCCGTGGAGCAGCCAGACTCAACCTTGCGCTTGCCGCTGCACGTCAACGCGCGCGGCATGGCCCTGGGCATCATCGCCACCGTCAGCTTCATCTATGCGCTGCAGTGGGCACAGAAATTCCTCATTCCCGTCATCTTCGGCATTTTCATTGCCTATACCCTCAATCCCGTCGTGGCCTGGCTGGAAAAGCTGCGCCTGCCGCGCGCCATCGGCGCCACGGCCGTCACGGCCCTGATACTGTTCGGTTCCCTCGTCGTCGTCGAGCGCGTGCAGGGCGAATTCGAATCCATCGTGGAAGAGTTGCCGGCCGCCACGCACAAGCTGTCGCGGCTGATCGCCGCCAATACGGGCGGCAAGAACAGCACCTTCCAGAAAATGCAGGCCGTGGCCAATGAAATCGAGCAAGTGGCCGCCGGCGCCGAAGCGCGCCGCAACAACCGCCGCGCCGCCGCCGCCGAGGCGCCCAACTTCAAGATCATGGACTGGGTCTGGGCCGGTTCGCTGGGCCTGGTGGGCTTTCTCAGCCAGGCCACCATGGTCATCTTCCTCGTGTTTTTCCTGCTGCTGTCGGGCGACACCTTCAAACGCAAGCTCGTCAAGCTGACGGGACCGTCGTTGAGCCGCAAGAAGGTCACCGTGCACATCCTGGAAGACATCAATACCTCGATCCAGAACTATATGTTCATGCTGCTCGTCACGAATGTCTTGCTGGCCGTCCTGATGTGGATCGCCCTGCGCGTGATCGGCCTGGAAAACGCGGGCGCTTGGGCCATCGTGGCCGGCTTGCTGCACATCATGCCGTACTTCGGCCCCTTGCTCATCACCATCGCCACGGGCCTGGTCGCCTTCCTGCAGTTCGAATCGCTGGAAATGGTCTTGCTGGTGACGGGCACGTCGATGGCCATCGCCACCCTGGTGGGCACCTTCGTCACCACCTGGATGACGGGGCGCATCGCGCGCATGAATCCCACGGCCGTGTTCGTCAGCCTGCTGTTCTGGGGCTGGCTGTGGGGCGTCTGGGGCTTGCTGCTGGGCGTGCCCATCATCGTCATCGCGAAGGTCGTGGCGGAGCGCGTGCAGGGCATGGAAGTGGTGGCGGAACTGCTGGGCGAATAGCTTGCGGCAACGCAAACGGCGCCCGCGGGCGCCGTTGTTGCATCAGGAACGACACCTTACGACTGGTGGCGTTTGAGTATCTTCACTTGCACGTCGCCATCGTCCGTCTTCGGCATATCCTTCATGCTGCCCAACTGCAGGGCGAACTGGCGCGTGAATTCGGCACCCAGGAAGAAGATTTGCGCCGAGTAATACACCCATAGCAGCAGGGCCACCAGTGAACCGGCGGCGCCATAGCTGCTGGCCACGCCGCTATTGCCGATATACACGCCAATCGCATATTTCCCCAGTGAAAACATGAAGGCCGTGCCCACGGCGCCGATCACCACGTCGCGCCAGGACAGGCGCACGCGCGGCAGCATCTTATAGATGACGGCAAACAGGCTGGCGATGACGGCAAAGCCGATCAGGTTCGACAGGATGGTAAACAGCACGGCCGTATCTTTCCACACGCCTTCCCAGAAGTTGGCGAGGATGGCCATGGCGGCGTTGACCACCAGCGACACCATCAGCAGGAAGGCCAGCACCAGCACCAGGCCGAAGGACAGCAAGCGCGTGCGCACCATATCCCAGGCACCGGCTTCCTTCAGCGGTGGTACTTGCCAGATTTCATCGAGGCTGGCCTTCAGTTCGGCAAACACGCTGGTGGCGCCAAACAGCAGCAGGGCGCTGGCGATGAGGGTGGCGATGCGGCCCTGCTCATGGTTTTTCGCGCCGGCCAGCACCAGCTGGATGGCTTCTGCGCCTTGCGTGCCCAGCAATCCTTGCAGTTGCCCCATCAGCTCGCCGCGCGCGGCGGCAGGGCCATAGAAAAAGCCGGCGATGGCGATCACCAGCACGAGGATGGGGGCGATGGAAAACAGGGTGTAATAGGCGAGGGCGGCGCCCTTGCTCGAAGCGCGGTGTTCCAGCCATTCGGTGACGGAGCAGACGATGACACTGCGCATCTGCCTGCTGAGCGGCGCCAGGTCGGCCAGCTTGGGATAGCGGGTAGAGAAATTCATGATGGCTTTCAATGCAAAAAAGGGGCGCGAGCCCCTTTTTCTATTCACAAGTGGCGTACCACTGTCGAGCTTACTGCACGCGGCGTTCGATGGTGATCTGTTCCACTTCAACGCGGCGGTTTGGTTCCAGGCACTTGATCAGGTCGGCACGTTTCTTGTTATCGCAGGTGACGACAGGATTGGTCGAGCCCTTGCCTTCGGCCGTCAGGCGGTTGGCGGCGACACCGTGGGCCACCAGGTATTCCTTGACTGCATCAGCGCGCTGCTGCGACAGTTTCAGGTTGTACTTGGGTGAACCGATGCGGTCGGCATAACCACTGATGACGACGTTGTTGACGTCCGGCGCTGCGTTCAGCACGCGGGCGATTTCGTCGAGCTTGGTCTGTGTCGGACCCAGCTTGGCGCTGTCGAACGCGAACAGTTCCGTTGCCGACATCGTCACTTTTTCAAAGCGTGCTGGCGGCGGTGGCGGTGGTGGCGGCGGCACGACGACGACGACTTCCTCGCGCACTGGCGGCGGCGGTGGTGGTGGCGGCGGCGCAGCCGGTTTGTCGAACGCGTAGTTCAGGCCCACGGTGACATAGTAGTTGTTGGATTTGCTGCTTGGATCGAAGGTATTGCCGCGCAGGAAACCGTGCACGTTGCGCACGTCAGCCTGCAGGGACAGCTGCTCCGTGATGCTGGACTGGAAACCCAGGCCCACGCTCGCGTATGGCGAGCTCTTCGTGCGTTCACCGAAGGCGAAGCTGGTGTCCTTGTCGCGCTGCATGCCGGCACCGACCAGCAGGAAAGGACGGAAGGCTTTACGCGAGAACATGTACAAGCCGTCTACGCCCAGCGTATTTTGCTGGTAGCGTTGACCGCCATCCTTGGAGCGGGCATACGTGGTGCCCAGCTGGATATCCCAGTCCTGGGAAACAGGCTTACCGAAACGCAAGCCTGCGCCATAGCCGGTTTTGTCCGTGGCGAAGTCGGAATCTGGCTTGAGTGCGTTGATGCTAGGTTGAATATACCAGGAGGGATTGATTTCCTGGGCCTGTGCGCCGAGGGCGGAGCACAGGACTGCGGCGGCAACGGCGATTTTTTTTAGATTATTCACAAGTAACTCCCAACGTTGATAAGAGATTTTCTCTACGGCATCAAAACGACATCTTGCTACACGTGCTATTGCTAGAGATAGACCACACTTCCAGGTGCGCTTTCTTGCGATAAATGCACTGCTGTTGGACTAGAGAATACGTTTGCAGGTTCAGGTGGTCGGTGCGCTGGCGCACAAAGCATTGCGGTATATCAATGGTGTTGCAGATTCACGACAAAGACTTTGGTGTTGAAAAAAACTAATTTTATTGGTGAAATTTTTACAAGCGCGGGCTTTTCCTGGCGGCGCGGCAAGAGGCAATCGTACGACTTGTCACCTGCATGCCACTGTATATTAGCAACAATGATGAGCTTGATAACTAATATTACATTGATGTTGTATTCCTGCCGCGTTCTGTTGCTTTTCCAGGCTTCCGCCAAGCAACTTTTGCGCGCCGCAGCCAGCTCCGCCACTTTTCATCAAGGAGTTACCCGTGCCTGACCTGAGCCATATTCTTACTTCCCCGCTGCCTGGCAAGCTGGGCCCGCTGTGTCTGCTGCTGTCGCTGGGCCTGGCGACGCCGGCCTGGGCCGATAGCGGCGTGTCCCTGTTTTCACCGAGCGGCACGGTCAAGGCCGTACGCCAGGTACGGGCCCAGTTCGCCACGCCGATGGTGCCGTTCGGCGACATGGGCTTGCCCGCGCCGTTCGCCATCGATTGCGGCAAGGCGGAGCCGGCCGTCGTGGCGGGCGCGGGGCGCTGGGCTGACGAACGCAACTGGAACTTCGATTTCGAGCGCGACTTGCCGGCCGGCGTGGCCTGCAGCTTCACCTTGCAGCCGGGGCTGAAGGATCTGGCGGGCAAGCCTTTGCAGGGAACGGCATCCTACCGCTTTTCCACGGGCGGTCCGGCCATCGTCGAGGCCGTGCCCTATGACGGCCAGCCCTACATCGATGAAAACCAGATCTTCGTGCTGGGCCTGGACGCCGCGCCGAACGAGGCCAGCGTGGCCGCGAACGCGTATTGCCGCGCCGATGGCATCAATGAAAAGATTCCCGTGCGCCTGCTCAAAGGCAAGGAACTGGAGCAGGTATTGACCCTGCGCAAGAGCTTTCTCGACCGCTACCTGACCGTGTACTTCAAGAAGCGGGGCACGGTCTGGAAAGCGGGCATGCCCGTTGCCAGCAAGGGCGCGCCGCCGCTGCCCGTGACCGTGCTGCAATGCAAGCGCAGCTTCCCCGCCAACGCCAAGGTGTCGCTCGTGTGGGGCGAGGGCATCGCCAGCGCCGGCGGCATCGCCACGGACAAGGCGCAAACCCTGCAGTTCAAGACGCGTCCCGATTTCACGGCCAAGTTCAGCTGCGAGCGCAGCAATCCGAAGGAGCAGTGCATCCCCTTCCTGCCCATGCGCGTGCAGTTTTCCGCGCCCGTGAGCGCGTCGCTGGTGCGCGCCATGACCCTGAAGGGCGGCGGCAAGACGTACGCGCCGACGATTTCCAAAGAGGAAGAAAAGGCGGAATTCCTGTATGGCGCCGTCTTCAATGGCCCATTCCCTGTGCAGGCCAGTCTGATGCTGAGCTTGCCGCCGGGCTTGAAGGACGATGCGGGCCGCGCCTTGCTCAACCGCGCGCGCTTCCCCATGACGGTGCGCACGGGCGAACAGCCGCCGCTGCTGAAGTTCCCGGCCCCGTTCGGCATCATCGAAGCGAAGGGCGACGGCTTGCTGCCCGTCACTGTGCGCAATATCGAGCCCGTGCTGTCGGGCAAGGAAATCGCCCAGCCATCCGCTGCCGCCACGGGTGCCACCTTGCGCGTGCCCGACAATGACGACAAGTTCGTCATCGAGTGGATGCAGCGCCTGGCCGGCAATGGCGCCGGGGGCGAGTACTGGCAGCCGTACGCCCAGTATGCAGGCAACATGAGCAAATCCGTGCTGGCGGACGCCGCCGGCACGCGCCCCATCAGCCTGCCGCGCCCCGATGGCAGGAAAACCTTTGAAGTGATCGGCATTCCGCTGCAGAAACCGGGCTTTTATGTAGTCGAGCTGGCCAGCCCCATCCTCGGCAAGGTGCTGCTGGGCAAGCCGACGACGGCGTATATCCGCACGGCCGCGCTGGTGACGAACCTGGCGGCCCACTTCAAGCACGGCGCGCAATCGTCGCTCGTGTGGGTCACGTCGCTGGACAAGGGCGCGCCTGTCGCGAAAGCGCAAGTGGCCGTGCGCGACTGCGCCGGCAAGCTGCTGTGGCAAGGCGCCACGGGCGCGGACGGCGTGGCGCACATCCCCGGCGAGCTGGCCGCTTCCAGCTGCAAGAACAATGGCCGCTACTTTATCAGTGCGCGCAGCGGCGGCGACATGACGTTCACCCTGTCGGACTGGGTGGGCGGCATCGAAGCCTGGCGTTTCAACCTGCCCACGGACGACACGCGCGCCGACAACACCCTGCTGGCGACGGTATTCGACCGCACCCTGCTGCGCGCCGGCGAAACCGTGCACATGAAGCATTTCATCCGCAAGCACACGGGCGAGGGCATGAGCCTGGTCGACAAGAACAACGGCCCCGGCAGCGCCACCTCCATCGTCATCACGCACCAGGGCAGCGACCAGAACTATCAATTACCGCTGCGCTGGTCCGCCGGCGGCACGGCGGAAAGCGACTGGCTCATCCCCGCCGACGCCAAGCAGGGCGAATACAGCGTGACGATGGCGGGCCGTCCGTCCGGCAGTTTCCGCGTGGAAGCCTTCCGCGTACCGACCATGAAAGCCGTGCTGCAGGGCCCGAAAGCGCCCGCCGTGCAGGCCAGGCAGCTGGCCCTGGATGCGCAAATCACGTATCTGGCCGGCGGCGCCGCCACCAACGCGCCCGTCAAGCTGCGTACGGTGCTGCAGGACAAGAGCGTGACGTTTGCCGACTATCCCGACTATAGCTTCAGCAATGGCGACGTGAAGGAAGGTCTTGTCAAGCAGAGCACGGGCTATGACGACGATGAGGGCGAGTGGCAGGACGAAGGCCATGGCGGCCCCTCCGGCGCCGGCGCGGCTGCCGCGCGCACGCAAAGCTTGACCCTGGACAAGGCGGGCGGCGCGCGCATCGTCATCGACCAGCTGCCGCAGCTGTCCGTGCCGCGCGACCTGGTGGCGGAAATGGCTTTCCAGGATGCGAATGGCGAGACGGCCTCGGTGGCCGCGCGCGTGCCGCTGTGGCCCTCCAACTATGTGATCGGCATCAAGCCCGATGCCTGGGCCTTGAGCAAGGATGCCTTCAAGTTCACGGTGGCCGTGCTCGGTACCAATGGCAAGCCGGTGGCGAATGCCCCTGTGGCCGTCGACTTCTTCCAGCGCAACAGCTATTCGCACCGCCGGCGCCTGATCGGCGGCTTCTATGCGTATGAAAACAGCAGCGAAGTCGTCAAGCTGGGCCAAGCGTGCTCGGGCAAGACGGACAACAAGGGCTTGCTGGTCTGCGACGTGAAGGCGCCCGCCAGCGGCAATCTGGTGTTGCGCGCCCGCACGCAGGACAGTGCCGGCAACGCGGCCGTCGCCAACCGCGAAACCTGGGTGGCCGGCAGCGGCGACTGGTGGTTCAACGCCAGCGACAATGACCGCATCGACGTCTTGCCTGAAAAGAAACGCTATGAACCGGGCCAGGAAGCCAGCTTGCAGGTACGCATGCCGTTCCGCGCGGGCACGGCGCTGATCACGGTCGAGCGCGAAGGCATCCTCGACACCTATGTGCGCCAGCTCAATGGCCGGGAACCGGTGGTGACCATCCCGGTCAAACCGAATTATGCGCCGAACGTGTATGTGTCCGTGTTTGTCGTGCGGGGCAGGGTCGATGGCGTGCAGCCGACGGCCCTGGTCGACCTGGGCAAGCCGGCCTACAAGATGGGCATCGCACCGCTGAACGTGGGGTGGCAGGCGCACGAGCTGAACGTCATGGTGGTGTCTGACAAGGAAGTGTACAAGACGCGCGACAAGGCGGAAGTGTCCGTGCGTGTGCGCCGCGCCGACGGCAAGGCCTTGCCGGCCGGCGCCGAAGTGGCGCTGGCGGCCGTCGACACGGGGCTGCTGGAACTGATGCCCAACGATAGCTGGAAGTTGCTCGATACCATGATGGCGCAGCGCAGCCTGCAGGTGGAAACGGCGACGGCACAGATGCAGGTGATCGGCAAGCGCCATTTCGGCCGCAAGGCCTTCCCGGCCGGCGGTGGCGGCGGCAAGGGCGCCAGCCGCGAGCTGTTCGACACCCTGCTGTTCTGGAAGGGCACCGTCAAGCTCGACGCCAAGGGCGAAGCGACGGTGCAAGTGCCGCTCAACGATTCCTTGACGGGCTTCCGCATCGTTGCCATCGCCAGCGCGGGCAAGGAATTGTTTGGCACGGGCAGCACGGACATCCGCAGCTCGCAAGACCTGATCCTGATGTCGGGCTTGCCGACCCTCGTGCGCGAAGGCGACCAGTTGCGCGCGGGTTTTACTGTGCGCAACACCTCGGCCGCATCCTTGAACGTGGAACTCAACGCCAGCGCGGCAGGCAAGGCGCTGCCGCGCCAAAGCTTGACGTTGGCTGCCGGCGAAGCGCGCGAAACGGGCTGGGATTACCAGGTGCCGCTCGGTGCGCAGAATGTCGTTTGGGAGATAGTCGCCAAGGCGGGCAGCCACACGGACAAGCTGAAAATCACGCAAAAGGTAGGCCAGGCCACGCCCGTGCGCACGTATCAGGCCACCTTGCTGCAGATCGAGAAACCCGTCAATATGTCCGTGCAGATGCCGGCCGGCGCCTTGCCGGGCCGGGGCGGCATCCAGACGAGCTTTGTCGCCAGGCTGGGCGGCGATTTGCCCGGCGTGCGCGAGTACATGGCCGCCTATCCGTACACCTGCTTCGAGCAAAACACGTCGAAGGCCATCGCCCTGCAAGACCAGGAGGCGTGGAACAAGCTGGCCGCCAGCCTGCCCGCCTATCTGGACAGCGATGGCATGCTGAAATACTTCCCCATCATGGAGCAGGGCAGCGACAGCCTGACGGCCTACGTGCTGTCGGCCACCAGGGAAGCGGGCTATGCGATTCCGGAACAGACGAAGAACCGCATGGAAGCCGCCTTGACGGCCTTCGTGCAGGGCAAGATCGTGCGCCGTTCCGCGCTGGCCACGACCGACCTGGCCGTGCGCAAGCTGGCCGCGCTGGAAGCGCTGTCGCGTTCGAACAAGGTGCCGCCCGATGCGCTGGAGAGCATCAGCATCAGCCCGAACCTGTGGCCGACCTCGGCCGTCATCGACTGGAGCTTGTTGCTGCAACGCACACCAGGCCTGGCGCGCCGCGATGCGCTGCTGGCCGAGGCGCAGCAGATCTTGCGTGCGCGCCTGAATTTCCAGGGCACGACCATGGGCTTTTCCACCGAGCGCAAGGATAACTGGTGGTGGCTGATGGTGTCCGGCGACGTCAACGCCAACCGTTTATTGCTGGCCGTGATGGACGACCCGGCGTGGAAGGACGATATCGGCCGCCTGGTGCGCGGCAGCATGGGCCGCCAGAAGAAGGGCCGCTGGGATACGACGGTGGCCAACGCCTGGGGTACCCTGGCCATCGCCAGATTCTCGGCCAAATTCGAGTCCACACAAGTGACGGGCGCCAGCGCCGTCAAGCTGGGCGGCGACACGCAAGCGCTCGTGTGGAATGGCGCGGCGAAAGTGGGCCCCGTGCTGCAGGCGTGGCCGAAGGGCATGGACACCCTGGGCCTGGCGCACAGCGGTACGGGCAAGCCGTGGGCCACCGTGCAAAGCCTGGCGGCCATCCCGCTCAAGGCGCCCGTCTCCAGCGGCTACACGATCAAGAAAACCGTGACGCCGGTGGAACAGAAAACCACTGGCCAGTGGTCGCGCGGCGACGTCTACCGCGTGCGCCTGGATCTGTCGGCGCAGGCGGACATGAGCTGGGTGGTGGTCGACGACCCGATTCCCGCCAGCGCCAGCGTACTGGGCAATGGCCTGGGCCGCGATTCGCAGCTGCTGACGGCCGGCGAAAAATCCACGGGCTGGGTCTGGCCCACGTTCGAGGAGCGGGCGTTTGACGCCTTCCGCGCCTACTACGCTTTTGTGCCAAAGGGTAACTGGAGCGTGGAATACACGGTGCGCCTGAACAATGCCGGGGATTTCAGCCTGCCGGCCACGCGCATCGAGGCCATGTATTCGCCCGAGATGTTTGGCGAAGCGCCGAATGCGAATGTCAGGGTGGCGCAGTGAAGAGTTTGATTTTTATCATGGGCGGCCTGCTGGCCAGCCCGATCTTCGCCGAGGCGGTCCTGACGCCGGCCCAGGTGCAGGCCGCCTACCGCAGTTCGGAAGCGCAGCTGCTGGACCGCGGCGGCGCACCCTTGCAATCGTTGCGCGTGGATATGAAGGTGCGGCGCTTGCCGTGGGTGCCGCTGGCCGACATCTCTCCCGCCGTGCAGCAGGCCGTGCTGCTGGCGGAAGACCAGCGCTTCATGCGCCATGGCGGCGTGGATGTGTCCGCGCTGGCCACGGCCGCCTGGGACAATCTGTTTTCCAAGAAAGCCCGGGGCGCCTCCACCATCACCATGCAGCTGGCGGGCCAGCTGGACGCGGACTTGCAGGCGTCCTCGGGCGGACGCAGCCTGCGCCAGAAATGGGACCAGATGCGCGCCGCGCAAGCCATCGAGGACAGCTGGAGCAAGGCGCAGATTTTCGAAGCGTATTTGAACCTCGTGTCATTCCGGGGAGAACTGCAAGGCATCGCCTCCGCCTCGTACAGCCTGTTCGGCAAGGCACCGTCCGGCCTGAACCAGACGGATGGCATCATCCTGGCCAGCCTGGTGCGGGCGCCGAACGCGCCGCCGGCCACCGTCACGCGGCGCGCCTGCGCGCTGGCAAAGGAATGGCGCTTGGACAGCAGCTGCCAGCTGATCGGCCAGCGCGTGCAGACGGCCTTGCAGCGCAATGCGCTGTATGCGGAGCTGGCCCCCGCGCCGCAGGTGGCGCAGCAGTTATTGAAACAGCCGGGCGCGCAGGTCGCCAGCACGCTCGACGGCCCTTTGCAGCGCTTCGCGCAGGAAAACCTGCGCCAGCAACTGGCGTCCTTGCGCGAGCGCAATGTCAACGACGGCGCCATCGTCGTGTTAGATAACCGCAGCGGCGAGATCCTCGCCTATGTGGGCAATGCGGGCGGCAGCCACGTCGATGGCGTGACGGCCCTGCGCCAGGCCGGTTCCACCCTGAAACCATTCCTGTATGAACTGGCCATCGAGCGCCGGCTGATGACGGCCGCCTCCGTCATGGACGACTCCCCGCTGGACGTCGCCACGGCGTCCGGCATGTATGCGCCGCAAAACTACGACCGCAATTTCAAGGGCTACGTCAGCGCCCGCACCAGCCTGGCCAGCTCCCTCAACATTCCCGCCGTGCGCACGGTGCTGCTGACGGGGCAAGACGGTTTTTATAACCGCCTGAAGGACGTGGGCCTGGCCAGCCTGACGGAACCGGCCGAATACTACGGCCCCTCGCTGGCGCTGGGCTCGTCGGAAGTGACCCTGCTGGAACTGGCCAACGCCTACCGCGCGCTGGCGAATGGCGGGCTGTACAGCACCGCCAGCCTGCAGCCGGGGCAGGCTGGCAAGGACCGGCGCCGCGTGATGGAGCCGGGCGCCGCCTTCATCGTCGGCGACATCCTGGCCGACCGCGCCGCGCGCAGCATGACCTTTGGCTTGCGCAACGAGCTGGGGACGAATTTCTGGAGCGCCGTCAAGACGGGCACGAGCAAGGACATGCGCGACAACTGGTGCATGGGCTACTCGGAGCGCTACACGGTAGGCGTGTGGGTGGGCAATTTTGACGGCAAGCCCATGTGGGACGTGTCGGGCGTGACGGGCGCCGCGCCCGTGTGGCGCGACGTCATGGATTACCTGCACAAGAACGTGCCCAGCCATGCACCGAAAGCGCCGCCCGGCGTGCTGCAGCAGATGGTGGCGTACCAGCCCGCGCTGGAAGCGCCGCGCCGCGAATGGTTTATCGTCGGCACGGAAAGTCCCGTCATCGCCGTGCTGGGCGACACCGTCAAGCCGCCCGCCATCGTGTATCCGGCCGAGGACAGCATCCTCGCCATCGACCCCGACATCCCGCCCGCCCTGCAGCGCGTCTTCTTCCAGGCACAAGGCAGCCACGGCTTGCGCTGGGTGCTCGACGGCAAGGATATGGGCGGTGCAGCGGAGAGCATCAGCTGGCGCCCCGTGCCGGGCAAGCACGCGCTGGCCCTCGTCGATGACGCCGGCAAGACGGTGGCGCAGGTGGCGTTCCAGGTGCGGGGCAATGCCCTGGCGCAGCTGAACTAGGCGGTGTGGCGTCTACCCTTGGCCCGCTTGCTATCCGCCACTTCCGGCGCCAGCCACAGCAGCAATACCCAGACAAGAAAAGAGAGGCTGCGCTGCAGCGGCACGCTGCACAGGCTGAAAATAATGACCCAGGCGAAAGAGTACGTACGTGGTACTTGCGCGTAATCGAGCAGCCACAGCGTGGCGGCCATGGCGATGAACATGACCGGCAGGGCAAACCACCATTTGCGTTCGATGGGCGACATGACTTCCTAAAAAAGTGTGTATCACCGATTCTAGCGCAAAAGTTGCTAAAAATTACGGCGCGCTGATGATGTTCGTCAGCGCAATGCGGTAGGCCGGCTGCACGTCGCCATCCTGGTCAATCTTGTCCGTCATGATCACGCCAAAACCCTGCGCATACCACACGTATTCGCCGCTCTTGCCCTTGCTCTTGCCGCCCACGTCGTGCAATTCGAACTTGCAGGCGTCGGGGAAGCGGCGCCCGCCCAGTTCAAGGCGCTCCCAGCCCAGGAAGGTGATCGAGAAATCGCGTTGATCCGTGCGCGTGGAGGTGGTGATCTTGTCGGACAGGCCCGCCAGCGGGTAGTGGGTGCTCGTTTGCGTGTCGGTGAATTGCACGCGCACTTCCTGGCCCGGACGCATCTTGGCGGGGATGGCGGACTGCGGCGCGTAGACGTTCTTGCTGCGCACTGTGCCGTCTTCGTTGTAATGGACCGTGCCCGTCAGGAAGACCTGGCCGTCGCGGATATCCTGGTAGGACGTGGCCAGCAGCACGCCGCCGTCGAGGATCAGCTGGATACCCTTGAGTTTCTTGCCTTCGAAGACTTCCTCGACGTTGACTTGCGCGTCGCCATTGTTCTTGCTGAACTTGACGCCCGTCGTCAGCTCCATGCACTCGCCCACCGTGGGCGCCGCCTGTACGCCCGCGGCCGTGAATACGCCTGCCGCCACCATCGCTTGCCATGCTGCTTTCATTGTCATCCCGGCTATCTTGTAAAGGCGCGATGATAGCGTGCCTTGGAGCAATGTGGCGCAGCGCTGATCTTATTTTGCGGGGGCGGGGGGGATGCTGGGCACAGCGGGTGTGGATGCTGTCGGCTTGCCGCGCCGCGTGCGCTTGTCGGTGCGCGTCTTGGCAGGCTTGCCGTCGTGGATCAGCCTGCCCTTGTTGTCGAGCTTGTCGGATTGGTCCGATTGCTGGCCCGGATCGTTGGCATTGTTGGTGTGGTTGCCCGTCTGGTTCACATTCGTCGTCGACTGGGCTTGTACCCAGGCGCCGCCGACGGTCATCAGGGTGGCGGCCAGCAAGAGAGCAGCGGTTTTCATGGCAGTGTCCTGTGCAGAAATGAATAAGAGCTTGCATTCTCACACAGGAGACCGCCCGCACGGGTAGGACGCCGCCGCATGGCTGTGTCGGCCATTTGCTTCAGATTAACGGAATTGCTCCGTCGAGATATCAAAGCGCTTGAGTTTGTCGTACAGGGTTTTCTTCGGGATATTCAAGCTGGCGGCCGCGTCGATGACGTTGCCATTGTGGCGGCGCAAGGCTTCCTCGATGATGGAAATCTCGAAGGTGTCCACCTGTTCGGCCAGCGATGCCTCGCGGCAGCCGGCCGGGCTCAGGGTGTCGTCCAGCAAGCCCAGCACGAAGCGGTCGGCCACGTTGTGCAGCTCGCGCACGTTGCCGGCCCAGCGCTGCGCCATCAGCGAGGCGATCAGTTCGCCGCTGACGAGGGCGGCCGGCTGGCCGTAGCGCAGGGCCGCCTGCAGCACGAAAAACTCGAACAGCAGGGGGATATCCTCGCGCCGGTTGCGCAGCGCGGGCAGGGTCAGGCTGGCCACGTTCAGGCGGTAGTACAGGTCGGGCCGGAACTTGCCCTGTTCCGCCAGCACATTGAGGTCTTCCTTGGCGGCGGCGATCACGCGGAAATTGACGGAAATGAGTTTGTTTGAGCCGAGGCGTTCGACTTGCCGTTCCTGCAGCACGCGCAGCAGCTTGACTTGCAGGGCCAGCGGCATGCTTTCGATTTCGTCCAAAAACAAGGTGCCGCCGTTCGCGTACTCGATCTTGCCGATGCGCTGGCGCTGCGCGCCCGTAAACGCGCCTTCCTCGTGGCCGAACAGTTCCGATTCGAAGATCGATTCGGGCAGGGCGCCGCAGTTGATCGCCACGAAAGGATGGTCGCGCCGCTCGCTGAAGTCGTGCAGGCAGCGCGCGATCAGTTCCTTGCCGGTGCCCGTTTCGCCGAGGATGATGATGTCGGCCGACTTCGGCGCCAGGGTCAGCACCAGCTGGCGTACCTTGGCCATGGCCGCGCTGCGGCCCACGATGCGCGCCTCGATGCCCACCCGCTGTTCGAGCTGGCGGCGCAAGTCCATGTTTTCCAGTACCAGGTGGCGTTTATCCAGGGCGCGGCGGCACACTTCCACCAGCAGATCGGCGGAAAACGGTTTTTCGATGAAATCGTAGGCGCCGCGGCGCATGGCGCCCACGGCCATCGACACGTCGCCGTGACCCGTGACGAGGATGACGGGCAGGCTGGCATCCTGCGCCACGGCGATATCGAGCAGTTTCAAGCCATCCATGCCGGGCAGCTTGATGTCGCTCAATAAAATGCCGGCAAATTCGGGCACCAGGTAGGGCAGCGCTTCCTCGGCCGTGGCGACGGCCGTCACTTGCAGGCCCGCCAGTTCCAGCGATTGCCGGGCGCCCTTGCGCACGACGGCGTCGTCTTCCACCAGCAGCACTTGCATGCCTTCAAAATTATTCTCGTGCATCAGATGTTTCCTTGTCTCTCACCCCCGGGTCGCAGCTCAGGGTGATGGTAAATTGTGCGCCGCCCCCTTCCTGCGCGCTGCGGTTGCGCACGGCCAGTGCGCTGCCGGCCGCGCGCAGTATGCCAGCGCTGATCGACAAACCCAAGCCCAGTCCGTGTTCCTTGGTGGTATAGAAGGGGTCGAAGATCTTGTCGAGCGAGGCCAGCGGGATGCCGGGGCCATTATCGGTGATATGCAGCACGGCGAGGCTGCCTTCGCGGCGCACCTGGAACCAGATCTGCACGGGCTCGCTTTCCGGCACGGCATCCATGGCGTTCGTGATCAGGTTGGTAAATACCTGCTCCAGGCCGATGGCGTTGCACAGCACGATGATGTCGTCCTCAAGCCAGCTTTCATGCAGGGTCAGCCGTTGCGAATGCTTGCGCGTGCGGATTTGCAGCATGGTTTGCGCAAACGCCTGGCGTACGCTGACGGGCTTGCGGGCATCGTCGCTGCGCCGCGCAAAGCCCTTCAGTTGCGAGGTGACGTAGCCGAGGCGCTTGACGAGGTCGGAAATGGTCGACAGGTTGTCGAGCGCGTCATCGATCTGGCCGCGTGCCAAAAAGACCTTGGCATTGTCGGAAAACGTCTGCAGGGCGGCCAGCGGCTGGTTCAGCTCGTGCGTGACGCCGGCCGCCATCTGGCCGATGGCGGCCAGCTTGCCGCTTTGCACCAGTTCCGCCTGGGCATAGCGCAAGGTTTGCTCGGCCCGCTCGCGCTCGGCCACTTCCGCCTGCAGGCGGCCATTCGCGTGCACGAGGTCGGCCGTGCGCTGCTCGACCTTGATTTCCAGCTGTTCATAGGCACGGGCCAGCGTCTGTTGCGCATTGAGCTTGTCGGCGATGCGGCGCCGGCGCTGGCGCGCATACATCAGGGCCAGCAGCAGCAAGGCCCAGCCCAGCGCGGCGGCGATGGCCGCGTTGCGCGCCGCCTCATCTACCTGGTCGAGCTCGGCCAGCACGGTGATTTGCCATTGCAGCGGGCCCAGCACGCGGTTCACGGCCAGATAGTCCGCCTTGTCGGCATTGCCGGACAGGGCCGGCGTGTCGCCAGCCTGGGGACGTTCCAGGGTCATGACGCTGGCGCCGTCGGCGAACTGGCGCTGCACCTTGTGCGGCAGGATGGGCAGATTTTCTTGCAGGAACTGGCGCTGCTCGCTGATGTCTTTCTTGGCGGCCGGCGACAAAGGCGCCAGGGTCTTGAACTTGAAGGCGGGGGTGGTGGCCAGGATGATCACGCCATTCGCATCCTTGACCCAGATCTGTTCGCCCGCACCGGGCGTGCGCCACGATTGCTCGATCCAGTCCAGGTTGACCTTGGCGGCGACGATGCCGAGGATGCGCCCGTCGCGCTGCACGGGCTGCGAAATGAAATAGCCGGCCTCGAAGGTGGAAAAGCCGATGCCGTAGAAGCGGCCGATGCCGCCCGCGATGGCGTTCTTGAAATACGGACGGAAGCCGTAGTTGACGCCCACATACGAGCTGCGGTCTTGCCAGTTGCTCGACGCCAGGGTCGTGCCCTTGTCGTCGAGCACGTAGACGGCAAAGGCGCCCGCGCGGCGGTTCATGTCGACCAGGTAGGCATTGATCTGCGTGACCTTGTCGGCGCTGGGCTGCTGCAGCAATTGCGCCACCGCATCGCTCTGGGCCACGGCCAGGGGCAGGAATTCGTATTTGTTCAGGGCGCCGCCGATGGACGCCGCATACAGTTCCGCGCGCGAATCTAGCGTGCGGTGCAATTCATCGAGCTGGCGCTGCTTGACCCAGGCATACGAGGCCCACGTCAGCACGACCAGCGAGCCCACGGCCAGCAGGGGGCCGAATAGCCTTGGGGTCTGACCCGCCGGGTCAGACCCCAAATAAGTTTGCGGTCGCTTAATCAAGCTACCTCAATCGGCGGTACTGGCCATCGTCTCGGCATTGTGATGACGCTGCTGCTCTTCCATCACCATCTCGCCCAGCATGCGCTTCAGGCGGTTGAACTCGGGGTCGCTCGGGTCGCGCGGGCGGGGCAGTTCGATGGCCACGTCGCGCTTGATGGTGCCGGGACGGTAGGTCATGACGATGGTGCGGTCGGCCAGGTAGATCGATTCCTCGATCGAGTGCGTGACGAAGACGATGGTGGTGCCGAAGACTTTCCAGATTTTCAGCAACTCATCCTGCAGGTTGCGCCGCGTCAAGGCGTCCAGCGCGCCGAACGGTTCATCCATCAGCATGATCGGCGAATCGAGGGCCAGCACGCGGGCGATGGCCACGCGCTGGCGCATGCCGCCGGACAAGTCTTTCGGGTAGCGGGCACGGAATTCCGTCAAGCCCAGCATGCTCAGCAGCATGTCGACCCGTTCCTTGATCTCGGCAGGCGTCTTGCCGGCGATTTCCAGGCCGAAGGCGATATTGCTTTCGATGGTCATCCAGGGGAACAGCGCGTATTCCTGGAACACCATGCCGCGGTCGGGACCGGGCTCGGTGATCAGCTTGCCGCCGGCCAGGATCTGGCCCGAGGTCGGCTGCGAAAAGCCGGCGATGGCGTTGAGCAAGGTCGATTTGCCGCAGCCGGACGGTCCCAGCAGGCAGATGAACTCGCCGCTGGCGATTTCCAGGTTGATGTCCTTCAGGGCGATGACGTCCGCGCCGCCCGTGGTGAAGATTTTATTGACTGCATTGATATTGATCGTGGTCATGGCCGTTCCTCTCAGTGTTCCAGGCCGCGGTGCCACTGCAGCAAATGATTATTCAGGGCATTCATGGCCATGTCGATGGCCAGGCCGAACAGGCCGATGGTAAACATGCCGGCGATAATCTTGTCAGACCAAAAATACTCGCGCGCTTCCAGGATGCGGAAACCGAGGCCGCTATTCACGGCGATCATTTCCGCCACGATCACGACGATGAAGGCCGTGCCCATGCCGATGCGCGCGCCGGCCAGGATATACGGCGTGGCCGCCGGCAGGATGACGCGGCGGAACATGGTCATCTGGCTGGCGCCCAGGTTGCGCGCGGCGCGGATATAGATGCCGTCGACCTGGCGCACGCCGGCGATGGTATTCATCAGCACGGGGAAGAAGGAACCGATGCTGATCAGGAAGAAGGCGGGCGGGTTGCCCAGGCCGAACCACAGGATCGCCAGCGGAATGTAGGCGATCGGTGGAATCGGGCGCAGCACCTGCACCAGCGGGTCGAACAGTTTATAGATGGTCTTGTTGGTGCCCATCAGCAAGCCCAGCGGCAAGGCCAGGCCGGCGCCGATGGCGAAGCCGCCCAGCACGCGCGACAGGCTGGCCCAGGCGTCATGCGGCAGTTCGCCGGAGAACATCCACACCAGGTAGTTGCCCGCTTCGGGCGTGTACGCTTGCATCGGCATCAGGTATTCATACCACTTCACCAGCACGGCCACGGGCGAGGGCAGGATTTGCGGGTTGATCCAGCCGAAGGTCGACATGGCTTGCCACAGCAGCAGCACGGCGACGGGCACGGCGGCGCCGTGCGCGAAGCGTTTCATCATTTGAATATTCATCGTGACACTTTCAGATTAGCGTGGTCGTGGTTAGCGTGGGACATAGGACTTCTTGGCTTTTTCCAGCAGATCCAGCTTGACCCAATCCTTGGCGGCAGGCGCCTTGGCCATGCGGCCCACGCCGAATTTCACCATGTAGTCGGTGGTCAGCTGCACGTGGCTTTGCGTGATGTCTTCCGTGAAGATGGCGTTGTCGATGGCGTCGCGGTAATCCTCGCTCGTGATCTGGTTCTTGAACATCGATTCGCGCACGTATTTTTCCGCCAGTTTCGGGTCGGCCAAGAACGCCCGCGTGGCGGCGACGAAGCAATCCATGAAGCGCTGGGCCACGGCCGGCTTTTCCTTGTACATCTTTTCCGTCATCACGAGGGCGCGCACGGGCTCGCCCAGCGGCGTGTCGTAGGGCTTGATGACGGCCGCGCCGTATTTCTTGTGGATGGCCTGCGTCGAGTACGGTTCGGACTGGCTCATGACGTCGATATCCTTGGTCAGCAGCGCCTGGTTCAGGTCAGGGTAGCCCATGTACAGGATCTGCACGTCCTTGCCCGGCTTGTCGGACCAGCTCAGCTTGGCCTTGGTCAATTCGGCAAACAGCAGGATTTCCTGCGGGCCGCCGCGCGTGACGCCGACTTTCTTGCCTTTCAGGCCAGCAATATCCTTGATGTTCAGGTCGGGACGCCCGACGATCTGCACGCCGCCCTTGGCGAAGCCGCCCACCAGGTACACGGGCAAGCCCGTGGCGCGGCCCGTGATGGCCGCTTCCAGCGCGCTGGCGGAGACGTCGATTTCGCCGGCGATCATGGCTGGCACGATGTCGAGGCCCTTGGCGAAGATGCGCTCTTCAATTTTCAGGTCGTATTTGGGCGCGATTTCCTTCATGTAGGCGACGGCGCCGTAATGGGCGAATTTCAGGTTGCCCAGGCGAACCAGATCGGCCGCATGGGCGGCCAGCGGGAATTGCGCGGCCAGTGCGACGGCCACGGCCAGTGCCTTGGTGTTGAGGAAGGATGCGATGCGGAAGGTGCTTGCCATGCTGTTGTCTCCAAAAAAGGTAGATGGTTTTTATATTGGGTGAGGCTGCCGCTCTGGTGGCGGTTACAAAAATATAAAAGCATCTTCCGTGCCAGTGGAGCGCATTTTGGCGTTTATTGCAAGTGATTGTTTATAAAGGTTTAATTTGAATCTATTGAAAATGGGAAATGGCGAGATTCCGCCTTTCCGCACGGCGAGGGGAAAGGCTGTGCGGATTGCCGCATTTTGGCCGGTGGATGCGATGCGGGCTGGCGCCGCGCGTGGGGGCGGCATGCGGGTGAACCTAAATGGCGCGGCCGACTCCAATCGTAAAAAAACGCGTTGCAAACAGGCTGGCAACGCGTAACTCCCCCGTGGAGTAGGGGCGGCGCCGCGCGGGCGCCTGATCGGTCGGCTTTGGCGGGCCTTATTTCGGCGCCGTGGCGGGCGGCAGGGCCGGCGCGGTGGCCGGATCGGTCAGCGGCGCGGGCGGCGTGGTGCTGCCCGGGCCCGTTTCCGGCGTGGCTGGCGTCATGGGGGCGGGCAGTACCTGCGGGGCGGATGCGGGGTTGGGCGCCGTTTCAGGCAGCGGCGCCTCGGCCGGTTTTTTGCAGGCGGACAGGGTGACCAGGGCAGCGGCGGCCAGCAGAGTAGGCATGTTCATGATGGTTCCTTTGCAAAATATTAAGAATTGGCGCGATGCGGACGGCGGGCGCCGCGCGCGAAGCTTGAATTTATTGCAAGAATGCCGACGCTTCTGTTCGCTATTTCACTTTGTGCGCGTATGGGATACGGGGTTTTTCAGATGTCTTTTATAGATGCCGCGAGAGAAATAATTCAGCAGGGCAATATTTTTCACTTTCTTGCTTCTAATGTTCGTTAACGCACAGACCAGTGAGGAGCAGGATGGCATTCTGTGTCCAGACGCTCAGGATTCGTGGCGTTCTGGTATAAAAATTGCCAAGAACTTAACAATCCGGGCTACCGGCAATCGTTTAAAAGGAGTATTCAAATGCATGCAATGACTCAGTCTCACGTGAAGAGCGAATTAAAGGCAGCGCACCAGGAACTTCGTAGCCCCGAAAAAGGCTCGCAAATGGTCGAACGCGCAGCACCCATCCCCCCGGAACGCATGAATCCCATTTCCATGGCACCGATCGAGCGCGTGCGTTCGACGTCGGCCACCCTGCGCCGCATCGAAAATATGCAAAAACTGATCGGCGAATTGTCGCTGCACGAGATGCTGGCCGACGAAATCGCCTGGTTCCTCAAGTTTTCGCCATCGGGCGCCCGCAAATACATCCGCGACCTGCGCGAAGCGGGCGTGATCGAACTGGCCCGCTACATCGAAGGCACCGCCACCTACCTGGGCAAGGCAGTGTACCAGCTGACGCCGGATCCTGAGCGCGTGCGCGCCTTCCTGGCCGCCATCGTCCAGCCGAAACGCGAAGGCGCGCCACCGCGCAAGGACCGTCCCGGCCTGCGCGAGCAAAGCATGGCAGGCAGCGGCCGCCACTTCCACATCCTGGCCGATGACACGCATTACGCCATCCGCGTCAACCGCGGTCCCGTGACGCGCGATCCGCTGGTGGCCGCCCTGTTTGGCGCGCCACAGCAAAAGTCGGCCGAGTAACACCTGACCAAACCTCGCGCGGCGTGCGGCCTGCGATGCTCACCGTACTAAGGTACGGTTGCGCTTCTTGGCCACAAATCATCGCCGCTCGCTACGGTTTTGTCAGGCGTTGGGACGTAATAGAAGCCGGGTTGCAACCCGGCTTTTGGCGTTGGGGCAAGCCCTTTGACCTTGGCGGATTGAAAAGATATTAATCAACCCCATGTGGGCTGGACTGCTGCCCGCAACGCGCGGGTTCACTTGAAGGAGCTTGTCCTTGTCTGCCTACGCCGCCCTGTTATCGTTCCCGCCATTGCGCTGCCTGAAACGGGCCGCCGCATGAATCCGCTCCTGTGGATCGCCCTCGTCACGGCCGCCATCGTCTTTTCATTATGGTTCCCCCGCTGGCGCTTGAAACGTGCCCTGTCCAGGCCCTTGCCGCCGGAAGGCCTGGCCGTGCTGGAAAAGAATATTCCCGTGTATCCGCGCATGCCGGCGCCGCTGCAGCAGCAGTTGCGCCGGCTCGTCGTGCAATTCCTGTATCAGAAGAAATTCGTCGGCTGCGGCGGCCTGGAGATCACGGACGAGATGCGCTACACCATCGCCGGTCAGGCGTGCTTGCTGCTGCTGAATCGCCAGACCCAGGTGTATCCGGAACTCGACACCATCCTCGTGTACCCCACGGAATTCATCGTCACGCGCAATGAAGTGGGGCCGGGCGGCGTGGTCACGCCATCGGCCAATGGTCTATTGGGCGAATCCTGGGGCGATGGCCGCGTGGTGCTGGCCTGGGACCACGTGCAGCGCGGTGCGGCCGATTGGACCGATGGCCACAACGTCGTGCTGCATGAATTCGCCCACCAGCTCGACAGCGAATCGGGCGCCGCGAATGGCGCGCCCTACCTGCCCAGCGTGTCGAGCTACCGCAGCTGGGCCACCGTGCTGTCGCGCGACTTCGACAACCTGCGCCACGACGCCATCTATCAGCAGCACAGCGTGATGGACCATTACGGCGCCACGAATCCCGCCGAATTTTTTGCCGTGGCGACGGAAACCTTCTTTGAAAAGCCGTACCAGATGGCCGAGCACCACGAAGAACTGTATGCGCAATTCTTGCAGTACTACAAGGTCGACCCGCGCGACTGGATGGCGCCACCCGTGGAGCCCGAACACATGGCCTCGCCGTTTCCCAATTACGCGCCCCACTGGTAGGCGGGGCTTCAGCCCAGCAACCGCTGTTTCAGCGCGGGATAGCTGCTGCGCGAGACGGGGATGCCCGTGCTGGTTTGCGTGTCGAGCGCGTATCTGCCGCCCGCGGCGATCTGCAGCCGCTTGAAACCCAGGCTGTTGACGAGGTAGGAGCGGTGCACGCGCAGGAAGTGGGGCGGCAGCAGGGCCATGAGCTTGTCGATCGGTAAGTCGTGAAAGCACTGTTCGCCGTTGCGCAGCACGATGTTGCTGTAGTGGCCATCGGCTTGCACGTGGTCGATCTCGGCCATGGCGATCCATTCCAGCGCGCCCCGTTTCTTGACGGCCAGCGAGGCCGCTTGCGTGTGCCGCCCCGTGTAGCGTTGCAGCGCCTTCTGCAGCCGTTCGCGGCTGAAGGGCTTGGCGACGAAATCGAGTACGCCGAACTCGAAGGCCGTGATCGAGCGCTCCGCGTGGGCCGAAACGATGATGGTCTGGAACGGGGCTTGTTGGGCCAGACGCAGCAGGTCATAGCCGTCCCCGCCATGCAGGTTCAAATCCAGCAGCAGCAAGTCGATCTTGTTCTGCGCCAGGGCGGCCAGCGCTTGCGGCACATTGTCATGCAGCGCCAGCGCCGCCAGGCGCGTCCCGAAATGCGCGCGCACCTCGCGTTCCAGGCCTTGCGCGATCAGCGGTTCATCTTCCAGTATCAATACGTTCATGTGGCCGCCGGCAAGGTAAAGGTGAGGCGCCAGCCTGTCGGCGGCTGTTCGCTGGCATATTCACAGGCATAGCTGGCCGCATCGCCGAATACGGCATGCAGGCTGGAGCGGATGTACTGTTCGCCCACGCCGCTGCCCGCGTGCGGGCGTGCCTCGCCCTCGGGCAGGATCAGGGTCAGTATGTGCGTTTGCGCAAGCCTGGCGCTGCGCAGCACGAAGTGGGCGCCGTGGCGGTAGCGGTTATGGCTGAACGCATTTTCCAGCGCCGTCAGCAAGATGGCGGGCGGCACGGTGATGCCCGCCGCCTCCCCATCGAGCTGCAAACGGCACGGCTGCTGCAGCCGCGTGCCCATGATGCTCAGGTAATTCTGGCACAGGGCCAGTTCCTGCGTCAGGGCGATGCTCGGTTGCTGGGCAAACTCATTGAGCATGCGCAACTCGGCTCCCAGCGCCTCGATGAAGGTTTCGGCCGCCTGCAGCGATTGGGCATTGAGTTCGCTGATCAGGCTGAGGGAATTCATCAGGAAATGCGGTTGCATGCTTTTGCGCAAGAGCTGGTTTTCCAGCTGCCGGGCGCGCGCCGCCTTGCTGCGTTCGCTCAACAGCTGCGCCAGCAATTGCGCGCACAGGGGCAGCAGCAGGAAGCACACGACGAGGGCGAAGCCGCCTTCGGCAAACTGGCTGCCCGTCAGCAGGAACAGGGCGCACGAGGCCAGCGCGATCAAGGTGCCGCCGTGGCTGCCCGGCAGGCGGCGCCACAGGGCGCCCAGGTTGAGCAGCAGACTCGCTGTCAGGCCCGTCAGAAACATCAGCCAGCAGCGGGCATCGAAATGCGCGGGCAGCGCGCCGGCCAGCGCAATGCACGCCAGCAACACCGCCGCCGCCAGCGGCCAACGGGGCAGGCGCCAGGCCGTATAAAAATACAGGGGCAGCAGGGCGGAAAACAGCCAGGTCAGGGCGCTGACGGCATACAGGCGCGGCAAGTGCCAGGGGTAGGCGTAGCCGGTAACGCTGCGCCAGAGTTCCGCCACAAGCAGCAGCGCCGCCACCAGGCACAGCGCGGCAAACATGGCCCAGTGCCGCTGCCGCTGGTACAGCGCCGTCAAGGCGAGGAAGAGCAGGGCGACGGCGCCCAGCGCGCCGGCCAGCAGCAGCGGCGGCAGCCGGTACCAGGCCAGCGCCGCGCGGTACTCTTGGCGGTCGACCAGGTACAGCGCATAGAATGGTGACACCAGGCGGGCCTGCGCCTGCTGCGTCGATAGCAGCAGGCGCAGGTGGTGCTTGCCTACGGTCAACTGTTGCGGCGTCAGGTGGATGGCGAAATCGATGTCGCCCGGCCTTTCATCGACAGCCTGGCGGGCCGGCTGGCCATTGCTGCCGATCAAGTTGCCATCGAGCCACAGCTCGCTGGAAGCCAGCGCCGACAGGACCAGCAGCTGCGTCGACGACGGCGTGGCGGCCAGGACCAGTTCGCGCTCGATGCACAGCAGCTGGCCCGGCCGGAGCAACTGCCGCAGTGTGGCGGCGGGCGCGGAGGGACTCGCGCCGCAGGTGCGCCAGCCTTCGTCCAGCCAGAGCGGATGCATGGCGCAGGCGAAAGAGGGCAAGGCCAGGCAGCACAGCAACAGGTAGCGGAAGAGGGAGGGCATGGCGGGCATTGTAGCTGTTCATTTGCCAACCCTTTGCAACATTTTCATGCTCCCCGGTGCCGTTCATGCAGTCCGCGTGCATTTCATGCATCGCCCGCCCATGGCGCTGTCATGATGCTTATCATGCATCAGTGCCGCGTGGTGGACGCGGCCTCACCATGGAAGCATGACTATGCAAAGCAGCAACTACTACGGTTTCGCCGGCGCGCTGGCGCTGTTCTGCGGCGTGGCGCAGGCCGCATCCGCTCCCGCATCTGTTCCCGCCCCTGCGCTGGCCGCGCGCCTGGCGGATTTCGACGGCTGGGTGGCCCGGCGCATGAGTGCGCAGCGCATCCCGGGCGTGACCGTCGGTTTCAGCCAGGGCGAGGTGGAATGGGTAAAAGGCTATGGCTATGCCGACCTGGAAAACCGCGTGCCGGCCACGGCCAGCTCCAGCTACCGGCTGGCGTCCGTCACCAAGCCCATGACGGCGGTGGCCGTGCTGCAGCTGGTCGAGCAGGGCAAGGTTGACCTCGATGCGCCCGTGCAAACCTATGTGCCGTATTTCCCCGTCAAACCGTTTACGGTCACGGTGCGCCAGTTGCTGGGTCACCTGGGCGGCATCGATGCCTACCGCAACAGCCAGGCGGAACAGCATTTCAAGGAGCACAAGGATACGCGCCAGTCCCTCGCCGTCTTCGAGCAGTTCGACCTGATCGCCGAACCGGGCACGCGCTTCCGCTACACCAGTTATGGCTACAACCTGCTGGGTGCCGTCATCGAGGGCGCCTCGGGCGAAAGCTATGGCGGCTACATGCGGCGCCACGTGTGGGGGCCGCTGGGCATGGACACCATCGTGATGGACGACCCGTACGCCCTGATCGCCCACCGCGTGCGCGGCTACCGGCTGGACGGCCAGGCTTTGAAAAACGCGGAATTCGTCGACATCAGCAGCCGCTTTTCCGCCGGCGGCACGCGCGCCAGCGTGCCCGACATGCTGGCCTTCGGCCGGGGCGTCCATGAAGGCAAGATCCTGTCGCCAGCCAGCGTGGCCGCCATGGTGCAGCCGATGGCCACGCGCGCGGGCCGCTTGACGCGCTACGGCATGGGCTGGGAAATCCTCCCCACGGGAGGGCGCTACGCCATCGCCCACAGCGGCCAGCAGCCGGAAACCGTCACCTATCTGTACAGCTTTCCCTCGCGCAAACTCACCCTTGCCGTTGCCGCCAATCTCGAGCGCGTCAATCCCGAGGCCTTCGTGCAGCGCCTGTTCGAGGTGGTCACGGGCGAGCCGTGGCAGCTGAAAACGTATATCGCCGATGCGGACGCGCAGCGCGCTTACCAGGTGGCGCAAGGCCTGTTCGAGGAGGGCAGGGCCTACGCCGAGCGCACGGATCAAGCGTATGCGGATGCGGCCGCCACGCGGGCAGCCTTTACCCAAATCAACCAACAAGCGCTGGCGCCGGACGCCACGTCGGCGCGTGCCTTCATCGAGGCGGCCCGCCATCCGGCCGGCGGAAGCGTCTTCCTGGCAGCAGGCGCCAGCATGGCCGAGGCGTTGCGCCGGTCGGGCGCCGACCTGGATACCTACTCGCGCGGCGGCGCGCTGGCGTTTGCGCGCGACTATATTTTGCTATCGCAAGGCAAAGCGTCCGGCACCTTGCCCCGCTTCGATCCCGCCTTCGAGCAAGCCATCGTGGCCCTGGCCGCCAGCTGGGACCGCACGGCCGCTATTGCCTGGCCGCAGGTCCTCGTATCCATTGCCGCACTCGACGGCCAGCTGCGCGCCGCTTTCCGCGGCCAGCGTGCGTATCCCGATTTCGTGCCCGAGCTGCTTGAACTGGCGCAAGCGTCGGCCGCGCGCGGCGAAGCGGAGGCGGCGCTGGCGGCCGGCCGCCTGGCCGTGGAATTGTATCCGCTCAGCGACGGCGCGCATGCGCTGCAGGGCTTGACCTTGCTGCGCGCCGGCAAGACAGAACCGGCCCTTGCCGCCCTGCGCGTGTCGCTGGCCCGCGACCCGCTGGGCGCGGCCAGCCCGGCGGCGCTGAACCTGGAAGCGTATCGATTGAAAGGCGGCGGCGCCGTGGCGCAAGGCATGGCCGTGCTGCAGGCGGCCGTCAGCCTGCATCCGCACGACGCGAATTTGCACGATAGTCTGGCCGAGTTTTATGTGGAGCAAGGCTTGCGCCCACAGGCGGTGGCCGCCTATCGCCAGGCGCTGCAGCTCGACCCCCGCTATCCGGGCGCCGTGGGGGCCAGGGCGGCAATCATCCGCCTCGGTGGCGAGACGAAGGCGCTGGCGCCTTAGATGATTTGCTCATATGCAAGGGTGAAAAGATTCCTTTTTGGAAATAAGCGTGCCGCGGTCTAATGGCGGCATTCGTTATCCACCAGAGGAATTCCATGCAGACCCGTCTTCACTTCGCCGCGCTTCTTTTCACCTCCATCGCCTTCACCCAGGTGGCGCAAGCGGACCAGCTGGCCAGTATCAAGGCGAAGGGCGAGCTGGTCTGCGGCACCCTGGGCACGGATGAGCCAAACAGTTTCATCGACGCCAAGTCGCGCCAGCTGGTCGGTTATGAAGTGGACCTGTGCCGCGCCATCGCCCAGGGCCTGGGCGTCAAACCGGTGATCAAGCAGCTGGCCGTGGCCGCCCGCATTCCCGAATTGCAGCAGGGCCGCATCGATATCCTGACGGCATCCTTGACGCACAACAAGGAACGCGAAGCGCTCGTCGATTTCTCGCTGTCCACGTTTTACACGGGCCAGCGCGTGCTGGTCAAAAAGAGCAGCAACATCACGACGGTCGCGGGACTGGCCGGCAAGAAAGTGCTGACCGTCAAGGGCGGCACGCAGGAACCGAATATCCGCAAGGCCGTGCCCGGCGTGGACGTGGTGACGTTCGAGACGGCGGGTCAGGCTTATCTGGGCTTGCAGCAAGGTAAGGGCGTTGGCTATGTCGACGATGAAGTGTCCCTGCTGAACAATTACGCCAAGCTGGGCGCCGCGCAAAAAGACTATATTGTGCTGCCGCAAAACATCAGCCAGGAAGTGTTTGCCTTCGGCATCCGCAAGGGCGAGACGGGCGTGAAAACAGCCGTCGACCAGGTGCTGCGGGGACTGGAAAAATCGGGCGAGGCGGAAAAACTGTTCTTCAAATGGTATGGCCCGACGAGTAATGTGAAATTTGAGAAACGTAATTTCAAGATCGAATCGGACAAGATCGACGCCTGAACCTTGCCTGACTCTCCCGCATGTTTGATCTGCACTTTTTGCTGGCCGGCGGCTACCGCGGCTGGCTCGTTTCCGGCTTGCTGCTGTCCCTGCAACTGATGGGCATTACCTTGCTCTTGTCTTTGCCGCTGGCCTGCGGCGTGGCCATGCTGCGGCTGGCCCCGTCGCGCCTGCTCAATGCCCTGGGCGTGGCGTATGTCGAGCTGATCCGCAACGTGCCCCTGCTGGCGCACTTCCTGTTCTGGTATTTCGGCGCGCCCGAATTGTTGCCCGAGGCGTGGAAGGAGTGCTTGTATGCCGGCAATATCGAAGCCGTCAGCGCCGTCACGGCCCTGACTTTATATACGGCCGCCTACATGGCGGAAGATATCCGCAGCGGCATCCGCGCCATTCCCGCCCAGCAATTCGAGGCGGGCCGGGCGCTGGGCTTCAGCTTTCTCGCCACCATGCGCCTGTGCATCGTGCCACAGGCGCTGCGCCTGGCCGCACCACCGCTGCTGTCGCAAACCCTGACCCTGTGGCAAAACACCAGCATCGCCACCGTCATCGGCGTGGCCGAGCTGATGTACCAGACGCAGCGCGTGGAAGCGGCCTCGTTCCGCAGCGTCGAGACCTTCGTCTTCGCCAGCGCGGCCTACCTGGCCGTCTCCCTGCTGATCGCCGGCCTGGCGGCCTGGCTGCAAAGAAAGGTGGCCTGATGCTGGAACTCCTCCATGATTACTGGTTGTATTTCCTCGTCGGCCGCTATCCCGAGGGGCCGCTGGGCGGACTGGCGCTGACGGTCGTGCTGGCCAGCCTGGCGCTGGTGCTGAGCTTGCCGTTCGGTTTGCTGCTGGGCCTGGCGCGCCTGAGTCCCTGGCGGCTGCTGCGCTGGCCCGTCGCCGCACTGATCCACGTGGTGCGGGGCATCCCCTTGCTGCTGGTCATCTTCTGGGCGTACTTCTTCCTGCCCAGCATCACGGGACATGAAAGCGGGCAGTTCGGCACCATGCTGGCCGCCCTCGTCCTCTTCGACGGCATTTATCTGGCGGAAATCGTGCGGGCCGGCGTGCAAGCCGTGCCCAAGGGACAGGTGGAGGCGGCCCGTTCGCTGGGTTTGAACTATCTGGACAGCATGCGCTCGGTGGTGCTGCCGCAGGCGCTGCGCCACATGCTGCCCTCGCTGGTCAATCAGTTCGTCTCGACCATCAAGGAAACCTCGCTCGGGTACATCATCGGCCTGGCCGAGGTGTCGTTCATCGCTTCGCAAGTGAACGGCCTCGTGCTGACCAAGCCCGTGCAAGTGTATTTCCTGTTGGGCATGACGTATTTTGTCTTGTGTTTCAGCCTGTCGCGCGCCGCCTTCTGGCTCGAGCGGCGCCAGGCGCGTCTCCTGAAAGCGGCTAGATGATTACCTTTGACAACGTCAACAAATACTATGGCGAGTATCACGCCTTGCGCGAGATCAATGAACACGTGGCCAAGGGCGAGGTGCTGGTCGTGTGCGGGCCATCCGGCTCGGGCAAGTCGACCCTGATCCGCACCATCAACCGCCTGGAGCCGGTCGCCTCGGGCCGCATCACGGTGGCGGGCCAGGACATCCACGCGCCGGGGCTGGACGTGAATGCCTTGCGCTCGCATATCGGTTTTGTGTTCCAGCAATTCAACCTGTTTCCGCACTTGTCCGTGCTGGACAATTGCGCGCTGGCGCCGCAGCGCCTGCGCGGCCTCACCCGGCGCGAAGCGCACGAGCGGGCGCTGGCCCTGCTGGAGCGCGTGGGGCTGGCGCACAAGGCGCGCGCCATGCCGGCGGCCCTGTCGGGCGGGCAGCAGCAGCGGGTGGCGATCGCCCGCGCACTGGCCATGCAGCCGCCGCTGATGCTGTTCGACGAGCCGACCAGCGCGCTGGACCCGGAAATGGTGGGCGAGGTGCTGCAAGTGATGCGCGACCTGGCGCGTGAGGGTATGACGATGGTGTGCGTGACGCACGAGATGGGTTTCGCGCGCGAGGTGGCGGATCGCGTCTGGTTCATGGACCACGGGCAAGTGCTGGAGCGGGCCGCGCCCGGCGAATTCTTTGCGCGGCCGCAACATGCGCGTGCACAGCAATTTCTGGCCGATATCCGCAGCCCATATGGGACGCCGGCCTGAGGATGTGTGGGCTGTGTGCGCAAGCGAACGGTATGTTGGCGCCGTCCGGCGCACGCTTAATCAGTGGCGCACGGGGCGCCCGCAGCCGACCAGGAGGGCCATATCATGTCACGCATCATTGCAGGTCATTTTCAGTTGCAGGAGCAGGTAGACGCCGCGCGCGCCGCGCTGAACCAGGCGGGCTTTTCCGATAGCCGCATCAGCGCCTTCTTTGTCAACCAGCCGGGCCAGCATGATCTGCACGCGCTCGGCGGCGACCGCGACATCTCGCCCGGCGCCAAGGAGACGCCCGAGGGCGTGGTGGAGGGGGTGGCCGTCGGGGCCGCCGTCGGCGCGGGCATCGGCGCGGCCACCACGCTGGCGACGGGGCCGCTGGGTCCGGTGGTGGGGGCGCTGGTGGGCGCCCACGTGGGCTCGCTCTACAGTTTTAATAAAATGAAGGAGGCGGGCGAGCCCGAGAAAAATGGCGAAAACCACCGCCAGCCGCGCCATCCGGGCATGCTCATCGCCGTCGCGCTGGGCGGCCTCGACGAGCGCGAACGGGCGCTCGAGACACTGCACCGGCTGGGCGCCGAGCATATCGAGGAAGCGGAAGGCACGATCGCCAATGGCGACTGGCATGACTTCGATCCGCTCAGCATTCCCGTGCTGGTGGCGTGAATCGGCGCCTCTGTGGTGCCATATGCATAAATTCCGCGCTGCACGAAATTTAGGTATGATCCTTGTTAGTATTGCTAATGATTGGTAAACAATGCCGACAGGGATAGTTTCCGCGCGCCCGAAGTGACACTGGACCCAGGTGACTGCCCGTAGTACTTGCCTCGCATGCTAACGAGTATGGATAGGAGGGCGCGTCATGACACAGGCATGGTTCATCCTGACACGGGCCGATGGGCGCGACATCTGCGCGCCCTCGCCGGCACAGCTGGCCGATGCGCTGGCCGAGGTGTACCGCGGCGGCGCCGTCGCGCCGGACGGCAGCCCGGCCGCCGTCTTGTTGCGCTTCGGCTACGACGATGGCTTGATGTATCAGGTCGAAGTCGCTAGCGGAGGCGAAGTCACCTTCGAGGAATGGTCGGACCGCGATTGCGAAATCGCCCTGGCCAGCCCGCGCCACATGTCGGCCCTGCCGCAGGACGACGCGCTGCAGCTGTGGCAGTGGCTGGCGCAGCGTCAGGTGGCGAAGATCCGCAGCCTGCCCTGGCAGGGTAGCTAGCCCTGCCGTCTTGCCAAGAGCCTAGTGCGCCATCAGCACGGGGATGGTCATGCTCTGCAGAATCGTGCGCGTGACGCCGCCCAGGATGGTTTCGCGCAGGCGCGAATGGCCATACGCTCCCATCACCAGCAAGTCGGCCGACAGGTCGGCGGCTTGCGACAGCAGCGCTTCGCCGATATCGCCGCGCCGCACGCCGCCGCCATCGAGCAAATGCAGCCGCGCTTCCACGCCGTGGCGCGCCAGGTACTGCAGCAGTTCCGCGCCTGGCTGTTCGCCGTGTTCGGCCGCATGCACCTGGGCGTCGAAGATGGCCACATGCACATGTTCAGCCCGCTGCAGCAGGGGCAGGGCGGCGGTCACGGCGCGGCTCGCTTCCTTGCTGGCGTTCCAGGAAATGAGTACATTGCGCGCCCCTGCCGGCGGCGCCAGCAGGGGCAGCGGCGGCGCATACGGCACGATCAGCACGGGCCGGCCCGAATGCAGCAGCACATAGGCGGGAAAGTCGCGCATCACGGACGGCGATTTATCCTTGGCATTGTATTGGCTGATGACCACCAGGTCCGCATAGCGGGCCAGCAGGCTGATGCCGCCCGCCGCCTCGTCGTCGAGCACGCGCTGTTCGAACGAGGCGACGCCGGCCGCGCGCACCTGCTGCTCGAAACCGTCGAGGGCGCGCGTGGCCCGCTCGCGCAGGAAGTTCAGATGCAAGCTCAGGTTCGGGTCCGCATCGAGGTCGGGCTGGTGCTGGTACAGCAGGCGCGACACGCCCGTCAGCGCCACGCCCGTCAGGTGGCCGCCGCACGCCTGAGCGATGCTGGCCGCCGCTGCGATGCGGGCGGCGCGCCCGGCGCCGTCGTCGATGTGGAGCAATACGGTCTTGTACGTCATGGCCTGTCCTCTCGCTGTGCAGTAGCGGCCATTCTGGCACAGTCCGGGGCGCCGGCCGCGCACGACTGCGGCCGGCGCTTGTCGCTTCAGCTCATGGCGATGATGATGATATCGGCGTCGCAGTTGCGATAGTGAATCACGATGACGATGATGCGCCGCAATTGAGCCGCCTTTTGCGCCACCTCCAGCATGGCGCGGCTGGCACGGTTCTTCATGGTCACCTGCACTTGCGAGGCGTCGCTGACGGGGATGCCCATGGCCTTCAGCGCCGCCTTCGGGTTGGCCATCAGGGCCAGCGCATGCTGTGGATCGAGCTCCGCCTGATGCACCGATTCCACGTCGCTCATGCCGGGATTGATGTCGTTGAACAAGTCCCTCAATGCTTCTGTGTCGTCCTGGATTTCCATCGCGTTCTCCTTTGGATCATGCCATCAGGCAAGGATTATCTGCCTTGCCCGCCGAGGTGCCATCACCTCTCCGATGAGTATGATTCTGATAATTTCTCGCATGTGGACACAGCGCAGACGAACGCGGCAGTAAGCAGACCGGGCCTTTGATCTGGCGCAATGCCCGCTTCAAAAGCGCCACCTACACTTGATCCCACGCAGAACAACCATAACAAGCGGGGAGAGACAGCAATGAAGGAACAAAAGGTAGCGTTGGTGACGGGCGGCATGGGCGGCCTGGGCACGGCCTTGTGCCGCCGCCTGCATGCGGCGGGCTTTGCCGTCGTGGCGGCGCATACGCCGGGCAACACGCGGGTGGAAAGCTGGCTCGACGAGCAGCAGTCGCAGCAGTATTATTTTCATCCGCTGGCGCTCGACGTGACGGATTTTGCTGCCTGCAGCGAAGCCGTCGGCAGGGTGCTGGCGCAATTCGGCCGCATCGACGTGCTGGTCAACAACGCGGGCATCACGCGCGACCAAAGCATGCGCAAGATGGAGTTGCCGCACTGGTCCGAGGTCATGCGCACCAATCTCGACAGCCTGTTCAACATGAGCAAGCAGGTGCTGGAACCCATGCTGGAACAGAAATGGGGCCGCATCATCAATATCTCGTCCGTCAATGGCCAGAAGGGCGCGTTTGGCCAGTGCAACTACGCGGCCGCCAAGGCCGGCGTGCATGGCTTCAGCAAGGCGCTGGCGCTGGAAGTGGCGCGCCACGGCATCACCGTCAACACGGTCTCGCCCGGCTACCTGCGCACGCAGATGGTGACGGCCGTGCCGGCCGATATCCTGGAAACGAAGATCCTGCCGCAGATTCCCCTGGGCCGCCTGGGCGAGCCGGACGAGGTGGCGGCCCTGGTGGCATACCTGGCGTCCGACGAGGCGGCATTCGTCACGGGCGCGAATATCGCCATCAATGGCGGACAGCACATGAGCTGATCCGGGGTGCCGCGGGACACTTGAAGCTGGGCAATGGCAGTAGAGGAGACCCGTCCACCCAGCCGGCGCATAGACGCTGGCGGAGGACGGCAGGCAGCATGGTAGTCACGCTGGAAAACAGGGGGCAGGGCAGCGATGCCTTGCCCTTTGTTGTTGTGCCGCCGTCATGCTGCCGTCATGGTAGCGGGCGGCGGGCTTTCTCCAGCCGCGTCTGGCAATCGATGCACAGCCGCGCTTCGGGGCGCGCGTTCAGCCGCGACAGGCCGATGGCTTCGCCGCAGTTGTCGCACAGGCCGTAGCTGCCGTCGGCAAACTTGGCCAGCGCGTGCTTGATGATGGCCAGCTGCGCCTGATTGTGCTCGGCCGCTTCGCTGACGAGGGCGTTCAAGGTGCGCACGCTGGCATTGTCGGCCGGCGAGGCTTCGACTTCATTGAGCAGCGAGGCGCGCGCATCGGCCTCGGCCGTTTCATTCTCGATCTGTTCCTGCAGCGCCAGCTTGCGTTGCTCCAGCACGCCCTGCAGGCGCTGTAGCTGGTCTTGCGGCAATCCATTCATGGCGGTCCCCGATAGGAGTCACTCCTCTATGGTAGTCCAGGATGGGCGCTTCTGCTTGCGCTACTGCCCGCGCAGCGTTTGATGCGGCGCAGGCAGGCGCGGGCCGATCTATGCTGGCTCTTTCAGGCAGTTGACCATCCAGGCCACGCCGAACTGGTCTTTCAGCATGCCGAAGCGCTTGGCCCAGAACGTTTCCTCCAGGGGCATCTGGATGTTGCCGTCACGCGCCAGCGCGTCGAAGACCCGCTCCGCCTCCTCCGGCGTATCGACGGTCAGGCAGATCGAGCTGCCGCTCATGCCCTTGGCGCCCTCGTCGCAGCCGCCGTCCGAGCCCATCAGCATGGTGGGACCCAGCTGCACGGAGCCGTGCATGATCTTGTCATACCAGTCTTCCTTGACTTGCTCCTGCATCGGCGTGCCGCGATACGGCATCAGGCACAGGTCGGTGCCATGCAGGTGCTGGCGGTAGTATTCCAGCGCTTGCGCGCAGTTTCCATCGAATTGCAAATACGGTTCGATACGCATGTTGGTCTCCTCTGGCAATCGCCCCGCAGGCACGATTGCCAGGCGGGGACGTCCCAGTATAGGCGCTCGCCGGCCGATTTCAATCAGTCCGGCGCCATCTCTTGCAGCCGCTCACGCACCTTGCCCAGGGTGCTGAGGATGCGCTCGGGATTGCCGGCCAGGACGGCGCTGCCCAGGTGCAACAAGCTCGTCGCCAGGCTGATCCAGTGCCGCACGTCGTCGTTGCGGGCGATGCGCAGGCGCACCGTGTCGAGCAGGCCGCTGAGCTGGCGCTGCGCCGTTTCCAGGCCCATTACCGTATGCCCGGCCGCATCGGCATACAGCTGGTTGGCTTGCTGGCGCAAGGCCACTTCCAGGGCGAAGACGGCTTGCGCCTGGCTGTGGCTGATGCCGTTGGCGCCCTGGCTGGCGCGCTTGCGGATGGCGCGCATGACGGCGCCGTGCAAGGTGACGGCCGCCTGCGACAGGCTGTCGGCCAGTTGCTCGACGCGCATGGCGCTGCTGAGGGCCGCTTCGCGGCGTTCGCTGCCGCCGCTCCTGCCTACCGATCCGTCCATCTTGCCTCCGTGGTGGTGAGGGCGGCGGCCAGCTGCGCGTGGCCGCGCGCCAGTGCCGCCAGTTGCCGGCGCGCCAGGGTATGGCGCAGGCCTAGCAGCCGGTATTCTTCGGTTTTGCTTTGCTGCATGGTTTTCGCCAGCACGGCCAGCAGGCGCTGCCGCGGCGTGTCCGCATACGCGATTTCCACGTCGAGCAAGCCGAGCACGATGTCGCGCTCGTTGTCGCCGCTTTTGTCGTACAGCGCCAGCAAGCTGTCGAGCGCGGCCAGCAGGGCTTGCAGGGGCGCGTCGCCGTCGTGCAGCACTTGCGCCAGGTGCGCCTGCTGGCTGGCCGCGCCGCCCAGGCGCGACAGCTGCTGCAGCAACAGGGTGTAGGCGCTGACGTGGCGGTCGTCGATGCCGCTGCCGGGCCAGGCGCGGATGGCGGCGCCGGCGCCGGCCAGTTCCGCCTGCACGTCATACGCATCGGCATTCGCCAGCCGGCCCAGCGCCTGCAGGTACAGGCGCACGGCTTGCGCCAGGCGCGCGACGTCCGCCTGCGCGGCGCGGCGCTGCGCATCGAGCACGCGTTCGCGCGCGTCTTCGGCCGGCGACAGGTAGGGTCGGGCGCGCTGGTAGCTGTCCACGTGGCGCTGCGACAGTTCGCCGAAGGCGGTCAAGGCATCGGTGCCGGCGGCCAGGGCGCGCACTTGCGCCAGGTCGGTGCGCGGGCTGGCGCAGCCGCACAGCACGACGGCCAGGAAGAGGCTCAGGTACAGGTTGAGGCACAGGGCGCGGCGAAGGCGGGCAGGCAGGGCGGACACGTCACCTCTCGACAGGAAATACTGTATGGAAAGGTATTGTCGTGCCGGCCTGCGCTGCCCGCCTTGTGCGGGCGCAAGCGCGCTGCGATCAGGCGCCCATCGTGCCCGTCGTGGCCGTTAATTGCTCGCGCCAGCCCAGTCCGGCCAAGGTGTCGCTGGCGGGACGGTATTCGCAGCCGACCCAGCCCGCGTAGCCGACCTGGTCCAGCAGCTTGAACAGGTGGCGGTAGTTGATCTCGCCCGTGCCCGGTTCGTGGCGGCCCGGCGTGTCGGCGATCTGGATGTGGCGGATCAGGGGCAGCAGGGCGCGGATGGTGTTGCTCAGCTCGCCCTCCATGCGCTGCATGTGATAAATGTCGTACTGCAGGAAGATATTGCCGCGCTGGCAGTCGGCGATGATGTCGGCCGCCTGCTGGCTATGGTTCAGAAAGTAACCGGGCATGTCGTAGCGGTTGATCGGCTCGATCAGCACGTTGATGCCGTGCGGACGGCAGGCGTCGGCCGCAAATTGCAGGTTGCCGATCAGGCTTTGCCGCGCCCGCTCCAGGCTCATGCCGGGCGGCACGATGCCGGACATGCAGTGCAGCTGTTTCGCCCCCAGCGCCAGCGCATAGTTGAGCGCCAGCTGCACGTTGCTGCGGAATTCCTCTCCCCGGCGCGGGTCGCAGGCGATGCCCCGCTCGCCGTGCTCCCAGTCGCCGGGCGGGAAGTTGAAGACGGCCAGCTGCAGATGGTGGCGTTCCAGCCGCATGGCGATCTGCCGCGCCTCGACGGCATAGGGAAACAAAAACTCGACGGCATCGAAGCCCGCTTCCCTGGCGGCGGCAAAGCGGTCGAGGAAGGGCAGTTCGGTAAACATCATGCTGAGATTGGCAGCGAAGTTCGGCATGGCGGCACGCAGGTGAGGAAGATGGATACTATCCTAGCCCAAATCGGCAAAAGGTGGCGTGCATGAAAAAACCGTTCCAGAAGCAAGTCCTGGAACGGTTTTGATTGCTGCGATACGCGCTTACAAGCGGGTATTAGCGGCCGCGGCCGCCGGAGCGGTGGGAGGCCGCCGAACGCGGCGCATTGCCGGAACGGTTGCCGCCGCCACCGCCGCCCGCTGGGCCGGCGCTGCGTGGCTTGGCGCCGCCGCCGCCCGTTTTCACGCGCACCACGGCGCCGGCTGGCGCGCGGCTGTTGTTGCGGTGGCCGCCGGTGCCGCTGCGCAGTTGCACAGGCTGGGCGCGGGCGTTCAGGTCCGGTTCGAAGCCGGGGATGACTTCACGCGGCAGGGTTTGCTTGATCAGCTTTTCGATGTCTTTCAACATTTCGTGCTCATCCACGCAGACCAGCGATACGGCTTCGCCCTTGGCGCCGGCACGGCCCGTGCGGCCGATACGGTGCACATAGTCTTCCGGAATGTTCGGCAAGTCGTAGTTGACGACGTGCGGCAACTGGTCGATGTCGATACCGCGCGCGGCGATGTCGGTGGCGACCAGCACTTGCAGGGTGCCGTCCTTGAACTCGGACAGGGCGCGCGTGCGGGCCGACTGGCTCTTGTTGCCGTGGATGGCCAGGGCGCCGATGCCGTCCGCGCCCAGCTGCTCGACCAGCTTATTGGCGCCATGCTTGGTGCGCGTAAAGACCAGCACTTGCGTCCAGTTGTTCGACTTGATCAGGTAGGACAGCATCGGGTGCTTCTTGTCGCGGTCGACGGGATGGATCTTTTGCTTGATCACTTCCACGGTCGAATTGCGGCGCGCCACTTCGATCATGGCCGGCTTGTTCAGCAAGCCGTCGGCCAGGGCCTTGATCTCTTCCGAGAAGGTGGCCGAGAACAGCAGGTTCTGGCGTTTCGGCGGCAGCACGGCCAGCACTTTCTTGATGTCGCGGATGAAGCCCATGTCGAGCATGCGGTCGGCTTCGTCCAGGATCAGGATTTCCACCTTCGACAGGTCGACGGTGCCCTGGCCCATGTGGTCGAGCAAGCGGCCCGGCGTGGCGACGAGGATGTCGACGCCATGCTTCAATTGCTTGATTTGCGGGTTGATGCCGACGCCGCCGAAGATCACGGCCGAATTCAGCTTGGTGTACTTGCTGTAGGCGCGCACGCTTTCCTCGACCTGGGCGGCGAGTTCGCGCGTCGGCGCCAGGATCAGGGCGCGGATCGGACGCGTCGAGGTGTTGCTGGTGATGGCCGCGCCATTCGCGTCGGTCGACAGGCGGTGCAGCACGGGCAGGGTGAAGCCGGCCGTCTTGCCGGTGCCGGTTTGTGCGCCGGCCAGCAAGTCGCCACCAGCGAGCACGGCGGGAATCGCCTGCGACTGGATGGGGGTCGGCACGGTGTAGCCGTGTTCGGTAACGGCACGTACGATAGCGTCGGACAATCCGAGGGAGGAAAAGGACATGGTAACTTTATTGTGAGATCGGCCTGTCGCCATCGTGGGGCGCCAGTCGCAGGCAATCAGATTAGGGGTCGAAAGACAGCGGCAAGGGGACTGGTCATATGTGCCGCACACGCGAAGTATAACAGCCTGGCAAAAACGCGCCTGTTTTGTTTCAGGTTTGCAATGTCGCAAGTAAAGAAAAGTGAGGCAATGGCGCGCTGCCCTGGCGTAATTCTGGGTAAAATTCCTGTCTGCACCCCTTGCGCGGGGGATGGCCGCGCTGCCGGGGTTCTTGTTCCTGGAGGAATACCATGCGCATTGCCGATCTTCGCATCGCCACCCGCCTGTACGGCGGTTTTGGCGCCATTGTCCTGCTGCTGGCCGTCCTGGTCGCTGTTGCTACTTTGAATTTCTCGAAACTGGCCGACGCCAACGCCATCAATACCCATACTTATCAGGTGCTCAGTGAAAATGATGCCATCCTGGAAAGCTTGATCAATATGGAAACGGGGCAGCGCGGCTACGTGATCACGGGCGCGGAGGCGTCGCTGGAACCATATGTGCTGGGCAAGGCGGCATTCCGCGCGCATCTGGACAAGACGCGCGCCCTGACCAGCGACAATCCTGCCCAGCAGGAACGCCTGGCGAAACTCGATGCCGCTCAGCAAGCCTGGCTGGCCCGCGCGCTCGATCCCGTGATCGCCCTGCGGCGCGCCGTGGCGCAGGGCACGGCCGCCATCGAGCCCGTGCTGGCGCTGGAAAAAGAAGGCCGCGGCAAGCAGGGCATGGATGCCATGCGCGCGCTGCTCAAGGAGGTGGGCGAGGCGGAAACGGCGCTGCTGGCGCAGCGTTCGCAGGCGCTGGCCGGCCTGCAGCTGCAAACGCGCTGGGTCTTGCTCGGTGGCGGCCTGGTGGCCCTGGTGCTGGCCGGCCTGGTGGCGATGTGGCTGGCAAGAAATATCAGCGGACCCTTGCGCTCGGCCATCGACGTGGCCAGGCAGGTGGCGCAGGGCGACCTGACGGTGCGGGTGGCGGTGCGCTCGAAGGATGAGACAGGCGAGTTGATGCAGGCATTGAAGGAGATGGCGGCCAGCCTGCTGCACATCGTCACCGAAGTGCGGGGCGGCACGCAAGCCATCGCCACGGCCTCGCGCCAGATTGCCTCGGGCAATCTCGACCTGTCGTCGCGCACGGAACAGCAGGCCAGTTCGCTGGAAGAAACCGCTTCGTCGATGGAGGAACTGACTGGCACGGTACAGCAGAACGCGCAGAATGCCCGCGAAGCCAACGGCCTGGCGGCGTCGGCCTCTGCCGTGGCTGGCAAGGGCGGCGCCGTGGTGGCGCAAGTGGTCGACACCATGGGGTCGATCAATGCCTCCTCGCGCAAGATCGTCGACATCATCGGCGTCATCGACGGCATCGCCTTCCAGACGAATATCCTGGCCCTGAACGCGGCCGTGGAGGCGGCCCGGGCGGGCGAGCAGGGGCGCGGCTTTGCCGTCGTCGCCACCGAAGTGCGCAACCTGGCGCAACGATCAAGCCAGGCCGCCAGGGAAATCAAGGCCCTGATCAACGATTCGGTGACGCAGGTGGAGAGCGGCGCGCGCCTGGTCGACGAGGCGGGCAGTACCATGCACGAGATCGTCGACAGCGTGCACAAGGTCAGCAGCATCGTGGGGCAGATCGCGGCCGCCAGCGACGAGCAGCGGACCGGCATTGAACAGGTCAACCAGGCCATCAGCGAAATGGATCACGTGACCCAGCAAAACGCTTCACTGGTGGAAGAGGCGGCCGCGGCTGCCGAAGCCATGCAGGAGCAGGCCGCCCGGCTGGCCGATGCGGTGGCCGTGTTCAAGACGGCGCAGGCAGACGCCATCACGGCGCCGGCACCCCGGCCCGCCGTGCGCCGCCCCGTGCCGCTCAAGGTGGCGCGCGCTCCCGCCCGCCTCAGCGGCAAGCCCGTGGCGCGCCATGCGCCGCAAGTTCCGGCCGGCAAGCAGCGCCCCGGGGACGATGAGTGGGACGAGTTTTAATGGCGGCGTCCGAGTGCATGCGACAGCTGTCGCAAATACCGCTTGCGTGCGTGTGACTGTTGTCGCATAATTGCGTCAATAGTCACTCAAAGGATGCACCATGAGCACGCCCTCCGTCACCGAACTGTCTTTATTGAAAGCCTTGTGGAAAGACCATCCGCTGTCCGCGCGCGAATTGCATGCCCGCGTGGAAGAAGAGCTGGGCTGGTCGTTTTCCTCCACGCGCAAGACGCTAGAACGCATGCTGGACAAGGGCATGCTGCTGCAGCGCAGCGTGCACGGCGTGCTCGTGTATGAGTCCAACGTGGACAAGGTGGCCACCCTGGCTGCGTTTGCCCACGACTTTGGCCGGCGCGTGATGGAGATCGACAGCCCCTTGCCGGTCAGTATGTTTACGGGCAGCAAACTGGTGGACCAGCAGGAACTGGCGGCGCTGGAACAGCTGCTGCACGACTGGCCTGCGGACGCGAAGGAATAGGCCATGACCCTGTTCGCCCTGACCTTGTTGCAGGCGACGGCCGCCTGCCTGTGCGCCGGCTTGCTGCTGCAGTGCTTGCTGCACCTGGCGCAGGGGCGCTGGCCCGCGCTGGCGGCCCAGCGCAGCGCATGGCTGGTGGCCGCGCTGGTGCTGGCTGGCGTGTTCCTGCTGCCGCTGCTGCCGCAGGGCCCGCAGATCAGCGTGGTACCCGAGTTCAGCCTGTCCGCCGCCGCGCAGGCAGCGCCCGAGGCGGCTTTGCCGATGGCCGCACCCGCGCCACGCTCCGCGCCCATGCCTGCGCCGCTGGTGGCAGCGCCATCGGTGATGACCTGGCTGAGCATGCTGGCCACGCTCTGGCTGGGTGTGTATCCGCTGGGCCTGGCCGTGCTGGCGTGGCGCCGCTGGCGTAGCCGCGGCACGCTGCGGACCTTGCTCCAGGCGGCGCGGCCGCTGGCGCCGGCAGCCTTGGCCGCGCATGGCGCGTTTGCGCCGGAGCAACTGCGCCAGCTGCAAGCCCAGCGCACCGCCGTGCTGGAAATCGACGCGCCCATCTCGGCCATGCTGGTGGGCGTGTGGCGGCAACGTTTGCTGTTGCCCGCGCATTTGCGGCAATTCACGGCCGAGCAGCAGCAACTGGTCATCGAACACGAACTGACGCATGCGCGCCGCCGCGATCCCGTGCTCCAGCTGCTGGCCAGCGGCGTGCAACTGCTGTTGTGGTTCAACCCGGCAGCGCGCTGGCTGGCAGGCAAGCTGGCCTGGGCGCAGGAACTGGGCTGCGACCGCCATGTGCTGGCTGGACGTCCGCAGCAGCAGCGCCGGGAATATGCGGCCGCGCTGGTGCGCCAGCTGGGTCTGCAAACCCGTTCCCCTGCCGGCCTGGCGTTTGGCGGCCAGCCCGACAGCATGCTGGAGCGCGTGGCCCGCATGCGCGACAGCAGCGCCGTCAAGATGCACTGGTGCGCCCGGCTGGCCATGGGCCTGGCCCTGTGCGCGCTGGGTGCGGCCAGCGTGGCCTTGCAGCCGGCACTGGCCTTGCAGCCGGCACCGGCAATGCAGCCCGTAAGGGCCTGGACATCGGCCGCGTCCCTTGCCAGCCCGGCCCCGCTTTCGGCCGCGGCGCCTGTCCATGCGCCGTGGCGCAATCCGCTCGCCACCATGCGCGTCACGGGTTTCTTTGGCGTGGTGCGCCCCATCACGCAGAAGGGCTTGCGCGGGATTGACCTGGCGGCGCGGCGCGGCACGCCCGTGCAGGCAGTGGCCGATGGCATCGCCACGGTGACGCGGGACGACTGGCTGGGCAAGGCCGTGCACATCGCCCATGGCGGCGGACTGCAATCGGTGTACGTCCACCTCGACAGCGTCGCGCTGGAAGACGGCGCCATCGTCGAGGCCGGCCAGCGCATCGGCACGGTGGGCGACACGGGCCGCGCGACGGGGCCGCACCTGCACTTCCAGGTGCGCCAGGACGGCCGCGTGCAAGATCCGCAGCGCTGGCTGGCCGGCCTGGATGCCAACGCCAGCGAGCGGGCCCTGCGCATGCGCAAGGAGCAGTTCGGCCGCTGACGCCGTACGGTTTTTTGTCACCCAGGAACAACAAACGGGGGCGGACTCGGCAGGGTCTGCCCCGGCGTGAGGCTCTTGGTTTTCACTGAAATATCCTTTCTTTCGGGAATCCCCATGCGATTGAGTATCTTGTTGTGCAGCCTCGCGCTGCCGTTGACGGCGCACGTCCGTGCCGAAGACATTCTCCCTTCCGTGACGGTCCATGCGGGCAAGGCGGAGCAGCGCCGCAACGACACCGTCGCCGCCATCGTCGTCGGCCGCGATGAATTGATGCGCCAGGGCGACCGCGTGCTGTCCGACGCCCTGAAGCGCCTGCCCGGCATTTCCATCGGCGGGCCGTCCGGCGCGGCTGCGGGCGCCGCTGGCGGGCAAATCCAGATGCGCGGCCTGGGCCAGGGCTATACCTTGATCATGCTCGATGGCGTGCCCGTGGCGCCCGGCTTTTCGCTCGACGCCCTGGACCCGGAACTGGTCGAGCGCGTGGAAATCATGCGCGCCGCCACGGCGGAATTTTCCACCCAGGCGATCGCCGGTTCCATCAACATCGTGCTGAAAAAATCGGGCGGGCGGCGCGAACGCACGTTCAAGCTGGGCGCGTCCGCCAGCCACGGCATGCCCGCCGGCAGCGCCACCGTGCAGTGGTCGGACAAGGATGGACGCCTGTCGTACGCGCTGGCCGGCACGCTCAGCCATACGGGACGCGAAGCGCTGCTCGACGAGTGGAACCGCGAATTCGATGGCGGCGGTGCGCCCACGGTGGTGCGCCACGTGCCGCTCACCGAGCGCGTGACGAGCGACGGCATCGAGCTGGCGCCCCGCGTGCAATGGGCGCTGGCGGGGGAGGGCAGCCTGGCCTGGCAAAGCCTGGTCAACGTGCGCCGCCTGGCCAGCCGCCGCCACGCGCTGGAAACGGCTTACCTGGGCGGCACGACCGCCTATCCGGAGACCCAGGCGCATTTCAACCAGGACAGCAGCACCGTGCGCAGCGACCTGCACTGGCTGCGCAAGCTCGACCATGGCGCCAGTCTCGACGTGAAGCTGGGCGCCAGCGTCAACCACCGCGCCAATGATTATCAGTTCCTGGGCCGCGGCGCGGCGCCGGGACAGGGCATCACGCGCCTGGTCGATTCGGGCCTGGACGAGGTGGGCGTGCAGGCGAGCGGCACCTACCGCCGCGCGCTGGGCGAACACCACGCGCTGGCGGCGGGCTGGGATGCGGGGTACCGCCGGCGCACGGATTTTCGCCGCGAACGCCAGCTGGAGCCGGGTGGCCTTCCCGTGCTCAGCGACGAAGATTATGCGGCCACGGTGCGGCGCCTGGCCCTGTTCGCGCAGGATGAATGGGAACTTTCCGCGCATTGGTCGCTGTACCTGGGCTTGCGCTGGGAAACCTGGCGCACGGCCAGCGCCACGGGCGGCGGCGAGCCGGTCGACGTGCGCGCGCAGGTATGGAGCCCCTTGCTGCAAAGCCTGTGGAAGTCCGGCGGCAAGCAGCAGGTGCGCCTAGCCGTCACGCGCACCTACAAGGCGCCGCAGATTTTCGAGCTGATCCCGCGCCCGTACACGGTCGACAATGGCAACAGTCCCACGAATCCCGACACCCAGGGCAATCCGGCGCTGCGCCCGGAACTGGCGTGGGGCCTCGATGCCGCCTATGAATACTATCCGGGCGCGGGCGCCATGCTGGGCGCCAGCGCCTCGCTGCGGCGCATCAGCGACGTGATGCTGGAGCGCCTGTATCAGGACAACGGGCGCTGGGTGAGCACGCCCGTCAACCAGGGACATGCCGGCGTGCGCTCGATCGCGCTGGAAGCGAAGCTGCCCTTGACGGCGCTGTGGGCGGGCGCCCCCGCGCTGGATTTGCGGGCCAACGTGGCGCGCAACTGGTCGAGGCTCGATGCCGTGCCCGGCCCCGATAGCCGCCTCGACAGCCAGCTGCCGTGGAGCGCCAACGTGGGAGGGGACTACCAGCTGGCCCGCCTGCCCCTGAGCCTGGGCGCAGACCTGAATTACCAGGCGGGCGGGCGCTCGCGCGAGTCCGGCCAGCTGCTGGCCTGGCAGGGCGCCAAGCGCGAACTCGATATGTACGCGTTGTGGAAAGTCAGCGACAGGCTGCGCCTGCGCCTGTCGGGCGCCAACCTGCTGGGGCAGGATTACCGCACGCGCAGCCTGTATGCGGATGGCGCGCGCAGCCTGCTGCGCACGCTCGATACGGGCAGCTACCGCAGCTGGCGGCTGATGCTGGAGGGGACCCTGTAGCCGGCCTAGTCGTCGATCTCGTCGACGGTGTAGCTGACGCCCTGCGCCTCGAGGTAGCCGCGCACGGCGTCCAGGCCATGCCACGGGTCGGGGCGCAGGTGCTGGCATATATACAGACCGGCGTCCGTCAGCCTGGCGTCGGTGTCGGGCATGGCGCCGCTGGTCGCGCGCGGCGCCTGCGGCAGCGCCGCCAGCAGCTGTTCGAGGTGCTGGCGCTGGCGCGGCGCCAGGCTGGCCGCGATCCTGAATTCAAATCCCATGTTCTTCCCCTTGTGCGTCTGCCGGTGTGCTTATTTTATATCATCGAAAAAATTGCACATAGCTTGGCATTCTTTCCGTTTTTGTTTTCAAAGTATCTCGTCCATACTGCACAGCACTGGCCCGGCACACACAGCGTGACGCAAGGGCAGGAGCAGAAGCGCCGTACAAGGACCTCTCTTTTTTCATATTCAATTATTTTCACTAAGGAAAACATCATGCCTATCGCCACCGCCCAAGCCGCCCACAAACTGCTGACTCCAAACGATCATACCCTGATCATGATCGACCACCAGTCGCAGATGGCGTTCGCCACCCGCTCGATCGACCTGGCCTTGCTGCGCAACAATGCGGCCCTGGTGGCCAAGGCGGCGGCGGAGTTCAAGGTGCCGGCGATTCTGACGACGGTGGCCGCCAAATCGTTCTCCGGCCCCATCTTTGACGAGATCCAGTCCGTCTTCCCCGAGCAGGCGCCGATCGACCGCACCAGCATGAATACCTGGGAAGACGCGCGCATCGCCGACAAGGTGAATGGCTACGGCAAGGGCAAGATCGTGCTGGCCGGCCTGTGGACCTCCGTCTGCATCGTGGGCCCTGCGCTGTCGGCGCTGGAGCAGGGTTTCGAGGTCTACGTGATCGCCGACGCCAGCGGCGACGTGTCCGACGAAGCGCATGCGATGGCCATGCAGCGCATGATACAGGCGGGCGCGCAGCCGATGACGTCCGTGCAATACCTGCTGGAACTGCAGCGCGACTGGGCCCGCGGCGAGACCTACAACGAGACGGTGGCGACGGCCGTGGCGCACGGCGGCGGCTATGGCCTGGGCTTGATCTACGCCAAATCCATGTTCAACGCCAGCGAAGGCCATTGAGCTTTCATTGATATCGCGCCACCGCCGCCCGCCGGCGGGGCGGTATTCTTCACCTGAACCGGGAGTTTCCATGCACGCAAGCACGATCTTGCTCAATGGCCGTTTCCACACGGTCGACAGGACGCAGCCGCTGGCGTCCGCCGTCGCCATCGCCGATGGCAAATTCCTCGCCGTCGGCGACCTTGAAGACGTGATGCGTCATCGCGGCCCCGCCACGCAGCTGATCGACCTGGGCGGCCGCACCGTGATTCCCGGCCTGAACGACTCGCACCTGCACCTGATACGGGGCGGTTTGAACTATAACCTGGAATTGCGCTGGGAAGGCGTGCCCTCGCTGGCCGACGCCCTGCGCATGCTCAAGGAGCAGGCGCTGCGCACGCCGAATCCGCAGTGGGTGCGCGTGGTGGGCGGCTGGACGGAATTCCAGTTCGCGGAAAAGCGCATGCCGACGCTGGACGAAATCAACGCGGCCGCGCCCGACACGCCCGTCTTCATCCTGCACCTGTACGACCGCGCCCTGCTGAATCGCGCCGCCCTGCGCGCCGTCGGCTACGACAAGAACACGCCGAACCCGCCGGGCGGCGAAATCGTGCGCGATGCATCGGGCAACCCCACCGGCTTGCTGATCGCCCGGCCGAACGCCATGATCCTGTATGCGACCCTGGCGAAAGGCCCGAAGCTGCCGCTGGAATTGCAGGTCAATTCCACGCGCCAGTTCATGCGCGAACTCAACCGTCTCGGCATCACCAGCGCCATCGACGCGGGCGGCGGCTTCCAGAATTATCCCGAGGATTACGCCGTCGTCGACGAACTGGCGCAAAAGGAGCAGCTGACGATCCGCATCGCCTACAACCTGTTCACGCAAAACAAGGGCGCGGAATTGCAGGACTTCCAGAAGTGGACGGGCATGATCAAGCACGGCGACGGCACGGATTACTACCGGCACAACGGCGCCGGCGAAATGCTGGTGTTTTCCGCCGCCGACTTCGAGGATTTCCTCGAGCCGCGTCCCGAGCTGGCGGCCGGCATGGAAGACGAGCTGGAAAAGGTCGTGCGCCACCTGGTCGAGCAGCGCTGGCCGTTCCGCCTGCACGCCACCTATGACGAATCGATCGGCCGCATGCTCGACGTGTTTGAAAAGGTCAACCGCGACACGCCGTTCGGCGGCTTGCACTGGCTGTTCGACCACGCTGAAACCATCAGTCCGGAAAATATCGACCGCGTGAAGGCGCTGGGCGGCGGCCTGGCCATCCAGCACCGCATGGCTTTCCAGGGCGAATACTTTGTCGAGCGCTACGGTTTTGAGGCGGCCAAGGCCACGCCGCCCGTGCAGCGCATGCTGGACGCGGGCGTGCCCGTGGGCGGCGGCACGGATGCGACCAGGGTCGCCAGCTACAACCCGTGGACGGCGCTGTACTGGCTCGTATCGGGGCGCACCGTGGGCGGCCTGGCCCTGACGGATGCGGCGGGCAGGCTCTCGCGCGACACGGCGCTGGAGCTGTGGACGGCGGGCAGCGCCTGGTTCTCGAGCGAGCAGGGCAAGAAGGGGCGCATCCGCGAAGGCATGCTGGCCGACCTTGCCGTGCTGTCGGCTGATTATTTCGCGGTGCCGGAAGAGGCGATCAAGTCCATCGAATCCGTGCTGACCATGGTGGGCGGCAAGGTCGTCTACGGCCAGGGGCCATTTTCCTCGCTGGCGCCGCCGGCGATCCCTGTGCTGCCCGAATGGTCGCCCGTGCGCACGGTGCCCGGCCATTACCGCCCCGTGGCCAGGCCGGCGCAGGCGCAAGCCATGCTGCCGCACCAGTGCGCGGGCGCCTGCGGCGTGCATGCGCATGCGCACGACCGGGCGCGCAAGTCGGCCGTGCCGATCAGTGACTTTTCCGGCTTCTGGGGCACCCTGGGCTGCAGCTGCTTTGCCTTCTAGAGGGCGGCCGGGCCTTATCTGGAAATGCGCAGGATGGCCGAAGCGAGCCGCGTGAAACATGGGCTCAGCTCGCTTTCGGTGGCCGCATAGCAGTACAGGCCCGCGGGTTCGGCCGGCTTGCGGCAAGCCGCCTTTGCATCGGTGGTGTTGGCCAGGCAGCGCAGCAAGTCTTCGCCCAGCTCGTTGTCCGGCCCTTCCTTGGTTTTCAGCGAGGCGCCCATGCCCAGGGTAAAGACGAAAATGCCCTCCTGGCGCGCTTTTGCCGCCATCGCTTCGACCAGGTTGCGCGAGGCGCGGTGCACATTCGTCCATTGCGCTTGCGCCGTTGCGGTGGAAGCGGTCACGACGCGGGGCGTATTGGTGACGATGGGAAACTCGCGCAGCGCCGCGTCATTATTCGCGTTATACCATGCGGGAAGCCCGGTGATCTGACTGGCGGCGCAATCGCCGTATTGGAGCGAGTCGCTCACTTTCATCCTGTACAGGCCCGCCAATGCCGGGTTTTGCAGTTTCGGAAAGGTGGCGAGGCCGCCTGCGTCCTTGCATTTGTTGTCCTTGTTGGGAAAGTAAGCGGAAAATGCCGCCGGCGAGCCATCGGAAAAAAACACGATGACGCGCAGGCTGGAGCGGTTCAGTTGCTCGATATCGTTCAGCTGTTTGCGCGCCTGGAACATGCCGGCGGAAGAATTGGTGCCGCCGACAAACGTGAATTGATCGATCTTTCCATTTTTCATGGTCATGCTGCCGCGGTCGAAACCGCGCTCGACCTGCCTGATCGGGACATCGATCTGCGCCTCCGAAGCGAAGTGCAGCAAGCCGACCCGGTCGACCGTGGAATTGAATTTGTCCAGGAAGGACTTGCCCGCCGCCCGCACGGCGTCCGCATTGTTTTTCAGCGAACCGGACGTATCCATCACCAGCACCATGTCCAGGTCCTTGCGGATGGTTTGCGCGCTGGCCGCCACGTTCAGGGTCTTGAAGCCGAGTATGCCCATCAGCGAGACGGGCAGCGAGGCGGTGGCCGAGACGTCGATGGTGACGGTGCCTCTGTCGAACGTGACGTCGACGGGATTGAGGACCGGCGTCGAGAGCAGGAAGTTGTCCGGATAATTAATGTCGAAAAACTCCCTGGCCGACTGGCGCGCGCTGGCCCGCTGTTCCGCTTCCGAATTGCCCGCCGTGATGCCGCGCGCCGCCGCCAGGCTGGCCGAGTCGACGGCCGCATTGAGCTTGGCCTTGACGAAGTAGCCGAGGGCGGAATCGACGGCCAGGCCCACCGAGGCGATGAGGACGACGGCCGACAGCGCCACCATGATCAGCACTTGGCCGCCTTGCCGTGTGTGTGGAGTGCGCATCAGAATACCGTCATCGAAGTGAGATCGGGGCCCAGCACGGGCGTCGTGCTGTTGCCAAATTTCAAGGTGCCGAACAGCATGTCGAAATCGTAGAACGTTTCCACGGCGTAGATCAGTTCGCCATCGGCCAACTGGTTCTGCATCAATGCCACCGTGGGGGCATGCTCGTCCCTGGCGATGCCGGTGCACGTGCCGTCGCTCCAGCTGCCGCACTGCCACACCTGGCTGGCGGGCAGGTAGCCGCTGGCCCTGGCGCCGGCCTCCCAGCGGTATTGTTCCAGCACGATATTGCGCAAGCCGCTTTTCGCCGTGTAGCCCATGATCTTGGTGATGTAGATCATGCCGCGCCTCTTCATGTCCAGCGGCGGCGTGCTGGCGGCCAGCGCATTCATGATGGCCTGGCCCGAGCCGCCCAGGTCGGACGTGGAGCGCGAGGCCAGGTTGGCGCCTTCGCGGCTGATGTTGAGCAGGATGGTCTTGGCCTGGATGGCGCGCGACAGGTCGGCCAGCATGAACAGCAGCAGCGCCAGCAGCGGCAGCACGATGGCCAGTTCCACGGCGGCGATGCCGCGCGCGGCGCGCGGCGCAGGAGGGCGGGCGCGCATCACAGGCCGCCAAAGCTTTCATTGCGCATGGTGGCGGCCACGACGAAATGCGCCTGCCCGTCGCGGAACAGGGCACGGATCATCGGCGTGGCAAACGCCCAGCGGCAATCGACGGAGATGACGACGATATCGCCGGCCTGGCCGAACATGGCGGCGCCGACCGCATCGCTGCCGTTGACGGAGATCACGGGGCTGACCTTGTCATACATGCCCATGGAACTGTCGCGTATTTTTTGCATCACGGCCTGGTAGCGCTGCTGGTTGGCGCTGTCGGGGTCGAGGTCCTTGGCCCCCGTGACGGCATAGCGCGCGCCTTCGCGCACCGCGTGCTGCATGGTCATATTGGCAAAATACGCCATGCTCAATTCGATGATGCCGATTATCAGCATGAGAAAGGCCGGTGTTATCAGGGCCAATTCCAGCAAGGTGGCGCCGCCCTGTGCGCCGGGCTTGCGGAATATGGGGGAGTCGGCCTGTTTTAAACGCATGGGAGTAATCCGGTTAAGTGCCGCGATGAAGAATGCCGGGTGGCTGGCATTGCGCCATTTGACTGGCGATTATTCTATATCGATTTTCAATGGCATGGCCGCCATTTAAATTATTACAGGTCAAGATAATCGAAATTAACTGCCTTATTTCAAGTGTGCGGGTCCCGTCCCTACAGGGCCGGGAGTAATATGCGCGGGTATGAAAACAGGCCTGGTGTCAGGATTGTCCTGCGTGCAGGCAAGGACTTGTTGTGCAAGGTGAAGCAATAAACATGCTGCAATGTAAGCAACAGCAGCGGTGGCAGCAGCGATGGCGCGCCGGCGGCCCGCCCGCACTGGCCGCGCTGACCATCCATCGGCACGCGCCCGGCGTGCGGCGACCGCCGGCGTGGGTCACGCACCGCGTTTGCGCGTGCCGGCCCAGCGCCTCTTCCTTCGTGCCCCCATGACTTCCTCCCCTGCGCGCGGCTGCGGAGGCGCGCGCGGACGACGTAGGCAACCCGATTCGGATCAACAACATTCCCCAAAGGGAATGGGCTACACGTTAAGAGGTAAAGCATGTCAACAAAAAATGTCATACGCGTCATGCTGGTGTCGGACCACAAGACCTGGCTGTGGGGCCTGGAGCAGCTGCTCGCCGGCGCCCAGCCGGCAATGCAGGTGGTGGCCAGCGCCACCGAGATCGACGGCGCGCTGCTGCTGGCGCGGACCCTGTGTCCCGACGTCATCGTGCTCGACGCCGATCTGGGCTGCGGCGACGCCTGCGCCATCGATTATCTGCCGCAGCTGCTCGGCAATGGCGTCTCGCGGGCATTGCTGTTTCGCGGCACGCAGGACCAGGCCGCATGCGGGCGCGCCGTGCGCAGCGGCGCGCGCGCGGTGGTGGGCAAGGAGACGCCCGTCAAGCAAATGGTCGACGCCATCGTCCGCCTGCATCAGGGCGAGTTGTGCCTGGATCCGGCGTTGCTCGACAGCATGCTGGGCGTGCTGAACAAGCCGGAAGCGGCGCCCGATCCGGAAGAACAGCGGATCGCCAGGCTGACGCTGAAGGAGCGCAAGATCGTCGCCATGATGGTGGAGGGAAATGGCGCGCTGAACCGCGCGATAGCCCAGCGCGCTTTTATCTCGGAGCAAACCTTGCGCAATCATCTGACATCGATCTACAGCAAGCTCGATGTCACCAACCGCCTGGAATTATATGTGTACGCCACCCGCAACCGGCTGGCCGAGTCCCTGTCTGCGGAATGACAGTACATATGTCCTGATTATAGACAAAAAATTAAGATGGTTTGTACTGCATATAAAATGACTTTTCTCTGATTCGATTTAATGTTTGTTTATATAAAATACACGCATCAGAAATTGGCAAATAAAAACAAGGTGAATGTTTTTATTTTCAGACTGTGTTTTCAGTTTTTATCATGTTTGAAACTTGACCTGAAAGGGAATAATATGAATTGCATTAAAAACTTTATCGCCGAAGAAGATGGCGTGACCGCCATCGAATATGCGCTGATCGCCGCGCTGGTGGCGGCGGCGCTGGTCACGGCCGTCGGCTATTTCACCACCGGCCTCGATGGCGCCTTCAAGGCCATCGGCACCAAGTTGACGGGCGCGGCGATCTAACACCCCTGCCCACCGCGTCGCACCCCGGCAGGCCGGTTGCCCACGCGCCCCGGCCTGCCGGCTCCCGCCCAACGATGCGCATGCCGTCATGCGCTCGGCTTGCATCAGGTACACGATGGACCCTCATTCTTTCTGGACGTTCAGCCCCGCCATAGTCTTGTGGGGGCTGCTGGCCGCCGCTGTCTGGCATGACGCGCGCCGCCGGCGCATTCCCAATCGGCTGGTATTTTCCGGCGCCTTGCTCGGCGTGCTGCTCAACAGCCTGGCCTTGCCCGGGCTGACGCCGGCCGGGCCGTGGCTGGCCTTGGGCGGCCTGGCCGTCGGCCTGGGCTTGCTGCTGCCCATGTATGCGCTGAAGGCGCTGGGCGCGGGCGACGTCAAGCTGATGGCAATGGTGGGCGCCTTTGTCGGTCCGCGCCCCGCCGTGTCTGTCGTGCTGTGCAGCCTGCTTGCTGGCGGCGTGCTGGCGCTGGCCGTCGCCCTGTGCCAGGGCACGCTGCGCCAGACGTTGGCCAATGCCCGGCAATTGCTGTTGCAAGGCTGGCTGCGCGCCGCGGCAGGCGAGGCGCCGCAGGTCGGCGCGCCCGCGCTGCCAAGCGGCAGCCTGCCGTACGCGATCGCCATTGCCGCCGGCACCGCCATCAGCCTGGCCCTGGCGGCCGGCGGCCATGCATGACGCGCCGGGCAGCGATATGGCCGCGTGCGCGCGGAAACCCAAGTTTTACCAAGAGGACAAATCATGAGAAATAGCCGCGTTGCGATCGTGCTGTTGCTGGCGCTGCTGATGGCGGGCGGCGCCGTGCTGGCGGCGGCGCGCTGGATGTCAGGGCAGGGCGCGCCGGCCAGCCAGACGGTAATGGTCGCGCTGGTTGACATCGGCGTGGGCGCGAAGGTGACGCCGGCCATGCTGCGCGGCATGGACTGGCCGGCGGGCGCCCTGCCGCCGGGGGCGTTTGGCGAGGCCGGCGCGCTGGACGGGCGCATCACGCGCAGCGCCGTCAGCAGGGGCGAGCCTGTGCTGGAAAGCAAGCTCGCGCCGCCTGGCGCCACCGGTGGCCTGTCGGCCATCGTCGCTGCCGGCAAGCGCGCCATGACCGTGCGCGTCAACGACGTGGTGGGCGTGGCCGGCTTCGCGCTGCCGGGCAACTTCGTCGACATTCTCGTGCATACGCAGGATGACCGCGCCAGGCCGGCGGGCGGCGGGCCGCTGGCCATTTCGAAGATCGTGCTGGAACGCATCCTGGTGCTGGCCGTGGCGCAGGAATCCGGCCGCGACGACAACAAGCCCAAGGTGGTCAATGCCGTGACCCTGGAGCTGACGCCGGAGCAGGTGGAAAAGCTGGACCTGGCGCGCAGCGTGGGCAGCCTGTCGCTGGTGCTGCGCAACCAGGTCGATCCGGCGCCCGCCGACACGGGCGGCGCCACCAAGGAGTCGCTGCTGGAATTGAAGGCGCCGGCGGCAGCGCCCGTGCGCGCGGCGCGGCGCCCGGCGGCCCCGGCACGCGCTGCCGCGCGCGACAGCGTCACCGTCATCAAGGGCATGGATACCAGCGTCCAGCAATTTTAAATCAGCAGGCAAGCAAGGATGATCGATGAACACATTTCGTAAGCACGCCCCGGGTGCGGGCATGCGCCTGGCCTTGACCCTGGCCTTGGGCGGCGCGGCGGCGGGCCCGGCCTGGCCCGGCGGCGCCGGCGCGGCGGCGCCTTCCCGGCAGGCCGTCATGACGCCCGTCGCGGCGCCGCCCATGTCGCTGGGCGCCGATATCGCCCGCCTGGGCGCGCCGGTGCGCATCGCTGTGGGCAAGTCCACCTTGCGCAGTCTGAGCCTGCCGGTGTCGCAGATCGCCGTCAACGATCCCCGCGTGGCCGGCGCCAGGATGCTGGGCTCGTCCAGCCAGCTGTTCGTCTGGGGCCTGGCCCCGGGCAGCACCAACCTGATCCTGTGGGACCGGCAGCAGCGCCCCGTGATCGTCGATATTGAAGTCGAGATCGACGTCGAGGGCTTGCAGGCGCAGCTGGCCTATGTCTTCCCCAGCGAGCATGCCGTCAAGGCGGGCGCGGCCGGCGGCAGCATCGTGCTGTCGGGGCAGGTCAGCGACAGCGTCAAGGCCAGCCAGATCCTTGAGATGGCGCAAGCCTATGCCCAGCGCGGCGCGGGCGAAGCGGCGGCGCCGGCCGACGGCGCCGCCAGCACTGCCAATGCCGCCGGCGGCGTCAAGGTCATCAATATGCTGACGGTCGCGGCGCCGCAGCAGGTCATGCTGGAAGTGAAGATCGCCGAAGTGTCGAAGACCCTGGTCGACCAGCTGGGCGCGAGCGTGGGCATCAGCGGCACGCGCGGCAACTGGAGCTACGGCCTGCTGTCGAACCTGCTCAGCGGCCACCCCAGCCAGCTGGGCGCCGTCAACGGCAAGAATGGCAACGGTCTCACGCTCGATGCGCAAAAGCGCGACGGCCTGGTCAAGGTGCTGGCCGAACCGAACATCATGGCCATCAGTGGCCAGGAAGCCAGTTTCTTGGCGGGCGGCAAGATTTTCATTCCGGTCGCGCAAGACAGCACCACCAACAAGATCACGCTGGAAGAAAAGGAATTCGGCATTGCCGTCAAGTTCACGCCCACCGTGCTGGAAGGCGGACGCATCAACCTGAAGGTGGCGCCGGAAGTGTCGGAGCTGAACCGCGAAGGCATCGGCATCACCACCGGCGGGGGCGCCGCCGCCAACGCGGTGCTGCCGGCCTTTACCACGCGGCGCACCACCACGACGGTGCAGCTGTTCGACGGCCAGAGTTTTGCCGTCGGCGGCTTGATCAAGAATAACGTGACGACCAATATCAAGGCCTTGCCCTTCCTGGGCGAGATACCCGTGCTGGGCGCGCTGTTCCGCAGCAGCGATTTCCAGACGGACCGCACGGAGCTCGTCTTCATCATCACGCCGCACCTGGTCAAGCCGCTCGATAGTGAAATTGTGTTGCCGACCGACGCCTACGTGGCGCCCAGCCGCGGCGAGTTCTTCTTGCAAGGAAAAATGGAAGGCGCCGCCGCGCCACGGCCGCGGCAGGAAGCGGCCACGCAGACAGCGCCGGCCGGCGCGGACATTCAATAGGAGCCCATCATGCAGCATGCCGTTTTCCTTCCCCTACTGCTGGCCGCCCTGGCCGCCAGCGGCTGCGCCGCCACCCCGAATCTGGACCGCCAGTTCGGCCACAGCGTTGAGCAACTGCGCCAGCGGCAAGTGCTGTCGCCGCAGGCGGGCGCGAACCGCGACCCCGTGGCCGGCATGGACGGCAAGGCCGCCCAGGCCGCCTATGCGGCATACCAGAAAAGCTTTGCCGCGCCCGCGCCGCAAGCGGCCGCCTTCACCATCGGCGTCGGGGCGCGCAAGTGAGCCTGGCACCGTCATCACAGAACCAGCAAGGCCTATCGTGAAAATCGCCATCAATTCCAGGGATGAAAAAACGCTGTCCGCGCTGGGCCAGCTGCTGCGCGGCCGCAACCGGCTCGACGAGATCAGCGCGGGCGGCGAAACGCTCGAACCGTTGCAGGCGGCGCCGTCGCCACCCGACGTGCTGATCTTCGACCGCCCGTCGAACGACGGCGCCGACCTGGCCGCCATCGAGCGCCTCAGCAACCTGCATCCGCGCATGGCCCTCATCGTGCTGTGCCACCAGCAGCCGCCCGAATTCCTGCTGCAGGCCATGCGCGCGGGCGTGCGCGACGTGCTGCCGTTTCCCGCCGCGCCGGCCAGCCTGTATGCGGCGCTCGAACGCATCGAGGAAAAGTTGGAACGGCGCGAGCATGGCCATGGCAAGGTGCTGGCCTTCATCTCGTGCAAGGGCGGCAGCGGCGCCACCTTCATCGCCAGCAACCTCGGTTACGCGCTGGCCGCCGGCGGCCAGCAGCGCGTTGCCCTGATCGACATGAACCTGCATTTTGGCGACGCCTCGCTGTTCGTCTCCGAGCACAAGCCGCTGGCCACGCTGTCGGACGTCACGCGCGACATCCACCGGCTCGATTCCTCGTTCCTGGGATCGAGCATGCTGCACATCCTGCCCAACTACAGCGTGCTGGCCGCGCCCGAGGACCCGGCCCACGCCAGCGAAGTGGCGCCCGAACACATCGACGCCATCATCCGGCAGGCCAGGCGCCAGTACGATTTCATCGTGCTCGACGTGGGCCGCAACCTCGATGCCGTCAGCGTGCGCGCGCTGGACCACGCCGACATGATCTTTCCCGTGCTGCAGGCGACCTTGCCCTACATCCGCGACGGCAAGCGCCTGCTGGGCATGTTCCGCTCGCTCGAATACGCCAGTGACAAGGTGCATATCATCGTCAACCGCCACGACAAGGGCGGCGAGATCCGCCTGCGCGACCTGGAAGCGGCGTATGGCACGGCCGTCTACCGCACGGTGCCGAATCACTACGCCTCGGCGGCCGCCTCGGTCAACCAGGGCGTGCCGATTTTACAGCTCGACAAAGCCAGCCCGATCACCCGCTCGCTGCAGGAATTCGCCGCCAGCCTGGCTGGCGGCGCGGCCGGCACGGCGCGCCAGGGCTGGCTGGGCCGCGTCCTGCGGCGCGCCTGATTCACGCGCTTGATCCACATCATAGAACAGGAGCATTTCATGGCTGGTTCTCCCATCGCCGCCTTGTCCATCCGCGAACGGCTCGGCAGCGCCAAGATCGCCGCGCTCGCGCCGCAACGCATGGCGGCCATCGACAACCGCGGCTACCGCGACCTCAAGCTGCGCATCCATGGGCTGCTGCTCGAACGGGTCGACCTGGAAAGCATGCAGCGCCTGTCGCAGGAGCGCATCCGCGAAGAATTGCGCGCCCTGGTCGAGCGCCTGCTGGACGAGGAGGCGGTGGTCATCAACGAGGCCGAGCGCAGGAGCCTGACGCGCGACATCCAGCACGAGATGCTGGGCTTCGGCCCGCTGGAAACCCTGCTGTCGGACGCCAGCGTGTCGGACATCCTCGTCAACGGCCACCAGCAGGTCTACGTGGAGCGCGGCGGCCGGCTGGAGCTGACCGACGTCTGCTTCGACGATGACGCCCACCTGATGAAGATCATCGACAAGATCGTCTCGCGCGTGGGCCGGCGCATCGACGAATCGAGCCCCATGGTCGATGCGCGCCTGCCCGACGGTTCGCGCGTCAACGCCATCATCCCGCCGCTGGCCATCGACGGCCCCGTGATGTCGATCCGGCGCTTTTCCGTCGATCCGCTGCGCCTGGCCGACCTGGTCGCCTACCGCAGCATGACGGCGGAGATGGCCGAGGTGCTGCAGGGCCTGGGCAAGGCGAAGATGAACATCCTCATTTCCGGCGGCACGGGCAGCGGCAAGACCACCATGCTCAACGTGATTTCCGGCTTTATCGGCAATACCGAACGCATCGTCACGGTGGAAGACGCGGCCGAACTGCAATTACAGCAGCCGCACGTGGTGCGGCTGGAAACGCGGCCCGCGAATATCGAAGGCAAGGGCGAAGTGAGCCAGCGCGCGCTGGTGCGCAATGCGCTGCGCATGCGGCCCGACCGCATCATCCTGGGCGAGGTGCGCGGCGCCGAGGCGCTCGACATGCTGGGCGCCATGAACACGGGCCACGAAGGCTCGATGGCCACCATCCACGCCAACACCCCGCGCGACGCGCTGACGCGGCTGGAAAACATGATCAGCATGGCGGCGGCCAACCTGCCCAGCAAGGCTATCCGGCAGCAGATCAGCTCGGCCGTGTCGGTGGTGGTGCAAGTGTCGCGCCTGATCGACGGCAAGCGCAAGGTGACGTCGATCCAGGAAATCACGGGCATGGAAGGGGAGGTCATCACGATGCAGGAAATCTTCAGTTTCCGGCAGACGGGCGTGGCCGAGGGCGGCGCGGTGGTCGGGCATTTTTCGGCCAGCGGCATCCGCCCGCGCTTTCTCGAGCGCCTGAACAGCTTTGGCATCGGCGTGCCGGCCTCGCTGTTCGAACCCACGGCGGCGGGACGCTGACCCGCCATGCTTTCCTACCTGGTCTATCTGTTGATTTTCCTGGCCGTCCTGCTGCTGGTGGCTGGCGCCTGGCTGGCGTGGCAGGCGGCACGGGGGCCGCGCGCGGCGCGCGTGGCGCGGCGCCTGCAAGCCATGTATACGGCCAGCGATGGCGAACAGGCGCTGTCGATCACCAAGCAGCGCCCGCTGAGCGTCCATCCGTTTCTGCAAGGCGTGCTGGAAGGTTTACCCGGCGCGCGGCGCATCGAGCAGTTGCTGCTGCAGGCGGGCATGCGCTGGCTGGTGGCCGGTTTCCTCGGCTATTGCGCACTCGGCGCGCTGGCCGGCCTGCTGCTGGCCGGCGCGCTGTCCCTGCCCTGGTATGTGCGCCTGGGCCTGGGCGCGGGCGGCGCCATGCTGCCGTATCTGCTGGTGCGCCGCGCCAGGAGCCGGCGGCTGGTGCGCATCGAGCAGCAGTTGCCGGATGCGCTCGACCTGATGGGCCGCGCCATGCGCGCCGGCCATGCCTTTCCCACCGCGCTGAAAATGGTGGGCGAGGAGATGACGGGGCCGCTGGCCGAGGAATTTCGCGCCGTGTTCGACGAAGTCAGTTTCGGCGTCGCGATGGCCGATGCGCTGGGCAACCTGGCCGCGCGCGTGCCCAGCACGGACTTGCGCTATGTCGTCATCGCCGTGCTGATCCAGCGCGAAACGGGCGGCAACCTGACTGAATTGCTGAGCAGCATCAGCGCCATCATCCGCGACCGCCTGAAATTGCTGGGCCATGTGCGCGTGCTGTCGGCCGAAGGGCGCATGTCGGCCTGGGTCCTGGGCCTGCTGCCGTTCGGCGCGGCGCTGATGATGCACGTGATGAATCCGCAGTTTATCGCCGTGCTGTACACGGATGGGGGCGGGCGCAAGATGGTCGGCGTGGCGCTGGGCTTGCTGATGGTTGGCGTGCTCTGCATCAGAAAAATTATCCATATCCGGGTGTGACATGAAAGAAAAAACACGATGAGCGGCATGAGCGCGGCGCAGCTGGCTTTGCTGGGCCTGCTGTTCCTGATCGTTTTCGCGCTGGCCTTGCTGGTGCTGCGCATGGTCGCCGGCAGCGCCGTGCAGGAGCGGCTGCAGGCGCTGGGCGACGCCGGCGCCGCTGGCGATAGTGGGCGCCATGCCAGGCGGCGCTGGCTGGCGCATGCCGTCAGCCTGACGCGCCCGCTGGCCAGGCTGTCGCTGCCCGACGAGGGCTGGGAAAGTTCGCCCATCCGCAGCTGCTTCGTCCATGCCGGCTGGCGCAGCCAGGCCGCGCCCGCGCTGTTTTACGCGGCCAAGACGGCCTTGTCCGTGGGCTTGCCGCTGCTGGCGTACTTCCTGCTGCGCCACGGCGGGCACAATATGCTGTTGTGGCTGGTCGCGGCGGCGGCCCTCGGCTATTACCTGCCCAATCTCTGGCTGTCGCAGTGCCTGAAACAGCGCCAGCGCGAAGTATTCGAGACCTTTCCCGATGCGCTGGACCTGATGACGGTGTGCGTCGAAGCGGGGCTGGCCATGGATGCGGCGCTGGCGCGCGTGGCGCAGGAGATCGGCTTGAAAAGCGCGGTCCTGGCCGAAGAGCTGCAACTGGTGACGCTGGAGCTGCGCGCCGGCAGCGCCAAGGACAAGGCCTTGCGCAACCTGGCCCTGCGCACCGGGGTGGAAGATGTGGACGCGCTGGTGACTCTGCTGATCCAGGCCGAGCGCTTCGGCACGAGCATCGCTGCGTCGCTGCGCGTGCAGTCCGACCAGCTGCGCACCAAGCGGCGCCAGCGCGCCGAGGAAACGGCGGCCAGGATCGCCCTCAAGCTGCTGTTCCCGCTGATCTTTTTTATCTTCCCGTCGCTGATGGTGGTGCTGATGGGACCGGCGTTCCTGCAGATTTACCGCGTGCTGCTGCCGGCCATGCGGGGCGGTTGAGGGCTGGCCAGGGCAAAAAAAAGCTGCCGGAGTTTCCTCCGGCAGCTTTTCTACATCAGGGCGCGCCTGGCGATCAGGCGAATGGCGCCAGCAGGGTGATCATCTGGCCGAAGATCTTCGGGCTGGCGGCGATGACGTCGCCCTTGTACAGGTATTCGGATTCGCCGGAAAATTCACCGACGATGCCGCCCGATTCCGTGATCATCAGGGCGCCGGCGGCGATATCCCAAGGCTTCAAGCCTTTTTCGTAGAAGCCGTCCAGGCGGCCGCAAGCGACGTTGGCCAGGTCCAGCGCGGCCGAGCCGGCACTGCGCACGCCCTGGCTGCGTTCGGCCATGATCTGGTACATCTTCAGGTATTCGTCGAGCGCGCGCGGGCCGGCGCCGTGGCCGGTGCCCAGCATGGCATTCGAGATGCGGTCGAGCTTGGTGACGCGGATGCGTTTTTCGTTCAGGTAGGCGCCGGCGCCCTTGGTGGCCGTAAACAGGTCGTTGCGGACCGGATCGTAGATGACGGCTTGCGTGACGACGCCGCGATGCGCGAGGGCGATCGAGATGCAGTATTGCGGGAAGCCGTGGATAAAGTTGGTGGTGCCATCGATCGGGTCGATGATCCACTGATATTCATTCTCGTCGTGCGAGTTGGCGGAAGCTCCCGATTCCTCGGCCAGGAACGCGTGGTCCGGGTAGGCTTTGGACAGCACCTCGATGATGGCTTGTTCGGCCGCCTGGTCGACGTCGGTGACGAAATCGTTATGTTGTTTTTCCGTGACGACGACGCGGTCGAGGTCAAAAGAGGCGCGATTGATGACGGCGGCGCCGCGGCGGGCGGCTTTGATCGCCGTGTTGAGCATTGGGTGCATGTGAGCTTCCGTTAAAAGCACGCGACCGCCCATGGCCGCCTTGCGGCGCCGGTACGATAGAGTGCAAGAATGAATTAAAGAGCGGAGCGGTGCCGAAGTGGTTAAAATCCCGGCCTGGCGTCAGCGTTTTGTGACTCCGTTTCCCGAAATTTCCTGTATCGATACCGCGCAATAGCGCTATTTTAAATGAATCTGCCCGAAATCAACACGTCTCTTTTCACACGCCTGCGATTTATTCTTGTCGAAACTAGTCGCTCTGGCAACATTGGCGCCGTCGCGCGCGCCATGAAAACGATGGGTTTTTCCGATCTGGTGCTGGTCAATCCCCGCTTTCCCGACGCCTTGACGGATGCGGAAGCGGTGGCCTTCGCCAGCGGCGCGCAGGATATCCTGTCCGGCGCGCGCATCGTCGGCTCGATCGCCGAGGCGCTCGAAGGCTGCAATTACGCGGCGGCCGTATCGGCCCGGCTGCGCGAGTTCTCGCCGCCCGTCACCACCCCGCGCGCCATCGCCGGCCAGCTGGCCGCCGGCACGGACCTGCACGCGGCCGTCATCTTCGGCAACGAGCGCTTCGGTTTGCCCAACGAGATCGTCGAGCAGTGCAATGTGCTGATCAACATTCCCGCCAATCCCGCGTACTCCTCGCTGAACCTGTCGCAGGCGGCGCAGGTCGTCGCCTATGAATGCCGCGTGGCGGCCCTCGATGCGTCGGACGAGGCCCGGGCGGCCAGCCCCGTCGGTTTCCATGGCGACGCGGCCAGCCTGGCGCAGGTCGACGGCATGTATGCGCACCTGGAACAGGCGCTGGTGGCCATCGATTTCCTCGACGCCGACAACCCGAAAAAGCTGATGCCCCGTTTAAAACGCCTGTTTTCGCGCACGGGGCTGGAGACGGAAGAAGTCAATATCCTGCGCGGCATCGCGCGGCATATCCTGGCGGTCGCCAAAAAAGGCCCATGATCGAGACGCGGCTGCTGCGCCAGTTCATCGCCGTCGCCGAGGAACTCAATTTCCGCCGCGCGGCCGAACGGCTGCACATGGCGCAGCCGCCCCTGTCGCAGGCGATCCTGCGCCTGGAAGACGCGCTGGGCTACCCCGTATTCGAGCGCACCAACCGCAAGGTCAGCCTGACCTCGGCGGGGGATGCTTTCCTGGCCACGGCGCGCCAGGTGCTGGCCAGCCTGGAAGAGGGCGTGGCCGCCACGCGCCGGGTGGCCCAAGGCATCGAGGGGCACTTGCGCCTCAGTTTCATCCACATCACGCCCTACGCCCACGTATTGAACGCCTTGCGCGCCTTCCGCGCCGCCTCGCCCGCCGTGCAATTCACCTTGCGCGAAGCGTCGACGCAGCAGCAGGTCGAGTGGCTGGAACGGGGCGAGGTCGATATCGCTGTGCTGCGCGCGCCCGGGCGCGGCACGCCCGGCTTGCGCTTCGAGCGCCTGTCCGGCGAAGACATCGTGATCGCGCTGCCGTCGGACCACCGCTGCGCGGGCCAGGCGCGCGTGGACCTGCTTGACCTGGCCGGTGACGACTTCGTCGCCTCGCCGCGCGAGCTGGGCCAGGGTTTCCACGACCAGCTGGCCAGCCTGTGCCTGCATGCGGGTTTCGTGCCGCGCGTGGTGCAGCAGGCGCGCCGCTTGCAGACGGTGCTGGGGCTGGTGGCGGCAGGCTTCGGCGTGGCCCTGCTGCCGGCCAGCCTGGCGGCGTCCAGGCCTGCCGGCGTCGTCATGCTGCCGCTGGCAAGCAGCGCGCCCGAGGCCTTGCGCCAGCTCGACCTGTACATGGCGTGGGACCCGCGGCGCACGTCTGCCGTGCGCGAGCGGCTGCTGGCGCAGCTGCGGCTGTCCGCTGCTCAATGAGACGTAGATAGTCTCATTTCAAGATAAATAAGATATTTTACAGATGATGGTCCAGGGGCCAGCATGGCGTTTTTGATTGTCGGGAATGCCATGTCCAACGTTTCGCCGCGCAGCCGCGCGCTGCCTCCTTCCATTTATTGGCTGTCCTTGTGCAGCTTTGCCTTCGGCTTGTCTGAATTCATCGCCGCCGGCCTGCTGTCGCCCATGGCGCGCGACTTGCACGCCAGCGCGGCGGCGGCCGGCGGCGCCATCGCCGCGTATGCGCTGGGGGCGGCCATCGGCGCGCCCGTGCTGACGGCCCTGCTGGCGCGCCGGCCCGTGCGCCAGGTGCTGGTGGCCACCATGCTCGTGCTGGCGGCCGGCAGCATGGCCATGGCGGCCGCGCCGGCGCTGGGTGCGCTGCTGGGTGTGCGCTTTGCCGTCGGCCTCGCGCATGGCGTGTTCATGGCCGTCGCCTCGCATGCGGCCACCAGCCTGGTCGACCCGTCCCGCGCGGGACGGGCGCTGTCCATCGTCTGGCTGGGCCTGACCCTGGCGCTGGCCGGCGGCGTGCCGCTGGGGACGTGGCTGGGCGCCGTCTCGTCGTGGCGCTGGGTATTTATGGCCATCGGCGTGCTGGCCCTGTGCGGCGGTGCCGGCTTGCGCTACGCTATGCCGGCCGCGCGCCGGCCGGCCGCCGCCACCTCGGCCCTGGCCAGCCTGCGCGCCATCCTGCAGCCGCCCCTGCTGCTGGCGGCCGGCGTGGCGGCGCTGGTCAGCGTGGCCACCTTCAGCTTTTTCACGTATGTCTCGCCGTTCCTGCTGCAGCTGTGCGGGCTCGATGCGGGCTGGCTCAGTGCCGCCATGCTGTGCTTTGGCGCGTGCGCCATCGGCGGCAACCTGCTGGGCGGCTGGTGCGCGGACCGCCCCCACGCCCTGCGCTGCACCGTGCTTGCCCTGGCCGCGCTGGCGCTCAACCTGCTGGGGTTTTATGCGCTGCGCACGCATCCCCTGGCCATGCTGGCCCTGTGCGGTACCCTGGGCTTGCTGTTCTTTGCCCTCGTGACCCTGTCGACCATGCGGCTGCTACGCCTGGCGCAGCAGCATTGCCCGGGCAGCGACGCGGTGGCGGCGGGCTTGAATATCGCCGCCTTCAATGCGGGCACGGCTGCCGGCGGGGCGCTGGGCGGTGTGCTGATCGTCGCCTTCGGCTTGTCCGGCATCGCCATCGGCGGGGCGCTGGCGGCGCTGCTGGCCATGCTGCTGCTGTGCTTCCAGCCGCGCAAACTAGACGGCCCGCTCTAGTTTTTGCGCGCGGAGCGGCGCTGCCTTTGGCGTACACTGGCCTGCAAAAGGCGGTACAAGACAAGGGGAGACATGGGAATGCGACGCAGATCGTTTTTGAAGCTGGGCGTGTTTGGGGCCTGTGCGCTGGCGGCCGGCGGCGCCGCCTACCGCCTGGTGCGCGGACCGGCGCCGCCGGGGCGCTTCGTGCTTGACGGCGGGGCGCGCGCGGCGCTGGCGGCCATCGTGCCGGCCATGCTGGGCAGCGCGCTGCCGCAGGAAGCCTCCGCGCGGGCCGCGGCGCTCGATGGCGCCATCGCCGGCGTGGACACGGCCATCCATGGCTTGCCCCTGACGGCGCAGCAGGAAGTGCAGGACCTGTTCGGCTTGCTGGCGCTGGCGCCCGCGCGGCGCTTCGTCGCCGGCGTAAAAGGCGGCTGGCCCGGGGCCGACCCGGCCCAGGTGGCCGCCTTTCTGCAATCGTGGCGCACGCACCGCCTGGCCACCCTGCAGACGGCCTACCTGGCGCTGCACGACCTGATCCTCGGCGCCTGGTATGCCGATGCCGCCCAGTGGGCCGCCATCGGCTATCCGGGACCGCTGCCCGAATTGAGCGCATAAGGCATCCATGAGCACATCCCCCATTCCTGATCCCATCGCCGCCGGCCTTGCCGCCGGCTGGAACGTCACCGACGCCAGCACCCTGAGCACCGACCGCACCCTGGAGGCGGACGTCGTCGTCATCGGCAGCGGTGCCGGCGGCGGCGTGACGGCGGAAATCCTCGCGCTGGCCGGCTTGACCGTCCTGATCGTCGAAGAGGGCGGCTTGAAGTCCTCGCAGGACTTCAAGATGCGCGAAGCGGACGCCTATCCCGCGCTGTACCAGGAATCGGCCGCGCGCAAGACGCGCGACAAGGCGATCAATATCCTGCAAGGGCGCACGGTGGGCGGTTCGACCACCGTCAACTGGACCTCGAGTTTTCGCACGCCGCCCGGCACCCTCGATTACTGGCGCCGGCACTTTGGCTTGTCCGGCTATTCGGTGGACGCCATGGCGCCGTGGTTCGCCATGATGGAAAAACGCCTGCACGTGAGCGACTGGGCCGCGCCGCCCAATGAAAACAACGATTTATTGCGCCGTGGCGCCACGGCGCTGGGTATCCCTACGGCCGCCATCCGGCGCAACGTGAACGGCTGCTGGAACCTCGGCTACTGCGGCATGGGCTGCCCGACGAATGCCAAGCAGTCGATGCTGGTGACGACGATTCCGTCGGCGCTGGCGCTGGGCGCCGGCCTGCTCGTGCATGCGCGCGCCGAGCGTTTCATCTTCAAGGGCGAGCGCATCGACAGCCTGCAGGTGACGGCGCTGGACGCGGCCGGGCAGGCGCCCACGGGCGTGCGCCTGACGCTGCGCGCCAAACACTTTGTGCTGGCCGGCGGCGCCATCAATTCGCCGGCCCTGCTGCTGCGCTCGCAGGCGCCCGATCCGCACGGCTTGCTGGGCCGGCGCACCTTCTTGCATCCGACGGTGGTGTCGGCGGGCCTGTTCCCGCAGCGCGTCGACGCCTACGCGGGCGCGCCGCAGACGATTTATTCCGACCATTTCCTGCACACGGCGCCCATCGACGGCCCCATCGGCTACAAGCTCGAGGCGCCGCCTTTGCACCCGCTGCTGATGGCCACCACCATGGGCGGCTTCGGCGACGAGCACGCGCGCACCATGCGCGCATTCCCCCATGCGCATGCCTTGCTGGCCCTGCTGCGCGACGGCTTTCACCATGAGTCGGTCGGCGGCAGCGTCTCCATCGACAGCTTCGGCGCGCCCGTGCTCGACTATCCGCTCACGCCGTTCATCTGGGATGGCGTGCGGCGCGCGCTGCTGTCGATGGCGGAAATCCAGTTCGCCGCCGGCGCCAGGAGCGTGTATCCCGTGCACGAGATGGCCAGTCATTACACCAGCTGGACGCAAGCGAAGCAGGCCATCGGCGCCTTGCCGATGCAGGCGCTGCTCGCCAGGGTTGTCTCGGCCCACGTGATGGGCGGCTGCGCCATGTCGGACGATGCGCGCCTGGGCGTGACGGGCGCCGACGGCCGCTACCACGGCGTGCGCAACCTGTCCGTGCACGACGGCTCGCTGTTTCCCACCTCGATCGGCGCCAATCCGCAACTGACGATCTATGCGCTGGCCGCGCGCCTGGCCAGCGGCCTGGCGCGGGAGCTGACGGGTAAACCCGCGCCCGTTCCCATGCCCGCCTCGGCCACGGCATGATCGCGCGCATCCTCAAGTGGTTGATGCTGCTGCAGGTGCTGGCTGTGCTGGGTCTGGCGTACCTGGCCATGCAGGCGTGGGGCGTCGCTTCCCCTGTGCTGGCCGTGCTGCTGGGGGCCGCCATGCTGCTGGCCGTGCGCGCGCTGATCGTGGCGCGCAATTTCTGGGAAAGCCGGCGTGCCGGCAGCCCCGTGCCGGCGCAACACCAGTTGGGTGCCGGGGGCGCCGCGCGCCTGTTTTTCGGCGAGCTGCGCGCCACCCTGTGGACCTCGTCGTGGGGCATGCTGCGTCCGCGCCTGCATGTGGCCGACAACGTCGCTGGCCAGGGGCCGCCCGTGCTGCTGATCCACGGCTATGTGTGCAACCGCGGCTACTGGACAAAACTGAGCCGGCAGCTGGCGCGGGCCGGCATCGCGCACGACGGCGTCGACCTGGAACCGATAGGCGCCGACATCGAAGAATTCGTGCCGCAGGTCGAGCAAGCCATCGAGGCGCTGTGCGCGCGCACGGGCAGCGACCGCGTGATTCTCGTTGCCCACAGCATGGGCGGCCTGGTGGCGCGCGCCTGGCTGCGCCGCCATGGCGCGGCCCGCGTGGCGCGCATCATCACCATCGGCACGCCGCACCACGGTACGGCGCTGGCCAATCTGGCGGCGGGCGCGAATGCCCGCCAGATGAGCCGCGTCGATGGCGCGCCGGACGCCTGGCTGGCGCAGCTGGCCGCCGGCGAGACGCCGGCGCTGCGCGCGCTGATCACGTCGATGTATTCGCATCACGACAATATCGTCGCGCCGCAAGCGTCCGCGCAGCTGCCCGGCGCGCGCAATCTGCCCTTCGGCGGCATCGGCCACGTGGCGCTGGCCAGCGATGCGCGCGTGCTGCGCCAGCTGCTGGCGGAAATCACTATCAAGGACGAAGTCGCGCAGCCCCCTTCGGCCTCCCATTTCGCCTGAGCCCTGTTGTGTTTTGTCTGCATGGCAAGACTGTCTCTTTTGACTCTGCTGTTGCTCTTGTTTAACAGAGCAAGGCACAGAAAATGCTGTTTTCCACTGGCGTACTGTATTAAGCTAATGCCGGAAGACAGGCGTGGAAATTTGTTCTTGAGGCCGCTTGCCCCGTTCCGCAGACATCCGGTGGCCACCTATTTCTCTGGATATATGGCAAGATGTTGTAGGATTGTTATGTTGGCCGCGCAAGCGGAAAGTTGAACGCAGGCAGAAAATGAGTCCATGCAGTTTTTATTGGGGGCGCTAATTGTCCGCACGTATACTGATTATCGAAGATAACGCCACCAATATGGAATTGATGGTGTACCTGCTGCGTGCCTTCGGGTACACGCCGCTGGCCGCCTACGACGGCGAAGAGGGCGTGCGCATGGCGCGCAGCGAATTGCCGGACTTGATCATCTGCGACGTGCATTTGCCCAAGCTCGATGGCTATGGCGTGGTGGCGGAACTGAAAAAAGACCCGCTGCTGCGCAAGATCCCGGCCCTGGCCGTGACGGCGCTGGCCATGGTGGGCGACCGCGAACGCCTGCTCGAAGCCGGTTTCAACGGCTACATCGGCAAGCCGATCGAGCCCGACCTGTTCGTGGCGGAGCTGGAGTCTTTTTTACCCGGGGCGCCGTCGACGCCAGTTAAAAACGACATAGCCACCATCCTGATCGTCGATGATCATGTGCTGAACCGCGAATTCCTCACCGCGCTGCTGGGCTACGGCGGCCACCGCCTGCTGGAGGCGGCCAATGGCGCCGACGCGCTGGAAATCCTGCGCACCGAGCGGCCGGACCTGATCATCTCCGACATCCTCATGCCGAACATGGACGGCTACGAATTCGTCACGCGCGTGCATGCCGACCCGGCGCTGACCGACGTGCCCATCATCTTTTATACGGCCACCTACCGCGAGCAGGAGGCGATCCTGCTCGCGCAGGCGTGCGGCGTGCGCTGGGTGCTGCCCAAGCCGTCCGACCCGGAAGTCATCGTGCGCACCGTCAACGAGGCGCTGGGACTGATGCCGGCGGTGGTCCAGGTGCCGGCGGCGCCGGAGGCCGGCGGCGGTGCGGCCCTGCCCGCCACGGGCAAGCTGGCCGGCATCGAGCACCAGGTCAGCGGCTACCTCGACGAACTCGAATCGAGCAGCCAGCAGATTTCGCAGCTGGCCAGCCAGCGCGAGGGCCAGGCCGCCCTTCCCGAAGACCTGGGCGTCATGACGGAGCGCCTGTCGCGCTCGCTGTCTAGCCTGCAGGCGGTGAGCCTGCGCCTGACGGCCCTGATCGAGCTCGGCATCGAGCTGGGCGCCGAACGCGATCCGCGCGCCCTGATCGAGGCGGGCTGCAAGGTGGCGCAGAATATCTGCGTCTCCAAGTACGCCTGCATCGGCGTGCTGGAAGAGGGCGCCGAAAAGCTCAGCTATTTTTCCTCGTGCGGCGCCGAGAAAAACCTCGAGCGCATCGCCAGCGCGCCGCGCACGGGCATTTTGAACCGCTTGCTGGAGCAGCGCCAGCCCTACCGGGTCAATGGCTTGAAGGGCGATCCTGGCGCGCTGGGCTTGCCCGACACGCATCCGCCCGTGCATTCCTTCCTGGGCGTGGCCATCGCTTCGCGCGAGCGCAGCCACGGCTGGCTGTACCTGGTCGACAAGCTGGGGGCGAACGAGTTTTCCGAGGTCGACGAGCGCGTCGCCGCCACGGTGGCGGCGCAGATCGCCGTCGCCTACGACAACCTGCTGCTGTACGACGAGATCAAGCGCCACCACGAGCAGCTGACCCTGGACATGGCGGCGCGCATCCGCCTCGATGAAGACTTGCGCCGCTTCCGCCTGGCGATGGACGCCACGGCCGATGCGATTTTCCTCGTCGACCGCGCCGGCATGTGCTTCGTCGACGTCAACCAGACGGCTTGCCGCATGCTCGGTTTCGAGCGCGAGGATTTCCTGCGCGTGGGGCCGGGCCGCGCGCACGAGGGCGAAGCCCAGCTGGAAGAACTGTACAACAAGCTGCTGGCCGGCGACCAGGGCGGCCCGATGACGGAATTGCAGCTGCAGCGCAAGGACGGCTCGCCCCTGTCGGTGGAAGTGCAGCGGCGCACCCTGCGCTCTGGGCAGAGCTGGATCCTGGTGGCCGTGGCGCGCGACATCACCGAGCGCAAGGATGCCGAGCAGCGCCTGATGAAGCTGGCCCATTTCGATACCTTGACGGGCTTGCCGAACCGCGGCCAGTTCTACGCCTCGCTGACCCATTCGCTGGCCCAGGCGGCCGAGCACCAGTGGGCTGTGGCCGTGCTGTTCATGGACATCGACCGCTTCAAGAATATCAACGATACCCTGGGCCACACCATCGGCGACGACCTGCTGCGCCAGTTTTCCAGCCGCCTCGTCGATTGCCTGCGCGTGCGCGATACCATCGGCCGCTTTGGCGGCGATGAATTTGCCACCATCCTGCTGCTGCCCGAAGGCGCCCAGCATGCCGTGGGCGTGGTCGACAAGATCCGCGAGGCGATGCGCAAGCCCTTCGAGCTGCAGGGCCACGAGGTGACGGTGACGGTCAGCATCGGCATTTCCGTGTTCCCCGATGACGCGGCCGATGCGGATACCCTGATCCAATATGCCGACACGGCCATGTACCGCGCCAAGGAAGCGGGGCGCGACGCCTTTCGCTTCTTCACGGCGGAAATGAACGCGCAATCAATGGCGCGGCTGGACATGGAAAATGCCCTGCGGCGCGCCATCGACAACGAGGAATTCGTGCTGTTCTTCCAGCCCAAGGTGAATATCATCTCGGGGCGCATCAGCGGCGCCGAGGCGCTGATCCGCTGGCGCCGTCCCGGCCACGGCATGGTCTCGCCGGCCCTGTTCATCCCCCTGCTGGAAGAGACGGGGCTCATCGTGCGCGTCGGTAACTGGGTGCTCGACGAGGCCTGCAAGAAGATCAGCGAGTGGGGCGCCAGCAGCATCGGCCCCGTGCACCTGTCGGTCAACGTGTCGGGCATCCAGTTCTTCGTCGGCGGTCTGGAAGAAGAGGTGCTCAAGGCCATCCGCAAGCACGATATCGCGCCCGACCTGCTGGAGCTGGAGCTGACGGAAAGTTCGCTGATGTCGAACGCCGAGGAAACCATCGCCGTGCTGCGCAACCTGAAGGCGCTGGGCATCCAGATTTCCATCGATGATTTCGGCACCGGCTATTCCAGCCTGGCCTACCTGAAGCGCTTCCCCATCGACAAGCTGAAGATCGACATCGCCTTCGTGCGCGAAGTGACCAGCAATCCGGACGACGCGGCCATCGTGCTGGCCATCATCAGCATGGCGCACAGCATGAAGCTGGAAGTGATCGCCGAAGGCGTGGAAAACGATGCGCAGCTGGCCTATCTGCGGCGCCACGGCTGCGACGAGATGCAGGGCTATTATTTCAGCCGCCCCGTGCCGCAGGAAGAATTCGAGCAGATGCTGATGAAAGGCAAGCAGCTGCAGGCGCCGCAGGATGATGGCGGCGACGAGCAGCAAACCTTGCTGATCGTCGACGACGACGTCTTCATGCTCGACGTGCTCAGCGACTTCCTGGCGCAGGACGGCTACCGCATCCTGACGGCGCAGACGGCCGCCGAGGGCTTCGATATCCTGGCGCGCCACAAGGTGCAGGTGATCCTGTGCGACCAGTGCATGCCGCTCATGAGCGGCACCGAGTTCATGGAGCGGGTCAAGCACCTGTGTCCCGACACCTTCCGCATCATGCTGTCCGCCTTTGCCGACCTGACGCCCATCATGGCGGCCATCAACCGCGGCGCCGTCGACCGCTTCTATACCAAGCCGTGGAAGGGCGCCGTGCTGCGCGAGAATATCCGCGAAGGCTTCCGCCTGCACAAGCTGCTGCATGGCCCCGTGAAAGCGGCGGCCTAGGCGCTGGCCGCGTGCAAGCGACCGGCCGCCGCGTGCGCTGGCGCACCTTGGGGCGCAGTTCGCTATCGAATTAGACTCCCGTCTCTAGTTTTGCTCACTAGAATAAAAATATCCATGAAGTGGCATGGCCTTTCACATGACGGGAGCTGGCGATGGTGAAGAAATTGAAGGAACTGGCGGAAGACACGGAATTGGCGAGCGCCGTGCGCTCGTCCGCGCAGCAGATCTGGCAGGCGGGCCTGGGCGCCTTCGCCAAGGCGCAGGAAGAGGGCGGACGCGTGTTTTCCCGGCTGGTGAAGGAGGGCACGGAATTCCAGAAGCGGGCCGAAGACAAGGTGGCCGATGTCAGCGGCAGCGTCGGCAAGCTGGCCGACGGCGTGGGCAAGCAGGCCAGCGGTTCCTGGGACAAGCTGGAACAGGTGTTCGAAGAGCGCGTGGCGCGGGCGCTGGCCACCATCGGCGTGCCCATGCAACACGATATCGCCGCGCTGCACGCGAGGATCGATGCCTTGAACGTGCAGGTGGCGGCGCTGTCGGCCAAGGCCGCGCCGGCGGCCAAGCCGAAGGCCGTGGCCAAGCCCGCCGTGAAGGCGGCGCCGAAAACAGCGCCGAAAACAGCCGTCGCCAAGGCCCCGGCCAAGCCCGCGAGCAAGCCGGTGAACAAACCCGCTGGCAAACTCGCCGCCAGGCCGGCGGCGAAGAAAAAAGCGCCGGCCGCCTGAGCTGGCGCAGCATTCCTCCAGCCTGCTTGCGCAGGCTTTTTTTGTCTGCCTTATTCGCCGGCGCCATGGGGCGGAGTGTTTCATTACGGCTATCTTAGGTGGTATGCTTGAGGCAGAACACAGAGAGATTGCCCGCCATGCTACAAAAAGCACCACGCCGTACCCGCGAACGCATCCTGGAGTTGTCGCTGCGCCTGTTCAATGAGTTTGGTGAGCCGAATATCACGACGACCGTGATTGCGGAAGAGATGAACATTTCGCCGGGAAACCTGTATTACCACTTCCGTAACAAGGACGACATCGTCAACTCGATCTTCGTCCAGTTCGAGGCGGAAATCGAACGCATCCTCACCGTGCCCGACGGGCGCCGCTCGAATATCGAGGACGTCTGGCTGTACCTGCACCTGATGTTCGAACTGATCTGGCGCTACCGCTTTTTCTATCGCGACCTCAACGATTTGTTGTCGCGCAACCGCAAGCTGGAATTGCACTTCAAGCTGATCCTGGCCCACAAGATCAAGGTGGCCACGCAGCTGTGCGAAGATTTGCGCAGCGAACAGTCGCTCGAGGCGTCGGACATGGAAGTGGCTGCCATGGCGACGAATATGGTCGTCGTCGCCACCTACTGGCTGTCGTACGAGTACGTGCGCAACCCGCGCAAGTACAGCGAGCAGCAATCGATGTCCGATGCGCTGGCGCGCGGCTGCTACCAGGTGCTGTCCCTGATCGGGCCCTATTTGCGCAATGAAACGCATTTGCTGTTTCGCAAACTGTCGGAAGAGTATGTGACCAAACTCAAGAACGACTGACACGGCTGCTGGCGCCGCGTCGTCATTTACAGGAGAGAGATATGGCTTGGCAACAATTTCCCTATCCGGACGCTGCATATGTCTACACGCCGCAATCCCTGGAAGCGGCCTGGTCGCGCCTGCATGCGGGCGACGTGGAACCGTTTCCCACGCACCCGGCGCTGCTGCAGGCCTGGCTGGCCTTCCATGCGGGCGACTTCGAGCGTGCCGTGAAGCTGGGCCTGGCCGTCGGCGTGCCCGGCTATGCGGTCGCGCACAAGGCCACCTGCATCTATGCCACGCACCTGGAAGTGGACGACAGCCAGAAACTCGACATGTACGAAGAAGTGGCCGAGCGCTGCGAGCGCCAGCAGAGCGAGCAGCCGGACAATCCGGCCGGCTACTACTGGCATGCCTACAGCCTGGGCCGCTACGCGCTGGGCACGTCCGTCGTCAAGGCCCTGGCGCAGGGCATGGGGGCGCGCGTGCGCAACAGCCTGGACCGCACGATGACGGTGGCGCCCATGCATGCGGAAGCGCATATCGCGTTTGGGATTTATCATACGGAAATTATCGACAAGGTCGGCGCCATGATCGGCAGCCTGACCTACGGCGCCAACAAGGAAGACGGCTACCAGCACTTCAAGACGGCGCTGGCCCTGACGCCCCATTCGGCGCTGGCGCACAGCGAATATGCGCGCGCGTTGAATATGCTCGATGGAAAGAAAAAGCTGGCGGAAGCGCTGGCCCTGTATGAAAAGGCGGCCCAGTGCGTGGCACTGGACGCCAAGGAACGCCTCGAGGTCGAGGCGGCGATCGATGAATTGAAAGGCTAGGGATTACTGTGATCAAGGCTTTATGTGTGTACTGTGGCGCCAACGCGGGCGTCTCGCCGGACTATGCCGTGGCGGCGCGCGAACTGGCGCGCGTGCTGGTGGCGGAAAATATCTCGCTCGTGTATGGCGGCGGCAAGGTGGGTTTGATGGGCGTGATCGCCGATGAAGTACTGCGCCTGGGCGGCGAGGTGACGGGCGTGATTCCCACCCAGCTGGTGGAGCGCGAAGTGGGCCACATGGGCTTGACGCGCCAGTTCATCGTGAAGGATATGCATGAGCGCAAGGCGATGATGGCCAGCCTGTCCGATGCCTTCATCGCCATGCCCGGCGGCTATGGCACGCTGGAAGAGCTGTTCGAGATGCTCACGTGGGCCCAGCTGGGCTTGCACGCCAAGCCCATCGGCTTGCTCAATGTCGACCGTTTTTATGACGGCTTGATCGCCTTTGTGCAAAACGGCAAGGAGCAGGGCTTCATCCGCCCGCAGCACGCGGCGTTCCTGAATGCCGACGCCGATCCTGCAGCGCTGGTGCTGCGTCTGAAGGAGTGTGCGCCGTAATTCCGTTTTTGCCTGGCACCGCGATCCTTGCCGGCCAACTAGTTTTCCTGCCGCTTGAAGAAGGCCATGCGCACTGCATGGCTTTTTTATTTCCGCACGGGAAAACTGATCGGGCTTGGTGATTTAATTAATAAAAATATGGCAAAAAAATTACTATGTTGGCATGTTTTTTTGAAAATGAAGATGCTTTTCAGGCATGGGTGTGGTCTACTGGCAGGGTTCAAAAGTTAGGAATATCGGACACCGACGAGCGTTGTACAGACTCCCCAAAAAAGGTGCCGACCCGTTTCAAGTTGCCACAGCCACGCTACTTCATCATCTCGAAAGGATGCTATTTTGAAACCTATGACCCTCTTGCGAGCGACCGCTGTCGCCGCCATTCTCGCCGCCTCCGCTGGTGCCCAGGCACAGACCACCACGATCACCTTCGATCCGCTGGAGCAAGCCGGCTACTTTGCTTCCACCTTCAAATCCTATTCCGAAGGCGGCTACAATTTCGACAGCAGCTGGTTAGGCTTGCTGAGTTCGGCACACCAGGACAGTTTCGCCTATGCCGGCTCGGCCGGTCTCGGTGCGACGCCCCTGTCGACGACCACCCTGAGCCGTGCCGATGGCGCCGCATTCTCGCTGAGCTCGATCAGCCTGGCCGACTTCGTCAGCTTGCCCGGTTCCTTTGACGTGACCTTCGTCGGCCACCAGGTGGGCGGCGGCACGGTGACCCAGACCTTCACCCTCGGTGGCGGCCACACCTTCGCCGACTACACGTTCACGGGTTTCAGCAATCTGCTGTCGGCCACGTGGCGCGAAGGCGCCTTGCACACCTTCCAGGTCGATAATATCGCCGCCACTGTCAGCGCCGTGCCGGAACCGGCGACCTATGGCATGCTGCTGGGCGGGCTGGGCCTGCTGGGCTTCATGCTTCGCCGCAAGAACGCCGCCTGAGCCTGAACATGGCGCCGGCCATGCCGACGCATCAGGAAAAATGCCGCCCTGTGTATGCCGGGCGGCATTTTTACGTGGACGTCATGACCAGGACGTCATGACCAGGACTTCACGAACAGGATTTCACGACCAGGATTTCACGACCACAGGCGCTGGCCAGACAGGTCGAGCTGGGTCAGGTACAGGCGCACGTCGAATTCGTACTGGTGGTATTGCGGTTCCATATATGTGCACAGCTTGTAGAAGGCCTTGTCGTGCTGTTTTTCCTTGACGTGCGCCAGTTCGTGCACGGCGATCATGCGCAGGAATTCCAGCGGCACTTCCTTGAACATGGTGGCCACGCGGATTTCATGCTTGGCCTTGAGCTTGCCTCCCTGCACGCGCGAAATCGAGGTGTGCAGGCCCAGCGCATGCTGGATCACGTGGATCTTGCTGTCGAACGCCACTTTGTTGATGGGCTCGGCATTACGCAGGAATTCATTCTTCAAGTCCTGCACATACTGGTACAGCGATTTGTCGTTGCGCACGTCGTGCGCGTTCGGATAGCGTTTTAACAGGACCTCGCCCAGTTTGTCTTGGGCGATCAGTTGCTGCACTTGCGCTTGCGTTTGTTCGGAATAGGCGCTCAGGTATTTCAGGGATGGCTGCATGCGGGGAAGGGCGGGGCGGGGCGCGGCGGTGTCGGTAAGGCGAGAATGTACCATACCGCCGTGCCCGGCGCTGCGCCATCCCCTGCACGGGGCCGCCAAGCCCCGTGCCTTCCTGCGCCTTGTGCGTCAAGCCGCGCTGGGCCCTGCCTGCCCCGTCAGCCCTTGTCGTCCTCGTCCTTGCCGCCCTGCCGGCCGGTGCGGCCCTGCTCGCTGCCGCCGCTGCGCGCCGCCGTGCTGCTGCGGTTTTCATTGGCGCGCTGGGCCGATTGCCGGCTTTCGCCGCCTTTCCTGCCGATTTCCGCCATGTGTTCGCGGTTGCGGCTGACGGCTTCGCCGCCTTTCTGCCCGGCCCGGCGTGCTTCTTCCGAGTCGAATTCATGCGCCGTGCCCTTTTGATGGGCTGCCTGGCCGCCCTTGCTGGCAATTTCGCGTTGCTGTTCCTCATTCATGGCGGCGAAACCGCGCTTGCTCGTGCCTTTGGCGCTGCCCGATTCGCCGGCCTTCTGGCTGCTGCCAGCGCCTTTGCCCTGTTCATTACCTTGATTGCTAGCCATGTCGCTCTCCTTGCTGTCGAGTGGGGGTCAAGTGGTCTATGCAGGCGCTCAACGCGCCTGATCGGATTGCCTGTTGGTATCGTGGCTGCGGCCCGCGCCGTCGCGGTGGCCCGTGGCGTGCATTTTTTCGATCATTTCACGCTGGCGCTGCGTGGCTTTTTCCGTTTCCTCCGCCGTCTTGCGCACCACTTCGTCAGCGAAGGCCACGGCCGTGCGGCTCGTTTCGGGCAAGTGGTTCTCTGCCGTGCGGTTCATCTCGACATTGGCGTTGGCGACGAGATTGCCGAGCTGCTGCTGGTACTGGCGCAGCTTGTGGCTGCCGGGCTGCAACTGGCCGGCGGCCAGCGACATGAACTCGCCCGTGTCGCGCGCGCCCAGCAGTTGCTGGCTGGCGTTGCTCCACTCGTGCAGCAAGTCTTGCGCCAGCCGCAGATGCAGCTCGCTCAATTGCTGCGCCGTATCGAACATCTTGCGCGATAATTCCGTGGCGAAATTGCACTGGGCCTCGAGATGGGACTTCAGGGCCGGGCTGAGACTGGGAAAAATACTGTTTGTGAACATGTTCTACCTCAATGAAAAGCGGATCCAGAAAACATCCGGTGCACCGGATGCGGCGTATGGTGAAACAAGCAAAGAGATAGACGCCGGATGGCGTGCCAGGTTCCACGCCAGGTACCGGTTTGGCGCGAGAATAAGGCCTGGCAGAAGGAAAAATGCGATGACTTTGCGCCAGATCAAATGAACGTCAATCCGCTTGGCGTCGCCGGCAGCCATGCTGCTTGTGCGGAAAATGCAGGTTTACAGGCCCGGCCGTGCGACAATAGCCGGCTCGCGGCAGCGCAGCCGATGGCCGGCGCGCGTGGCTGAGCCGAGCATAGCCCTAATTTTTTGCCTTATTCCGCGACCATGACGCATCCCGAATACATCCTGACCCTGTCCTGCCTGGACCAGCGCGGCATCGTGCACCGCGTCTCCGGCTTCCTGGCCGATCACGGCTGCAACATCCTCGATTCCGCCCAGTTCGGCGACCAGGAATCCCAGCTGTTCTTCATGCGCGTGCATTTCGCGCTGGAAGACGGCGCCGTCAGCGACGCCCAGTTGCGCAGCGACTTCGCCGCCTTGTCGCAAGTCATGCAGCGCAATGGCCAATTCAATGGCCAACTGCACGATGCGCGCGTCAAGCCGCGCGTCATGCTGATGGTGTCGAAGATCGGCCATTGCCTGAACGATTTGCTGTTCCGCTACAAGAGCGGCTTGCTGAACGTGGAAATTCCCGCCATCGTGTCGAACCACATGGAGTTCTACCAGCTGGCGGCCAGCTACAATATTCCCTTCCATCATCTGCCGCTGGCGGCCGGCGCGCCGGAAGCGGCCAAGCTGGCGCAGGAAGCGAAGATCATCGAGCTGATGGACACGCACAAGATCGACCTGGTGGTGCTGGCGCGTTACATGCAGATCCTGTCGCCCGGCCTGTGCCAGGCGCTTGACGGCCGCGCCATCAATATCCACCATTCCTTCCTGCCCAGCTTCAAGGGCGCCAAACCGTATGCGCAGGCGCATCACCGCGGCGTCAAGCTGATCGGCGCGACGGCGCATTTCGTCACGGGCGACCTGGACGAAGGCCCGATCATCGAGCAGGACGTCGAGCGCGTCGACCATGCGATGGATGCGGAAACCCTGACGGCCATCGGCCGCGACGTCGAGTGCGTGGTGCTGGCGCGCGCCGTGAAATGGTTCGTCGAGCACCGCATCCTGAAAAATGGCGACAAGACGGTGGTTTTCCGCTGATACCGGCTTCATTATTCACTTTACCGAGACAGAAACACGATGGCCCTCAAAGCAACAATTTTCAAAGCCGATCTGCAGATCGCCGACATGGACCGCAATTACTACCAGGATCACGCGCTGACCCTGGCGCGCCACCCGTCCGAGACGGATGAGCGCATGATGGTGCGCCTGCTGGCGTTCGCCATCCACGCCGACGAGGCGCTGACCTTCACCAAGGGCCTGTTCGATACGGAAGAGCCCGACCTGTGGCAGAAGGATTTGACGGGCGCCATCCAGCTGTGGATCGAAGTGGGCCAGCCGGACGAAAAGCGCATCCTGAAGGCCTGCGGCCGTTCGGAGCAGGTCATCGTCTACAGCTATGGCGCAACCAGCCACATCTGGTGGAAGCAGATCGCGAACAAGCTGGAACGGGCGAAGAACTTGACCGTGATCAACCTGCCATCCGAGGCGGCGCAAGACATGAGCAAGCTGGCGCAGCGCACCATGCAGCTGCAATGCACGATCCAGGATGGCCAGATCTGGCTGACGGACAGCGTCAACACCGTGCTGATCGACCGCGAACCGGTCAAGCCGGCACGCTGATGTTGACTGTCTGAAACGCAAAAAGCCCGGATCGCTCCGGGCTTTTTGCATTGTGATTGATCAATTCGGCGCGCTGCCGAGGTGCTTGATGCTGCTCGACCGCTGCATGCTGCGGCTGATGCGCGGGTCGCCGTAGTAGCTGACTTCGCCCGAGCCGCCGATGCTGATGGTCAGCTCATCCTTGGCCCACACTTGCGCCTCCCCCGAGCCGCCGATGCTTACCTGCACCGCGCGCGCGGCCAGGCGGCCCGCCTGGATATTGCCCGAGCCGCCGATCGAGGCCGTCAGCTGCTCCGTCCTGCCGCTGGCCTTGAAGCTGCCGCTGCCGCCGATGGCGATGGAAACCTGGCGGCTGTCGAGGTCGCGCGCGTTGATGGAGCCGGAGCCGCCCACGTCGAAGCGCAGATTCTCGGCGCGCAAGCCCGTTGCCGTGATGTTGCCCGAGCCGCCCACGCTGACGCGTTCCACCTGGCGCGCCTGGATGACGATGGTCAGGCTGCTCTGGCGGAAGCTGGCGTTGCGCTTGGCGGGGCGGATGCGCAGGGTGCCGTTTTCCACGGCCGTGTCGATCAGCGGCAGGATATTGTCGTCGGCTTCGATGGTGACGCTGTCCGTGTTGCCGATGCGCAGCTCGACCGTGCCCGGCACGTTCAGCGCCACGGCATGGAAACTGCCCACTTCGCGCGTCTGCTTTTGCAGCTTGCCGCTGCCCTGGATGCTGTTGCCGGCAATCCAGTCGAGCGGCGAGGCCAGCGCCGGCGCGGCCGGGATGGCCAGCGCGCAGGCGGCCAGCAGCAGGGCGGCCGCGGCGCTGGCGTGACGGCGGTGGAAAAGTGGCTGTGTCATTCTTGCTCCCTGTTTTGAATTGGACTGCGTGCATGGTATGCCAGCCGGCCGCGCCAGCGTAGCGCGCTGCGACAGACTGCGCCGGCAGCGGCATGGAATGCAGGAGGATGCGACAGGATGGCATGAGGTATGATGTCGGTGGGACATACGACGAGCGGCACGCGCCGCTCACACTACTGGAATTACATGCTGATCATCACCATCAAACAGGGCAAGGAAAAGAGCTTGCTGGGCCAATCGTGGATTTACGCGTCCGCGATTGAAAAAGTCGAAGGCAAGCCGCAGGAAAAAATGAAGCCCGGCTCGACGGCCATCGTGCAGAGTTCTTCGAAACAATTCATCGCCCGCGCCGCCTACAATTCGAAGTCGCAGATCCGCGCGCGCATCTGGAGCTTCAAGGAAGACGAACCGGTCGACCACGCGCTGATCAAGCGCAGGGTCAAGGCCGCCATCGAGAAAAAACTGCCCGCCATCAAGAAGGCGGGCGACAACCAGCTGCTGACGCTGATCAAGGGCGAGGACGAGGGTTTGCCCGGCCTGGTGGTGCAGCTGTTCGGCGGCGTGCCAGGTTACCTGATCTGCGAATTCAACGCCGGCGGCGTCGATGCGTGGAAAGTAGCCATCGTACAATCGCTGATGGCGTCCACCGGCTGCGTCAACGTGTACGAGCGCTGCGACGACCTGATGCGCAAAGGCGAAGGCTTGCCCCTGATCGACGGCGCCCTGGCCGGCGAGGAGCCGCCCGATGAAGTCATGCTGACGGACAACGGCGTGCGCTATGCGCTGGACCTCAAGACTGGGCACAAGAGCAAGTTCCGCTGAGGATTGCTGCTTGCGATGAAAAAACCGGCGCTTGAACTGAACCCCAAAAGTTGGACACCAACTTTTGGGGTTTTTCATGTCGAAGTACAGTGAGCAATTTAAACTCAGCATTATCGAGCAATATTTGTCCGGTTCTGTGGGGGTATAAACAGATTGCCGACAAGCACAATCTTCATCATTCAACTGTGAGATTGTGGATTAAATTGCATGCAGCGCATGGCATTGACGGTCTGGTAAAAAAGTTCAGCCATTACACTGCAGAGTTCAAGCTCTCCGTGTTGCAGCATATGTGGTCCGCTGATTTGTCTTGCTGGCAAGTCGCTGCCGTATTCAATATCCGCAATCGCGGCATCATCAGTCATTGGGAGCGCTGCTATCATAGCGGTGGTCTAGAAGCCCTGATTCCACGCACACGTGGAAAGCCCAAGCAAATGCCCTTACTACCACCTACAGAGCCGTCCGAATCCCTTCCGGATCCCGCAGAACGCACCCACGACGAATTGGTCGCTGAGGTCAACCAATTGCGCATGGAGGTAGCTTACCTAAAAAAGTTAGAAGCCTTAGCTCAAGCGCAGAAGCGGCAAAGTACGACAATGCGCAAAAAACGCAAGTAGTTACTGAGCTAAGGCAGTATTTCCCGTTGAGCGCATTGCTTGAGCTCGCTGGCATACCACGCAGTACCTTCTACTATCAGCAGAAAGCAGCTCAGGCATGTGACAAATATGCAGGACTGAAGAAGCAGATCGCTGCCATCTATGCTCGCCACAAGGGGCGGTATGGCTACCGGCGCATCACTTTGGCCATCAGACAATTGGGCGAGAAGGTCAACCACAAGACCGTTCAAAGCCTGATGCGCAAGCTCGGCCTCAAGTCGCTGGTCCGGCCCAAAAAGTATCGGTCGTACAAAGGAGAGGTCGGACAAGCAGCGCCGCATATCCTGAAGCGATGCTTCGAGGCCAATGGCGCCAATCAAAAATGGGTGACGGATGTGACGGAGTTCAAGGTGCGCGGCGAGAAGCTGTACCTCTCGCCGGTCATGGATTTGTACAACGGTGAAATCATTGCATTTGAGACCTCAAGGCATCCAGAGTTCGCATTGGTTGGCAGCATGCTCAGGAAGGCTTTGAAAAAGCTCACGCACGATGAGAGGCCCATCGTGCATTCGGATCAAGGCTGGCAATACCGAATGCCGGCTTATCAGCGTGCCTTACAAGAAAAAAAAGTGGTGCAGAGCATGTCGCGTAAAGGGAACTGTCTTGACAACGCGGCCATGGAAAGCTTCTTCGCTGTGCTCAAGACAGAGTTCTTCTATCTGAACAAGTTCGGCAGCGTCGATGAACTACAACGCGGCATCAAAAAGTACATCCACTACTATAATCACGACCGCATCAAGCTCAAGCTAAAAGGGCTGAGTCCCGTGCAATACAGAACTCAGCCCTGGGCAACCTAGCAAACTAAACCGTCCAACTATGTGGGGTCAGTTCAGCTTTGCCGGTTTTTTTACGAGCTCACCCGTTAAATGAGTGCTGGGGTCAGACCCGGCGGGTCTGACCCCGGATTTCCGCTGCGTTACTCGATTATTCCAGCGGCACGCTGCGGTATTTATTCACTTCCAGTGCAGAAACCGCCGGCGCATCGTTGCCCCACGAGGCCCGCAGATACGTCACCACGGCCGCCACTTCCGTATCATCCATGACGGGGCCGAACGGCGGCATGCCGTAGGGGCGCGGGTTGCCGGAGGTTCCGGGCGCGAAGCCGCCGTTCAGCACGAGGCGGATGGCGTTGACGGCCGACTGCGTCGTCAGCGCGCGGTTGCCGGCCAGCGGCGGGTAGCCGGGCGGCAGGCCCTTGCCGTCGGCCTGGTGGCAGCTTGCGCATTGCGCTTCATACAGTTTTGCGCCCAGCGCCAGTTGCTGCCGGGCTTGCTCCGACGTGTCGCGCGGCGTCCGTGGTGCGGGTTGCGCCGGGCCGGGCAGGCTTTTCAGGTACACGGCCATCGCCTGCACGTCGGCGCCGCTCATGTGCTGCAGGCTTTGCCGCACCACCTCGGCCATCGGGCCGAAGACGGTGGCGCGCGGCGAGACACCCGTTTGCAGCAATTCCACGATATGCGCCGTGTCCCAGTCGCCCAGGCCCGCTTCCGCGTCCGACGTCAGCGAGGGCGCATACCAGCCCAGCACGGGGATCAGGCCGCCCGACAGGCCGTCGTCGCTGCCGCCCAGGGTGGTGCGGCTGCTATGGCAGGCGCTGCAGTGGCCCAGGCCCTGCACCAGGTAGGCGCCCCGGTTCCATTCCATGCTTTTGCCCGTCAGCGGCTGGTACACGCCAGGCTTGAAATACAAGGCGCGCCAGGCGGCCAGCGCGATCTGCTGGTTGTAGGGGAAGCGCAGCGCGTGCGGCGCGTTCGTCTGTTTGTGCGGCGGCACGCTCTGGAAATACGCATACAGGGCGTCGCTGTCTTCGCGCCGCACCTTGGTGTAGCTGGTGTAGGGAAAGGCCGGATACAGCAGGCGGCCGTCCTTCGACTTGCCGTTGTGGATGGCGCGCCAGAAATCGTCGGCCGTCCAGCTGCCGATGCCCGTTTCCTTGTCCGCCGTGATGTTGGGCGAGAGCACCTTGCCGAACGGCGTCTGCAAGGCCCGTCCGCCCGCGTACGGCACGCCGCCGCGCGTCGTGTGGCAGGCCATGCAGTCGCCCGCCTTGGCCAGGTAGGCGCCGCGCGCGACCAGCTGTTCCTGGCTCAGGGTGCTGGCAACGGCGGGCGGGCCCATGTCGTCGTCTGGCCACAGCAGGAATTTGGCGCTGCCGCCGGCGATCAGTACCAGGCCGGCAGCCGCGATCATCCATTTTTTCATGGAGCCACCTGCGCGCTGGAGCCGGGCACGCCGCCGCAATGCAGGGGCAAGGGCAGGGCGATAGCGCTGGCGGGGCGGGCGTCGGCGCTGGCCACCTGTGTGCCCAGCCAGGCGGAGACGGCGCCCACGTCCGCGTCGGACAGGCGCTGCGCCACGTGCGCCATGCAGTCGGGCGCGTGGGCGCGGCGGATGCCGTTCTTCCAGGCGCCCAGCTGGGCGTTGATATAGTCGCGCGGCAAGCCCAGCAAGCCGGGGATGGCGGGCGCCACGCCGGCCAGCTTCTCGCCGTGGCAGGCGATGCAGGCGGGAATCTTCTTACTCGCATCGCCATGCAGCACCAGCTGCTTGCCGCGCGCCAGGGCCATCGTGCCGGCGCTGCTGGGCTGGGCCGGCGGCGGGGCCGGGTGCTGCGCCGCAAAATACTCGGCGATTTCGCGCAGGTAATCGTCGGGCAAGTGCTCGACCATGTAGTTCATCATCGGATACTGGCGCCGTCCCTCGCGAAAGTTCAGCAGCTGGTTGTACAGGTAGCCTGAAGGCTTGCCGGCGATGCGGGGAAAGAAGGCGTCGTGGCGTTCCTTCGGCGCATGGCAGGCCGTGCACGCCTTGATGCGCTGCTCCAGGCTGTCGTGGCTGGCGGAAACGGTGGCCGGCGCGGCCAGCGCCATGCCGGGCCAGGCGATAGCCAGGGCCAGCACCAGCACGGGAGGGGAATGCAGTAGCATGGAACGTTGCATGGGAAAATAACCTGTCTCGTCGGTCGATATGGCGTGCCGGTGTTGCTGCCCGGATGTTGTTACCCTAGCATATACCGGGTGCTGTCACTGTGACAGGATCAGTTGTGCAAAAAAACTACGGATCAGTTTGAGGAGCAGGGTTGAAACGATACGAGGAAATGGCGGAAGAAGTCGCCGCCATGATAGCCACGCAGCTGTTGCTGCCTGGCGATAAATTGCCGTCCGTGCGCCAGCAGCATGCGCGCAGGGGCGTGAGCCCGTCGACGGTGTTCCAGGCGTATTATTTGCTCGAAGCGCGCGGCATGATCGTCTCGCGTCCCCGCTCCGGCTATTACGTGGCGCCGCAGCGCGCCGCGCTGGCACCCGAGCCGGACAGTTCCCACCCGCTCGACGCCAGCACCACCGTCGACGTCAGCGACCTCGTGTTCGAGGTGCTGGGCGCCGTGGGCGCGCGCGATATCGTCCCGTTCGGCTCGGCCTTTCCCAGCCCGCACCTGTTTCCGATGGAAAGGCTGGCGCGGGCCGTCTCGGCCAGCATGCGCCGCCTCGACCCGTGGAGCACCGTCACCGATTTATCCCTGGGCAATGCGGAACTGCGCCGCCAGATCGCCCTGCGCTACCAGCTCGACGGCGTGCCCGTTTCCAGCGACGATATCGTCATCACGAATGGAGCGCTGGAAGCGCTGAACCTGTGCCTGCAAGCCGTCACGCGGCCCGGCGACACGGTGCTGATCGAGTCGCCCAGCTTCTATGCCTGCCTGCAGGCGTTGCAGCGGCTGGAACTCAAGGCGGTGGAAATTGCCACCAGCCCCCGCGACGGCGTCGACCTGGCGGCGCTGGAAGAGTTGCTGCAGCGCCACCAGCCCAAGGCATGCTGGCTGATGACGAGTTTCCAGAACCCGCTGGGCAGCCTGATGCCGCCGGAAAAGAAGCGCGCGCTGGTGGAACTGCTGGCGCGCCATGGCGTGCCGCTGATCGAGGATGACGTGTATGGCGAGCTGTATTTCGGCAAGCAGCGCCCGGGCCTGACGAAAAGCCACGACGGCGCGGGCCTCGTCATGCATTGCAGCTCGTTTTCGAAGACCCTGGCGCCCGGTTTCCGGCTGGGCTGGGCCGTTGCAGGCCGCTACGCGCGCCAGGTCGAGCGCCTGAAGCTGACGACGAGCCTGTCGGCGCCGATCCCGCTGCAGATGGCGCTGGCCGACTACCTGGCGCAGGGCGGCTACGACCGGCATTTGCGCCAGCTGCGGCTGACCCTGGCGGCGCAGCAAAACACCATGCTGCAAGCGATTGCCGTGCATTTTCCGCCCGGCACGCGGGTCACGCGGCCGCAGGGCGGCTATTTCGTCTGGGTCGAGATGCCGGTGGGCATCGATGCGCTGGCCTTGCACCGCAGCGCGCTGGCGGCCGGCATCAGCATCGCGCCCGGCCCCATCTTTTCCGCCACGCGCGCGTTTCGCCACTGCATCCGCCTCAATTACGGCCACCCGTGGAGCCCGCAGCTGGAAGCGGCCATCGCCACCCTGGGCCGGCTGGCGCTGGCGGCGGCATGAAAAAAAGTCCCTTGCGGCAGCAAGTGTTTCATTCCAAAAAGAAATATTACTGTTATATTGATGTATCTATAACTAATGATGGGAATGATAATGGATAACACGCAGCCGGAAGTGGGTCGTACGCAAGATACGACGATCGCCATCCTGTCCCATATTGGCGGCCTGTTCACCAGCTGGGTGGCGCCGCTGATCATTTACTTGATCAAGAAGGACGATGCGGACAGGTTCTCGGCCGAGAATGCCCGCGAAGCGCTCAATTTCCAGATCACCCTGATTCTCTGGTACATCGTCTGCTTCATCCTGACTTTCGTCATCATCGGCATTTTCATGTTCTGGCTGGTGGCGCTGGGCAATCTGGTGTTTTCCATCATTGCCGCAGTCAAGGCCAGCAATGGCGTCGTCTACCGCTATCCGCTGACCTGGCGTCCCGTCAAATAAGCTGGCGCCGGCCGCCGGGTTTTATCCCGGGCGGCCGGGCAGTATCAGGAATGATGCAAAGTCGGGCGCCACCGCGGTGGCGGTCCCCGTTTCGTGCGACCACAGCACGACCACCGGCTCGCCCGTGGGTCCCGTTTGCGCATAATCAAAACAATAGTAATCGCCCGTGCCAAACTGGGCAAAGGGCAGCAGGGCGCTGGCATCGTCACCGTTCGCGCCCGTATTCTCCAGCCATTCCTGCCAGCTCGTGCGGTAATGGCGTTCTATCGATTCCCACGTCTTGCGCGCATTGGCCGCGTCGTAGACGGGAAACACGCTCAAGGCGCCCAGCGCGCGGCCATTGTTGACCAATAACCATTGTACGTAGGACGGGGGCAGGGATCGCCCCAGCGCCTGTTCGGCGGCGGCGATCGCGTCAGGCGTGGTGCCGATGGACTTGTTCTTGCTCATGTGGCTGGAAGGCGTGCCGCCTCAGGCGGCGACCGGCGGCGGGACGGGCGGCGTGCTGGCGCGCGGGGCCTTTTGCGGCACGACCTTGCCGCCGTCGGCGATCCAGCGGCGGTACACGCGCAGGGCCACTTGCGCATCGTCGGCCGCGTACAGGATCTGCTTTTCCGTCAGGCGCGAGGTGGCCCAGTTGGTGGTGGAGATCTTTTTCGATTTCTGCAGGTGCAGGCCGAAGAACTTGGCCACGGCCGTCTTCGCGCCCAGGTCGTTGCGCTGGCCGCCGCGCAGGGCGACGGACAGGTCGAGCACCTGGGCCGGCGCGATGCCCAGCTTGTTGCGCAGGCGCTTGACGTCGTCGGACAGGCCAAAACCCACTTTCAGGGTGGTGGTCGATTCGAGGATGGCTTTGAGTTCGGCCAGGGCCGGTGCCGGCGTGCTGCCTACCTGGAACAGGTAGGCGATGTCGTCGGTGGCCAGCTGGATCAGATGGGGGCCCGTGGAGGACTCGCCCTTCACAAAAGTAGGCTTCGATTCCGTATCGAAGCCGATGGCGTCCGCTGCCAGCAGGGCAGCCATGGCCGCTTTTGCCTCATCGCTGGTGCGTACCAGCCTGACGTGGTCGAGGGCAATGCCTTGATAGGGGGGCAGTGGCGGTGCGGCAGCTGTGTCCATGAAACCGGATCAGCCTTTGCGCGAGAATTTCGCGGTCAGCTGATTCAGTTTTTCCAGGCGCAAGCGGTTCGCTTCTTCGGCGGCGGCCGCGTCGCGCTCGGCTTTCTTGCGCTCGGCTTCCTTCTTGAAGCGTTGCTGCAAGACTTGCGTGGCATGGTCGCGGTGCGTTTGCGTCACTTCCGCGCCGGCGGTGCCGTCGAGGTCGTAGCGGATCTTGGCTTTTTCCATCACGCGCAGGTAGCGCAGCGAACCCGTGTGGATGCCCAGCGCCGTGCGCATCAGCTTGCGGTCCAGGTCCGGCAGGCGCGCCAGGATCTGCTTGTCGATACCGATCGACAAGGGCAGGCAATCGCGGAATGGCGGGAATTGCTCCTGGAACTGCTTCAGCAGGGCGCGCGCGGTCAGGCCGGCAGGCGCCGGCGTGGTTGCCGCTGCGGCCGGTGCCGCCGCTGGGGCTGCATCGACTGGCGTGTCAGGAGTGGTGGCTTGCTGGTCTGGCGTGGAGCTGGTCATCGACATCATTGGTTGGGCTATAAAAGGGGAGCATAGCACGCGCCACAGGCAAGTGCATTGTCTTTTTTGGCAACTTGCGCTGTAACAAGCGGGTCCGCCCTACAGCGGATGCAGCGCGAAATGCGGGAAATGTGTATAATGTCGGCTTGCGCTGATGACTGGACCCCGTATTTGACGGTCTGGCTCAGGTGTGCAGGGGATAGGAGCAGTGCGGTGCAGGGCCATCATTATTGATATTTTTGATATCGGGTATTTTGCTTATCAATTATCCAGATAACTGGCCTTCGTGCATAATCTTGCTCTCCGCTGTGTCTTCACTGAACAACAATAGATTCAAGCCCGTTCTGGTACGGGCTTTTTTTCATTCCGCAATGTACATCGCTTATTTATCTGACCCGGCTTCGGCCCCGCCGCCGCTGGATGCGCGGGCTTTGAACGTCCCGATAGACAGGCGCCGCTGCCCTTGACGGCAGCCGCAACAATACGCTCCATCGAGTCCGGTTTCGCAGGCTTAGGTGGAATCATTCACTTCGCGCCGACACCATCTGGTCTCGCATTAAGAGATATCTCATGAAGAATACGCCAAAAACTTTAACGTTGTCCGCCAAGGCGCCACGCCCAGCCGCGGCACCACTTGCCGTACCCAAAACGACTTTATCTTACTTCATCGATAATGCGCAAGCGAATCCGGAAGCCACCGTCACGACGGCGCCGACCGTCGTCACCGTGGTGAAGAAAAGCCGTTCGCGCCTGGCCGCCGTGCCGCCGGCCGAGCCAGCTGCCGAAGCGCCAGCGGCGGCTGTCGAAGCCGTTGCCGACGTGGCCGAGGTGGCCGACGCCGCGCCGGTCAAGACGCCGAGCGTGAAGATCGCCCCCGGCGCCAAGGCCCCGGCCGCGCCGCGCAAGGTCAGCGAAAGCGCCGCCACGAACAAGGTGGTGACGGCAGCCCGTTCGAAGGTCGTGCGCGCCAAGCCTGAGGCGGCACCCGTGACCATCATCACCGGCGCGCAAGTGGTCAGCAAGACCACGGACGCCGATGCCCTGGCCGCCATCGACACCTCGAATTACTTCTTGCCGACCGTCAAGGTACCAGGCCGCCGCGGCCGCAAGCCGAGCGAATTCACGCCGGAAAACGATGAAGTGGCAGCACTCAACGCCGTCGAGCGCGCCGAACTGAAGGCCGTGTCGAAAGCGCGCGACCGCAAGGCCAAGGGCGGCCTGGCGGACGCGCTGGGCGATCCGGAAGCGTCGGCAGCGGACCTGGAACGCCGCCGCAAGCAGATCACGGGCTTGATCAACATGGGCAAGGAACGCGGTTTCCTCACCTATGCCGAGATCAATGACCAATTGCCGGAAAACATCATCGATCCGGAAGCGATCGAAGGCATCATCGCCACCTTCAACGACATGGGCATCGCCGTCTACGAGCGCGCCCCTGACGCGGAAAGCCTGTTGTTGACCGACAACGTCGCCACCGTCACCAGCGACGATGAAGTGGAAGCGGCTGCCGCGACCGCCTTGTCGACCGTCGACTCCGACTTCGGCCGCACCACCGACCCCGTGCGCATGTATATGCGTGAAATGGGCGCCGTGGCGTTGCTGACGCGCGAAGGCGAGATCGAGATCGCCAAGCGCATCGAAGGCGGCCTGAAGGACATGATCCAGGCCATCTCCGCCTGCCCGACCACCATCGGCGAAATCGTCGCCCTGTCGCAGAAGATCGCGCGCGACGAGATCAAGGTCGATGAAGTGGTCGACGGCTTTGTCGATCTGAACGAAAGCAATGCCCCGGCACCAGCTGCCGCTCCCGCTCCCGCCGCCGCCAGCGGTGACGACGAGGAAGAGGAAGAAGAAGCCGAGGAAGAAGACGGCGACGCCAATGGCGGCGCGGCCGGTTTCTCCAGCGAGCAACTGGCCCAGCTGAAAAAGAATGCGTTGGAGAAATTCAACGTCATCTCGACGCAGTACGACAAGATGCGCAAGGCGCCCGAGGGTTACAACTCGAAAGCCTACATCAAGGCGCAGGAAGCCATTTCGCAGGAATTGCTGGGCATCCGCTTCACGGCCAAGGTCGTCGAAAAGCTGTGCGACACCCTGCGCGGCCAGATGGAAGAAGTGCGCCACATCGAGCGCGCCGTGCTGGAACTGTGCGTGAACAAATGCGGCATGCCGCGCGCCCACTTCATCAAGGTATTCCCGGGCAATGAATGCGACCTGGAATGGGTCGACCGCGAAGTCGATTGCAAGTATCCGTACAGCGCCATCCTCAGCCGCAACGTGCCTGCCGTCAAGGAACTGCAAAAGAAGATGATCGACCTGCAAGCGCGCGTGGCCCTGCCGCTGGCGGACTTGCGCAAGATCAACAAGCAGATGGCGGCCGGCGAAAAGCGTGCGCGTCACGCGAAACGCGAAATGACGGTCGCCAACTTGCGCCTGGTCATTTCGATCGCCAAGAAATACATCAACCGCGGCTTGCAATTCCTCGACTTGATCCAGGAAGGCAACATCGGCTTGCTGAAGGCGGTCGATAAATTCGAATACCGCCGCGGCTACAAGTTCTCGACCTACGCCACCTGGTGGATCCGCCAGGCGATCACGCGTTCGATCGCCGACATGGCCCGCACCATCCGCGTGCCGGTGCACATGATCGAAACGATCAACAAGATGAACCGCATCTCGCGCCAGATCATGCAGGAAACGGGCAGCGAGCCGGACCTGGCGACCTTGGCCGTCAAGATGGAAATGCCGGAAAACAAGGTGCGCGAAATCATGAAGATCGCGAAAGAGCCGATTTCCATGGAAACGCCGATGGGCGAAGATGGCGATTCGCAACTGGGCGACTTCATCGAAGACAACACGACGTTGGCGCCGCTGGACGCCGCGCTGCACGCATCGATGCGCAACGTGATCAAGGAAGTACTCGATTCCCTGACGCCGCGCGAAGCGAAAGTGCTGCGCATGCGTTACGGCGTGGAAATGTCGAACGACCACACGCTGGAAGAAGTGGGCAAGCAGTTCGACGTGACGCGCGAGCGCATCCGCCAGATCGAAGCGAAAGCCATGAGCAAGCTGCGCCAGCCTTCGCGTTCGGACAAGCTGAAGACTTTCCTGACGCAGAACTAAGCGGTCAGCAGGCAATAAAAAAAGAGGCGCAAGCCTCTTTTTTTTCGTCCGTACCCGTATTGATTTACAGCAAATGCCGGCGCTGTCCCAGCAGGCCGGCGCGCAGGTGGCGCTGTGCGCGGTACAGGGCCGCGCCGCAGGCGGCGGCGATGACGCTCAGGAAGAGCCAGTCCAGCGGGTTGCGGCGCGGCGGTGCCGGCGACGCTTGCGACGGCACGGCGAAGGCCTGGAATTTATGCCCCGTGTAGATGGCGCCCACCACCAGGCCGGCGTCCGTGATCTTGTTGGTCAGGTACAGACCGTCGTCGCGGCGGCGCACCGTCATCACGCCTTCCTTGTAGACAAAGGTCATCGGTTCAAAGCCGTTGATGTTGACGCTGCCGACGACGTGTCCGGCCGCGTTGACTGCCGTGGCGTAGCTGTCGCCCTGGCCGATCATGGCGCCCAGGTCGAGCATGCGCTTGCCGTCCCAGGCAAACGCGTGCCAGCGGCGCTTCTCCGTTTCCGAGGCGCCCACGATCAGGCCCGCGTCGTTGATGGCGGTAGCCGAGCTGATGCGTCCGCCGGGCAGGGTGCCGATTTCCTGCATGCCCGCGCCGGGCCGGTAGACGAAGGCGCGGCGGTAGCCATCGCCGCGCTGCGCCGTGCCCACCGCCACGCCATGGCTGTTCAGGCCGCTGGCATAGCTGCTGGCGCCGCCCAGGGTGCCCAGGTCTTGCAGGCTGTGGTCGGCTTTCGTCACGAAGGCGTGGAAATCGCCGCCGCTGGTATCGGCATAGCCGGCCACCTGGCCGTCGCGCGCGATGGCCGTGGCATAGCTGCTGGTGCCGCCCAGGGTGCCCAGGTCGCGCATGCCGCCCGCCGCGTCGTAGCGGAAGGCGTGCCAGGCGCCGGCGGCCGTCTGCGCCGACCCCACCACCACGCCATGCATATTGATGGCCTTGGTAAAACCTTCATCGCCGCCCAGGGTGCCCAGTTCGCGGAGGCGGCCATGCTGGTAGGTCACGGCGCGGCGCCGTCCTTCCTCTTCCATGATGATGCCGGCCACCAGCCCTGCCGGGTTCAGGTCGGACGCGATGCTGCCATTGCCATCCTTTTCTCCAAAGCCCCGTTCGGCATAAATGGTGGCGCTGGCGATGGGGGCGGCAGCCAGCAGGAGCAGGCCGAGCAGCAGGGCGGGGAAGCGGGCGGACCGTGGCGGCATGATAGTTTCCTCAAGGAAAAAACCTACTATACTTTTATTTATCAAAAATGCATATTTAATTAGCTACTGTTTTTGGTAATTTTTGTGTTTTGGCATGGCCGGCATGGCGCGCCTGCCCGCGTGAGGCAGGTAGATGACCAGCGCCGTGCCCTGGCCCGCCTGGCTGTCGATGCGCAGTTCGCCGCCCAGCGCGTGGACACGTTCGCGTATGCTCTTCAGGCCGAAGGCGGCCCGCTTGCCGTCGTCGCCCGGCTGCATGCCGATGCCGTTGTCGCTGATGCGCAGCACGATGGAATCCGCATCTTGCTCCAGCGCCACTTCCACTTCGCTGGCCTGGGCATGGCGCACGATGTTCGACAGCGATTCCTGCAGCACGCGGAAGATGGCCGACGTCTGGCGCTGATCGAGGCCCAGATCCGGCGCCTCGCTGTCGAGCGTGAGCCGGTAGCGGATGGCGCCGCGGCCTTCCATCTGGCGGATCAGCCATTCGGCGGCGGGGCCCAGTCCCAGCTCCAGGGTGCTGGGATGCAAGTCATTGATGATGGTGCGCACGGAGCGGATGGTGGCGTCGATGGTGTCGAGCACGCGCTGGGCGTGGCGGTGCAGGCGCGGGTGGGTCCTGGCCGTGCGCGCGTGCAGCAGCGACACATCGATGCGCAGCACCATCAGGTTCTGGCCCAGATCGTCATGAATGTCGAGCGCGATGCGCCGGCGTTCCTCTTCCTTGATGGTTTGCTGGTGGTCGGTCAGTTCGCGCAGCTGGGCCAGGGTGCGCTCCAGGTTTTCCTCGTTGCGCTTGCTGTCGGTGATGTCGATGGCCATGGCGATGATCATCTGCGGCCGGCCTTCGGCGTCGAAGATGGGTTTCTTGTGCGTCTGCACCCGGCGATTTTCCTGCAACTGCGCATTCCATATCAGTTCTTCGCGTATCACCACCTTGCGGCTGGCAAACGCCTCCTGGTCCGCCGCGTGGAAGCCCACGCTCTGGTCGCTGGGAAAATGCTGCAGGTCGCGCCCCTCGGCGATGTCTTCCTGGCGCACGCCCCATTGCTGTTCGCAAGCCTGGTTCATCAGCAGGATGCGCGAATCGGCATCTTTCAGGAACAGCGACAGGGGCATCATGGAAATGATGTCCTGCAGCCGTTCTTCGCTGCGCGCCAGGGCCGCTTCCGTCTGCGCGCGCATGGCGATTTCCGCGGACAGCTGGAGATTGACGTCGAGCAGCTGGGCCGTGCGCAGGGCCACGCGGCTTTCCAGTTCCGCATGGGCGACGCTCAACGCGTGTTCGGCCCGCTTGTGTTCGGTGATGTCGCTGGCCAGCACGAGGGCGCCCGTCAGCGTGCCCTGCTGGTCGTACAGGCAGCGGCCGCTGATCATGGCCCAGCGTTCCGAGCCGTTGCTATGCTGGTAACGCAGTTCTCCCATGCAGCTATCCGTGGCCGTCTGGCGCAGCGGACACAGGCGCAGCAAGGTCGCCTCGTCGTGGAATTCCTCCATCGAATGGTTCAGCAGCCGCTCGGCGGGCACGCCCAGCATGTCGCACAGGCGCTGGTTGACGTGCAGGATGCGGCCGTGCGCATCCGTTTGCCACATGCCGTCCTGCGCCGCTTCGCTCAAGTGGCGGTAGCGCATGGCGCTGGCGTCGAGCTGCTTGCGCGTGCTGGCAAGGTGGGCGCGCAGCGCGCGCAGCAGCCACATGGCCGTGCCGGCGACGGCCGCCAGCAGCAGCGACAGCCAGATATGTTCCCAGACGTCGAGTTCCTGCCAGGCCGCACCGGCCAGCCAGCCCAGCATGATCAGGGTGAGGGCGGCACATGCCGTACTCAAGGTTTCAATCGACCATTTGCTCATCCGCGTCCCTGGCGTCATGGTTGGCCGCTGCGGTGCGCATGGCGCCGGAGTGGGAAAAGTATCCGACGCTAGTGTAATACCAAATGTTGTTTTCTTGAGAATATTTTTCCATCAGGAAAGCAAAAGGGCCGGCCCTTGCGGTGCCGGCCCCTGCATGCCGATGCAGTGCGACGCTATCAGCCCGTGTTGCGCAGGCCGGCCGCCACGCCGTTGATCGACAGCTGGATGCCGCGGTGCACCCGTTCATCGACTTTACTGGCGCTGGACAGGGCGCGGTTGCGCTTGATCAATTCCACTTGCAAGTGGTTCAGCGGGTCGAGGTAGGCGAAGCGGTTCTGGATCGAACGGGCCAGCAGCGGATTGCCCGCCAGGCGCTCGGTATTGCCGGTGATCAGCTCCAGGCAGCGCAGGGTGTTGCCATGCTCGTCCGTGATGCGCTTGTAGATGCGTTCGCGCAAATCCTGGTCCGCCACCAGTTCCGCATAGCGCGAGGCAATCGCCAGGTCCGTCTTGGCCAGCACCATGTCCATGTTCGACAGCAGGGTGGCAAAGAAGGGCCATCGGGCGTACATGGCGCGCAGGGTGGCGATCCTGTCATCCTTCGACGCTGGCTCGCCAGTGTTGATCCAGGCCTCGATGGCGCTGCCGAAACCGAACCAGCCCGGCAGCAGCAAGCGGCACTGGCCCCAGGAAAAGCCCCAGGGAATGGCGCGCAAGTCTTCGATGCGCTGGTTGGCCTTGCGCGAGGCGGGGCGCGAACCGAGGTTCAGCTCGGCGATTTCCGCAATCGGCGTGGCCGAGAAGAAATACTCCGTAAAGCCCGGCGTTTCATACACGAGGTGGCGGTAGGCGCGATAGGCGCGGTCCGACAGCTGCGCCATCACGGCTTCGAACTGCGCCAGCTCGCTCGCATGGGCCGGGCTGGCGGCCTGCGGCGCCAGGCTCGCTTCCAGGGTGGCGGCGACCAGCAATTCCAGGTTGCGCCGGCCGATTTCCGCGTTGGAAAACTTCGAGGCGATGATCTCGCCCTGTTCCGTCAGGCGGATCTGGCCGTTGACGGTGCCCGGCGGCTGGGCCAGGATGGCTTCGTAGCTGGGTCCGCCGCCACGGCCCACCGTGCCGCCGCGGCCGTGGAACAGGCGCAGCTTGACGCCGGCCTTCTGGAAGTCGGACACCAGCGCCAGTTCCGCCTTGTACAGTTCCCAGTTCGAGGTGAGGAAACCGCCATCCTTGTTCGAATCGGAGTAGCCGAGCATGACTTCCTGCAGCCGTCCCTGCTTGGCGATCAATTGTTTGACCAAAGGCAAGGCCATGAGCTGGCTCATGATGCCGGCCGCGCGCTGCAGGTCGGGGATCGTCTCGAACAGGGGGATGACCATCAGCTCGCACGTGCTGTCGCCAGCTTGCCAGTCGGTGCGCAGCAAGCCTGTTTCCTTTTGCAGCAGCAACACTTCCAGCAGGTCGGACACGGTTTCCGTGTGCGAGATGATGTAGTTGCGGATGGCCCGCGCGCCGTAGCGCTGGCGGATGTCGCGCGCCGCGCGCAAAATCGCCAGCTCGGAATCCGTTTCCGTGGCGTAGCTGATGTAGGGCGAGTACAGCAGGCGCGGCTGGGCCAGTTCGTTCAGCAGCAGCGCCTGCTTGTCTTCCTCGGACAGGGCTGCGTAATCGGCGGCCACGCCGCTTTTCGCGAACAGGTCGGCCAGCACGCGCTCGTGCACGTCGGACGTCTGGCGCATGTCGAGCGACGCCAGGTGGAAGCCGAAGATGTCGGCCGCGCGCGCCAGGGTGGCCAGGCGCGGGCGCACGAGGGCCGCGCCATGGTGCGACTCGAGCGAGGCGACGATGGTGCGCAGGTCGGCGACAAAGGCGGCCGCGTCCGGATAGGGTGCCGCCGCGCCCACTTCCTTGCGCAGGATGTTGGTGGCGCCCAGGGCGCGGGCCGTGGCGGCCAGGCGCGCATAGATGCCGATCAGGGCGCGGCGGTACGGTTCGTCGCTGCGGTGCGGCGAGGCGTCCGGCGACTGGTCGGCCAGCGCTTGCAGTTCCGCGCTCACGCCCACCATCAGGGTCGAGACGGACAGTTCCGCGCCCAGCGCATGCACTTCGTCGAGGTAGAAATCGAGGATGGTGGTGGCGTGGCGCGCCAGCGCATGCTGCATGGTGCCCGCGTTGACGTTCGGGTTGCCGTCGCGGTCGCCGCCGATCCAGCTGCCCATCTGCACGTAGGCGGCGTTGATCGGTTCGATGGTGCCGTCGCCGTTCGGGTACTCGGCGGCGATATCGTCCTCGATGTCGTCATACAGGCCCGGCAGTTCGCGCAGGAAGGTGATGCGGTAATAGGACAGGGCGTTTTCGATTTCGTCGGCCACCGTCAGCTTCGAGTAGCGCAGCATGCGCGTCTGCCACAAGGTGGCCACGCGCGAGCGCAGCAGCTGCATGTTGGCATGCCGTTCCTTCGGCGTCTGCGGCAGGTCGCGCTCGGCCAGCAGGCGGGCGATGTCGTGCTCGGCGTCGAGGATGCTCTTGCGCTGCACTTCCGTCGGGTGGGCCGTCAGCACGGGGGCGATCAGGGCGTCCTGGAAAAAGGTATCGACGGTCTTGCGCGGCACGCCGGCGGCGCGCAGTTTTTTCAGCGCGAAGCTGACGCTGCCCTTTTGCGCGGGCGAGCCGGCCAGCAGGTGGGCGCGGCGGCGTCGGATGTGGTGCTGGTCTTCCGCGATGTTGGCCAGGTGCGAAAAGTAGGAAAAGGCGCGCACGACGGAAATCGTCTGTTCGCGGCTCAGTTCCTTGAGCATGGCGTCGAGTTCCAGCGCCGCGCCCGCGTCCGCTTCGCGGCGGAAGCGCACGGACGTCTGGCGTATCGTTTCCACCACGTTGAAGACGGCGTCGCCTTCCTGTTCGCGCAGCACGTCGCCCAGCAGGCGGCCCAGCAGGCGGATATCTTCTTTCAGCGGCGCGTCCTTGTCGGAGCCGGCCGCCGGGACTATTTCTGGTGCTACTGCGTCATTGAGCATAATAAAGAACCAAAGTAAGTGTAAAAGCAAGGGAATGTGGATCGCACCGGGCGTTTGGCCGCAGAGGGGAGGGGGCGCATGATAAAATTTGTGGTCTTCAACATGGACGCTAGCCTGACTTGGCCTTCTAGGCTAAGGGATAACGATTATAGCGACGCCGGGCGCCATTCCGATACAAATTGATATCGGACGGGCGAATTGGCAACGATAATGACAACGACAGCCACAGCGAAAGAACTTGTTTTGAAAGCATCCGAATTGACCCCGAACGAATTGACCCCGAAGATTCCCGCCCGCCTGGTGATCGCCACGCGCGAGAGCCGTCTTGCCATGTGGCAAGCTGAGCACGTGCGTGCGCGCCTGGCCGCCCTGTATCCGCAGTGTAGCGTTGAAATTCTCGGCATGACCACACGCGGCGACCAGATTCTGGACCGCGCCCTGTCCAAGGTAGGCGGCAAGGGCCTGTTCGTCAAGGAGCTGGAAGTGGCGATGGAAGAAGGTCGCGCCGACCTGGCCGTGCATTCGCTGAAGGACGTGCCGATGGAGTTGCCGGAAGGCTTTGCCCTGGCCGCCATCCTCGAGCGCGAAGACCCGCGCGACGCGTTCGTGTCGAACGATTACGCCAGCCTGGCCGAGCTGCCGCATGGCGCCGTCGTCGGCACCAGCAGCCTGCGCCGCCAGTCGCTGATCGCCGCGCGCTATCCGCACCTGACGATCTTGCCCCTGCGCGGCAACCTCGACACGCGCTTGGGCAAGCTGGACCGTGGCGACTACGCCGCCATCATCCTGGCCGCCGCCGGCCTGAAACGCCTGGGGCTTGAGGCGCGCATCCGCGCCGTGCTGGCGCCGGAAGACAGCCTGCCGGCCGCCGGCCAGGGCGCCATGGCGATCGAGGTGCGCGCCGGGCGCGCCGACGGCGTCGACATGACGGCCCTGCTGGCGCCGCTGAACCATGCTGATACGGCGCAAGCCGTCACGGCCGAGCGCAAGGTGTCGAAGATTTTCGGCGGCAGCTGCCAGATTCCGCTGGCCGCCTTCGCCACCGTCGAGGGCGAACGGATGCGCCTGCGCGCCATGGTCGCCACGCCGGACGGCGCGCGCATGGCCAGCGCCGAGCTCGAAGGTCCGGCCGCTGCGCCGGAACTGCTGGGCGAACAGGTGGCCGAATTGCTGCGCGGCCAGGACGCCGCCGGCATCCTCGCCTCGTGCGCCGTTACGCCCGACAACCATGAAGGCCTGGCGCCGCATGCCTGACACCGTGGTGATCACGCGGCCCGCGGCGCAAGCGGGGCCGCTGGCCGCCAGGATCGCGGCGCTGGGCTGGCCCGTGACACTGCTGCCGCTGCTGGAAATCCACGCGCTCGATGGCGCAGATGAATGCGCGCAGCTGCAAGCCGTGCTGGCGCGCCTGGCGGATTACGACCTGGTGGCCTTCGTCTCGCCCAACGCCATCGATTGCGTCTTTGCGCACCTGCCCGCCTGGCCGCCAGGCGTGCCGCTTGCCGTGGTGGGCGAGGGCAGCCGGCTGGCGCTGGCGGCGCATGGCGTCACGGAAGCCAACGCGGCCATCACCAGTCCGCTCGACACGGCGCGCAGCGATTCCGAACATCTGTTGCTGGCGCTGGACTTGCCGGCCCTGCGTGGCAAGCGCGTGCTGATCGTGCGCGGCGACGGCGGACGCGATTACCTGGCCGACGGCTTGCGCGCGGCAGGCGCCGAAGTCGAGTTCGTCACGGCCTACCGCCGCCAGGTGCCAAGACTGACGCCGGCCTTGCGGGCGACCCTGGAAAAGCTGTTGCAGCATAATAATGACTGGATCATCACCAGCTCGGAAGCGCTGCGCGGTTTGCTGGCGCTTCTTGAGGAATTGGATGCTGAAAAGACGGCTGTTGCAAAAATGCAACAGCAGCATCTGATCGTGCCGCACGCGCGCATTGCACAAACGGCGGCGGCCCTGGGTTTTGCCCGTGTCACCCTGACAGGATCAGGCGACGCAGGAGTGCTCGCCGCGTTACAATCACGACCATGAACGAAATGCCTACACTCTCCGAACCGAATGCAACGCCTGGCAGCGCCGTGAAGACGGCGCCGCAGGCGGCCGACCAACCTGCCGGCCGCGCGCCGACCCTGCTGGAACAGCTGCAAAAGCCGATGAGCATCGCCGTCATCGTGCTGGCCGTGCTGCTGGCGGCGCAAAGCTGGTCGACCAGCAAGCAGATCCGCAACCTGCGCGAAGAAGTGGCCAAGCGCCTGCAAAAGGGCGATGTCAGCAATGCCGAAACGGGTGTGCTGGCGCGCAACGTGCAAGAAGGCACGAAAGAGCTGCAAATCAAGGTGGGCGCGCTGGAAAACCGCCAGAGCGAAACGCAGAGCCAGCAGCTGGCGCTGGAACAACTGTATAACGACTTGTCGAAGAACCGCGACGAGTGGGCGCTGACGGAAATCGAGCAAGTGCTGTCGACGGCCAGCCAGCAGCTGCAGCTGGCCGGCAACGTGCCAGGTGCGCTGATCGCCCTGCAAAACGCGGACCGCAGCCTGTCGCGCTCCGACAAGCCGCAATTCATCACCATCCGCCGCGCCATCGGGCGCGACATGGAAAAACTCAAGGCCCTGCCCAGCGTCGATTCGACGGGCGTGGCCCTGCGCCTCGACGCCGTGATCGCCCAGATCGATTCTCTGCCGATGCTGTCCGACGAGACGCCGGCCTTGCCGGCCGCGCCGGAAAAACCGGGCAAGGCCAAGGCCGTGCGCGATGCCGCCGGCAAGCTGGTGGGGCCGCCGGCGCCGGAACCGCTGCTGCAAAAAGTGCGCGACGGCTTCAATACCTGGAGCGGCGACATGTGGGCCGACGTGCGCCAGCTGATCCGTATCCGCCGCGTCGACACGCCGGAAGCGCTGATGCTGTCGCCGACGCAGTCGTATTTCTTGCGCGAAAACGTCAAGCTGCGCCTGCTCAATGCCCGCATGGCCTTGTTGTCGCGCAATGAAACGGCTTTCCGCAACGACTTGATCGCCGCCCAGGATGCGCTGGCCAAGTATTTCGACACCCGCGCCAAGGGCACGCAGACGGCGCAAGCCTTGCTGCGCCAGGTGCAGGGCAGCAACCTGGCCATCGAAATGCCAACCTTGTCCGACAGCCTGGCGGCTGTGCGCAACTACAAAGCGAAGTCCTGAGCCCATGCGTCTATTTCTCTGGTTACTCGCCCTGATGGCCGCGGCGATCGGTATCGCCGTGACGGCCCGTTTCAACCCCGGCAACGTGGTGTTGTTCTATCCGCCTTACCGCATCGACTTGTCGCTGAACTTCTTCCTGCTGCTGCAGGTCGTGCTGTTCGTGCTGCTGTATCTGCTGGTGCGCGCCGTGCGCGCCACCGTGCGCATGCCGGCCCAGGTGGCGGCCTACCGCCAGCGCAAGCGCGAGCGCGATGGCAACAAGGGCTTGCGCGAAGCCTTGAAAGCCCTGTTCGAAGGCCGTTTCGGCCATGCGGAAAAGGCCGCCCTGCGCGCCGCCGAGCTGGATGAGAACGCCGGCCTGGCCGCGCTGATCGGCGCGCGCGCCGCGCACCGCATGCGCCAGTCCGAGCGCCGCGACAGCTGGCTGGCCCGCGTCGAAGGCGACGCCAGCCTGAAGACGGCCCGTCTGATGACGGTGACGGAATTGCTGGTCGACGACCACCAGCCGGAAGCGGCGCTGGCCGCCGTGCGCGAACTCAATGCCAGCGGCACGCGCCATATCCACGCGCTGCAATGGTCGCTGAAAGCCGAGCAGCAGGCGAAGAACTGGCCGGAAGTGCTGCGCCTCGTGCGTTCGCTCGACAAGCACCGCGCCCTGCATCCGGCCCTGTCGTCGCGCCTGCGCGAGCTGGCCTACGACCATTTGCTGTCCGACCCGTCGCACGATGCCGAATCGCTGATGCGCGTGTGGTCCACCGTGCCGAGCACGGACCGGGTCAAGCCGTATATCGCCTGCCGCGCCGCCACCGCCCTGAATGCGCGCGGCCTGCATGACGAAGCGCGCCTCGTGTGCGAAGAGTCGCTGGCCGCCGACTGGGACGAGCGCGTCGTGCGCGCCTACCGCGAAGCGGCGGCGCCCGCCGGCACGCCGGCCCTGCTGCTGCAGATCGAGCATTGCGAGCAATGGCTGAAACAGCGTCCGCTCGATGCGGAACTGGCGCTGACCCTGGGCACCCTGTGTCTCAAGCAAAAATTGTGGGGCAAGGCCCAGCGCCACCTGGAGCAGGCTTTGTCCGACGCGAACGAGCCGCAGATGGTGCGCGACGCCCACCTGAAGCTGGCACAGATGCACGATGCCTTGCAGCAGACGGAACAGGCCGCCGCCCATTACCGGCAGTGCGCACTGGCCACCATCCTGTAAGCCTTGTAGGTCATTTCTCCAGACGTAAAAAAGCCGTTCAGTGCAGACTGAACGGCTTTTTTTATGCGCGCACTCCATGGCGGAGTGCGTTGCTGATTACTTCTTCGGTACCGCAGTGCCTTCGGGCAAGGCATACGCGACCAGGGTATCGCTCATCTTCGTGCCCAGCGAACCGTGGCCGCCGGCCATGACGACGACGAACTGGCGTCCCGACTTGTTCGACACATAGCTCATCGGGGTGGCTTGGCCGCCGGCCGGCAAACGGGCTTTCCAGATGACTTTGCCGTTGCTGACGTCGTAGCCGCGGATGTAGTAGTCGAGCGTGCTGCTGAGGAAGGTCACGCCGCCGCCCGTGGTGACCATGCCGCCCAGGCTGGGCACGCCCAGTGGCAAGGGAATCGGCACGGGACCGCTGTCGCGCGTGGTGCCGTTCTTGTGCATCCACACTTTTTTCATGGTGCGCAGGTCGACGGCGGCCACATAGCCCCACGGCGGTGCCTGGCATGGGAAGCCCAGCGGCGACAAAAAGGCCTTGATTTCCACGGCGAACGGGACGCCCGTCTGTGGCTGCAAGCCCATTTCGCCGCCCGTGCCGCCCTTGGCGGTCGTTTCGGCGCGCGGCACGAGTTTTTCCAGGAAGCCCATGTAGTCAGGGTTGACGATCAGCAACTGGCGTACGGGGTCGATGGCCGCGCCACCCCATTCGAAGATGCCGAGCGGGCCCGGCGAGATGACGGCGCCCTTGCCGGCCGTTTGCGGCGTGAACGGGCCTTCATAGCGGCGTTCCTTGAAGATGATGCGGCAGGCGAGCTGGTCAAACGGCGTGGTGCCCCACATGTCCGCTTCGCTGATATTGCGTTCAGGCAAGAAGGTCAGGGCCGAGAACGGCTGCGTGGGCGACAGGGTGTCGCCGGCGGCAGGATTGCTCGTTGGCACGGGTTTTTCTGGCGCCGGCACGACCAGGCTGCCGTCGCGGCGGTCGATCACGTAGATGTCGCCCCGTTTCGTCGTGGCGACGACCGATGGGACTTTGCCTTTTGGCGTGTCGATGTCGACCAGCGAAGGCTGGCCGCCGATATCCATGTCCCAGATATCGTGGTGCACGGTCTGGTAGACCCAGCGCACTTTACCCGTCGCCAGGTCCAGCGCGACGATGGCGCTGTTGAATTTCTCGCCATTCTTGTTGCGGTTGCCGCCCCAGGTATCGGGGGTTTCATTGCCCATCGGAATGTAGACCATGCCCAGCTTTTCATCGATGCTGGCCACGCCCCACGAGTTGGGCGAGTTGTTGGTGTAGTTCTTGCCTTCCGGGAAGGGCTGCGTATCTTCCGGCGTGGCCGGGTCCCAGTTCCACATCAGCTTGCCGGTGACGGGATCGTAGCCGCGGATTACGCCCGACGGCTCTTCCGTCGAATGGTTGTCCGTCACGCTGGCGGCGATCACGGCCATTTTCTGCGAGACGGCCGGCGGCGAGGTGGGCATCAGGAAGCCGCGCTTGATCATGGCCATGTTTTTATACAGGTTGACGACACCGTTATTACCAAAGCTCTTGCACGATTCGCCCGTATCGGCATTCACGGCGATCATGGTGCCGTCCATGGTCGGCGCCAGGATGCGGCGCGGGCATTCCATGCCGGCCGCTTCGGGGGCCGGGTTGTTCTTGGCGCGGCCCGCGTTGACGTCCCAGTAGGCGACGCCGCGGCAGATCATGTGCTGGTAGCTGGCCGCGTCGCGGTTGATCTTCGGATCGTGGCGCCAGATTTCCTTGCCCGTGTCCGGGTTCAGCGCGATGACGATATTGTGCGGCGTGCACAGGTACAGCATGTCATTGACCTTCAGCGGCGTGACTTCATTGGCGATCTCGCCCGGATCGTTCGGCCCCTTGAAGTCGCCCGTGTGGTAGGTCCAGGCTTCTTTCAGGCCGGAAATATTGGCCGGCGTGATCTGCGCGGCCGGCGCGTAGCGGTCACCATAGCCGGAACGGCCATACGCGGACCAGTCGTTGTGCTCGACGCCGGGCGCCAGGTCGCCGCTGGCGGTGGCGGCCATGTTTTCGGCAGGCACGTCGCCATGCAGGTCATGGTAGTCCTGGAACAGGGCGATGACGCCGGCGATGACGGTCAGGGCCACGGCGGCGGAAAGGGCCGTCTTGCCCAATTGCCCCTGTTTCTCCGCGGCGGGTGGCGCCAGGCGGCGGCTGACGAAGGGTAGCAGCAGCCAGACGGCGGCGGCAAACCAGATGTCCAGGCGCGGCAGCAATTGCCACCAGTCGAATTTCACTTCGATCACGGACCAGATGAGGGTGGCGAGCAGCAGCAGCGCCATGAACGGTTGCGCGCTGCGCTTGCCTTTGAAGACGAGCGCGCCTGCTATCAGCATGCCTATGCCGGCCAGCAGGTAGTACCAGGAGCCGCCGAGCGTGGCCAGCCAGATGCCGCCGCCCAGCAGGGCGAGGCCAAACAGAATGAAAATAACGCCGGTGACCTTTAATAGAGGCCCGGACCGGAAGGAGGGAATCATCATATTCCTTTTTGCAAGGATTTATCGGTGGCGCGTTGAAAGCGCCATATTGAATTCAGGGAAGGCGTCGATTGCAGAATATACAAAGTTTGGAATCACCAGAATGTGACAGTTTATCAGAATTGAAGATTGTCTTCCGGTCGCGCCATTTTTTGGCAAGGACGCCATTTGAATCAGATAAACTCTTCAAATAAGAGCAAATATTATGCTGGAAGAGCAGATTGCGGGGCTGGGTGGGCGTTTGGCGAAGCATGTTGAAACGCCCGCGTCATTATGTGCAGGCATCGCCGGATGCATGATAATGAAATTGTTGTTAGAAGTGGCTGCAATAAATGCAATGCCGATTATAATAACCATGTTTTCCGCATGGTGATATTGAAATGAAAATACGCAGATATTCCAGATATTAATTCAGGCGTGAGCGTAGTATTACTTACGTGTTTTTACTTATTATTTTTGGCCGCCTGTTTATTCTTTCTCTGGCAGGCTGCGGGGGGCAGCGGCCCATGCATGCCACTGTTGCTGGCAGGACGCGCAAAACGCCGCCGGGCTGCTGCTGCATCGCACAAGCTGCCTGTACTTCGCTATAATTGCGCGGTTAAAACACCATCCGCTAATGAGGAACCCCATGAGTTTGAATAACGTCTCTTCCGGCCGCGACCTGCCGAACGATTTCAACGTCGTCATCGAAATCCCGATGAATGCCGATCCGATCAAGTACGAAGTCGACAAGGAAAGCGGCGCGATCTTCGTCGATCGCTTCATGGGTACCGCCATGCATTACCCGTGCAACTACGGCTACGTGCCGAACACCCTGTCGCCGGACGGCGACCCGGTCGACGTGCTGGTCATCACCCCGTTCCCGCTGATCCCGGGCGTGGTCGTGCGCTGCCGTCCTATCGGCGTGCTGAAAATGACCGACGAGTCGGGCGAAGACGCGAAAGTGCTGGCCGTGCCAGTCGACAAGGTCCTGTCGATCTACAGCCACTGGCAAAAGCCGGAAGACTTGAACGAACTGCGTTTGCGCCAGATCCAGCATTTCTTCGAGCACTACAAAGATCTGGAAAAAGGCAAATGGGTCAAGATCGACGGCTGGTATGGCCCTGAAGTGGCCAAGGAAGAAATCCTGGGCGGCGTCGCCGCCTACAAGGCAGATGCCGCAAAAGCATAAGAGCACCCAGTAAAAAAAACGCTCCCCGCCAGTCATGGCCGGGAGCGTTTTTTTATGCGCGAAACGGGCTGTGCTCGTTCAATTCATCGAGGTAGGCGTCGATGCCGCCCCGTTCCCGTTCGAGGAAGCGCTGCACGGCGTCCGCAAAGGCCGGGTGCGCCAGCCAGTGGGCGGACCAGGTCTTTTGCGGCAGGAAGCCGCGCGCCATCTTGTGCTCGCCCTGGGCGCCGCCCTCGAAGGTGGCAATGCCGTTGGCGATGCAAAATTCCAGCGGCTGATAGTAAGCCGTCTCGAAATGCAGGCACGGTACGTGCTCGAGCGCGCCCCAGTAGCGGCCATACAGGGTGTCGGCCGTGTGGATCACCAGCGAGGCGGCGATGGCCCGGCCGTCGCGCTCGGCGATCACCAATAAAATGTTTTGCGGCATGCTGGCGGCGATGCGCTGGAAGAAGTCCAGGCTCAGATAGGGCGAGGAGCGGTGCTCGGCATAGGTATTGCTGTAGCAGCGGTGGAACAGCTTCCAGTCGGCGTCCGTGGCGTCCATGCCGCGCACCTGGCGCATGGTCACGCCCGCTTCCCGCACCTTGCGCCGCTCGGCGCGGATATTCTTGCGCTTCTTGTGTTCCAGGGTGGCGAGGAATTGCTCGAAATCCGTGTAGCCGGGATTGAGCCAGTGAAACTGCACGCCACTACGCATCAGGTAGCCGGCCTGCGCCAGTTGGCGCGCCTCGCTTTCCGGCGGGAACAGGATGTGGCAGGACGACACGTCGCTGGCCTGTTGCTGGGCTTGCAAAAAGGCCAGCAGGGCGGCGCGCGCTTCGCCATCGCGGGCCAGCAAACGCGTGCCGCTGACGGGCGTAAAGGGAATAGCGGACAGCAGTTTCGGGTAATATTCGAGGCCATGCTGCTGATAGGCATCGGCCCAGGCCCAGTCGAACACGTATTCGCCATACGAGTGCATCTTCAGGTACAGGGGCAGGGCGGCGGCCAGGGTCTCGCCTTGCCACAGCACCAGGTAATTCGGCTGCCAGCCCGTGTCTGCGCTGGCGCAGCCGGACTCGTGCAGCGCATGCAAAAAAGCGTAGGAAAGGAAGGGATTCGCATCCGCCTGGCGCGCCAGCAGTTCAGACCAGGTCGCTTCGCCAATTTCAGCCAGGGTAGTGACGATAGCCGTGCGATAATTCATTGTTGTAGTGTGCATTCATCACTCTCGGGGCGCCGCCGTCGGTCTGCGCGCCCCTGTCTTGTTTAATAGAACGAAATATCCATCATCATCATGACAGTCAAAGTCGCAATTGCTCAAATGAATAGTACGGTCGGCGATCTGGCCGGCAACCGTGCCAAGATCTTCGACCTTTCCCGCCGCGCCTTTGAAGCGGGCGCCGATATCGTCCTGACGCCGGAACTGTCGCTGGTCGGCTATCCACCCGAGGACTTATTGCTGCGCAATGCATTCTACGCAAAAACGCAGGAAGCGTTTGCGGGGCTGGCGGCCGACCTGGCGCAGTTCAAGGATTTGCACGTGGTGGTGGGCGTGCCGCTGCAGGACGAGAAGGGCGTGCGCCACAATGCCGCCTCCGTGCTGCTGAACGGTGAAGTGCTGGGCACCTACCGCAAGCACGACTTGCCGAACACCACCGTGTTCGATGAAAAACGCTACTTTACGTCGTCGGACCAGGCTTTCGTGTTTGGCGTGAAAGGCGTGCGTTTCGGCATCAATATCTGCGAAGACACGTGGTTCGAGCACGCGCCGATGCGTGCCCGCGCGGCCGGCGCGCAAGTGCTGCTGGTGCCGAACGGCTCGCCGTACCATATGAACAAGCAGCATCTGCGTTATGAAACCATGCGCAGGAACGTCAGCGCGCAAGGCATGGCTCTTGTGTACGCCAACCTGGTCGGCGGTCAGGACGAGCTGATTTTCGACGGCGACTCGTTCGTCATGGATGCGGCCGGCACGATCTGCGCCCAGCTGCGCCATTTCGAGGAAGACTTGCAACTGGTCGAGTTCGACGGTGCCACGCCCGTGCCGCAGCCGCTGGCCGCCCCGTTGACCACCGAGGCGCAGGTGTACCAGGCGCTGGTGCTGGGCGTGCGCGACTATATAGTCAAGAACGGTTTTCCTGGCGTGCTGATCGGCATGTCGGGCGGCGTCGATTCCGCGCTGACCCTGGCCATCGCCGTCGATGCGCTGGGCGCCGACAAGGTGCGCGCCGTGATGATGCCGTCGCAGTTCACGGCCGATATCTCGTGGATCGATTCGCGCGACATGGTAAAACGCCTCGATGTGCGCTACGATGAAATTCCGATCAAGCAAACCTTCGATGCCTTCCGCGCCACCCTGGCGGACGAGTTCGCGGGACTGGCGGAAGACGCGACGGAAGAAAACATCCAGGCGCGCATCCGCGGCACCCTGCTGATGGCCCTGTCGAACAAGCATGGCAGCATCGTTTTGACGACGGGCAACAAGAGCGAGATGGCGGTCGGTTATTGCACGCTGTACGGCGACATGGCGGGCGGCTTTGCCGTGATCAAGGATATCGCCAAGACGCTGGTGTACCGTTTATGCGCGTATCGTAACAGCGTGTCGGACGTGATCCCCGAGCGCATACTGACGCGCGGACCGTCGGCCGAGCTGCGCGCCGACCAGCTGGACCAGGATTCCTTGCCGCCGTATGACGTACTCGACGGCATCATGCAGCTGTACATGGAAGAAAACCGGCCGATCGCCGAGATTATCGAGGCTGGCTACCCGCCGGCCGATGTGGCCCGGGTCACGCGCCTGATCAAGATCAATGAATACAAGCGGCGCCAGTCGCCAGTGGGCATCCGCGTCACGCACCGTGGCTTCGGCCGCGACTGGCGCTATCCCATCACTTCCAAGTTCTACGAATAACGTGGGGAACCCCGCCAAACCTACTGCGCAGCTCACTACCGGGCATCCGTTGCTCACCGTACTAAAGTACGGCTCCGCTACTCAACCCGGTATTGAACTTGCTCGCTACGGTTTTGCGGGGTCCCGTTAAGCCAGCTAATGAAGAACTGACGATTATCAATAAGGAGAAAGCCATGAAACAGATTACCGCCATCATCAAACCATTCAAGCTCGACGAAGTACGCGAGGCGCTGGCCGACGTGAACGTGACGGGCTTGACCGTGACGGAAGTGAAGGGCTTTGGCCGCCAGAAGGGCCATACCGAGCTGTACCGTGGCGCCGAGTACGTGGTTGACTTCTTGCCGAAAGTTAAAGTCGAAGTGGTGGTGGACGACAGCGTGTCGGAACTGGTAGTCGACGCCATCATCAAGGCAGCCCGCACGGGCAAGATCGGCGACGGCAAGATCTTTGTGCGCGACGTGGAGCAGGTCATCCGCATCCGCACGGGCGAGACGGGCCCGGACGCGGTATAAGTTTTCTTGCCGGAGGCTGCGCCAACGATGTTGTCGGATTACGGCTCTTCGAGCCTGATCCGACCTACGCCTGATATACGTCGATACGCGTAGGTCGGCTTAGCGCGCCAGCGCGTAAGCCGACGCTGCTGAGCCACCCAAGCTGCCGGATTGCGCATCAGCGCCCCAGCCGCATGTCGAATTTCCAGCAGATCAGGCGCAGGATCGTGATGCCGCTGGCGCTGGTCCACAGCGCGAAGTCGTGCTCGGCGCCGAAGTGCATCTGCAATAAGTAAGCCCAGCAGCCGAAGAAGGCGCAGATGGCGTAGGGTTTGCCGTCACGAAACACCATCGGTACTTCGTTGCACACGATGTCGCGCATCACGCCGCCGAAAATCCCCGTAATCACTCCCATCATCGACGCGATAAAGATCGGCATGCCGGCGCGCATCGCTTCGGCGACCCCGGCGATGGCGAACATGCCCAGGCCGATGGCGTCGGCGATGACGATCAGGCGTTCCGAGACGATCTGGCGCAAATGCTGGATCAGGGGCGCGGCCGTCAGGGCCAGCACGAAGATCAGGATCGCATACTCCTGGTGCGAGACCCAGAACAGGGGCCGCTTGTCGAGCAGGATGTCGCGCAAGGTGCCGCCGCCGAACGCCGTGATGAAGGCCACGACGAATACGCCGACCAGGTCCATGCGCTTGCGGCGCGCTTCGATGAAGCCGGAAAACGCGCCCACCAGGATGGCGATGACCTCAATGATCTTGATCAGCGAGCCAGGCGGCAGTTGGGGTGGCATCATGGGTGGAGCGCGTGCACGAGACGCTAAGCAGGAAATAATTGTCACAGGTTAACATGACACGGCCCCGAATGGTGACAAACGGGGCCGTGTGCAGTGTGGAACGTGTGACGGAATGGTAATTCCTTGCTGGCAAGCCTAACGGATGGGCTGCAGGGCTGCCGAGAGCAGCACGACGAGGGCGCCATCGCCCCCTTCGGAGCGGCGCGCCTGGCAAAAGGCGACGACTTCATCCTTTTGCACGAGCCAGCTGTGCACCATCGATTTCAAGACCGGTTCCTGGCCTTTCGAGCCAAAACCCTTGCCGTGGATCACGCGCACGCAGCGCAGCTTGCGCCGCGTCGCCTGGTTCAGGAAGGCGCCGATGCCGTCGCGCGCCTCGTCGCGGCGCAAGCCGTGCAAGTCCAGCTCATCCTGGATGGGCCAGTGGCCCTTGCGCATCTTCTTGACCACGTCCGGTCCCACGCCGGGGCGGGCGTAGTTCAGGGCAGGATCGTTTTCCAGATAATGGTCGACCTCGAACAAGTCCGACAGCGACTCGCGCAGCACGGCAGCATCGTCCTCTTCCGGAGACAATTTGCGCGCGGGCTGCTGGACGCTGGCCGCGCCCGTCTTGGGCAGGCTGGGAACGTAGCGGTCCGACTCGGGCAGGCGCTTGACGCCGCCGATGCTGGCCTTGAAGAGATTGCTCTCCACGGCCTGCACCTTGACCTGTTGGGCGCGCGCCGCTTGCTCGGCTGCGCGCGCATCGGCCTGTTCCTTGAGCTGCTTGCTGACCGCTTTCAGGTCGGCAAAGTCTTTCATCGACGCCATGCGACGCTTACTCCTGGCCTTCCAGGTAGCGCTGGGCGTCCAGTGCTGCCATGCAACCCGTACCGGCGCTGGTGATGGCCTGGCGGTAGATATGGTCTTGCACGTCGCCGGCGGCAAACACGCCAGGTGCGCTGGTGGCGGTGGCCATGCCTTCCAGGCCCGTCTTGGTCTTGATGTAGCCGTTGTGCATTTCCAGCTGGCCTTCGAAGATGCCCGTGTTCGGCTTGTGGCCGATGGCGATGAATACGCCGTGCACGCTCAATGCCTCGACCTTGCCGTCGATGGTCGATTTGATGTTCAGGCCCGTCACGCCGCCTTCGTTGCCCGTCACTTCGTCCAGGGTGTGGTTATATTTCAACACGATCTTGCCTTCGGCAACCTTGGCGTTCAGGCGGTCGATCAGGATCGCTTCGGCGCGGAACTTGTCGCGGCGGTGGATCAGGGTGACCTTATTGGCGATGTTCGACAGGTACAGCGCTTCCTCGACGGCCGTGTTGCCGCCGCCGACGACGGCCACTTCCTGGTTGCGGTAGAAGAAGCCATCGCAGGTGGCGCAGGCGGACACGCCCTTGCCCATGAATTCCGCTTCCGACGGCAAGCCCAGGTATTGCGCGGATGCGCCCGTGGCGATGATCAGGGTGTCGCACGTGTATTCGTGGCTGTCGCCCTTCAGGCGGATCGGTTTTTCATTGAGGAAAGTGGTGTGGATGTGGTCAAACACGATTTCCGTATTGAAACGCTCGGCATGCTGCAGCAAACGCTGCATCAGGTCCGGGCCTTGCACGCCCATCGGGTCGCCGGGCCAGTTTTCCACGTCGGTGGTGGTCATCAACTGGCCGCCTTGTTCCACGCCGGTGACCAGCATCGGGTTCAGGTTAGCGCGGGCGGCGTAGACGGCGGCGCTGTAGCCGGCTGGGCCGGAGCCGAGGATCAAAACGCGGGCGTGTTTGGTAGTGGTCATGGGAGGCTTCTCTATGAGTGGGGTCTGTCCGAATTGGGGGCATACGCGCGAAGAACAAGGGCGCATTGCGCTTGCGCAATCAATCCTCGATTATAGACCAAGCCGCCTGCAGCGACGAATCGTGGGGCCGTCCGGGGCATATATGGCTTAGAATACTTCCTTATTATGGGAAATTCCCTTTCAGAAACATTTTTCACCTTGCAGCGCTTCCCAGAATGACTAAACCAGCCCAGGCCAATCAAAATAGCTACACCCGAAAACCGGTCGAACGCCGGCCCTTGCCCAACCGGCTGGTACGGCTGCTGTCCGAGGCGCGCTGGTTCGCGCTGGCCGCGTTTGCCCTGTATTTCGTGCTGATACTGGCCAGCTTCAACAAGCTCGACCCCGGCTGGTCGCATGCCACCAATGTCGACAAGGTGGCCAACCTGGGCGGCAAGCTCGGTGCGACCTTTTCCGATCTGCTGCTGTATATCTTCGGCTTTTCCGCCTGGTGGTGGTGCGTCTGGCTGTTGCGCACGGTGTGGAATGGCTATCGCCGGCTGAGTAAGCGCTTCCTGCTGGAAGAGGAAGAGGTGGAGCGCGAGCACCATGTCGAGATGCTGATCCGCATCGTCGGCTTCTCCATCATGCTGATCGGCAGCATGGGCCTGGAATACCTGCGCATGGCGAAAAGCCTGCACGTGCAGCTGCCGCGCGACCCGGGCGGCGTGCTGGGCCAGCTGGCGGGGCATTCGGCCCACGTGGCCTTCGGCTTCACCGGCGCTACTTTATTACTGCTGCTGATGTTCGGCCTTGGATTTTCCCTGTTCTTCCACGTTTCTTGGCTGCAAGTAGCCGAACGCATCGGCGGCGCCATCGAAGACGTTTTCAACTGGTTCGTGCTGCGCTATCAGGACCGCGAAGACCGCCGCCAGGGCGAAGTGGCTGCCGTGCGCCGCGACGAAGTGGTGGTCATCGAACGGGCCAAGCACGTGGAAAAGCACGTGGCTGCGCCGCCCGTCAAGATCGAGCCGCAAGTGGTGACCGTGGTGAAATCGGAGCGCGTGGAAAAGGAGCGCCAGGCGCATTTGTTCGAGGGGCTCGGCGATGGCAAGCTGCCGCCGCTGTCCTTGCTCGACGAAGCGCCGCCCGTGGTGGAAACGGTATCCGTGGAAACCCTGGAATTCACGAGCCGCCTGATCGAAAAGAAATTATCGGACTTTGGCGTGGATGCCAAGGTAGTGGCCGCTTACCCCGGCCCCGTCGTGACGCGCTATGAAATCGAGCCGGCCACGGGCGTCAAGGGCAGCCAGATCGTGGGCCTGGCGCGCGACCTGGCCCGTTCGCTGTCGCTCACCTCGATCCGCGTCGTGGAAACCATTCCCGGCAAGAATTACATGGCCTTGGAATTGCCGAATACCAAGCGCCAGATCGTGCGCCTGACGGAAATCCTCGGCTCCAAGGTCTACAACGATGGCGTGTCCAGCCTGACGATTGCGCTGGGCAAGGATATCGCCGGCAAGCCCGTCGTGGCCGATCTCGCCAAGATGCCCCACTTGCTGGTGGCCGGCACCACCGGTTCCGGCAAGTCCGTCGGCATCAATGCGACGATTTTGTCGCTGCTGTACAAGTCCGACCCGCTCGACGTGCGGCTGATCCTGATCGATCCGAAGATGCTGGAAATGTCCGTCTACGAAGGCATCCCGCACTTGCTGGCGCCCGTGGTGACGGACATGCGCCAGGCGGGCCATGCACTGAACTGGGCCGTGAACGAGATGGAACGCCGCTACAAGCTGATGAGCAAGATGGGCGTGCGTAACCTGGCCGGCTACAACGCGAAGATTGCCGACGCGAAAAAGCGCGAAGAGCACATCCCGAATCCGTTCAGCCTGACGCCGGACTCGCCGGAACCGCTGGAAAAACTGCCGACCATCGTCATCATCATCGACGAGCTGGCCGATCTGATGATGGTGGTGGGTAAAAAGGTCGAGGAATTGATCGCGCGTATCGCGCAAAAGGCCCGCGCCGCCGGTCTGCACTTGATTCTGGCCACGCAGCGCCCATCTGTAGACGTGATCACGGGGCTGATCAAGGCGAACATTCCGACGCGTATCGCCTTCCAGGTCTCGTCGAAGATCGACTCGCGCACCATTCTCGACCAGATGGGCGCGGAAACGCTGCTGGGCATGGGCGACATGCTGTACATGCCGCCCGGCACCGGCTTGCCGATGCGCGTGCACGGCGCGTTTGTTTCCGATGAGGAAGTCCACCGCGTCGTCAGCCATTTGAAGCTGCAGGGCGAACCGAATTACATCGAGGGCATCCTCGAAGGCGGCACCCTGGAAGGCGACGGTGCCGAAGGCGGCGCGCCGGGCGAGGGCGGCGGCGAGGCCGATGCCCTGTACGACCAGGCGGTGGCGGTGGTGCTGAAAAACCGCCGCGCCTCGATTTCGCTGGTGCAGCGTCATTTGCGCATCGGCTACAACCGCGCGGCCCGTCTGCTCGAGCAGATGGAGCAGAGCGGGGTGGTATCAACCATGCAATCCAATGGCAACCGGGACATTCTGGTGCCGGCGGCGAGTAGCGAACAAGGGTAAAACAGTATGAAGAACACGACTTTCGCAGCAAAAATGATCATCGGCGCGGCCAGCGTCGCCTGCAGCCTGCTGTTCGCGGCCAGCGCCTCGGCCAGCGCGCTGGAGCAATTCAAGAGCTTTGCGGCCGGCACCAAGTCGGCCAAGGGCGAGTTCGTGCAGCGCCAGGTCAAGAAGGCCGATGCCAGCGGCAAGGCGAAAGTGTCGACGCCCGCCAGCGGCACCTTCGAGTTTGCCCGTCCGGGCAAGTTCATCTGGACCTACCTGAAGCCGTACGAGCAGCTGCTGCAAGCGGACGGCGACAAGCTGTATATCTACGACAAGGATTTGAGCCAGGTGACGGTCAAGAAACTGGGCGATGCGCTCGGCTCGTCGCCAGCGGCCATCTTGTTCGGCAGCAACGACCTGGAAAAGAATTTCACCCTGGCCGAAGCGGGCACGCGCGATGGCCTGGAATGGCTGAAAGCGACGCCGAAAGCAAAGGACACGACCTTCGACGAAATCAGCATCGGCCTGCGCAACGGCGTGCCGGAAGCGATGGAGTTGCGCGACTCGTTCGGCCAGACGTCGGTGCTGGCGTTCAAGAATTTCCAGAAAAATCCGGCGCTGGCCGCGAACCATTTCAAATTCGTGATGCCTAAAGGCGCGGACGTGATCAACAACTAAGTTTTTCACGTGCTGTTTTTTTGACCGGCCTCGCACCATGCGGGGCCTTTGCATTCTTACCCGGTACATATTATGGCGGATCTCTTTTCCACCGCACCGCGCCAGCCGCTGGCCGAAGCCTTGCGGCCTGCTACCCTCAACGAAGTCATTGGCCAGACGCATCTGCTGGGCGTGGGCAAGCCGCTGCGCCTGGCGTTCGAGGCGGGCAAGGCCCATTCGATGATCTTGTGGGGGCCACCCGGCGTGGGCAAGACGACCCTGGCGCGCCTGATGGCGAACGCCTTCGACAGCGAATTCATCGCCCTGTCGGCCGTGTTCGCGGGCGTGAAAGATATCCGCGCAGCCATGGACCAGGCCTGCCACAGCCTGGACCAGTTCGGCAAACACACCTTGCTGTTCGTCGACGAGATCCACCGGTTTAATAAATCGCAGCAGGATGCCTTGCTGCCCTTCGTCGAGTCGGGTCTGGTGACGTTTATTGGCGCCACCACCGAAAACCCCAGCTTCGAAGTGAACTCGGCGCTGCTGTCGCGCGCGCAAGTGTATGTATTGAAATCGCTCAACGAAGACGAGATGAAGCAGCTGCTGGCCAAGGCGCAAAGCACGGCGCTGACGCACCTGAGCTTCGACGAGGCGGCGGCCGATACCCTGATCGGCTACGCGGACGGCGACGCGCGCCGCTTCCTCAATCTGCTGGAGCAGGCCGAGACGGCCGCCAGCTCGACGGGGACGACCAAGATCGACGCGGCTTTCGTCGACAATGCGCTGACCCTCAATTCGCGCCGCTTCGACAAGGGCGGCGACAATTTCTATGACCAGATTTCCGCCCTGCACAAGTCCGTGCGCGGCTCGAACCCGGACGCGGCCCTGTACTGGTTTTGCCGCATGATCGACGGCGGCGCCGACCCGCGCTATTTGTCGCGGCGCATCGTGCGCATGGCCTGGGAAGACATCGGCCTGGCCGACCCCCGCGCCTTGACCATGGTCAATGATGCGGCGGAAACGTATGAGCGCCTCGGTTCGCCCGAAGGCGAGCTGGCGCTGGGCCAGGCCGTGATCTACCTGGCGATTGCCGCGAAAAGCAATGCGGGTTACAACGCATTCAATACGGCCATGGCCTTCGTCAAGAAGGATAAATCGAAGGAAGTGCCCGTGCACTTGCGCAATGCGCCGACGAAGCTGATGAAGGAACTCGGTTACGGCCACGCCTACCGCTACGCGCACGACGAGCCCGATGCCTATGCGGCTGGCGAAACGTATTTTCCGGACGGCATGGCGGAACCGGGCTGGTACCAGCCCGTGCCGCGCGGCCTGGAAAGTAAAATAGCCGACAAATTGGCGTGGCTGCGCGAGCTGGACAGAAAAGCAGGAAAACCGGCCGGCAAGGGCTGAGGCTACAAGCCCAGCAAGGTAAAACCGTCGTCCTGCGGTGCGTAGCCGACCAGCTGGCGCGTCGCGTCGATGGATAGCCGTTTATAACGGTTGTCCGACACTCCATGCACGACGTGGTAGCCGGGCGGCACGTCCGCCGCGATGCAGCAGGCCAGCAGCTGTACCACGTCGCGCTCGCTGATGAAGGCGGCGATGTCGCGCGCGCTGTGCTCTTGGCCTGGCACAAACCGGGCCACGTTGGCGATGCGCACGGCGATCGCCGTCATGCCATGCTGGTGCGCGAACGCGGAGGCCACGCCTTCACCGAAGGCCTTGCTGGCGCCATACATGTTCGCCGGGCGCGCCGGCATGGTTTCGTGCACTTGCACGTCCAGCGGATAGCCTTCGATGGCTTGCGCGCTGCTGGCAAACACCACTCTTTTCACTCCCTGAGCCTGCGCCGCGCGGAAGATGTTGTGCGTGCCGATGATGTTCGGCTGCAGCAACTGCGCATCGAAATCGGCGCTGGCGTGCGGCACGCCGGCCAGGTGCAGCACCACGTCGGTATCCATGCAGGCGGCCAGGCAGGCGGCGTAATTGCTGACGTCGAGCTGCATGGACGGGCAGGGCGCTTCCACCAGTCCATCCGTCCGCAGGTCGGCCAGGCGCAGGGAGAATTCCCCGTGCCGGCGCTTCCAGAAAGCGGTGCCGATGCTGCCGGCGGCGCCCGTGACGAGGACGCGCAATGGTTTGTGAGTCATGTATTCCTAGTATTCAGTGTGTGAGGCAGTGCCAGGTTCAGCCAGCGCAGCAGGGCGGGGCGCGGGGCGGCCGCCCCGTGCACGCGGATGTGTCCGCTGCCGACGGCTTCGACCAGCACCAGGCCGTCATTCGGGATCGTGTAGCGTTCGCCGCTGCGCAGCACGCAATCCTCGAACTGGGCGTAGGCCGTGATCCAGGCCGTGCCGGACAGGCATTCGATGACCCTGGCGTGCGCTTTCTCCAGACGCAAGGGCCGTTCGCTGCGTAATTCGTGGTCGGTATGCATGGCATCGCTCCTGTTGTGCTGACAGGAACAGCTTAGGCCCTTGGCTTGAACCATGACAGATGCAGGAAAACGAAATTGTCATGCACACAGTGCGCTTCGTCGTACACTGTGCTTGTCAAAAAAACGGGCAACTGTATCTGTGCGTGCCGCGCGCGCCAGCCGCATACTGAAGGGATGAATATGAGCGCGCATTTGAATCTGTACGAGCACCTGGCCAACGAGCTGGGCGCCCTGATCGACGCGCGCGTGTTCGCGCCCGGCGACCGCTTGCCGTCGATCCGCCACCTGGCGCAGCAAAAGCGCATTTCCGTCAGCACCGTGATGCAAGCCTTGCGCCTGATGGAAGACCGGGGGCAGGTCGATGCGCGGCCCCAGTCCGGCTATTTCGTGCGCCACCGCGCGCCGCGCCGGCCCTGCAGTGCCGACGCGCAGCATCTGAAGGAGCCGGCCTTTGTCGGCATCAACAACCTGTTGATGCGCGTGCTGAAGGAAAACGAGGCGCCCGCTATCGTGCAGCTGGGCACGGCCTGGCCGCCCGACGAGATCTTGCCGATCAAGCGCATGCAGCGCACCATCAGCGCCGTGGCGCGGCGCGAACCCGCCTTGTTGAGCAAGGTCAGCTGCTACGACGTCAGCGAAGGCAATTTCTTGCGGCAGGTCGCGCGGCGCGCGCTGGACTGGGGCAAGCTGGACCCGCGCGAGATCGTCGTGACGAATTCCTGCACGGAAGCGATCAGCCTGTGCCTGCGCGCCGTCGCCAAACCGGGCGACACCATCGCCATCGAGTCGGCCACGTATTTCGTACTGCTGCAGATGATCGAAAGCCTGGGCATGAAGGCGCTGGAAATTCCCACCGACCCGAAGACGGGGCCGTCGCTCGACGCGCTGGAACTGGCCCTGCGCGCCGGCCTTGTGCAGGCTTGCCTGTTCGTGCCGAACGCGAATAATCCCTTGGGCTGCGTCATGCCGGAAGCCAACAAGCAGCGCTTGGCGGGCCTGCTGTCGGAATTCAATATTCCGCTGGTGGAAGACGACGTGTATGGCGACCTGTGCTTTGCGCCGCAGCGCCCGTGGCCCGTGAAGGCCTACGATACGAGCGGCAACGTCTTGCTGTGTTCCTCGTTTTCCAAGGCCATCACGCCCGCGTCGCGCGTCGGTTACGTGCTGGCCGGGCGCTACGCGCAGGAAGTGGCCCTGCTGAAAACCGTGTCGAGCGGCGCCACCAGCCATTTCTTCCAGGCCGTGCTGGCCGACTTTCTGGAAGGCAGCAGCTACGACCAGCAGCTGCGCAAGATGCGGCGCACCCTGGTGCAGCGCATCGCGCGCATGTCCGATGCCGTGGCGACCAGCTTTCCGGCGGACTGCATGCTGTCCGAGCCGCAGGGCGGTTTCGTGCTGTGGGTGCAGATGCCGCCGCAGGTCGATGCGCTGGCCCTGCATGGCCAGGCCATCGCCGGCGGCGTGGCCTACATGCCGGGCCAGCTGTTCTCGGCCTCGGGCAAGTTCGGCAATTATCTGCGCCTCAATTGCGGCAATGCGTGGACGCCGCGCATCGAGCAGGCCATCGGCCGGCTGGGCCGCCTGGTGCATGAGGCCTTGTAACTATTCTTTGCGTTTCAGTCCCCGTTTTTCACCGTTCGCTCCCTGTTTTTCGCCGCCGGTCGCAAGTCGGTGGCCTTGTTTGCCGCCGTTGGCTAAAGTAGCACCATACCAGCAGCAGTCAACGAAACAAACTAACCAGGAGTCACATCATGAACGTACTGAAAAACATGGAAATCACCTTTGTCGCCGCCGCCATCATCGCCATCGGCGCCAGCTTCGCCACCGCCGGCGCGAATACCTTGGAAGTGAGCGCCAGCAACACCGTGATCGCCCAGGCCGCCGACAGCAGCATGCCCGTCGTCACCGTCAGCGCCCGCCGCCTGACGGACGCTGAAAAAGCCGCTTTCATTTAAGTATCCGCCGTAAAGCGGGCGCGAGTGCCCGGTCAGGCTGCCATGACGATGGTTGACCTTGCGCAAAACTCATCGAAGTGAACAGGGTCTTGGTACAATGAGTGCTTTCGATACATCGGCACCGCCATCCACCCATGATAGATATCCAACTTCTCCGTAAAGACATCGCCAACGTCGCAGAACGCCTGGCGACGCGCAAATTCCAGCTCGACGTGGCAGGTTTTACCGCCCTCGAAGCCGAACGCAAGGCGATCCAGACGCGCACCGAGGAACTGCAGGGCAAGCGCAACGCGCTGTCCAAGCAAATCGGCATGTTGAAAGGCAAGGGGGAAGACACCTCGGCCGTGATGGCGCAAGTGGCCGGCCTGGGCGATGAACTGAAAGCCGATGAAGCGGCCCTGACCCTGGTGCAAGCCAAGCTGAGCGACTTCATCATGGCCGTGCCGAACCTGCCGCACGAATCGGCACCGGTAGGCACGGACGAGTCGGGCAACGTGGAAGTGCGCAAGGTCGGCACGCCGCGCACGTTTGATTTCGAAGTCAAGGATCACGTCGACGTGGGCGCCCCGCTGGGCCTCGATTTCGAAGTGGCCACCAAGCTGACCGGTTCGCGCTTCTCCGTGATGAAGGGCGGCATCGCCCGTTTGCACCGTGCACTGGCGCAATTCATGCTCAACACGCACGTTGACGAGCACGGCTACACGGAATGCTATACGCCGTACATGGTCAACGCGGATTCGCTGCGCGGCACGGGCCAGCTGCCGAAATTCGAAGCCGATCTGTTCTCGGTGAAAAAAGGCGGCGTGGAAGGCGAGGGCGAGACCTTCTACCTGATCCCGACCTCGGAAGTGTCGCTGACCAACATCGCCCGCGATGAAATCCTGGCGCTCGACCAATTGCCCCTGAAAATGACGGCCCATACGCCATGCTTCCGTTCGGAAGCGGGCAGCTATGGCCGCGACACGCGCGGCATGATCCGCCAGCACCAGTTCGACAAGGTGGAAATGGTGCAAGTGGTGCACCCGGACACCTCGTACCAGGTGCTGGAGGAAATGGTCGGCCACGCGGAAACGATATTGCAACGCCTGGGCCTGCCATACCGCGTGATGTCGCTGTGCACGGGCGACATGGGCTTTACGGCCAGCAAGACCTTCGACCTGGAAGTGTGGCTGCCGGCGCAGAACACCTACCGCGAAATCTCGTCTCTGTCGAACACGGAAGCCTTCCAGGCCCGTCGCATGCAGGCACGTTTCCGCAACGCCGCCGGCAAGCCGGAACTGGCCCACACCCTGAACGGCTCCGGCCTGGCAGTGGGCCGCACCCTGGTCGCGGTGCTGGAAAACTACCAGCAAGCGGACGGCAGCGTCGAAATCCCGCCAGTGCTGCGCCCGTACATGGGCGGCCTGACGCATCTGAAGGCGTAAAAAAGACCAGGCAGCTTGCTGCAATGGAAGGCTTAAAATAGTCCTTCCATTTTTTCAGGCGGCTGCTATAATCTTGCCTTCTCGCAGCAATGCGGGAAAAGACCGCAGAAAATGGAGAGGTGGCAGAGTTGGTCGAATGTACTTGACTCGAAATCAAGCGTACGTTAAATCGTACCGTGGGTTCGAATCCCACCCTCTCCGCCAGAACAAATAGAGAAAGCTCCCGCAAGGGAGCTTTTTTTATTTGTGGCGGCGAAGAGGAGTACGCCCCCTGCGGGGCGTACGCGTGGGATTCGAAGCCCCGCGCATATTTGCGCGGGGCTCTCCGAATCGCCCAATTGGTTTTTACACGTGCGCCAAGGCGGCAGCTTCGAAGACGAGCGCGTACTCGCGCGAGACTCCCCGAATCGTCCAATTGGTTTTTCGGATTGGCACCCAGCATTGAGTTACAAATCGCCAATAAACCCCTACCCAAGCCAACAATCCCCATGCTAAAATAGCGCCTCGTTCAAACAGGCATGCCAGTTTGAACGAATAGACCGCGGTAAACGGAGAGGTGGCAGAGTGGTCGAATGTACTTGACTCGAAATCAAGCGTACGTTAAATCGTACCGTGGGTTCGAATCCCACCCTCTCCGCCAGAATACATAAGAGAAGCTCCCGCAAGGGAGCTTTTTTTATTAGCGATGCCAAAAAGCCTGCGACACATCAAGGCCAGGTAGAAAAAACCGCCCAAAGCGCGCAGCGCAAGGCGTTTTTTCCTCCATTCAGGCCTTGAAAGCCAGCGCCCCACTAACGTAACCCAAGCTAGTGCACCAGCCTCGCCACCGCAAACACTACAGCTGACGTAGCAATCATCGTCCCCACGCACCATAAAATCATGGCCAATCTGGCCGCAGCCACATCGCTTTTGGTCGCGTAATCGGCATGCTCCATTTTCATATCCGCCGTATCCCGCTCCTGTGTGTCGCCCCATCCGCTCATGACAGTATCCTCCTCATTACCCACTCCATGCTCCGCGCTTCTTTCAGCGCTGTCAAACCGTGTCACGAGGGTATCGTGCACGGTCCGGCTATTGCGCTGTCGCATATCTGGCCTCAACAGCTGCCCCCCACCTTGACCCCGCTCAGCCTATGTTAATCTACCCCCTCCCATCCCGACCCCACCCATAAAAGCAATGAGCCGATTCTGGAGCAACATCGTCAGCGAGCTGACCCCCTACGTCCCCGGCGAGCAGCCGAAACTGCCCGACCTGGTGAAACTCAACACCAACGAAAACCCCTACGGCCCGTCGCCGCAGGTGCTGGCAGTATTGCGCGACGCGGCCAACGACAGCCTGCGCCTGTATCCCGATCCCACCGCCAGCGAACTGAAGCAAACCCTGGCCGCCTACCACGGACTCGACAGCGCGCAAGTGTTCGTCGGCAACGGTTCCGACGAAGTGCTGGCGCTGGCCTTCATGGCCTTGCTCAAGCACGATGCGCCCTTGCTGTTCCCGGACATCAGCTACAGTTTCTATCCCGTGTATTGCAAGCTGTACGGCATCGATTACCGCACGGTCGCGCTCGACGAGGCCATGCGCATCCGTCCTGAAGACTACCGGGGGCCGTGCGGCGCCATCATCTTCCCGAATCCCAACGCGCCCACGGGCGTGGACTTGCCGCTGGCCGGCGTGGAAACCTTGCTGCGCGACCATCCCGACGCCGTGGTCGTGGTCGATGAAGCGTACGTGGATTTCGGCGGCGAGAGCGCCGTGGCCCTGATCGACAAGTATCCGAACTTGCTGGTGGTGCAGACGTTCTCGAAATCGCGTTCGCTGGCCGGCTTGCGCGTCGGCTGCGCCTTCGGCCATGCGGATTTGATCGAGGCGCTGGAACGGGTGAAGAACAGTTTCAACTCGTATCCGCTGGATAGGCTGGCCCTGGCCGGCGCCGTCGCTTCGCTGCATGATGAAGCGTATTTCCAGCAGACGCGCCAGGCCGTCATCGCCAGCCGCGAACAGCTGGCGGCGGACCTGGCGGCGCTGGGCTTCGAAGTGCTGCCGTCGGTGGCCAATTTCATCTTTGCCCGCCACCCGCAGCATGATGCGGCGCAACTGGCGGCCGGCTTGCGCGCCAAGTCGGTGATCGTGCGCCATTTCAACGCTCCGCGCATCAGCCAGTATTTGCGCATCAGCATCGGCAATCCGGCTGAGTGCGCGGCGTTGATGGCGGCATTGTGCGCAGTGCTGTGACGCCATGCTGACCTTCGTCCCTGCCAGCATCGCCGATGGCGAGGCGCTGGCCAGCCTGCGCGTGGCCGCCATGCGCGACAGCCTGGAGCGCATCGGCCGCTATGATCCGCAGCGGGCGCGCCAGCGTTTCCTGTCCACCTACGACCCCGATTGCACCTGGCAGTTGCGCCATGGCGGCGCGCTGGCCGGCTTCTATGTGTTGCGCCCGCAAGCGGATTATTTGCTGCTCGACCACCTCTACCTGGCGCCGGAATGCCAGCGGCAAGGCATGGGCGCGGCCGTGCTGGCGCGCGTGTTTGCCGAGGCCGATGCGGCCCGCAAGAGCGTGCGCGTGGGCGCCTTGCGCGGCAGCGAGGCGAACCGCTTCTATGTGCGTCACGGCTTCGTGGCGGACGGCGAGGAAGAGTTCGACCTGTATTATCGGCGCGCCCCCGCGCCTTGATGCTGCCGGCGGCGACTGTTTGTGCAACAATAATCGGATTCACACATCGACAGGACGGACAAAATGGCAAAAGTGGCATTCATCGGTTTGGGCGTCATGGGTTTCCCCATGGCAGGTCACCTGGCGGCGGGCGGGCACGACGTCACCGTGTACAACCGCAACCCGGCCCGCGCGGCCGCCTGGCTGGAGCAATACAAGGGCAGCAGCGCCGCCACGCCGGCCGCCGCCGCTGCGGGTGCCGAGTTCGTCTTCACCTGCATCGGCAACGATAACGATCTGTATCAAGTGATCCTGGAAGAGGGCGGCTTGCTGTCCGCCATGGCGCCGGGCAGCATCCTGATCGACCACACGACGGCGTCCGCCGAAGCGGCGCGCACCATCCACGCGGCGGCGAAAGAGCAGGGCGTGTTCTTCCTTGACGCGCCCGTGTCCGGCGGCCAGGCCGGTGCGGAAAACGGCAAGCTGACCGTGATGGTGGGCGGCGATGCGGAAGCGTATGCACGTGCCGAGCCCGTCATCGCCCTGTTCTCGCGCGCCGTCACCTACATGGGCGCTTCCGGTTCCGGCCAGCTCACGAAAATGGTCAACCAGATCTGCATCGCGGGCCTGGTGCAAGCCTTGAGCGAGGGCATCGCTTTTGCGGAAAACGCGGGCCTCGATGCGGCCTTGGTGGTGGACGTGATTTCCAAGGGCGCGGCGCAGTCGTGGCAGCTGGAAAACCGGGGCAAGACCATGATCGAGCGCAAGTTCGACTTCGGTTTCGCCGTCGACCTGATGCGCAAGGACCTGGGCATCTGCCTGGCCGAAGCCAAGCGCAACGGCAGCGACTTGCCCGTGACGACCTTGACGGACCAGTTCTATGGCGAAGTGCAGCAGGCGGGCGGCAACCGTTACGACACGTCCAGCCTGATCACCCGCTTGAACAAAAAGTAACTTTTTAACGCTTAAGTAAAGAGCGGCGCGTCCCTGCCAAGGGCCGCGCCGCTTGTCGTTTATGGTGCCGGCATCATTAAAATGTCGGTTTCCGGAACATCCGGTTTCGATTTTCATGGAAAAGCATGGACTTCGCTAGCTCATCGTGTATTATTAAAAAACGAGATGAAATGTCCCAATTTTTAAAACATTATGAGCGGACCCGCATGAAAACCAACTCCTCAGCGATAACACGCGTTGTCGACAAGAACATCCCCTATTTGTCTTCCGCCATCGCCATCTGGCGGCCCCGCGCCGTGCTGCGCAGCTGGCCCGGCGTGGCCATCGCGCTGGTGATCGCCCTGTCGGCCACCTTTATTTCCAGCAATTACGGCGGCCCCCAGCTGCTGTATGCGCTGTTTTTCGGCCTGGCTTTCCATTTCCTCGCGTCCGACCCCACCTGCAAGCCCGGCATCGAGTTTTGCAGCAAGGTGCTGCTGCGCACGGGCGTGGCCCTGCTGGGGGCGCGCATCACCTTCAACCAGATCGCCTCGGTCGGCGTGACGCCGTTGCTGATCGTCGTCGGCGGGCTGATCGCCACCCTGGGCTTCGGCTACCTGCTGGCCAAATGGCTGAAACGCCCCATCACGGAAGGCATTTTGTCGGGCGGCTCCGTGGCCATCTGCGGCGCCTCGGCCGCGCTGGCCATCTCGGCCGTGCTGCCGCAAACCAAGGAGAACGAAAAATTCACCCTGCTGACGGTGGTGGGCGTGACCTCGCTGTCCACCCTGGCGATGATCGTCTACCCGCTGCTGGTCAAGCTGCTGGGTTTTGACCCGACGGAGGCGGGCGTGTTCATCGGCGGCACGATTCATGACGTGGCGCAGGTGGTGGGCGCCGGCTATCTGGTCAGCAACCATACGGGCGATGTCGCCACCTTCGTGAAACTGACGCGCGTGGCGTGCCTCGTGCCCGTCGTGCTGGGCCTGTCGATCATGTTCAAGCGCAAGGACGGCAAGAGCGAAGTCGATGCGCCGCCGCTCGTGCCGTTCTTCCTGATCGGCTTTGTCTGGCTCGTCATCACCAACAGCCTGGGCCTGATTCCGCAGGAAGTGAATGGCTGGATCAACAATGCCTCGCGCGCCTGTCTCGTCATCGCCATTGCCGCCCTGGGCGTGAAAACCTCGTTCCAGTCGCTGGCCTCGCTGGGCTGGCGTCCCGTGATCATGCTGGTGATGGAGACGGTGTGGATCGCCGCCTTCGTCGCCATCGCCGTGCTGCTGACGCGCTGAGCGCTGGCCATTCGCCATGAAGATCCTCGTTCTCGGCGCCGGCGTGGTCGGCACGGCATCGGCCTGGTATTTGCGCCAGGCGGGCCACGACGTGCGCGTTCTCGAGCGCCAGGCGGGCGCGGCGCAGGAAACCAGTTTTGCCAACGGCGGGCAGATTTCCGTCTCGCATGCGGAACCGTGGGCGAATCCCGCCACCTTGCGCAAGGTCGTGAGCTGGCTGGGCAAGGACGACGCGCCGCTGCTGTTCCGTCCCCGCCTCGATCCGCTGCAATGGCAGTGGACCTTGCATTACCTGCGCGAATGCCTGCCATCGCGGGTGGCGCGCAATATGCGCCAGATCGTCGCCCTGGCCGAGTACAGCCGCCAGAGCCTGCAAGCCTTGCGCCACGAGACGGGCATCGCCTATGACCACCTCGAGCGGGGCATTTTGCATTTCTATACGGACCAGCAGGAGTTTGATAAATCGCAAGCGGGCGCCGCGCTCCTGCGCGAACTGGGCTGCCCGCGCAATACCGTCAGCGCCGACGAAGTGATCCGGCTGGAACCGGCCTTGGCCCATGCCCGCCAGCAGATCGTCGGCGGCGACTTCACGGCCAGCGACGAGTCGGGCGACGTGCACCTGTTTACCAAGGCGCTGGCCGCGCGCGCGGCGGTCACCGGCGTGGATTTCCAGTACGGCACCACGGTGACGCGGCTGCTGGCGGACGGCGAGCGCATCACGGGCGTGGAATGCATCGATGCGCAAGGCCGCCACCGCATCGAGCATGCGGATGCCGTGGTGGTGGCCATGGGCAGTTTTTCCGCACCGCTGCTGCGGCCGCTGGGCATCCGCCTGATGTTGTATCCGGGCAAGGGTTACTCCGCCACCTATCCGATTCTTGATTCCGCCGCCGCACCCAGCGTATCGCTGACGGATGACGGCCATAAGCTGGTGTTTTCGCGCCTGGGATCGCGCCTGCGCGTGGCGGGCACGTGCGAGCTGAACGGCTACACGCGCGAGCTGAACCCCGTGCGCTGCGCCGCCATCACGCGCCGCGTGCAGGCCCTGTTTCCCCACGCCTGCGATTACAGCGACCCCGTCTATTGGGCCGGCTTGCGCCCCCTGACGCCGTCGAACGTGCCGTATATCGGCGCCACGCGCTACCGCCAGCTCTACCTCAACACGGGCCACGGCACCCTGGGCTGGACCATGGGCTGCGGCGCGGGCAGGGCGATCGCCGACCTCGTGTCGGGACGGCGGCCGGAAGTCGATTTTGCGTTTTGCGGCGAAGCCCCCCGGCAAGAGGCCGCGTTGGTTCAACTTAGGAGAGCACCACGATGAGAGACGACGCCACCCCCCGCCAGCCAACCGGCGGCCTGACCCTGGCCGGCACCACCTACCAGTCGCGCCTGCTGGTGGGTACCGGCAAATACAAGGATTTCGAGGAAACGCGCCTCGCCATCGAGGAAAGCGGCGCCGAGATCGTCACCGTCACCATCCGGCGCGTGAATATCGGCCAGGAAAAGGGCGAGCCGAACCTGCTCGACTTCATTCCGCCATCGAAATACACGATCCTGCCCAACACGGGCGGCTGCTACAACGCGCGCGACGCCGTCTACACCCTGCAGCTGGCGCGCGAGCTGCTGGGCGGCCACCAGCTGTGCAAGCTGGAAGTGCTGGGCGATGAAAAGACCCTGTTCCCGAACATGCCGGAAACGTTGAAGGCGGCGGAACAGCTGGTGAAGGATGGCTTCCAGGTGATGGTGTATTGCAGCGACGACCCCATCCAGGCGCGCATGCTGGAAGACCTCGGCTGCATCGCCGTCATGCCGCTGGCGTCCCTGATCGGCTCGGGCATGGGCATACTCAATCCTTGGAACTTGTCGCTGATCATCGAGCAAGCGCGTGTGCCCGTGCTGGTCGATGCCGGTGTCGGCACGGCGTCGGATGCTGCCATCGCCATGGAACTCGGTTGCGACGGCATCTTGATGAATACCGCCATTGCGGCGGCGCGCGAACCGATACGCATGGCGCGCGCCATGAAACTGGCAGTGCAGGGCGGACGCGAGGCCTATCTGGCCGGGCGCATGCCCCGGAGAGCGGGCGTCATGAGCGCATCGCCCTCGTCGCCGATGGCCGGGCTGATCGCCTGAGTTGCCGCATTTACCGCAGTTTGCAGCACCGTTGTTGATTCTGTTTGAAGCACCCATAAAAACCACAATACCTGGAGATGACATGAAACACACACTCGTAGCGGCAGCAATTTTCGCCACATTCTTCGCAGGCAGCGCCGGCGCCCAGTCGTCCGTCACCGTGTACGGCTTGCTCGACGCGGGCTTCACGTCCGAGCACGGCGGCGCGGACGGTTCCGTCACCAAGCTGGCCACCGGCGTGCAGTCGGGCAGCCGCATCGGCTTCAAGGGCACGGAAGACCTGGGCAATAACTTGAAAGCCAACTTCCTGCTGGAAAATGGCCTCGACGTGGACACGGGCGCCAACCGCCAGGGCGCCTTGTTCGGGCGCAAGGCCTACGTGGGCCTGTCGGGCGACTTCGGCACCGTGAACCTGGGCTTGCAGCACAACCCGCTGTTCACCGCGCTGGACAATATCGACCCCTTCGAGACGGGCATGACGGGCGCCTCGATCAACCTGATGAGCGTGGCCAGCCTGCGCACGAAAAACGCCATCATGTACGAGACGCCGAAGGTCAAGGGCCTGTCGGCATCGATCATGTATGGCCTCGGTGAAAAGCCGGACAGCAATACCCTGGGCCGCACCATCGACTTTTCCATCGACTACGCCAACGGCCCGCTCGTGCTGACCTTGGCGCACGACAACCGCAAGGATACGCCGCTGAACACGGCCAAGGTCACCTTGCTGGGCGGCACCTACGACTTCGGCCCCGCCAAGCTGCACGCCGCGTATGAAACGGACAAGGACGATGCGGGCACGGATTTCCGCAACTACATGCTGGGCGCGTCGGCCCCCGTGGGCGCGGCGGGCAGCGTGATGGCCTCGTACATCCGCAAGGATGACCGCACGAATGCGCGCCGCGGCGGGCGCCAGCTGGCCATCGGCTACACCTATGCCTTGTCCAAGCGCACCAACCTGTACACCTCATACGGGCGCATCAGCAACGATGGCGCGGGCACCAACTTCGTCGGCGACGCCTCCAGCGGCGGCAGCGTGCCCTTGCCTGGGCATAACTCGAGCGCCTTCACGGCCGGCATGCGCCTGAAGTTCTAAACGCGGCAGTGCAGGTGGCGATGGCGGCTTGTCTGTTGCGGATAAGCCGCCATTGTTGTTTCAGGAATGGGTCTAAGTCACGGATTCCGGATTCAGGAATGAAACAGTCCGATTTTTCATGAATTTTCATTGACAGCGCATTTCGCAACCGTTAAATTGAACACGTATTTCAAATATCGGAACAAAATATACCGATTTTTCATAAAACCGTAAGGAGACTGAGCCATGACCGATTTGTCCGACCAAAAAGCCGCCGCAGCCGCCGCAGTGCATCCACCCGCTCCTGTAGGCCCGCAAAAGATGACGCCGTCCGAAGCGTTCGTGGAAACCCTGGCCGCCAATGGCGTGACCGACATGTTCGGCATCATGGGCTCGGCCTTCATGGACCCGATGGATATCTTTGCCCCGGCCGGCATCCGCCTGATTCCCGTCGTGCACGAGCAGGGCGCCGGCCACATGGCTGACGGCTATGCCCGCGTCTCGGGCCGCCATGGCGTTGTCATCGGCCAGAACGGCCCCGGCATCAGCAATTGCGTCACGGCGATTGCCGCCGCCTACTGGGCGCACACCCCCGTCGTGATCATCACGCCGGAAACAGGCACGATGAGCATGGGCCTGGGCGGCTTCCAGGAAGCGAACCAGCTGCCGATGTTCGAGGAATTCACGAAATATCAAGGCCACGTGACCAATCCTGCCCGCATGGCGGAATTCACGGGCCGCTGCTTTGACCGCGCCATGTCGGAAATGGGGCCGACGCAACTGAACATCCCGCGCGACTATTTTTATGGCGAAATCAAGGCCGATATCCCGAAACCGAACCGCCTGGACCGCGGCGCCGGCGGCGAGCAAAGCCTCGATGATGCGGCGGAGCTCTTGGCCAAGGCCAAGTTCCCCGTGATCATCTCGGGCGGCGGCGTCGTCATGGGCGAAGCGATCGACGAGTGCAAGGCCCTGGCCGAGCGCCTCGGCGCGCCCGTGGTGAACAGCTATCTGCATAACGACTCGTTTCCCGCCAGCCACCCGCTGTGGTGCGGTCCGCTCGGCTATCAAGGCTCGAAAGCGGCGATGAAACTGATCGCCCAGGCCGACGTCGTCGTCGCCCACGGATCGCCCCAGGGACCGTTCGGCACCCTGCCGCAGCACGGCATGGATTACTGGCCGAAGAACGCCAAGATCATCCAGATCGACGCCGACAACAAGATGCTCGGTTTGGTGAAAAAGATTTCGGTCGGTATCTGCGGCGACGCCAAGGCGGCCGCCAAGGCGATTATTGCCCGCCTCGATGGCAAGACGCTCGACTGCGATGCCACGCGCGACGCGCGCTATGCCACCGTGCAAGCGGAAAAGGCCGCATGGGAAGAGGAGTTGACCAACTGGACCCATGAAAAGGATGCCTACAGCCTGGACATGATCGAAGAGCAGAAGAAAGAGCCGGGCAACTATCTGCACCCGCGCCAGGTGCTGCGCGAGCTGGAAAAAGCCATGCCGGAAGACGTGATGGTATCGACCGACATCGGCAACATCAATTCGGTGGCAAATAGTTACTTGCGCTTCGAAAAGCCGCGCAGCTTCTTTGCAGCGATGAGCTTTGGCAACTGCGGCTATGCCTTCCCGACCATCATCGGCGCCAAGGTGGCCGCACCGCACCGTCCGGCCGTGTCGTATGCGGGCGACGGCGCCTGGGGCATGAGCCTGATGGAAACGATGACCTGCGTGCGCCACAACATTCCCGTGACGGCCGTGGTGTTCCACAACCGCCAGTGGGGCGCGGAAAAGAAGAACCAGGTCGATTTCTACAACCGCCGTTTCGTCGCCGGTGAGCTCGACAACCAGAGCTTCGCCGAGATCGCGCGGGCCATGGGCGCCGAAGGCATCACGGTCGACAAGCTGGAAGACGTGGGTCCGGCATTGAAGAAGGCGATCGACATGCAGATGAATGAAGGCAAGACGACCATCATCGAAATCATGTGCACGCGCGAGCTGGGCGACCCGTTCCGCCGCGATGCGCTGAGCAAGCCGGTGCGTCATCTGGATAAGTATAAAGACTACGTTTGATGCGCTGAGGTTGTTGGATTACGCCTTTCAGGCTAATCCAACCTACCCAACCTACCCAACCTACGCGACTGTGTAGGTCGGATTAGCCGGGCAAAGCCCGGCGTCATCCGACACCACCCGGGCAGTAGCCAGGCCCGGCGTCATCCGACACCACCCCGACCGATCCTTGTATGACCCCGGCTTGCCGGGTTTTATGTGCCGGAACCATCTTTATGCTTCCATGGTTCCGGCACTTTTTTTACCGAATTGGAGTCGCCATGAAAGCCCTGCACCGCATCATCGAACAAGCCCGTGCCGTGCCGAAAAACATCGTGTTGTGCGAGGGCGGCGATGCGCGCGTGCTGCAGGCGGCCGCGCGTGCGGCGGCCGAAGGCCTGGCGCACATCACCCTCGTCGGCAAGCCGGCCGCCATCCTGGCCCTGGCGCAGGAGCACGGACTGGACCTGGACGCGGTGCGCCTGGTCGATCCGGCAACGTCCGACGAGTCGGAACACTATGCCCAGCAATTGTTTGTGCTGCGTCAAGCCAAGGGCATGACGGTGGAGCAGGCGCGCGTCGCCGTGCAAGACCCGCTGTGCTACGCCAACCTGATGGTGCGCCTGGGCGACGCCGACGGCTGCGTGGCGGGGGCCGTGCACACGACGGCCGATGTGGTGCGCAGCGCCATCCAGATCATCGGCGTCGACCCGGCCTTCAAGCTCGTGTCGAGCTTTTTCCTGATGATGCTGTGCGAACCGTTTCACAGCCTCAAAGGCGGTTTTATCTTTTCCGACTGCGCCCTCGTCGTTGACCCGAAGGCCGAGGAATTGGCCGACATCGCCATGGCCGCCGCCGACAGCGCGCAAGCCTTGCTGATGGAAGAACCGAGGGTCGCCATGCTGTCGTTTTCCACCAGCGGCAGCGCCCACCACGCGGCCGTTGACAAGGTGCATGCGGCCACGGACCGGGTCAAGGCCCAGCGTCCGCTGCTGGCCATCGATGGCGACGTGCAACTGGACGCTGCCATCGTGGCCGAGATTTCCCAGAGAAAAGTCAAGGATTCCGTCGTCAACGGCCGCGCCAACGTGCTGGTGTTCCCGAACCTGGACGCGGGCAATATCGGCTACAAGCTGGCCGAACGCATGGGCGGCGCCGTCGCCATCGGCCCCTTGCTGCAAGGCTTGAACAAGCCCGCCAACGATCTGTCGCGCGGCTGCAGCGCAGACGACGTCTACAACGTCATTGCCGTGACGGCCGTGCAGGCCCAGGGTGGTCGCTGAGTTGTTCAGCCTGCCCGTGCTGGCGTTGCTGGGTGTGGTGGCGGCCGGCACGTATTTCCAGACCGTCACGGGCTTTGGCCTGGGCATGATCGTCATGGGCGTGGCCAGCGGCCTCGGCCTGGCGCCCGTGCCCGCGCTGGCGGCCCTCGTCAGTTTGTTGTCCCTGGCCAATTGCCTCGTGGCCTTGCCGGGCGCCTTGCACCACCTGGACTGGCGCGCCATCCGCGCCGCCAGCATCGGCTTGCTGCCGGCCATGGCGGCCGGCGTGTTGCTGTTGGGATATCTGGATCAGGCATATGCGCCGGTGCTGAAACTGTTGCTGGGCGCGGCCATCGTGTATGGCGGCGTCAGCATCCTGCTGCAGGCGCCGCCGGGACCGGGCGCGGCGGACAAGCGCAGCTTTTTCATCAGCGGCGTGTGCGGCGGCCTGTTCTCGGGTCTGTTTTCGCTGGCCGGCCCGCCGCTCGTATACCAGTTTTACCGCCAGGAAATGAGTCTGACCACCATCCGCTACAGCTTGATCTTCCTGTTCGCCATCAGCGCGGGCGGGCGCTCGCTGATGGCGGGCAGCCAGGGCCAGCTCGACGCAAAAGTCTTGTTGCTGTGCGCGCTGGCCTTGCCCGTCGGCGTGCTGGCCACCATGGCAGGCAAGCGCTACCCGCCGCCGATCGCCCAGCGCGGCATGCGCCGCATCGCGTTTGCCGTGCTGACCGCCATCGGCCTGTCGCTGATGGCGGCGGCCGTGCCGCAATTGCTGCGCTAGGCCTTGAACGTCAATAAAGGTTTCAAGCGCGCCACTGATTGCAGCAAGCCCGCTTCCTCCTGCGCGGCGATGACGGGGCCGATCTTTTTATACGCCATCGGCGCTTCCTCGACGCGGCGTTCCTCGCGCAGCGTCACGCACTGGAAGGCCATCTCGTCTCCGCCCACCGTGGGCCGGATGGCGCGCATGGCTTGCCTGCGGATGCTGCGCCCCGCGCCGTGCGAGCACGACCACAGCCAGTCGGGGTTGCCCATCCCCGTTGCTACATAGGAATAGTCGCCCATGGAGCCGGGGATCAGCGCCAGGTCGCCCTCGCGCGCCGGCGTGGCGCCCTTGCGGTGGATGTTCATGCCATGCTCGCGCAGGATGACGTTATGCGGCACGTCCACCACCAGGCGCGATTGATCCTGCGCAAACACTTGCGACAGGCTGTCGCGCACCAGTTCGGCCAATACCATGCGGTTGACCCAGGCGTAGCGCGAGGCCACGCCCATGGCGTCCATGTATTCGCCGGCCAGTTCGCCCGTCAAGCCGTACAGGCCCGACTGCGGGTGGCGCACGCCTTTCGGCCACGCCCCCCTGGCGCGATCCATCCAGCGGCTGCCCACAAAAAAACCCACGTCGCGGCTGCCGCTGTGGATCATCACGACCACTTCGCCGGGCACCAGCCCGTGCCGGTATGCGGCGTGGCGGTCCATGACCGTATCGACCAGCTGGATTTCCACGAAATGGTTGCCCGATCCCGTCGTGCCCAGGCTGGGATCGCGTATCACTTCGCGCGTGCCCACCAGCGCTTCGGGCGCATGGCGCAAGCCGCCGCCCAGTTCGCGCAGGGCGATGCAAGCGTCGAGCTCGCGCAACAAACGCTCCTTGTCGACGCGGGGCCACAGGCCGCACATGCCATCCTTGTGCAGGCTGTCGATGAACGCTTCCGGCCCCACCTCGAACAGGGCGGCAAACGCCTTCGAGCGCAGCGGCACGTTGCGGCCGTCTTCCAGCAACACGTGTTTGAGCTTGCTCAATAGCTGCGGCTTGCGCGCCTCGAACTGCGCCAGGGTCAGGCCCGTCGTGATCAGGCGCATGCCGCAGGCGATGTCCGTGCCGGGAATGGCGGGGATCACCATGTCGGGGCTGGTGGCGACGATGCTGCCGACGGGCGCGATGCTGCCAGGGTGGAAGTCGGGCGTAGCGCAGGCCTTGCACACATGGCCATCCTGGCCCGGCACGGCGACGGCGGCAAACTCCATCAGCTGGCGCACGGCTTTTTCCTCGAGGGGAAAGTTGTGGGGCAGCAGCACGGACGCCTGGGCGTGCGGATTGCTGAGTGTATAAATTCCGTCGGCATAGGCGACGGCGATGCCCTGGCGGCGCAGGGCTTTTTGTAATCTGGATATGGGAAACACGATTCTGCTCCGGAAATAACGAATGCACGGCCCTTTTGCAAGGGCCATGTTTGTTTTCCACGCAGCAGCGACAGGAAGTGCCGCCAGCTTAGCAAATTTTGCGGGGCTTGCAAAGCCAGGGATGCGCACGATAGGAAGAGCCACTTGCAAAATAATCAAACTGCCTTTATATTCGCGGTTCTTTCTCGAACCTCTTCCTTATTGGAGCCAAAAGTGCCTCGCTTCTTCGCCATCACCTGCTAACGCTGACGAAATGCTCTCTGCAGCATCGTTCGGCGCGTTGACGCCCCCGATTGCTGCGGCACTGTTTTTGCTCTTTCCGCACACGTATCCAGGACCACCGTCCTGATCGTCCACGCCCGAACACGTCGTCAGCACCCCTGACCCTGTATGGACACGCCCCGGTGAACGCGGCGTGGGACGCTATGTTTTTACAATCTTTGCCTTTATTTAAATACCCGCGCACGCCGCACCTGGAAGGCTCGCGCCTGCAGGACGGCGACGACGGTTCCGACCAGATGCCCCTGAAAAAGCTGGCCGGCCGATACGTCGTCATCGAGGAAAAAATCGATGGCGCCAACTCCGCCGTGTCGTTCAGCGATGCGGGCGAGGTGCTGCTGCAGTCGCGCGGCCACTACCTGGCGGGCGGCGGCAGCGAACGCCAGTTCAACCTGTTGAAACCGTGGGCCCATGCGCATGAGCACGCCTTGCTGCATATGCTTGAAGATCAATTTGTGCTGTTTGGCGAGTGGTCTTACAGCAAGCATTCCGTGTTTTACGACCGCCTGCCCCATTATTTCAACGAGTTCGACGTGTATTGCCGCCGCAGCCAGATGTTTTTGTCGACGGCGCGCCGCCGCGCCATGCTGGCCGGCTCGCCCGTGCTGTCGGTCCCCGTGCTGTATGCGGGCACCATGCCCGCGTCGCCGAAACAGCTGTGGCAGCTGCTGCGCCATTCGCTGGCCAAGTCCCGCCTGTGGCGCGACGCTTTCGAAGGCGTGGTGGCGCGTGAGCGCTTGCCGCTGGACCTGTGCTGGAAGCAGACGGACAAGTCCGACCACGCGGAAGGCCTGTACCTGAAAGTGGAAGACGACGAGCAAGTGCTGGCCCGCTACAAGTTGGTGCGCCATGACTTTACGCAAACCATCCTCGACAGCGGTTCGCACCACAGCACGCGGCCATTGATCCCGAACCTGCTGGCCGACGGCGTCGACCTGTACGCGCCGCAGCCGCTGGTGACGTGGGAAAGCCTGGGCTTGCATACCTGCCAGTCGCTCGACGAACTGGCAGCCTTCTCAAGGAGTATGAAATGATGAACTGGAAAACCCTGCAGCAACTGGTGCCGCCAGCGGGCCACTCGCCCGACTTCAGCGCCTGCCTGGCCGCTTTCCCGCAACTGGAACTGGCGAAGACGACGCCGCAAAACCCCGTGTACCACGCGGAAGGCGATGTGTGGACGCATACCATGATGGTGGTGGAATCCCTGCTGGGCATGCTTGAGTATCAGCAAGCGACGCGGGCGGAACAGGAAATCGTGTTCCTGGCCGCCTTGCTGCACGACGTGGCCAAGTGCAGCACGACGGTGATCGACCCCGTGACGGGCGCCATCGGCCAGCCCGGCCACTCGCGCAAGGGCGCGCTCGATGCGCGCATCGCCCTGTGGGACTACGACGTGCCGTTTGCCGCGCGCGAGGAAATCTGCCGCTTGATTAACGTGCACCAGGTGCCGTTCTTTGCGCTGGAACAATCGCGGCGCGGCGTCACGCCGGAATTTACCGTGCGCGAACTGTCGTGGCAAGTCGATATCCGCCTGCTGGCCATGCTGGCCGAGGCCGATATCCGCGGCCGCATCTGCCCGGACCCGCAGCGCATCCTCGACGCCATCGAGCTGTTCCGCGAACTGGCGCGCGAGGAAGGCTGCTATGGCCAGCGCAGGGTCTTCGTCGACGACCACACGCGCGTGAAGTACTTTCGCGGCGCCGAGGCGCATCCCGATTATTCCCTGTTCCAGGAGCCGGGTTCGCGCGTGATCGTCATGTCGGGCTTGCCCGCGTCCGGCAAGAATACCTGGGTGGACAAGCACCATCCGCGCCTGCCCGTCGTGTCGTTTGACGATGCGCGGACGGCCTTGGGCTTGAAGCATGGCAAGAACGAGGGGCAGGTGGGCGACTATGCGGAAGAGCGGGCGCGCGAACTGCTGCGCAAGCACGAACCGTTCGTGTGGAATGCCACGCATCTGTCCAAGCTGATGCGCGAGAAGACGCTCAACCTGCTGTACAAATACCATGCGCAGGTGGAGCTCGTGTACCTGGAACAGCCGCGCAAGGAATTACTCCGACGCAACGGCCAGCGCGACACCTCGCTCAGCAACAAGAAGCTGCAAGCGATGCTGTGGAACTGGGAAATCCCGCTGCCCATGGAGGCGCACACGGTGCGTTACTGCGTCGAATGAGGCGCCAGCAACGGCGCGGCGCTCTCTTCGTCCCGCTGCATGATCGTTGCATGGGAAATCAAAATAACAATACTTATTTTTAAAATTGCAACAAACTGAGTATATTGCGACTCTTTCATTTATTACAATGAATTGTCTGGTTAGCTGAATGGCCGGGCTGTGGCGCGAGGGACCTCCCTCGCGCTTCCTGCGTGAATCACTGCGTGATCCACTCTTCCTCATTGAATGAACAGGAGTCATCGATGCAAAAATCTCTCATCGCACTGGCCGCAGCCGCCGTGCTAAGCCTTGGCGCTGCATCTTCCGCGCAGGCGGCCACCCAGACCATCAGCTTCAGCGCCGACCGCGCCCTGGGCGCCACCAATTGGTCAGATACCCTGGGGCTGGGCAAGTTCGACAGCAGCCTGGGCACCTTGACGTCGATCAAATTCCATCTGGAAGGGGGCGTGCAGGGCAGCGGCAGGGCGGAAAGCCTGGATGCGGGCGCTTCCGACGTGACCCTGAGCCTGGCCTCGCTGCTGACCTTGTACCGTCCCGACAATTCCACCCTGCTGGTGGCCAATCCGCTGTTCACGCAGACATTCGCCCTGAGCGCCTTTGATGGCAGCATCGATTTCGCGGGGACTTCGGGCGCGGACACGGGGCCCCGCTCGAGCACGGGGTCGAATAGCTACACGACCGCCAGTGCCAGCGACTTTGCCCTGTTTTCCTCGGCGGGCGGCGGTTTGATTTACCTGGGCTTGAATGCCATCGGTTCCTCGACGGGCAGCGGCGCGGGCAATTTGCTGACGCAGTTCCAGACGGCCGCTTCCGGCCGCGTGGCAGTGACGTATGAATACGTGAGCGCCGTGCCGGAACCGGAAACCTATGTGATGCTGCTGACGGGGCTGGCGCTGGCCGGCGTGATGATGCGGCGCCGCAAGCCCCGCGCCTGATCAGCGCCGGCTGCGCCCGGCAACCAGCTGGGCGATCTCGCTGAACAGTTCATTGTTCAGCGAGGCGGGCAGGGTGGTGGCCAGGCTGCGGCTGTAGTAAGCGCCCAGGTCCAGTCCCAGTCCCAGCCCGCAGATTTCCACGGCGCCCTGCGCTTCGCGGCGCGCCACCACCTGTTTCAGATGTTGCGCCAGGTAAAACTCGTCGTTGGCCAGATTCGTAGCTGTATCCATCGGGCAACCGTCTGACACGACGAGCAGGATGCGCCGCCGCTCCGGGCGTGCCAGCATGCGCGTGCACGCCCAATCCACGGCTTCGCCATCGACGCCTTCGCGGTACAGGTCCGCTTTCAGCAGGGCGGCGATGTCGGGCCGCGCGCGGCGCCAGTTCGTCTCGCCATCCTTGAAGACCATATGCACGAGTTCATTCAAGCGGCCCGGATGGGCGGGCGAGCGGGCGCGCATCCAGTCGCGCTTGACGCGGCCCCCGTTCCAGGCGCCCGTCGTAAAGCCCAGCAATTCCGTCGTGATGCCCGCCTGATCCAGTGCGCGCAGCAATATGTCCAGCAGCACGGCCACGGATTCCGCATGCGTCTTCATGGAGCCGGAGCAATCGACGAGAAAGGTGACGAGGCAATCGGCCTGCGGCAGGAATTGTTCCTTGCGGAACAAGCGGCGCTCGGACGGCGAGCTGATCAGCTGCGCCAGGCGCCGGCCATCGATATAACCCTCTTCTTCGCCGAACGACCAACCGTCGCGTTGGGGCACGGCCAGCAATTGCGTGAAGCGCCGCGCCAGGCGCGCCGTATTGATGCCCAGGCTGGCGATGCGCGCATCCATGCGTTCGCGGTACTCGAGCAGCAGGGCGCGGCGCACGAGCTCGCCCGCCTTGTCTTCGCGGTCATATGCCGTGGAGTACGCCTTGTAGCCGCCATCGCTGTCGCGCAAGGCGCGGCTGTCGCCCAGCGGGGCGGCATCGGGAACATTGTCGTTATCGCTGTCGAAATCGAGCAGCAGCTTGAAGGCCGCCTGCGCCTTCGCGTCGCCCCCGTAGTCCTCGCTGCCGTCGCGCGCCGCCTGCGCCTCTTTCAGCATGGCGTCGACGGCATGGGCGATGGCCAGCGCGTGGCGGGCAAAGGCGGCCTGGTCGGCGCGGTGGCGGCGCAAGCCCGCCAGGTCGCCGCTCAGTTGCGAGGACAGGGACCAGCGCGTCGCCTCGATGAAATCTTCCGTCTTTTCCAGCACGGGCCTGGCCGTCAGGCGCGACCAGCACATCTGGAACACGGTGTACAAGAGCAAGCCCGACGCGCCTTCGGCCAGGCCGGAATCGTAGAACGCGTGCGACCATGCAGTAAAGCGGTGGCGCAGGTTGGCGATGACGCCGGCATGCCGCTCTGGCGCCAGGGTTTCCACGCGCAGTTGCTCCAGCAGCTCGAAGACGAGCCGCGCCACGGGTTCGACCGGGCACAAGGACTTGTGCAGGGCCGCATCCGTATGCAGCAAACGCAGGGCCACGCTGTCGGCCGCGCCGCGCAGCGAGGGCAAATCCTCGAGCGCCGCATCGGGCTGCAGATGGGCCGCGTGGATGGGCAGGGGGCGGTGGCCGTCGTGCAGGCGCCGTCCGCGGTAGCGGATCGCCGCCTGTCCGCTGAGCGCGCGGATGGCACCCGCGCACAGCTCATCCGTTTCCTGCTGCTCGCGCGTGTAGGCGGCAGGAACTATGGCTTCGGCGTTCATGCCTGGCTCGCCAGCAATTCCTCGTTGAAACAGCGCTGGTAATACTCGGCCACCATGGGCCGCTCGGCCTCGTCGCATTTGTTGAGGAAGGACAGGCGGAAGGCCAGGGCCGGGTCGCGGAAGATCTGGCAGTTTTCCGCCCAGGTGATCACCGTGCGCGGCGACATCAGGCACGCCAGGTCGCCCGCCGCATAGCCGTGGCGCGTCAGGCTGGCCACGGCCACCATGCTGCCTGCCAGCTGGCGGCCCGCCGCGTCGTTCATGGCGGGAACCCTGGCCAGCACGATGTCCGTTTCCTCGTCCTGCGGCAAATAGTTCAAGGTGGCAACGATGTTCCAGCGGTCGATCTGCGCGTGATTGAGCACTTGCGTGCCGTGGTACATGCCGTTCAGGTTGCCCAGGCCCACCGTGTTCGAGGTGGCGAACAAACGGAAGTGGGGGTGGGGCGTGATGACCCGGTTCTGGTCGAGCAGGGTGAACTTGCCGTCGCGCTCGAGGATGCGCTGGATGACGAACATCACGTCGGGGCGCCCCGCGTCGTATTCGTCGAAGATCAGGGCCACGGGCCGTTGCAGCGACCAGGGCACGATGCCTTCCTGGAATTCCGTCACCTGCTGCTGCTCGCGCAGCACGATGGCATCCTTGCCGACCAGATCCAGGCGGCTGATGTGGCCATCGAGGTTGACGCGCACGCAGGGCCAGTTCAGGCGCGCCGCCACCTGCTCGATATGCGTGGACTTGCCCGTACCGTGCAAGCCTTGCACCATCACGCGGCGGTTATGCGTGAAACCGGCGAGTATCGCCAGGGTCACGTCCTTGTTGAAGCGGTAGGCGGGATCGATGTCGGGCACGTGCGGATCGCGTTCCGTGAAGACGGGCACGAGCAGGTCGCTGTCGATATGGAACAGGCTGCGCACGGACTGCAAGGTTTGCGCTGCGGCGGCGGGGGGATGTTGGCGTGAATCTGGCACCTTGTTCTCCTGGTCAAGCCGCAGCATGGGTGCCGCAGCGGTTATGAATTACCTGTCTGCAATGCGTCGTCGTCCCCGCCCGTCGTCGGCATGGTTTCCGATTCGATGGCGGCCAGGGCTTGCGCGGCGCGTTGCAATGCTGGCAAGAAATGTAAAGCCTTGTCGTGCGTCAAACGGATGATGGGCGCCTGGATCGCCACGGCCAGGTTCGAGCGGCCGTTCGGGTTCGGCACCAGCACGGCCACGCACAGCAGGCCGGGCAGGAATTCCTCGTCGTCCAGCGCATAGCCGTTGCGGCGCACCAGTTCCAGTTCGCGTTCCAGCTTGGCGGGGTCCGTTTCCGTCTTGTCCGTAAAGCGCGTCAATTCCATGTGGCCCAGCAGGCGGCGTCGTTGCACGGGCGTCATCTGCGCCAGGAACAGCTTGCCGCTGGACGAGCAATGGGCCGGCACCCGTGAACCGGGATGCAGGTAGAAGCGCAGCGGGGCCGCCGTTTCCACGCGGTCCAGGTACACCACTTCGCTGCCGCTGAAGGCCGTCAGGTTGCAGCTTTCGCCCACTTCCTCGACCAGCTGGCGCAAGACCATGCGGCGGGCGCCATGGAAGGTGTTGTTAATCAAGAGGTTAGACGCCAGGCGGCGCAGGCGCACACCCGTGCTGTAGTGGCGGCCGTCGCTTTCGCGCTGCAGCACGCCCACGCTTTCCAGCTGTTGCAGCATGCGGTGCAGGGTGGGTTTCGGCAGCCCCGTTTCTTCCACCAGCGCTTGCAGCGACAGCAGTTGGTCTTTTTCGGCAATCACTTCCAGCAAGGCAAACAAACGCATCGTGGGCGTGTCGCCTTCCAGTTTTTCCGGCTCAAGTTTTGGGGATGAAATCATGTCCATGGTGGCCTCGGTTGGGTATCTGAGTGTTACATCAGCTTATTTCATTTTCGAACTCAAATTGTACCGTTTCCTCGAAATTCTGTTTGACTTTTGATTGCCGAACGCTTAAATTGAATTGTATATCAAATTTCGGAACAAAATATACCGTTTTTTGATAAATAAATTGATAAATACGCTGCAGTTCATTACCACAGACCAGGAGACACCCATGAATGACATGACCGAGCAAAAAGCCGCCGCCGCAGCCGCGATACCTGTAGGCCCGCAAAAGATGACGCCGTCCGAAGCGTTCGTGGAAACCCTGGCCGCCAATGGCGTGACCGACATGTTCGGCATCATGGGCTCGGCCTTCATGGACCCGATGGATATCTTTGCCCCGGCCGGCATCCGCCTGATTCCCGTCGTGCACGAGCAGGGCGCCGGCCACATGGCTGACGGCTATGCCCGCGTCTCGGGCCGCCATGGCGTTGTCATCGGCCAGAACGGCCCCGGCATCAGCAATTGCGTCACGGCGATTGCCGCCGCCTACTGGGCGCACACCCCCGTCGTGATCATCACGCCGGAAACAGGCACGATGAGCATGGGCCTGGGCGGCTTCCAGGAAGCGAACCAGCTGCCGATGTTCGAGGAATTCACGAAATATCAAGGCCACGTGACCAATCCTGCCCGCATGGCGGAATTCACGGGCCGCTGCTTTGACCGCGCCATGTCGGAAATGGGGCCGACGCAACTGAACATCCCGCGCGACTATTTTTATGGCGAAATCAAGGCCGATATCCCGAAACCGAACCGCCTGGACCGCGGCGCCGGCGGCGAGAAAAGCCTCGATGATGCGGCGGAGCTCTTGGCCAAGGCCAAGTTCCCCGTGATCATCTCGGGCGGCGGCGTCGTCATGGGCGAAGCGATCGACGAGTGCAAGGCCCTGGCCGAGCGCCTCGGCGCGCCCGTGGTGAACAGCTATCTGCATAACGACTCGTTTCCCGCCAGCCACCCGCTGTGGTGCGGTCCGCTCGGCTATCAAGGCTCGAAAGCGGCGATGAAACTGATCGCCCAGGCCGACGTCGTCGTCGCCCTCGGTTCGCGCCTGGGACCGTTCGGCACCCTGCCGCAGCACGGCATGGATTACTGGCCGAAGAACGCCAAGATCATCCAGATCGACGCCGACAACAAGATGCTCGGTTTGGTGAAAAAGATTTCGGTCGGTATCTGCGGCGACGCCAAGGCGGCCGCCAAGGCGATTATTGCCCGCCTCGATGGCAAGACGCTCGACTGCGATGCCACGCGCGACGCGCGCTATGCCACCGTGCAAGCGGAAAAGGCCGCATGGGAAGAGGAGTTGACCAACTGGACCCATGAAATGGATGCCTACGGCCTGGACATGATCGCAGAGCCGAAGAAAGAGCCGGGCAACTATCTGCACCCGCGCCAGGTGCTGCGCGAGCTGGAAAAAGCCATGCCGGAAGACGTGATGGTATCGACCGACATCGGCAACATCAATTCGGTGGCAAATAGTTACTTGCGCTTCGAAAAGCCGCGCAGCTTCTTTGCAGCGATGAGCTTTGGCAACTGCGGCTATGCCTTCCCGACCATCATCGGCGCCAAGGTGGCCGCACCGCACCGTCCGGCCGTGTCGTATGCGGGCGACGGCGCCTGGGGCATGAGCCTGATGGAAACGATGACCTGCGTGCGCCACAACATTCCCGTGACGGCCGTGGTGTTCCACAACCGCCAGTGGGGCGCGGAAAAGAAGAACCAGGTCGATTTCTACAACCGCCGTTTCGTCGCCGGTGAGCTCGACAACCAGAGCTTCGCCGAGATCGCGCGGGCCATGGGCGCCGAAGGCATCACGGTCGACAAGCTGGAAGACGTGGGTCCGGCATTGAAGAAGGCGATCGACATGCAGATGAATGAAGGCAAGACGACCATCATCGAAATCATGTGCACGCGCGAGCTGGGCGACCCGTTCCGCCGCGATGCGCTGAGCAAGCCGGTGCGTCATCTGGATAAGTATAAAGACTACGTTTGATGCGCTGAGGTTGTTGGATTACGCCTTTCAGGCTAATCCAACCTACCCAACCTGCCCAACCTACGCGACTGTGTAGGTCGGATTAGCCGGGCGAAAGCCCGGCGTAATCCGACAAAGCGTTGTGATCAAATTCTCACAGATTGTCACGAAAACATCATAATTTCATTAAAGAATACAAGGCGTCCCGTTTTTTGGATTATTTGATTTGACAAGGCCATGCTTAAGGCTTAAATTCAATAAAAGACAAAAAACGGAACGTAGCGTATCAAAAACGATTTACGGAGACCACCATGAACCACCCTGTACCGCACACCGACGCCGTCACCATCGACTTCCTGCAAGCGTTCGGCGATGCCTGGAACCGCCACGATATCGAGGCCTTGATGGCCGCCATGGCCGACGACTGCGAATTCCACGCTGTGGCCGGTCCTGACTTGCTGGGCAAGAGTTTCATCGGCCGCGACGCCGTGCGCGCCGGTTTCGAGCTGGTCTGGCAAACCTTTCCCGACGCGGCCTGGCTGAACCCCGTGCATTTCGTCAGCGGCCAGCGCGGCGTGACGGAATCGACCTTTGCCGGCACCAAGGCGGACGGCACGCGCATCGAGGCGCGCATGGTCGACATCTTTACTTTCCGCGATGGCAAGATCGCCGTGAAGAACGCCTTCCGCAAGGATCGCCCACCCGTCGTCAAAGCTTAAGCCAGCACGTTCACCAGGAATGATCATGAACAAACCTGTCGACACCCCATCTGACGTACTGGGCAACAGCACCGCTGCCCGCACGGCCTACGATCCCGCCTACGATCCGCTGGTGGCCCAGCGGCCCGGCCACGGCAATGCCTACGCGCCCACCTACTGGATCGGCACGGCCGGCGAGCCGCCCGCCGACGACGGTCCCATCACGCATGACATCGACGTCGACGTGGCGATCATCGGCTCGGGTTTTACCGGTCTCTCCTGCGCCATCTTCCTGGCCCAGGAACACGGCATCAAGGCCACCGTGCTGGAAGCGAACCGGGTCAGCTGGGGCTGCAGCACGCGCAACGGCGGCCAGGCGCAATGCACGACGGGCCGCCTGAAGCGCTCGCAGTGGATCGCGCGATACGGCATGGACACGGCCCTCAAGCTGCACACGGAAGTGTGCGACGCCATGGAAACCTTCAAGAAGATCACGGCCGACATCGATTGCGACCCGCAGCCGGGCGGCCACCTGTACATCGCCCACAAGGCGAAAGCCATGCCCGCGCTGGAAAAAGAAGCCAAGGTCATGCGCGACATCTTCAAGTACGACGCGCGCATCCTCGACGCCGACACCGTCAAGCGCGAGTATGTGGACGACAAGGAAGCGGCGGGTGCCCTGCACGAGCCGGAAGGCATCGGCATCCACGCGGGCAAGCTGGCCTTCGGCTACCTGCGCAAGGCGCGCGCGCTGGGCGCCAAAGTGCATCCATCGAGTCCCGTGATGGGTTGGGAGACGCGCAATGGCGTGCATTATCTGCAAACGCCGGGCGGCGTGGTGCGTGCCCGCTCCGTGGCCGTGGCCACGGGCGGCTACACCTCGCCCCACCTGCATGCGCAAGTGAAGAACCGGCTGCTGCCGATTTTGTCGAATTCCATCGTCACGCGCCCGTTGACCCCGGCGGAAATCGAGGCGTGCAATTTCCGCACCCACCAGGTGATCACGGATACGCGCATCCTGCGCCACTACTACCGCTTGATGCCGGACAACCGCGTGCAGATCGGCAGCCGCAGCGCCATCACGGGCGCCGACGCGCCGGACGACAGATATAAACAGTTTTTGATCAACGATCTGCACCGCAAGTTCCCCGCGCTGACCGGTATTCCCATCGATTACTCGTGGTGGGGCTGGGTCGACGTCAGCCACGACATGATGCCGCGCATCGTGCAACCGGACCCGAAGCAATCGATCTTCTATTCGCTCGGCTACGGCGGCAACGGCGTCATGTATTCGGCACAGGCGGGCCGGCGCATGGCCGAGCGCATCGCGGGCAAGGCCAGCGACACGGGCTTGCCGATCTTTAATTCGAAATTGCCGTATCCCAACATGATGGAACTGGTCGAGTCGCAGGCGTTCGCCCCGTTCCGCCGCCTGGGCCAGCGCTTCCTGTACCGCTGGTATCACTTGAAGGATGAAGTGTTTTAAATAGCAGCAGCCGTACTAAGCCGCCGTATGGTTGACAAAGAGCAACCAGCGGCGCCATCCGCAAGGATGAGATTGCCCGAACGTTCACACATAACAATAACTTGGAGTGAGACATGAACACAAATACGAGCAAAACGGTTTTTTCAACGATGCGCCGCGCCGTCCTCGGCACCCTGGTGCTGGGCGTGGCGGTCGCATCGAGCGGCACGGCCTTCGCGCAGGGCAAGGAAGTGACGATTGCCTATCAGGAAATCAACGGTCCCTTCCTGGTGGCGATCGCCAGCGGCGAGGTGGAAAAGACCACCGGCTACAAAATCAACTGGCGCAAGTTCGATTCGGGTGCCAAGGTGGCCACCGGCATGGCTTCCGGCGACGTGCAGATCGGCGTCATCGGTTCCAGCCCATTGACGGCGGCCGTCAGCCGCGGCGTCGACCTGCAGCTGTTCTGGATCATCGACGACATCAACGAAGCCGAAGCGATGGTGGCCCGCAATGGCGCCGGCATCAGCAAACCGACCGACTTGCGCGGCAAGAAGATCGCCGTGCCGTTTGTTTCCACCACACACTTCCACACCATGTTCGCGCTGGAAACGTGGGGCATCAAGCCCACGGAAGTGAAATTGCTCAACATGCAGCCGAACCAGATCGCCGCCGCCTGGGAGCGGGGCGATATCGACGCGGCCTTCGTGTGGGACCCGGCCTTGAGCAAACTCAAGCAAAACGGCAAGGTGCTGGTGACCTCTGGCGAACTGAGCAAGAAGGGCAAGGCCACGTTTGACGGCATGGCCGTCGAGCGCGCCTGGGGCGAGGCGAATGCCGATTTCATGGCCAAGTTCGTCAAGGTGATGGCCGCTGCCGACGCCGACTACCGCGCCAATCCGAAGGCGTGGACCATCGATTCCCCGCAAGTCAAAGCCAACGTCAAGCATTCGGGTGCGGCTGCCAAGGACGTGGCCGCTTCCGTGGCCCTGTACGCCTATCCATCGTTGCAGGAGCAGGCTTCGCCTGCCTGGCTCGGTGGCGGCGCGAAGGGCGGCGTGGCGCAAGCCTTGCTGGCCACGGCGCAATTTTTGAAGGGCGAAGGCAAGATCGATACGCTGGCCCCTGACTACGCCAAATATGTGACACCCAAGTATGCACAGGCCGCCGGCCTGCTGAAGTAAACGTTGTGCGATGGCGCGCCTGCGGGCGCGCTGACTGAACAGAGTGCGTTGAACAGAACTGTGGGGACACGATGGAAAATCTGTACGTCAAGGATGTCAGCGTGATTTATCCGGGCAAGACGGCCGGTGAACGCGTACATGCCTTAAATAATATCAATCTCACCATCAATAGCGGCGACTTCGTCGTCGCGCTCGGTGCTTCCGGTTGCGGCAAGACAACCTTGCTGAGCCTGATGGCGGGCTTTATTGCCCCGTCCAAGGGGGAAATCATGCTCGGGGACAATAAGGTGGAAGGGCCTGGCGCCGACCGTGGCGTCGTGTTCCAGAAACACGCCTTGCTGCCGTGGCTGGACGTGATGGAAAACGTGGAATTCGGCCTGAAGCTGCAAGGCGTGCCGAAAGCCGTGCGGCGCGAACAGGCGGCCAAGAACCTGGCGCTCGTGGGCTTGAAGGACTTTCACGACAATATGATTTATCAGTTGTCGGGCGGCATGCAGCAAAGGGTGGGCATCGCCCGCGCGCTGACGTGCAATCCCGCCATGCTGCTGATGGATGAGCCGATGGCGGCGCTCGATGCGCTGACGCGCGAAACCATCCAGGAGTTGCTACTCGATATCTGGGCCAAGTCCAGCACCATGTTCTTCTTCATTACCCACAGCGTCGACGAGGCGCTGTTCCTGGCGAACCGGCTGATCGTCATGTCGCCCCGTCCGGGCCGCATCACGCACACGTATGAACTCGATTTCAACAAGCGCTTCCTCGAATGCCGCGATGCGCGCGCCGTGAAATCGAGTCCGGACTTCATCAAGATGCGTGAAACGGTGCTCAACATCATTTATGGCGACGAGCGCGCAGTCAACAAAGAGCTGGAGGTGTCCCATGCATAGCCCATCCGTCGTGGGATTTCCTCTCGCCAGCGCCAAGCGCGCCGGTTTCTTTGGCCGCCTGTTCGCTCCCCGCTGCGCCATGCCCGGCGAAGCGTTCGGCGCGCCGGGGCAGGGCAATTCCAGCCGCATCGCCACCGTCACCGTCATCGCCGTGCTGCTGCTGTGGTTTGGCGTGACGGCCAGCGGCCTCGTGAAACCCCTGTTCCTGCCGTCGCCGCAAGCTGTCTATGAAAAATTCATCATGGCGGCCACCACCGGTTTCGGCGGCGCCACCCTGTGGGAACACACTGTCGCCAGTCTGGTGCGGGTGTTTGGCGCATTCGGCCTGGCCTGTGTGCTGGCCATTCCCATCGGCGTGATGATGGGCGTGAACCGCGTGGCGCGCGGCATCTTCGATCCCTTGATCGAGTTCTACCGTCCGTTGCCGCCGCTCGCTTACTTGCCACTGGTCATCATCTGGTTCGGCATCGGCGAGTTTTCGAAGGTCTACCTGATCTTCCTGGCCATCTTCGCGCCGATGGCCATCGCGGCCCGCGCCGGCGTCAGCTCCGTGTCGCTGGAGCAAATCCACGCGGCCTACTCGATGGGCGCCACCCGTTTCCAGGTGATCGTGCACGTGATCCTGCGCGCGGCGATTCCGGAAATCCTCACCGGCATGCGCATCGGCATCGGCGTGGGCTGGACCACCCTGGTGGCGGGCGAGATGGTGGCGGCCACGCGCGGTCTCGGCTACATGGTGCTCAGCGCTTCCGAGTTCCTGGCCAGCGATGTGGTGATCATGGGCATCATCGTGATCGGCTTCTTCGCTTTCCTGTTTGATTTGATGATGCGCTACCTCGAACGTACTCTCGTGCCATGGAAGGGCAAGGTGTAAGACGTTCCCGGGAGTGGCGCTAATGCCACAAGTGTTGCCGCCGCTCCCATTTTTTAACCAGCAATAACTCAGCCATACCCCGTACGTATCCTCCAGCGCGCTTGCCCCTTGGGCGCCGCGCCGGGCCGCTGCATTTCCAGATTGACTTATGGCATGCAGCCAACCAGACTGATTTGATGATGTATCGATGCTGCTTGACGGTGTTGCTCAAATAAAACAAAGCCGCGCGGCAAGAACAAGCCGCAGCAGGCCAGGGCGCACCGAGCTTCAGATATTGACAACACATGACAATCGCCGTAGCGAGCGGCAGTGAGTTGTGGCTGAGAAGCGGAGCTGTGCGGATGCACAGTGAGCATCGGAGGCCGCAAATCGCGACGCGCAGTAGGCGTTGTCAGGTGTTTTAACAGGAGACAAACATGATTAGCGACAACCACAACAACACGGGCTTGCAGCACTCGCTGAAGCAACGCCACATGAGCATGATCGCCATCGGCGGCGTGATCGGCGCCGGCCTCTTTGTCGGCAGCGGCGTCATCGCCAAGGCCGCCGGCCCGGCCGCCATCCTATCCTTCCTGCTCACGGGCGGCCTGGTCGTCCTGATCATGCGCATGCTGGGCGAGCTGGCCTCGTCCCTGCCCGTGGTCGGCTCCTTTTACGAATATGCGCGCCTGGCCTTCGACGACAAGCCGAAGGTCTCGAAATTCCTCGGCTTCATGAGCGGCTGGATGTACTGGTATTTCTGGGTCGTCGTGGTGGCGCTGGAAGCCATCGCCGGCGCCAAGCTGGTCAACTTCTGGCTGCCCGACGTGCCTTCGTGGGCCATCAGCCTGGTCTTGCTCGTGTCGATGACGGTGCTCAACCTGTTCTCGGTGAAAGCCTTCGGCGAATTCGAATTCTGGTTTGCCTCGATCAAGGTGGTCGCCATCATCGTCTTCCTGTTCGTCGGCGCCCTGTTCATCACGGGCAGCTTGCCTAACAGCATCCCAAGCCTGGGCTTTTTGACCAGCCATGGCGGCTTCATGCCCCACGGCTGGGGCCCCGTACTGAGCGGCGCCGTCGCCGCCACGGCCTTTTATTCGGGCGCCGAAATCGTCACCATCGCCGCCGCCGAAACGTCGGACCCGGCCAAGGCCATCGCCCGCGCCACCAATTCCGTCGTCACGCGCGTGCTGATGTTCTATGTCGGTTCCATGTTCGTCGTCGTCTGCATCGTGCCCTGGGACTCGCCGGCCATCGCCACGCCTTTCGTCAGCGCCCTGACCGTCATGAACATTCCGTACGCGGCCCACATCATGAACGCCATCATTTTGACGGCCGTGCTGTCGGCCCTGAACTCCAGTCTGTACGCCTCGTCGCGCATGATCTTTGCGCTGACGCGCCGCGGTGACGCACCGACGGGCCTGGTCAAGCTGAGCAAGAATGGCGTGCCCATTCGCGCCATCCTGTTCAGCACCTTGTTCGCCTACTTCGCCATTGCCGTCTCGTATGTGTCGGCCGACCTGGTCTTCCCCTTCATCGTCAACTCCTACGGCATCCTGATCCTGTTTGTCTACCTGCTGATTGCGATATCTCAATTGCGTTTGCGCCGCCGCCTGGAGCGCGAATGCCCGGAACGCATCAAGGTGCGCATGTGGCTGTTCCCCTACCTGACGTATTTCACCATCATCGCCATGCTGGTGATCCTGGGCGCCATGAGCGTGTCGTCCGATACGGAGCAGCGCGTGTCGTTCTGGTTCGGCCTGTTGAGCGTGGTCATCATGAGCGTCATGTACTACATCAAGAAACTGGTCAACGATGACCGCAACGGCGGCGAAGCGGCCGACACCAAAGTGGAGCTCAAACATGTCTGATACGACCCTGTTGCCTGCAGGCCGGCGCCGCTTCCTGCGCACGACGGCCGCCCTGGGCGCCGCCGCCGTGGCGGGCCCTGGGTCAGCCTTGGCTGCCTCCGCTTCCCTTACTTTGCCGTTTGAAAATGGCGAGCGCGAACTGGTGGCCTTCCCGCAAAAGCGCCCGCTGATCCTGCTGACCAGCCGTCCGCCCCAGCTGGAAACGCCGTTCAGCGTCTTCAATGAAGGCGCGATCACGCCCAACGACGCGTTTTTCGTGCGCTATCACTGGAGCGGCTTGCCGACCAGCATAGATGGCGGCAGCTACCGCCTGCGCATCGGCGGCCTCGTCAAGACGCCGCTGGAACTGTCGCTGGCCGAACTCAAACAGCTGGCCGACCCCGTCGACGTGGTGGCCGTGACCCAATGTTCGGGCAACAGCCGCGGCTTCTTCGCCCCGCGCGCCAACGGCGGGCAGCTGGGCAATGGCGCCATGGGCAACGCCCGCTGGACGGGCATCCCCCTGAAAACCGTGCTGGAAAAGGCCGGCATCGCTGCCAGTGCCGTGCAGGTGGCCTTCAATGGCCTGGAAACGCCGCCCGTGGGCGACGGTCCCGACTTCCAGAAAGCCTTGTCCGTCGAGCACATCATGGCCGGCGACGTGATGCTGGCCTGGGCCATGAATGGCGAGGACATCCCTTTCCTCAACGGCTATCCGCTGCGCCTGATCGTGCCGGGCTACTATGGCACTTACTGGGTCAAGCACCTGAGCGACATCACCGTGCTCGACAAGCCCTTCGACGGCTTCTGGATGAGCACGGGCTACCGCATTCCCGACAACGGCTCCGGCTTCATCGAGCCGGGCGCCCCCGTGGGCAAGACGACGCCGATCAGCCGCCTCAACGTGCGCTCTTTTATTACCAGCGTGCAGAATGGCGCGCGGGTGAAGGCGGGGCGCGACCTGGCCTTGCGCGGCATCGCCTTCGATGGCGGGCAGGGCATCAGCGAGGTGACGGTGTCGGTGGACGGCGGCCAGACGTGGCAGGAAGCGAAGCTGGGCAAGGACCTGGGCCGCTTCTCGTTTCGCGAGTGGACCATGGTCATGAAGGCGCCGCGCAAGGGCAAGCACGTGCTGATGGTGCGCGCCGTCAACCGCATCGGCCAGAGCCAGCCTATGAAAGCCCTGTGGAATCCCATGGGTTATATGCGCAACGTGGTGGAAACCACGCGCATCGACGCAGTGTGAGGAGAACCAGATGCTGATCAGAACACTTGCCACCGCCGTGACCCTGGCGCTTGCCGGCAGCGCGGGCGCGCTGGAAATTCATTTGCCGCCGGAAACGGCCACCTACAAACCCAGCGAATTGCCCGGCTACCAGCTGGTGCAGCGCAACTGCATGACGTGTCACGCGGCCCAGTATGCATCGAGCCAGCCGCCCGCTTCGCCGCGCGCCTACTGGGAAGCGACCGTCAAGAAGATGAAGAAGCCGTTCGGCGCCCAGTTTGACGATGCGGACATGCCGGCCATGGTCGACTACCTGGTGAAAACCTATGGCGCGGAGCGGGGCGCCGCGGCGCCTGCCGTCGCAACGAAGCCCGCCGCAGCGGCTGTCCCGGCCGCCGGCGGCAAGGATGTGAAAACCTTGCTGGCGGCGAACGGCTGCATGGCGTGCCACGCCCTCGACCAGAAAGTCGTCGGGCCCGGCTTTGCGGAAGTGGCGGCCAGATACAAGGGCAAGGACAGCGTTGCCGCCGTGGCGGCCAACATCCGCAATGGCGGCGCCGGCAAATGGGGGTCCGTGCCCATGCCGCCATTCAGCCAGCTCAGTGTAGCCGATGCGGCGACCCTGGCGAAATACGTGCTGAACAGGTAACGCACTTCACCTTCTCTTCCTATCCGCAGCCAGCTCGCATGTCGGCCCTGTGCCCGACATGCGAGCTGGCTGTCCCGCCTGTTTTTTTCAGTCATTTCCACTATCGATATTGATTCATTGGAAATTCATTTTTGCAAGAATGTTACATGCGCTGATGGCGCAAGAAATTGCGTCGCTGGAATAGAAGCGGTGTATGCAAAATAGTAACATTGTTTTATCTTGCGACAATATCAATAATTCATCATTGAAACCAATATTTGGGCAGTGAAAAGTAGCATCTCGATAGTAAGCATCAGGGAAGTTTGTTGCATGAAGACAACGAATTTCTGAGCGGAAAGATGCGTTTTCAGGTGATTTTACGGATTTTGCTGACGCACGTGTTTTGGCTGCACCAACAGAGTGAATCACTCCCTCAGACAGGTATTTTCGCGTCTCATGACGCGCTAAAATGGAGCAATGTTGCCGTTGAGAATTTTATTTTTTAGTTGCCATTCTATTTAACATTGGTAGCAAAAGAATATTTTTCTTCAAGCTCTTGTATTCCCCGCCAGTGCAGCCGGAAACGGCGTGCCTGGCGCGGGCGCGCCGCCTGAAAGGATGACCTTGAATACCAAATTACTTCCATTGACCTTGCTGGCGCTGATCCAGACCGCCTGGGCCGTCGATCCGCCAAGTTCCGGTAGCCAATTGCAGCAGATCCCCGCCGCGCCACAGTTGCCGAAAGCGCCGCCGGCCATCCGCGTGCAGCAGGGTAATGTGCCGGCCACCACGGTGGGCGATACCACGCGCATCACGGTACGGCGCCTGCAGATCACGGCGCCGCCCGTCTTTGCCGAGAGCGAACTGGTCGCCGCCACGGGTTTTGTCCCGGGCAGCGAGCTGACCCTGGGCGAACTGCGCGGGATGGCGTCAAAAATTGCCAGCTATTATCAGAACCGCGGTTATTTCCTTGCGCAGGCCTATCTGCCCGCGCAAGATATCCACGATGGCATCGTCGCCATCCACGTGCTGCCGGGCCAATATGGCCAGGTGCAGTTGCGCAATCAGAGCAAGTTGTCTGACGGCCTGGCCGGCACGATACTGGCCGGCCTGGATGGGCAGGTGATCGCCACGCCGCCACTGGAGCGGCGCTTGCTGCTGCTGTCGGACTTGCCGGGCGTGCAGGTCAGCTCGACCCTGGCGCCGGGGGCGTCCCTGGGTGCGTCCGACCTGATCGTCGACGTGCAGCCGGGCTCGCGCTTCAACGGCAGCATCGACCTGGACAACCAGGGCAACCGCTACACGGGCCGCAACCGCATCGGCGCCACCCTGAACATCAATGAACTGGCCGGCATCGGCGACGTGGCCACCGTGCGCGCCTTTACCTCGGCTGACGGCTTGAACTACGGCCGCCTGGCCTATCAGGGACAGGCGGGCCTGTTGCGTCTGGGCGGCGCCTACACGTATATGGATTACAAGCTGGGCAAGGAATTTGCCGTGCTCGACGCCAAGGGAACGGCGAAGATCGCCAGCGCGTATGGCAGTTATCCGCTGATCCGCTCGCGCAGCAACAATCTGTATGCGCAAGTGAGCTACGACGACAAGAAATTCCAGGACAGGACGGAATCGACGGGCAGCGTCAACGACAAGACGGCCAAAGTGTGGATGCTGAACCTGAATGGCGACAGCAAGGACGGCTGGGGCGGCGGTGGCGTCAGCACCTATTCCGTCACGTACACCACGGGCAAGATCGATATCGAGACGCCGGTAGCCTTGCTGATCGACCAGCTGACGGTGAAAAGCAACGGCCACTTCAACAAGCTTGCCTTCAACGCGGCGCGCGTGCAAAGCCTGGGCGGCGAGACGAGCTTGTTCGGCATCATCAGCGGCCAGGCGGCGTCGAAAAACCTCGATGTTTCCGAAAAGATGGGTATCGGCGGCGTGGGCGGCGTGCGCGCCTATCCGGGCGGCGAGGCGTATGGCGACCAGGGTTACGTGCTGAACCTGGAGCTGCGCCAGAACGTGACGGCGTTCACGGCGTTTCCCGGCCAGCTGCAGGTGCTGGCCTTTGCCGATACGGGCACCGTCAAGCTGAACCGCGACGCCTGGAGTGCGGGCGAGAACCGCCGCACCCTCAGCGGCGCCGGCGTGGGCGTGACGTGGACGGGCGCCAATGCGCTCGTCCTGAAAGCGTATTACGCGCACAAGCTGGGCAATGCCAAGGCGACCTCGGCACCCGATGCGGCAGGCCGCTTCTGGCTGCAAGCGATCAAATATTTCTAAATTACTACATCAATAAAGACATCAGGACATTGCCATGAACCGCATCTACCGCTCCATCTGGAACCAGGCCACCGGCGCTTACGCCGCCGTTTCCGAAAACGTCAAATCCGCAGGCAAGCGCTCGATGCCCGGATGCAGCGGGGGCGGGGCGCATTTCGCCTTGAAGAGCATGGCGGCGGCGCTGATGCTCGGTTACGGCTCGCTGGCCCTGGCGGGGCCGGCGGGCGGCACGGTGGTGGCGGGCCAGGCAACGATCAACGGCGCGCCCGGCTCCACCGTCATCCAGCAGGGCAGCCAGAACGCCGTCATCAACTGGGCCAGTTTCAATATCGGCAAGGGCGAGTCGGTGCAGTTCCAGCAGCCCAACAGCAATGCGGTGGCCCTGAACCGCGTGCTGGGCGGCGACGGTACTACCATCCTGGGCAACTTGTCGGCCAACGGCAAGGTGTTCATCGTCAACCCGAACGGCGTGCTGTTCGGGCAGGGCGCGTCCGTGAACACGGCGGGCCTGGTGGCCTCCACCCTGGACATCTCGAATAGCGACTTCATGGCGGGCAAATACCAGTTTTCCGGCAACGGCAGCGGCAAGGTCTTGAACCAGGGCAGCATCAACGCGCCGGGCGGCTATGTGGCCTTGCTGGGCGCCAACGTCTCGAACGAAGGCACGATCCAGGCGCGCCTGGGCTCGGTGGCCCTGGCGGCGGGCCGCGCCATCACCCTGGACGTGGCCGGTGACGGTTTGCTGAACGTGGCGGTGGACCAGGGCGCCGTGGGCGCGCTGGTCAACAATGGCGGGATGATCCAGGCTGACGGCGGCAGCGTCGTCCTGACGGCGCAGGCGGCGGGCGACTTGCTGAAAACCGTGGTCAACAACACGGGCGTGATCGAGGCGCATACCATCGACACGCGCGGCGGCACGATCAAGTTGCTCGGTGACATGCAGAGCGGCACGGTGCACGCGGGCGGCACGCTGGACGCCAGCGCGCCCGCTGAAGGCAATGGCGGCTTCATCGACACCTCGGCCGCGCACGTGAAGATCGACGATGGGCTGAAGGTGACGACGGCATCGAGCAAGGGCCTGGCCGGCACCTGGCTGATCGACCCGACCGACTTCAATATCGCCGTTTCCGGCGGCGACATGACGGGCGCTTTCCTCAGCAACTCCTTGAAGTCGGGCAATGTGCAGATCCAGAGCGTGTCCGGCGGCAGCGGCACGCAGGGCAACATCAACGTCAACGACAACGTCAACTGGACGGCCAACAAGCTGACCCTGACGGCACAGAACAATATCAATATCAACAAGGCCATGCGCGGCGCGGGCACGGCCAGCCTGGCCCTCGAATACGGACAGAGCGGGCTCGCCGCCGGTAACTTGTCCACGTACAACGTCAAGGCCGAAGTGGACTTGCCATCGGGGAATAACTTCAGCACCAAGCTGGGCAGCAATGGCAGCGTCGTCGTGTATCAGGTGATCAACAGCCTGGGCGCGTTCAACAGCACGACCGGCAGCGACGTGCAGGGCATGCAGGGCAATTTGTCCGGCAAGTATGTGCTGGGCAGCAATATCGATGCGCGCGGCACCTCCGGCTGGGATGGCGGCAAGGGCTTCGCGCCCATCGGCAGCGATGCGACGCCATTCACGGGCACGCTCGATGGCCTGGGCCATGAAATCGTGGGATTGACGATCAACCGTCCTGAAGTGCCTGTCGGGATGTTCGGCAATATCGGCGCTGCCGCTGCCGTGCGCAATCTGGGTTTTAGCGGCGTCAGCGTTGCCGGATCGGCCGCCAACTATAGCAGCACCTATGCGGGCATAGGCGCACTGGCTGCCGTCAACAGCGGCAAGATCGATAATGTGCGCAGCAGCGGCGGCGTCACCGGCTCAGGTTATGTCAATCTCGGTGGCCTCGTGGGCATTAACAATGGCACGATCAGCAACAGTGCCAGCGCAGGCACGGTGACGGCCGGCGGCTATGCGGCGGCGGGCGGCCTGGTGGGCACCAATGCCTTGGGCGCCTTTGTCAAGAACAGCTCCAGCGCCGCTACCGTCACCACGCCGCATTACATGGCGGCCGGCATGGTTGTGATTAACCGCGGCGCGATCAGCGACAGCTATGCCACCGGCACGGTCAATTCTGGCGGCAACTACGGCGGAGGCCTGGTCAGCGTGAATACGGGCAGTATCAGTAACAGTTACGCCACCGGGACGATGAATGCCTCGGGCAGTGCTGGCGGCCTGGTTGGCACGAGCGACAGCTCTGAGTCAAGCATCAGCAACAGTTATGCGACAGGCAAGGTCATCTCCACCGGCGGCTACGTCGGCGGCCTGGTGGGCCTGTTGCGCGGCACCTTGAGCAACAGCTATGCGACCGGCGACGTGCAGAACACCTCGCTGGCGGGCGGCATCGTCGGCTACAACGTGGGCGGCACCATCACGAATGTGTACACCACAGGCAAGGTGACGGGGGGCGGCGCCAGCGTGGGCGCCATCGTCGGCGAGCATAACGGCGGTAGCGTCAACCGCGCCTATTTTGACAGCACGATTAATTCCGGCCTGAATGGCATCGGCCAAAGCTTCAATGGCGCCACCTCGAATGCGCAAGGGCTGAGCACAGCGCAGATGCTGGTATCGAGTAATTATGTGGGCTTCAATTTCACGACCACGGGCGGCGCGACGGGCAACAACTGGGTCCTCGTCAGCGGCGATGGCGCGATCAATGGCGCAAGCGCCGGCACGCGCCCCATGCTGGCGTCGGAGTGGTCGAATACCATCAATTCCACGCACCAGCTGCAATTGATGGCGATGAACAAGGCTGCCAGCTACACGCTGGGCAGCAGTTTCAGCGCCGCCACGACGGCGGCCAATGGCAAGGATATCTGGGGCAGCACGGGCTTCATCCCCGTCGGCACGGCGGCTTCGGCCTTCACGGGCAGCCTGGATGGCACCGGCCATATCATTTCCAGTCTGAACATCGCCAAGGCGGGCGTGAGCGACGTGGGCCTGTTCGGCACCATCGGCAGCGGGGGCGTGGTGGCGAACGTGGGCTTGTCCGGCGGCAGCGTGGCGGGCGGCACCAATGTGGGCGCACTGGCCGGCAGCAATGCGGGCACGATCAGCGGCAGCTTTGCCACCAGCGGCGTGACGAGCACGTCCACCGGAGGCGGCCTGGTGGGCAGCAATACAGGCACGGTGGTGGACAGCTATGCCAGCGGCGCCGTGAACGGTACGAGCGCCGTCGGCGGCCTGGTGGGCAGCAATGGCGGCAGCGTCGCCAACAGCTACGCGAACGGCAGCGTGAGCGGTTCCAGCAATGTGGGCGGCCTGGTGGGCGCCGGTGCGGGCAGCGTCACGGGCAGCTACTGGGACACGGTGAGCAGCGGCCAGGCGGCCAGCGCGGGCGGCACGGGCATGACGACGGCGCTGCTGAAGAACCTGTCGAATTACACGGGCGCCGGCTGGGAACTGGCGCAGATGTGGGTGGTCTACGACGGCCAGAGCGCGCCTTTCCTGCGCTCGTTCATGAAGCAGGTCGCCGTGCGCGTTTCCTACGACAGCAAGGTGTATGACGGCGTGGCCTACGCTGGCGGCAGCAATAGCGTCACCTACTCGAACACGGTGGATGGCGCCAGCCTGCTCGGTACGGTCGCGTATGCGGGCAATGCCACAGGCGCCGTCAATGCGGGCACGTATGGCGTGTCGGCCAGCGGCCTGTATTCGTCGGGCGGCCAGGCCGGCTATGCGATCAGCTATATCGATGGCGGCCTGGTGATCACGCCGAAAGCCCTGACGGTGACGGGCGCGACGGCGGTGGACAAGACCTATGACGGCAACGCCACGGCGGCCATCACAGGTGGCGCGCTGAGCGGCTTGGTGAATGGCGAAACGCTGGTCTTGAACAGCGCCAGCGGCGTCTTCAATAACCAGAACGCGGGCAATGGCAAGGCCGTCACCGTCACGGGCGCCAGCCTGGGCGATGGCACTGGCCTGGCCAGCAACTACACGGTCGGCAGTTCGTCGGCCGGAACGGCGAACATCACGCCGAAGGCGCTGACGGTGACGGGCGCGACGGCGGCGGACAAGACCTATGACGGCAACGCCACGGCGGCCCTCACGGGCGGCGTCCTGAGCGGACTGGTCGGTTCGGAAACGCTGGTCTTGAACAGCGCCAGCGGCGTCTTCAATAACCAGAACGCGGGCAATGGCAAGGCCGTCACCGTCACGGGCGCCAGTCTGGGCGATGGCACGGGCCTGGCCAGCAACTACACGGTCGGCAGTTCGTCGGCCGGAACGGCCAGCATCACGCCGAAGACCCTGACCTTGACGGGCTTGGGCGGCAACAATAAAGTCTACGACGGCACAGCCGGTGCGAACCTGAGCGGCGGCACCTTGAATGGCCTGGTCAATGCGGAAACCCTGGGCTTTACCGTGCAGGGCGCCAGCTACAACGACAAGAACGCGGGAACCGGCAAGACCATCACAATCGGCGGCGTGACCTTGAGCGATGGCAGCGGCCTGGCCGGCAACTATACGCTGAGCGCGCCTGGCGGCCTGACGGGTGATATCGCGAAGGCAACGATTACGGGCATCACTGGCTTGAGCGCCGATGACAAGGTCTATAACGGCAACGTCAGCGCCAGCCTCAGTGCCAGCTTGGCCGTGATCAATGGCAAGATTGCCGGCGACGACGTGCAATTGTTTAGTGCGAATGGCGCCTTCACGGATAAGAACGTGGGGACCAACAAGGCCGTCAATGTCAGCAATATCACCTTGTCCGGCAGCGATCTGGTCAATTATGACTTCCTCAACAATACGGCCAGCGCCACGGCCAGTATCACGCCCAAGGCCGTCACGCTCTCCGGTGTGACTGCGGGCAATAAAGTATACGATGGCACGGCGGCGGCAGTCTTGTCGGGTGGCACCTTGAGCGGCATGGTCGCGGGTGAAACGCTGAACTTCATCGGCGGTGTCGGCAGCTTCAGCGACAAGAACGCCGGCACGGGCAAGGTGGTCACGATCAGCGGCACGGCCTTGCAGGATGGCACAGGCCTGGCCAGCAACTACACTTTCACCAGTCCGGGCAACGTGACTGCCGACATCAGCAAGGCAAGCATCACCGGCGTGACCAACGTGGGCATCAACAACAAGACCTATGATGGTTCCGCCACAGCCACGCTGAATGGCACGGCGACCTTCACCGGCATCATCGGCGCCGACAGCCTGAGTGTCGCCGGTAATGGCTTGTTCAGCGACAAGAATGCGGGCACGGGCAAGAGCGTCAACGTCAGCGGCATCACCCTGGGCGGCGCGGACGCGGGCAACTACATCCTGGGCAGCACGACAGCCAGCGGCGTGGCCGACATTGCCAAGGCCAGCATCGGCAGCGTGTCGAACGTGGGCGTCAACAAAAAGATTTATGATGGCTTGAGAACCGCCACCTTGAATGGCACGGCGACCTTCGATGGTATTGTTGGCAACGACAGCTTGAGTGTTGCAGGCTCTGGCTTGTTCAGCGACAAGAATGCGGGCACGGGCAAGGTGGTCTCGGTCAGCGGCCTCACGCTGGCTGGTGCGGATGCCGGTAACTACATTCTGGCTAGCAATGTATCCAGCGGCACGGCCGATATCACGCCCAAAGCCCTGACGGTGACGGGCCAGGTGGCGGGCAACAAGGTCTACGATGGCAATGCGGTGGCGCAACTGATCGGCGGCAGCCTGGCCGGCCTGGTGGGCGACGAGACCCTGGCCATCGGCGGCCAGACGGCGGCCTTCGGCGACAAGAACGTGGGCAATGCGAAAGCCGTGACGGTCAGCGGCACCACCTTGCTCGACGGCTCGGGTGCGGCCAGCAACTACACGGTGGCCAATCCGACCGGCTTGACGGCCAGCATCACGCCGAAAGCCCTGACGGTGACGGGT
>NZ_JBWKUN010000009.1:0-264508 GCF_059420865.1 Janthinobacterium sp. GW821-FHT03C10 | reverse complement strand
GAAGGCAAGGACATTGCGCTGCCATCGTTGCGCGTGACGCCGAAGATGGCAGCGCTGCGCGAAAAACAGGCACTGCGGTCGGAGCGGCAAGGCGCGTTCTGGAAGCACTATCTGGACGGCCACGTGTACTCGACGCTGCCGCCGGCCGAGCAAGCGCAGGACGCGACGAGCATGGACCGCAACCGCGCCGCGAAGGTCAGCGACGCCGTCTGCGGCAAGCTGCAAGCGCTGGCGGCGACGCTGGCCGTGCCGATGCGCACGGTACTGCTGAGCGCCCACCTGCGGGTGGTGTCCATGCTGGCTGGCAAAGACGACGTCACGACAGGGCTGGTGAGCAACGTGCGCCCGGAGGAGCAAGACGGGGAGAAGGTGCTGGGCCTGTTCCTGAACACGCTGCCGCTGCGCCAGAAGCTGGAGCGCTCCAGCTGGAAAGAGCTGATCAAAGCCACGTACGCCAACGAGCTGTCGGTGCTGGAGCACCGCGACTATCCCTACGTCCAGCTGCAGGTGGACAACGGCCGCACGCCTTACTACGAAATTGTCTTCAACTTCATCAATTTCCATGTGTACGATGATCTGAAGGCCAGTTTGCAGGAGGGCGGTTACCAGCAAATATTTGAAGCCACGGGTCTCGACCTGGGGGTCAATATCAACTACAACGTGCGGCGCGGCCTGCATCTGGAGCTGAAACCGGGCAAGCTGGGCGGAATACAGACGGAGCGCATCCTCGGTTACTACCTGGCCGTGCTGGAGTCGATGGCGGCCGACCCGGACGCCGCTTACGACACACAGCACTTCCTGGGCGACGCCGAGGCGCACCGTCTGCTGGTGGAGTTCAACGGCAGCAGCGCCGCCTATCCACCGGGAGAGCTGATCCACCAGCAATTCGAGGCCCATGCCGCCCGCACCCCTGGCGCACTGGCGCTGGGCTATGCGGACCAGACGCTGAGCTATGGCCAGTTAAATGCCCGCGCCAACCAGTTGGCGCATTACCTGATTGGGCTCGGCGTCCAGCCTGACGATCGCGTCGCCATCTGCATGGAACGGGGCATCGACATGATGGTCGCGCTGCTCGGCGTCTGGAAGGCCGGCGGCGCCTATGTTCCGGTCGATGCCGCCTATCCACAGGACCGCATCGCCTACATGCTGGCGGACAGCGCACCCGTTGCCCTGCTGACCCAGGCCGCGCTGGCGGACAAGTTCGCATCGTCGCCGCGCAAGATCGTGCTTGACGGCGAGGACCAGCCCGTCATTGCCGCCGCCGCCGTCGCCAATCCCGATCCCGTGGCGCTGGGCCTGTGCGCCAGCCACCTGGCGTACGTGATCTATACCTCGGGCTCCACCGGCCAGCCCAAGGGCGCGATGCTCAGTCATGCCGGCGTGTCGAACTTCAGCCGGGCGCAGATCGACCGCTTCGGCACCGACGGCGACAGCCGCGTCCTGCAGTTCTTTTCGTTCAGCTTTGACGCCTGTGTCTCGGAAATCACGATGGCCCTGTGCGCTGGCGGCAGCCTGTTCCTGGCCTCGCGCCAGGACCTGATGGTCGGCGAGCCGTTGTTGCGCACCATGCAGCGCCATGCGATCACCCACATCAGCATGCCGACCTCGGTGCTGGCTGCGCTACCGCACGATGCCGATTTCGGCGTCCTGCAGACCCTCATCACCGGTGGCGAAGCACTGCCGCCGACGCTGGCTGACCACTGGGGCGCACGTCACCGCTTCTTCAACGCCTATGGCCCGACCGAGGCGACCGTGATCAGCGCCCTCTACCGCTATGAGTTGGCGCACGGCGAAACCATGCCGATCGGTAAACCGTTGGCCAACACCCCGGTCTACCTGCTGGACAGCCATCTGCGGCCGGTGCCGCAGGGTGTGACCGGCGAGCTGCATATCGGCGGGGTGCAGGTGGCGCGCGGCTACCTCAACCGCGAGGAATTGACGGCCGAGCGCTTCGTCACCGATCCGTTCAGCGAGCGGCCCGGCGCGCGCCTCTACAAGAGCGGCGACCTGGCGCGTTGGTTGCCGGACGGGAACATCGAATTCGTCGGCCGCAACGACCATCAGGTCAAGATCCGCGGTTTTCGCATTGAGCTGGGCGAGATCGAGGCGAGACTGCTGGCCTGTACCGGCGTGCGCGAAGCGCTGGTGATCGCCCGCGATGGCGGTACCAGTTCGGCCGAGAAGCGCCTGATCGCCTACCTGACCGCGCACGACGGCGCCAGCCTCGTCGCGTCCGACCTGCGCGTGGCGCTGGCGCAGCAACTGGCTGACTACATGCTGCCCAGCGCCTTTGTGGTGCTCGACGCCTTGCCGTTGACGCCGAATGGCAAGATTGATCGCAAGGCTCTGCCCGCGCCGCAGATAAGCCGCAGCGATGCGGACTATGTGGCGCCGCGCAACGCAGCGGAGACGCTGCTGTGCGGCACCTGGGCGGAGGTGCTCAAGCTGGACAAGGCAACGGTCGGTATCCACGACAACTTTTTCGAGCACGGCGGCAATTCGCTGCTGGTGGTCAAGCTGCACAGTCTGCTATCGACCCATTACCCGCAGCGGCTGGCGATCGCCGATTACTTCAAGTATGCAAGCCCGGCCCGGTTGGCCGCTTTCCTCGGCGCCTCTGACAGCGAGGTCGTCACCCGTCTGCCGGACAGCGTCTCGCGCGCCGAAATGCGCAAAGGCAGGATGGCGGCGCAACGCGGCAACCGCGTCAAGCGCGCCGTGTAAGCACAACAAATACAACGATAACCATAAGGATAAATACCATGGACCAGCTTGAAAGCCACTACAGCAGCGATGACGGCGACGACAACGCCGTTGCCATCATCGGCATGACGGGACGTTTTCCTGGCGCGAATGATCTCGCCACCTTCTGGCAGAACCTGCGCAACGGCGTGGAATCGGTCGAACCGGTGTCTGACGAGGACCTGATGCGGGCCGGCGTCCCGCCCTCGCTGATCGCCCATCCGGACTATGTCAAGGCAGCGTCGCTGGTGTCCGGCTTCGACATGTTCGATGCCGAGTTCTTTGGCATGCCGCCGCGCGAGGCGGAGATCATGGATCCGCAGCACCGCATGTTTCTGGAATGCTGCTGGGAAGCGCTCGAGCACGCCGGCTACGCGCCCGGCACTGACGCCGGCGCGGTTGGCGTGTTCGCCGGCACGGCGCTCAGCGCTTACCTGATGGAAAATCTGTTTTCCAATCCTCAACTGATTCAGACGGTCGGCAGCCGCCAGCTCATGCTGGCCAACGAGAAAGATTTTCTGTGCGGCCGTGCCGCTTACGAGCTGAACCTCCATGGCCCCGCCGTGGTGGTGCAGACCGCCTGCTCGACTTCGCTGGTGGCGGTGCACATGGCTTGCCAGAGTGTGCTGAACGGCGAGTGCGACATGGCCCTTGCCGGCGGCGTCGCGGTGCACACCTTCGAGAAGCGCGGCTACCTACACACCGAAGGCGGGGTGTTCTCGGCCGACGGCCATTGCCGCGCCTTCGACGCCGATGCCACCGGCATCATTACCGGTAACGGCCTGGGCCTGGTGGTGCTCAAGCGACTCGGCGCCGCCCGTGCCGACGGCGATACCATCCATGCGGTGATACGCGGCTCGGCCATCAACAACGACGGCGCCGACAAGGTCAGCTTCGCCGCGCCCAGCATCGACGGCCAGGCCGCGGTGATCAGCGAGGCGCAGGCCGTGGCCGGCATTGCCGCCGACAGCGTGGGTTACATTGAGGCGCACGGCACCGGCACTCATCTCGGCGATCCGATCGAGGTGAGCGCGCTGACGCAGGCATTCGCGGCATCGACCGAGCGCCGCCAGTTCTGCGCCATCGGTTCGCTGAAGACCAATGTCGGTCATCTGGACGTGGCAGCCGGCGTGGCGGGCCTGATCAAGGCCACGCTGGCCGTCAAGCACGGCGAAATCCCGCCCAGCCTGCACTGCGACACCCCGAATCCGCACATCGACTTTGCCAATAGCCCGTTCTTCGTGAATACCGTGCTGCGTCCATGGGGCGGCGCCGGCCAGCCGCGCCGCGCCGGCGTCAGCGCTTTCGGCCTGGGTGGCACCAATGCCCACGTGGTGCTGGAACAAGCGCCGCCGGCCGCGCCGCGCGACAGTGCGCGCGTGGCGCAGTTGCTGTTGTTGTCGGCCAAGACCCCGGCCGCGCTGGACCAGGCCACCGCCAATCTGGCGCGCTTCCTGGATGAACAGCCGGACACCAACCTGGCCGACGCCGCCTGGACGCTGCTGCATGGCCGCCGTCACTTCGCTCATCGCCGTGCGGTGGCTGCCGCCGATGTGGCCGAAGCCGCGACGGCGCTCAGGCAGGCGCAGTCGGTCCGCGGGCTGCCGGTGGCGGCCGATGGCAAGCAACCCGAACTGGTCTTCATGTTCCCAGGCGGCGGCACCCAGTATGTGGACATGGGCCGCACTCTCTACGCCGCCGAAGAAGTGTTCCGCGATGCGGTAGACGAGTGCGCCGCCATCCTGCAGCCTATCCTCGGTCGCGACCTGCGCGCCGTGCTGTTCACAGGCGATGTAGCCGAGCCGGAGGCCAGCGCCACGCTGAACCGCACCGAACTGGCCCTGCCGGCCCTGTTCACCGTAGAATACGCCATCGCCCGCCAACTGGCCGCATGGGGCCTGACACCGAGCGCCATGATTGGTCACAGCCTGGGCGAGTACGTCGCCGCCTGCCTGGCGGGCGTATTCTCGCTGGCCGACGCGCTGACCATCGTCGTCGCCCGCGCCCGGCTGATCGGCAGCCTGCCCAGCGCCAATATGCTGGCGGTGCTGATGTCGCCGGAACAGGTGCAGGCACGTCTCGGCGATGACCTGTGGCTGGCCTGTGTCAACGGCAGCCAGGCGTGCACCATTTCCGGCACCCCCGCCGCCACCGAAAAACTGGCCGCACAGCTGGAGCGCGAAGGCTGCGATTTCCAGTTGCTGTCAGGCTGGCCGGGCTCGCATTCCGGCCTGATGGCGCCTATCCTCGAGGAGTTCCGCAGCGTTTGCGCCGGCGTGCGCCTGAACGCACCGCGTGTGCCTTACCTCTCCAACCTGAGCGGAGACTGGATCAGCGCCGAACAGGCCACCTCGCCCGACTACTGGGTCGCCCATCTGCACCACACTGTGCAATTCGGGGCCTGCCTGAATAAGCTGCTGGATAATCCTGCCTACGTCTTTGTCGAAATCGGTCCCGGGCATACGCTGGCCAACCTGCTGCGCCGCGAGGCGGCAGCCGGCGCCACGCCGCGCCAGGCGGTGACGATCACGACGATGCCGCGGCGCGACGCCGCCGACAGCGGCGTGAGCGTGCTGCTTGGTGCGCTGGGTCAACTGTGGGCCAACGGCTGCGCCATCGACTGGGACGCCGTGTATGGCGACGCCACCGGCGGCCGCATTCCGCTGCCGACCTATCCGTTTCAGCGCAAGCGCTACTGGATCGCGGCGCAGCAGCGCTACATGGACACGCCGGACCTGGCCGAGGCCTCCAGTCTGGCCGACCAGGCGGGTCCACCGGATGCGGACGCCGCCGAGGAGCGCGCGCCGCTGCTGTCGCACCACCAGCGTCCCGAACTGGCGACGCCGTATGTGGCGCCGCGCTCGCCGACCGAACAAACACTCTGCGCGATCTGGGAGAACCTGCTGGGCATCCAGCCGGTCGGCAGCGAGGACAACTTCTTTCTGCTGGGCGGAAGCTCGCTGATCGCGGTGCAACTGGCTTCCCGTATCCGCTCGGCGCTGCGCGTGGAACTGGCCCTGCGCACGCTGTTTGATACGCCGACGGTGGCGGCGCAGGCCGCCGAAATCGAGCGTCGTCTGCAGGCTGCCGCCACGGCTTCGGTGCCGGCGCTGGCGCCGATCCCGTTGCGGACGGCGGGCGGCGTGACGCCAGCCTCCGATTCACAGCAGCGGCTGTGGTTCCTCGACCAGCTCGACCACGCCGCCAGCGTCGCCTACCATGTGCCGTCCGCACTGCGCCTGAAAGGCAAGCTGGACAAGGTCGCACTGCGGGCCACGCTAAACCGTATCGTGGCCCGTCACGAAAGCCTGCGCACCACCTTCTCCAGCGTCGACGGCCGGACCGGGCAGGTGATCGCTGCAGCGACGGCCGGTTTTTCCCTGAGCGAGCGCGATCTGAGCCAGCTGTCCGGCCATGAGCGCGACTTCGCCCTGAACGGCATCAGTGCGGCCGAGGTGGCGCAGCCGTTTGATCTGGTGAGGGGGCCGCTGATCCGCGGCCAGTTGCTGTGCCTGGCCGAAGACGAGCACGTGCTGCTGGTCACCCAGCACCACATCATTTCCGATGGCTGGTCGCTTGGCGTGCTGGTGCGCGAGATAAGCATGCTGTACACCGCCTTCAGCCAGGGCCGGGCCGACCCGTTGCCGCCGCTGGCGATCCAGTACGGCGACTATGCCGCCTGGCGGCACGCGTGGTTGCAGGGCGCGGTGCCGCAAGCCCAGTGCGCTTTCTGGAAGGAACAACTGGCGGGCGCGCCAGCGCTGCTGGCGCTGCCGACCGACCGTCCGCGTCCACCCCGCCAAAGTTATGCCGGCGCCAGCGTTCCGCTGGTGCTGGGTGCAGAGCTGACGGCCGGCTTGAAGGCGCTGAGCCAAAGGCACGGCGCCACCCTGTTCATGACCCTGCTGGCAGGCTGGGCGGCGCTGCTGGCGCGCCTGTCGGGCCAGGACGATGTGGTGGTGGGCACGCCGGTGGCCAACCGCCAGCGCGTCGAGCTGGAAAACTTGATCGGCTTCTTTGTCAACACCCTGGCGATGAGGGTGCGGCTGGCGGACAACCCGACCGTGGCGCAGTTGCTGGCCCAGGTCAAAGCACATACCCTGAGCGTTTACGAGCACCAGGATCTGCCGTTCGAACAGGTGGTGGAAGCGCTGCAGCCGGTGCGCAGCACCAGCTACAGCCCGCTGTTCCAGGTCATGCTGACCATTCACAACAACCCTGGCCACAGTGTGTTTGATCTGCCCGGTCTGACCCTGAGCCCGATCGAGCAGACGCAGGACACCACGCAGTGCGACCTGACGCTGTCGCTGACCGATACCGGCGACGACTGCGTGGGCAGCCTGCGCTATGCCAGCGACCTGTACGACGAAGCCACCGCGCGGCGCATGGTTGGCCACTTCTGCACCCTGCTGCACGCCATGGTCGAGGACGAGGGCAAGCCGGTGCGCCAGCTGGCGCTGAACAGCGCCGAACAGCGCCGCCATCTGCTGGTCGATTTCAACGATACCGCGCGGACCTGGCCACACAGCGGTTTGATCCATCAGTTGTTCGAAGCCCAGGCCAAGGCCCGGCCGGAAGCGATCGCCCTGGCGCATGGCGAGGAGAAACTGAGCTATGCCCGCCTGAACCGCCAGGCCAATCAACTGGCGCATCGGCTGCGCGCCATCGGCGTGCGGCCCGATGACCGGGTCGCCATCTGCGTCGAGCGCGGCGTGCCGATGGTGGTGGCGCTGCTCGGCATCCTCAAGGCCGGCGCCGCTTATGTACCCCTCGATCCATCCTACCCGGCCGACCGCCTGGCCTACATGCTCGACGACAGCGCGCCGGCGGCCCTGCTGACCCAATCGGCGCTGAATGCCGCACTGCCACACGTCGACCTGCCGCGCCTTGTGCTCGATGATGAAGCCGATGCCGCCCGCATCGCCGCCGAGGACGATGGCAATCCGGATCCGGCTGCGATCGGCCTGACGCCGCGGCACCTGGCGTACGTCATCTACACCTCGGGCTCGACCGGCAAGCCGAAGGGCGTGATGAACCGTCACGACGGCCTGTGCAACCTGGCAAACGCGCAGAGCGCGGCCTTCGAGGTCGGTCCGGAAAGTCGCGTGCTGCAGTTCGCCTCGTTCAGTTTTGATGCCAGCATCTCGGAAATCGTCATGGCGCTCTCCAGCGGCGCCAGCCTGTTCCTGGCCGATGCCGACGCCATGCTGCCGGGCGAGCCGCTGCTGGCGACTCTGCGTGTCCATGGCATCACCCACGTGACCTTGCCGTCGTCGGCGCTGGCCGTGTGCGGCGAGCCGGCCGAGCTGGCGCGCATGACCCTGATCGTCGCTGGCGACGCCTGTCCACCGGAACTGGCGCAACGCTGGTCCGCCCACCATGCCCTGTTCAACGCCTATGGCCCGACCGAGGCGTCGGTGTGCTCGACGATCTACCGATGCGACGGAACGTGCTCCTCGTCTGTGCCGATCGGCAAGCCGATGAACAATGTACAAATCTACATCCTTGACCAGAACATGCAGGCGGTGCCGCTCGGCGTAGTGGGCGAGATCTGCATCGGCGGCGCCGGCGTCGCCCGAGGCTACCTGAATCGTCCTGAGCTGACGGCGGAGCGCTTCGTCGTCGATCCCTTCTCCGGCGGGCCGGAAGCGCGGCTTTACAAGACTGGGGACCTGGCGCGCTGGCTGCCGGACGGCAACATCGACTTTATTGGCCGCAACGACTTCCAGGTCAAGATCCGCGGCTTCCGCATCGAACCTGGCGAGGTGGAGGCGCGCCTGGCCGCTTGTGACGGCGTGCGCGAAGCGCTGGTGGTGGCGCGCGAGGAAGGGGAGGGCGATAAGCGTCTGGTGGCCTATCTGACTGTCCAGACGGGCGCCGCGCCGTCGGCTGCCGACCTGCGCGGCGCACTGGCCCGGCACCTGGCCGACTACATGATTCCGGCCGCGTTCGTGATGCTGGAGAGCTTCCCGCTCACGCCGAACGGCAAGGTCGACCGCAAAGCGCTGCCGGCCCCGGACCGTGCGGCCGTGGTCAGCCGCGATTTTGCCGCGGCGGAAGGCGTGGTGGAGGAGGCGATGGCGGCGATCTGGCAGGAACTGCTCAAGCTCGATCGGGTTGGCCGCCACGATCATTTCTTCGAACTGGGCGGCACCTCGCTGCTGGCGACGCAGTTCGTGGCGCGGCTGCGTGACGCCGTCGGCGTCAGCCTGCCGCTGATAAACATTTTCCAGACGCCGGTGCTGGCAGCTCTGGCCGAGGCGGTAGTACAGGCCGAACTGGACAGGTTCCAGTCGGCGGCGATCGAGCTGGCCGCGTTCGACATTGAACACCTGTCGGACCAGGAAGTGGAGCGCTTGCTGGCCGAAGAACACGCCGCCACGGTATGACACGCCATCCAGAAATCAAACCTATACGAGACCAGTCATGAGCTTATCCACCGCCAACACCCTGAGCGCCCGCAAGCGTGAATTGCTGATGCTCCGCTTAAGGAAGGCCGCCGGCGCGGACACCCGCGGCGATGCGCCGCCGCCGATCACGCGGGCGGACCACCGCCGACCACCGCCGCTGTCGTTTGCGCAGCAACGCCTGTGGTTCCTCGACCAGCTCGACCATGCCGCCGGCGCCGCCTACCACATGCCGTCCGCGCTGCGCCTGCAGGGCAAGCTGGACAAGATCGCGCTGAAGTTCACGCTCGATCGCGTCATCGCCCGTCACGAAAGCCTGCGCACCACCTTCGCCAGCTTCGACGGCCAGACCGTGCAACTGATCGCCGCCGCCGACGCCGGCTTTGCGCTGAACGAGTGCGATCTGAGCGGCCTGGCCGCCGCTGAACGCGACAGTGCATTGGCCGCCATCGGCAGCGAGGAAGCGCTGCAGCCGTTCGACCTGGCTACCGGCCCGCTGATCCGTGGCCGCCTGGTGTGCCTGGCCGAAGACGATCATGTGCTGCTGATCACCCAGCACCATATTGTTTCGGACGGCTGGTCGATCGGCGTGCTGGTGCGCGAGGTGAGCACACTGTACGCAGCATTCAGCCAAGGGCGCGCTGACCCGCTGCCGCCGCTGGCGATCCAGTACGCCGACTATGCCGCCTGGCAGCGCGACTGGCTACAGGGGGATGTGCTGCAAACGCAAGCTGCATTCTGGAAAGCGCAATTGAGCGGCGCCCCGGCGCTGCTGGATTTGCCGACCGACCATCCGCGTCCGGCCCGGCAAAGCTATGCCGGCGGCAGCGTGCCGCTGGTGCTCGACGCCGAGGTCACGGCCGGCCTGAAGGCGCTGAGCCAGAAGCACGGCGCCACGCTGTTCATGATCCTGCTCGCCGGCTGGGCGACGCTGCTGGCGCGCCTGTCGGGCCAGGACGACGTGGTGGTGGGCACGCCGGTGGCAAACCGCCAGCGCACCGAGCTGGAAGGATTGATCGGTTTCTTTGCCAACACCCTGGCGCTGCGCGTCAAGTTTGCGGGCGAACTGACCGTGGCTCAACTGCTGGCGCAGGTCAGGGCGCACACGCTGGCCGCCTACGACCACCAGGACTTGCCGTTCGAGCAGGTGGTGGAAGCGGTGCAGCCGGTGCGCAGCATGGGGCACAGCCCGCTGTTCCAGGTCATGCTGAACATGAACAATGCGCCGGAAGGCGGCGCGTTGACCTTGCCTGGACTGACCATCTCCGGCGTCGAACAGCCGCATTCCACGACACAGTTTGACCTCAGTCTGACGATGTCAGACGCCGGCCGGACCATCGTCGGCGCCATCGAGTATGCGAGCGACCTGTTCGAAGAAGCGACAATCGTGCGCATGGTCGGTCATCTGACCACCGTGCTGCGTGCCATGGCCGCAGACGACCAGCAAAGCGTGGCTTGCCTGCCATTGCTGACTGCGGCGCAACGCCAGCAGGTGGTGGCGGACTTCAACTGCACGGCCGCCGTTTATCCATTAGACCAGCTGGTACATCAACTGTTCGAAATCCAGGCCGGCGCCAATCCACAGGCGCTGGCGCTGGTGCACGCTGACAGCCGACTTAGCTACGCCGAATTGAATTGCCGCGCCAACCGCCTGGCGCATCACCTGCGCGGCCATGGCGTCCGGCCGGACCAGCGCATCGCCCTATGCATGGAGCGCGGCGTCGACCAGATGGTCGGCATGCTGGCCATCCTCAAGGCCGGCGGTGCTTACGTGCCGCTCGATCCTGCCTATCCAGCCGACCGCCTGGCCTACATGCTCAGGGACAGCGCACCGCTGGTGCTGCTGACCCAGGCCGCACAGACGACCTGGCTGGCGCAGGTGGCGCCAGCCAGTTTGCCGATCGTGGTGGTGGACGATGCTGACGAAGCCGGCCGCATCGCCGCGCAGCCGGACCACGACCCCGACGAGGCGGCCATCGGCCTGATGCCGCACCATCTGGCTTACATCATCTATACCTCGGGCTCCACCGGCCAGCCCAAGGGCGTGATGGTCGAACACCGCAATGTCCTCAATTTCATTGACCATCACATCAAGGCCTGCGGCCTGAACGCGGCCGACCGTGTGCTGCAATTTGCCTCGTTCGCCTTTGATGCCTCGGTGGGCGAGATTTTCCCGACCCTGTCGGTGGGCGCCGCAATCGTGCTGCGTCCGGCGGACATGGTCGTGCCCGACATGGCCTTCGTCGACCTGCTCGACGCGCACGGCATCACCGTCAGCGACCTGCCCACCGCTTTCTGGCACCAGTGGGTGCAGGAAGTGCAGGCCGGCCGAAGCCGTGCCGCTGCGACCCTGCGCCTGATCATCGCCGGCGGCGAGAAGACAGAGCAGCGCCACCTGGCAGCCTGGCTGGCCGAGCCCGGCGTGCGCGCATGCCGCTGGCTCAATACCTACGGTCCGACCGAAACCACGGTCACCGTCACTTCCGTGGCATACGACAGCGGCAGCATCCTGCCGGCCCAGCACATCCCGATCGGCCGTCCGAATGCCAACACCTGCCTTTACATCCTCGATCAGCAGCTGCAACCGGTGCCGGTCGGCGTCAGCGGCGAGATCCACGTGGGCGGCGATGGCGTTGCCCGTGGCTATCTGCACCGCCCGGAACTGACCAGCGAGCGCTTCATCGCCGACCCGTTCTCCGGCCAGCCGCACGCCCGTCTCTACAAGACCGGTGACCTGGGCCGCTGGACGACGGACGGTGTCATTGAATACCTGGGCCGCAACGACTTCCAGGTCAAGATCCGCGGCTTTCGCATCGAGCTGGGCGAAATCGAAGCCCGCCTGGCGGCCTGCGACGGTGTCAGGGAAGCCATCGTCATTGCCCGCGAAGATGTACCCGGAGACAAGCGTCTGGTGGCCTACCTGATCGCGCATGACGGCGCCAGTCTGGCGCCGGCCGCATTGCGCGCCGAGCTGGCGCGGCATCTGACCGACTACATGATCCCGGTGGCGTTCGTCGTGCTCGGCGCCTTCCCGCTAACCCCGACCAACAAGATCGACCGCAAGGCCTTGCCGGCGCCGGACGGTTCGGCCGCCGCCGCGCGCGAGTATCGGGCGCCGCAAGGCCAGATCGAAGCGGCGTTGGCCGCCATCTGGTGTGCGCTGCTGAATCTGGAACGGGTCGGCCGGCAGGACCATTTTTTCGAACTGGGCGGCCATTCGCTGCTGGCCGTGCAACTGATGGCGCGCATTCGGCAGGAAATGGAACTCGATATCAGTCTGCGCGAGCTGTTCGCCGGTCCCACCCTGTCGGCGCTGGCACAAGCCGCGGGCCGGGCCCGTCGTGTGCGGACCGAGGCGATCCCGCTGGCCGACCGCAGCCAGCCTTTGCCGCTGTCCCATGCCCAGCAGCGCCTGTGGTTCCTCGACCGCCTCGATCATGCCGCCAGCGTGGCCTATCACATGCCGACCGCCTTGCGTCTGCGGGGCAAGCTGGACAAGCTGGCCCTCAAGGCCACGCTTGACCGCGTGGTGAGCCGCCACGAAAGCCTGCGCACCCGTTTCATCGATGTCGATGGCACACCGGTGCAGGTCATCGCCACGGCGGACGCCGGCTTTGCACTCGGCGAGCGCGACTTGAGCCAGCTCGCCGGCCCGGAGCGCGAAGATGCGGTGCGCCGCCTGGCCGACGATGAGGCCATCCAGCCCTTCGACCTGGCGGCCGGAGCGCTGATACGCGGCCAGTTGCTGCATCTGGCCGCGGACGAGCATGTCCTGCTGCTCAATCAGCATCACATCATCTCCGACGGCTGGTCGATCGGCATACTGGTGCGCGAGATCAGCACGCTGTACGCCGCCTTCAGCGCTGGCCAGGCCGATCCGCTGCCGCCGCTGGCGATCCAGTATGCCGACTATGCGGCATGGCAGCGCGGCTGGCTGCAGGGCGATGTCCTGCAAGCGCAGAGCGCGTTCTGGAAAGAACAATTGACAGGTGCGCCGGCGCTGCTGGAACTGCCGACCGACCGTCCGCGTCCGGCCCGGCAAAGCTACGCCGGCGGCAGCGTGCAGGTGAGCTTCGATGCCGCGCTGACCGCCGGTCTGAAGGCGCTGAGCCAGAAGCACGGCGCGACGCTGTTCATGACCCTGCTGGCAGGCTGGGCCGCGCTGCTGGCGCGCCTGTCGGGCCAGGATGATGTGGTGGTCGGCACGCCGGTGGCCAACCGTCAGCGCGCCGAGGTGGAGGGCTTGATCGGCTTCTTCGTCAACACGCTGGCGCTGCGGGTGAAGCTGGAGGGCGATCCGAGCGTGGCGCAGCTGCTGGCGCAAGTCAAGGCGCACACGCTGGGGGCGTACGAGCATCAGGATCTGCCGTTCGAGCAGATCGTGGAAGCGGTGCAGCCGGCGCGCAGCATGCGCCACAGCCCGCTGTTCCAGGTCATGCTCAATCTGGACAACGCACCGGCCGCCGCCGCCGCGCCCCTGGGGGATCTGGTGCTCAGCGGCGTCGAGCAGGCCTATCACACCACCCAGTTCGATATCAGCCTCAACCTGACGCAGACGGGCCACGCCATCGTCGGCAACCTGCGCTACGCCAGCGACCTGTTCGACGCCGCCACCATCGAACGCATCGCCGGCTATTTCACCAGCCTGCTGCGTGCCATGGTCGCCGACGACAGCATGGCGCTGAGCCGCGTGGCGCTGCTCGGCGCCGCCGAGCGCCGCCAGGTACTGGCAGATTTCAACGACACCACCCAGGCCTATCCCGACGACAAGCTGCTGCATCAATTCTTCGAGGAGCAGGTTCGCCGCAGTCCGCAGGCGAGCGCGCTGATTTTCGAAGGCCAGCACCTCAGCTACGATGCGCTCAATCGCCGCGCCAACCGGCTGGCGCACCATCTGCGCAGCCACGGCGTGCAACCGGATTCGCGCGTGGCCATCTGCATGGAGCGCAGCATCGAGATGGTGGTCGGCCTGCTGGCCATCGTCAAGGCCGGCGGTGCCTATGTGCCGCTCGATCCGGGCTATCCCGCCGACCGCCTGGCGTACATGCTGGCCGATTGCACCCCGGCCATCCTGCTGACGCACAGCGCGGTGGCCGGGTGCCTCGATGCCGGCCAAACGCGGGCCATCGTCGTCGATGCCGGGGACGATGCGCGCGCCATTGCGGCACAATCGGACGCCAACCCGGACGCTGAGGCCATCGGCCTGCATGCGGGCCACCTCGCCTATGTGATCTACACCTCCGGCTCCACCGGCCAGCCCAAGGGCGCGATGAACGAGCATGGCGCGGTGGTCAACCGCCTGTGCTGGATGCAACAGGCGTTCTGCCTCGGTGCCGATGACCGCGTCCTGCAAAAAACGCCGTTCAGCTTTGACGTGTCTGTGTGGGAGTTCTTCTGGCCGCTGATGTCTGGCGCCACGCTGGTGGTCGCCCGTCCGGAAGGCCACAAGTCACCCGATTATCTGGCGGCGCTGATCGAGCAGGCCGCAGTGACGACGATGCACTTCGTGCCGTCGATGCTGCAAGCCTTTGTGAGCGCATGCGGCGACTGGCGGGGCGGCAGCCTGAAACGCGTGTTCTGCAGCGGAGAGGCGTTGCCGCCCCAGTTGAGCGAGCGCTTCCTGCGGACCTGGCCAGAAGTCGAGCTGCACAATCTGTATGGCCCGACCGAAGCCGCGGTGGACGTCACGTGGCAGCATTGCGTGCCCGGTGACGGTGCGGCCAGCGTATCGATCGGCCGGCCGATCGCCAATACGCGCATCTACATCCTCGACCGTCACCTGCAGCCGGTGCCGGTGGGCGTGGCGGGCGAGATCCACATCGCCGGCGTGCAGGTCGGGCGCGGTTATCTGAACCGCGCGGAATTGACGGCGGAACGCTTCATCCGCGACCCTTACGCCGATGCCGCCGGCGCGCGGCTGTACAAGACCGGGGACCTTGGGCGCTGGCTGGCGGACGGTTCCATCGACTACCTTGGACGCAATGACTTCCAGGTCAAGATCCGCGGCTTCCGCATCGAGCTGGGCGAGATCGAGACGCGCCTGCTGGCATGCGACGGCGTGGCAGAAGCGCTGGTCGTCGCCCGCGAAGACGCGCCAGGCGAGAAACGGCTGGTGGCCTACCTGCGCGCGTCCGGCGCGGCGCCTGTCGCTGGCGAACTGCGCGCCCAGCTTGGCGCCCATCTGGCCGATTACATGATTCCCAGCGCCTTCGTCACGCTCGACGCCTTCCCGCTGACCAGCAACGGCAAACTGGACCGCAAGGCCTTGCCGGTACCCGACCGCTCGGCCGTCGAAGCGGCGGCATACCAGGCGCCGCAAGGCGGCACCGAGGCCGCCATCGCGGCCATCTGGCAGCAATTGCTGGGCATCGAACAAGTCGGCCGCGATGACCACTTCTTCGCCCTGGGCGGCCACTCGCTGCTGGCGGTGCAGGTGGTGTCGCGGCTGCGCCAGGCTTTCGAGGTGGAGATTGCCCTGCACGACCTGTTCGACGATCCTTCTCTCATCGCGCTGGCGCAACTGGTGGATGTCGCCGGACGATCGACCATGACGGCCATTGTCCGGGCAGATCGCAGCCAACCGCTGCCGCTGTCGTGGGCGCAGCAGCGCCTGTGGTTCCTCGACCAGCTGGACGCAACGGCGGGCGCGGCCTATCACATTCCGTTCGGCCTCAAGCTCAGCGGCGCGCTCGACAAGCCGGCCCTGAGGGCTGCGCTGGACCGCATCGTTGCCCGCCACGAGGCGCTGCGCACCACTTTCGTCAAAGCCGAAGGCCAGGCAGTGCAGGTCATCGCTCCCGCCGACACAGGCTTCGCACTGGAGGAGCGCGACCTGAGTTCGTTGCCGGGCCACGAACTCCTGTTTACTGCCGACAGCATGGGCGTGGCCGAGGCGCACCAGCCCTTCGATTTGGCGCAGGGTCCGCTGGTGCGCGGTTGCTTGCTACGTTTGTCCGAACAGGAACATATCCTGTTGATCACGTTGCACCACATCATAGCCGACGGCTGGTCGCTCGGCGTGCTGATGGAGGAACTGGCTGCATTGTATGGCGCCTGCAGTCAGGGTCTGCCCGACCCGTTGCCGGCGCTGGCAATCCAGTACGCCGACTATGCCGCCTGGCAGAGAGAATGGCTGCAAGGCGCGGCGCTGCAGGCCCAGATCGGCTACTGGAGGCAGCATCTGGACGGCGCGCCAGCGCTGCTGACACTGCCGACCGACCGCAACCGCCCGGCAGTACAAGGCTATGCCGGCGGTGCGGTGCCCTTCGTGGTGCCGGCCGACGTGGCCGCCGGTCTGCGCGCGCTGGCGCAGCGCCACGGCGCGACCCTGTTCATGACCATGCTGGGCGCGTGGGCGGTCCTGCTGTCGCGCCTGTCGGGACAGGGCGACGTGGTGATCGGCGTGCCGGTGGCCAACCGCCAGCGCGCGGAGGCGGAAAGCCTGATCGGTTTCTTCGTGAATACGCTGGCGGTGCGGGTACGGCTCGAGGACGATCCGACGGTCGCTGCCCTGCTGGCGCAGGTCAAGGCCGATACGCTGGCCGCCTATGCCCATCAGGACTTGCCATTCGATCAAGTGGTGGAAGCGCTCAAGCCGCCGCGCAGCATGAGCCACAGTCCGATCTTCCAGGCCATGCTCAACATGACCACCGCACAGGCCGGCCGCACCGCACAGTTGCCGGGACTGCGGCTGGAGCAGACTCCGGTCGACAGCAGCAGCGTGCACTTTGACCTGTCGCTGACGCTGGCCGATGGCGGCGAGGCGATTCATGGCGGCATCGCCTATGCGAGCGAGCTGTTCGACGAAAGCACCGTGCAGCGCTTTGCTGCCATGTTTCACACCCTGCTGCGGGAGATCAGTGGCGGCGTGCACGCCGATGCCGGGCGCGTGAGCGGCCTGGGCATGCTTGACGCCGCGGCACGCCAGCAGGTGCTGGTCGATTTCAACCAGACCCGCACCGCATATGCCGACGACCGTTTGCTGTCCACCATCTTCGAAGAGCAGGTGGCCCTGCGTCCGGCCGCACCTGCCGTGATCTGCGAGGGCCGGAGCCTCAGCTTCGCTGAACTGAACTGCCGTGCCAACCGCCTTGCCCACGCCCTGATCGCCAGGGGCGTGCGACCGGACAGTCTGGTGGCGCTGTGCGTGGAGCGCAGCGTCGAGATGTTGGTCGGCATCCTTGGCATCCTCAAGGCCGGCGGCGCCTACGTCCCGCTTGATCCCAATCATCCACAGGAGCGACTGGCCTATGTGCTGGAAGACTGCGCGCCGACGGCGCTGGTGACCAGCCGCGCACTGCTCGGCAAGCTGCCGGTCTTGACCCTGAGCCGCGTACCGGCGCTGCTGCTGGACGACACCGTCGAAGCTGGGCCGGAAGGTGCCGGCGAGAGCAATCCGGACCCGCAGGCCCTGGGCCTGACCGCGCGCCACCTGGCGTATGTGATCTACACTTCGGGATCGACCGGCAACGCCAAAGGCGTGATGGTCGAACACGCCTCGCCGGTCAACTTCTGGCACGTGCTCGAGCGCACCACGCATCGCTATTGCACGCCGCACGCCAACGTGGCGCTCAACGCCGCGTATTCCTTCGACATGTCGCTCAAGGGCATCCTGCAATTGCTGTCGGGACGCTGCGTGGTGCTGATTCCAGAACTGATCCGCGCGGATGGTCCTGCGCTGCTGCGCTTCCTGGCACAGCACCGCATCGAGGCCTTCGATTGCACGCCGTCGCAGCTGTCGGTGCTGCTGTCGGCCGGTCTGATCGGCAACCCTGCGTACCAGCCGGTCAGCGTGCTGATCGGCGGCGAGCCGATCGACGCCGTGATGTGGCAAACCCTGAAGGCAGCGCCGGACATCCGTTTCTACAATATGTACGGTCCGACCGAATGCACGGTCGATGCCACCATCTGCCAGATCCGCGAGGCGGGGGATACGCCCAACATCGGCTGGCCGATCGACAACATGCAGATCTATCTGCTCGACCAGCACGGGCAGCCTGTGCCGCCTGGCGTGGCCGGAGAGATCCATATTGGCGGTATCGGCGTGGCGCGCGGCTACCTGCGGCGCCCGCAACTGACCGCCGAGCGCTTCCTGGCTGACGCGTTCAGCACGAGGGACCGCGCGCGCGTCTACAAGACCGGCGACCTTGGTCGCTGGCTGCCGGATGGCCGTATCGAATATCTCGGCCGTAACGACTTCCAGGTCAAGATCCGCGGCTTCCGTATCGAGCTGGGGGAGATCGAGGCCAAACTGGTCGGCTGCGACGGCGTGCGCGATGCGCTGGTGGTGGCAACCGACGATGCCAATCTCGGCAAGCGCCTGGTGGCGTATGTGACGGCGCGCCAGGGAGCGCAGCTGAGCGGCGGGGCGCTGCGCTCGGCGCTGGCGGCGCAACTGGCCGACTACATGGTGCCGGCCGCCTTTGTGGTGCTGGCGGCCTTCCCCCTCAATGCCAATGGCAAGGTGGACCGCAAGGCTCTGCCGCCGCCCGATGCCGGCGCTTTCGCCAGCCGCGCTTATGCGCCGCCGCAGGGGCGCGTCGAGCAGATGGTTGCGCAATTGTGGCAGGAGCTACTGGGCGTGCGGCAGGTCGGCCGTCTTGACCACTTCTTTGAACTGGGCGGCCACTCCCTGCTGGCGGTGCAGTTCGCGTCCCGCCTGCGTGATGCGCTCGGCATCGAGCTGCCGCTGCGAGAGCTGTTTGCCCATCCCACGGTGCAGGCACTGGCAGAGGCCATCGGCGCGCTCGGGCTATGCCAACAGGACGGCAACCTGGTGCTGATCCGCGCCGGTGGCAAGCAGCGTCCGCTGTTTCTGGTGCATCCCGGTGAAGGCGAAATCGGCTACGCGCGCAGCCTGGCGCCCTGGCTCGACGGCGAACTGCCGCTGTACGGCCTGGCCGCGAGCGGCTTCGTGGCGGGCGAGGTGCCGGCGTGCAGTGTGGAAGAGATGGCGGCCAGTTATGTGCACCAGATCCGCGCGGTGCAGCCGCAGGGACCCTATCGCCTGGCCGGATGGTCGGCGGGCGGCACCATCGCTTACGAGATGGCCAATCAGCTTATCGGCGCTGACCAGACGGTCGAATTCCTCGGCTTGATCGACACCCGCTGCGACTACAGCGAGCCGCCGGAAGCAGCGCTGGCGACGGCCGATGGCGGCGCCGCCTACCGCCGCGCCGTGCCCGCCGAGTTCGACGCCTGGATGCGCTCCATGGCGTGGGTGCCGGCGCACGCGTCCGATGAAGTGCGCGCCGAACTGTTGGCGCTGGACGGCAATGTCGAGGCCATGCTGGCCCGCTGCCAGGGTGCCGGTCTGCTGCCGCCGCAGATTGGCGCCGACATGCTGCGCCGCTATCTGGCGGTCCAGCATGCGATTGCCGTGGCGCTGCGCCAGTACGCCCGGCCATCTATCCCGGCCGGTATTACATTGTTCACGGCGACCGACGAGCAGCGCGCCGACACCTCGCTCGGCTGGCGCGCCGCCGTCGGTCGGCGCCTGAGCGTCAGGCCGGTGGGCGGCAACCACCGCTCGATCATGGAAATGCCATGGATCGAGCGGCTGGGCGCGGTGCTGAGCGCTGCACTGGGCAATGTCACCGATACCGCACCGCGCTATGAGGAACTGGCATACGCGCCGCGCATCCCGATCCAGAGTGGTCGTCCGCAGGTGGCGCCGCTGTTCTGCGTGCCCGGCGCCGGGGCCAGCATCACTGCCTTCACTTCGCTGGCGCAGGCGGTGGACGCGACACTGCCGATCTATGGCCTGCAACCGCGCGGCCTGTGCGGCACGCTGGTGCCGCACATCGACGTGCCGAGCGCGGCGCGCAGCTATGTCGCCGCCATCCGCGAGGTGGCGCCGCACGGGCCGTACCGCTTGCTGGGGCATTCCTTCGGCGGCTGGGTGGCGCTGGAGGTTGCGCGCCAACTGGTGGCGGCCGGGGAAACCGTGTCGGCGCTGGTGATACTCGACACCGATGCGCCGTCGTTGCCGGGCGCGCCGCCGCATCGTCACAGCCGCATCGACATGCTGTTGCGGCTGGTCGAGATTTTCGAGCTGAACCTGAACCAAACGCTGGGCTTGACGGCGGCCGATTTTGCCGGGGGCGACCACGAGGAACAGCTTGCCGTGCTGCTGGCCCGGCTGGTGGCGGTCAGGCTGATGCCTCCCGGTACATCGGTGCGCACCCTGCAAGGCATCGTGCGCGTGTTCGAGACGAATCTGAACACCGACTATCAGCCGCACGGCCGCTACCTGGGCCCCGTGCATCTGGTGGCCGTGCCGCAGGAGAAGCCGGACGGCGGTTGGCAGTACGACCCAGACGATCTCCTGACGCGCTGGCGCCGCTTTGCTCCCGATATCCGTTTCCTCGACGGTCCGGGCAATCACATGACGTTGCTGCAACGGCCACATATCGATGCCGTTGCCGCATGGATCCTCCCCTTACTGAAGGATGTTAAATGACTCACGCCGCCACCATGGAAATCCGCTCCCCCGGGAGCTGCGAGACTGTCGCTGTGCAGGACGCGAAACCGACCAAACCGGCCAGGCTGCCTGCCGAGCGACTCAGCCCCGTGTTTTACACGATCTGGTTCGGCCAGGCGATCTCGATGTTCGGCACGATGCTGACTTCGTTCGCGCTGGGAGTCTGGCTGTTCCAACGTACCGGTTCGGTGCTGGACTTCACCGAACTGACACTGTTTTCCACCCTGCCGGCGCTGCTGCTGTTGCCGTGGACCGGCAGCCTGGCAGACCGTCTCGACCGCCGCAAGATCCTGATCGCCTGCGACGCGCTGGCGCTGTGCTGCGTGTCCACCATCGGCGTGCTGGTCTGGCTGGACCGCTTTGAACTGTGGCAGTTGTTCGCCGTGCAGGCGCTGCTGTCGGTCGGCATGGCCTTCCAGGGACCGGCCGCCTACGCCGCCATCACCAGCATCGTGAACAAGAGCCAGTTCGGCCGCGCCAACGGCATGTTCAGCATGGCCGGCGCGCTGTCGCAGATCGCCGCTCCGCTGCTGGCCGCTGGCATGCTGGGCATGATCGGGCTGTCGGGTATCGTGGTGCTGGATATCCTGACGTTCTATATCGCCTTGTCGAGTCTGGCCATTGCCAAGCTGCCGTCTGTCGAGAAGGCGACGGTGGCCAAATCCAGGCGCTCCGCCTTCCGCGACCTGGGCTGGTCGTTCGACTTCCTGCGCCAGCGTCCCGCCATGGCGCTGCTGTATGCGTACACCAGCATGGGCGGCTTCATGGCGGGCATGGTGATCGTGCTGGTGACGCCGCTGGTGCTGTCGATGCATAGCACCGCTTCGCTGGCGTTGATCACCACCTGTGGCGCGCTGGGCGCCCTGTTGAGCGGCGTCGTGATGGTGACCTGGGGCGGTCCGAAGCGATGGACCCCGCTGGTGCTGGGGTTCAATCTGCTGGCCGGGGTGGCGATCGCCGTGGCTGGCGTCACGCAGTCGGTGCTGTTGCTGGGCGCCGCCTCCTTTGTCGTCATGCTCAGCACCACAACCCTCGGAACCTGCATGCAGGCGGTGTGGCGGCGCAAGGTGCCGCGTGAACGCCAGGGCAGCTTCGCGGCCCTGCAGCAGGCTGTGCAAATGAGCCTGATTCCGCTCAGCGCGCTGGCTGGCGGCAACCTGGCGCATCACGTATTCGAGCCGGCCCTGATGCCCGGCGGCGTCTGGTTCGACACAATCGGCACCTGGTTCGGCAGCGGCAAGGGGCGCGGCACGGGATTCTTCTTCTTCACGGTCGGACTGACGGCGGCGTGTGTTTCGCTGGTGTCGCTGTTGCAGCGCCGGCTGTACCGCCTGGAAAGCGAGGTACCGGACGCTTTTTAGGTACAGCTCAGCATTCATTTAACCCATCGCTCATCGCATCGTTCATCGACAAGAGGAATCAAAATGACCATGACTCAGGAACCGATTCAGCTTCATCCCAAAACATCTTACCGCAAGCAGGCGGCCGCGCCCGTGTTCGAAACGGCGCACGCCCAGATCGTCGGCGTCGGCACTGCCACGCCGGCTACGGCGTACAGCCAGCAGGACGTGCTGGACGCCTTCAACATTGACGACCGCCGCATCCGCCTGATGTTCTTGAGCGGCTCGGTCGAACGCCGCCACCTGACGCTGCCGCAGCCGGCGGCGGACGGTACCCTCGTCGTCGAAACCCAGGGGGAGCTGCTGAAGAAGCACAGCACCCAGGCGCTGGAAATCGGTGAGCGCGCGGTGCTGGCCTGCCTGCAGCAGGTGGGCGCCAGCCTGGAAGACATTCGCTACCTGTGCTGTGTCACCACCACGGGCATGCTGACTCCGGGCCTCAGTGCGCTGCTGTGCAAGCGCATGAATCTGCGGCGCGACTGCGCCCGGCTCGACATCGTCGGCATGGGCTGCAACGCCGGCCTCAACGGTCTGAACGCGGTGACGTCGTGGACCCAGGCCCATCCCGGAAAGCTGGCCATCATGCTTTGCGTGGAAATCTGCTCGGCCGCCTATGTGATCGACGGCACCATGCAGACCGCCGTGGTCAACAGCCTGTTCGGCGATGGCGCCGGGGCGCTGGCCGTGGTGGCCGACCGCCAACGCGTGCCGAACATGCCCACCATTCTCGGCTTTAACAGTTGCGTGGTGGCCGAGGCGATCGATGCCATGCGCTTCGACTGGGATGACAGTCATGGCAAGTTCAGCTTTTTCCTTGCGCAGGACGTGCCTTATGTGGTGGGCGCCAATGCCGAGCCGGTGATCGACCAGTTGCTGGCCGAAGCCGGCCTGCGCCGCAGTGAGATTTCCCACTGGATCGTCCACTCCGGCGGCAAGAAGGTGATCGATTCAGTGAAAGTCAACCTCGGTCTGACGGCGCGCGACGTGCGGCATACGCTGAGCGTCCTGCGCGACTACGGAAACATGTCGAGCGGCTCCTTCCTGTTTTCTTACCAGCGCTTGCTGGATGAGGGCTTGGTGAGTCCCGGCGACTATGCCGTGATGATGACCATGGGACCGGGCGCGACTATCGAGACCGCGCTGCTTCAGTGGTAAGACGCAGCCGCATTTTTCTTCAGGAAGTTGCTTCATACATTTAATTTAGACAGTTTTTTCAGACCAACTCTACGCAAAGGAAATCATCATGTTCAAGTTCAACTCCATCTCGCATATCGAAGGCCGCACCGTGGTCCGCCTGGAACTCGACGTCTCCGGCTCCCTGGACAAATCGCTGGTCGACAGCATTAACAGCGCCTGTGATTGCGTGGAAGATGCAGGCACGGGTGCCACGCTGCTGGTGGCGATGAGCGCTCGCCCGCAAGATGCCGCCGAGGCGGCCAGAGGAAAACCCGACGTGGCGCTGGTCAACCAGTGGGAGCGCGCCTTGCGCCGCATCGAACGCCTCAACGCCGTCACCATCTTGGCCGTCAGTGGCTCTTGTAACGACCTCGGCATCGCGGTCATGCTGACCACCGACTACCGCATCGCTGCCGAGGGGCTGTCCATGAGCCTGTGCCGCCGCGATGGCAGCATTCTGCCCGGCATGGTGCTGCATCGCCTGGCGAACCAGATCGGTGTGACGTGGTCGCGCCGCTTCGCTCTGCTGGGTATGCCGTTGAACGCATCGCTGGCGCAGTCGCTGGGTCTGGTCGACGAGATCGCGGGCGATGTCGAGTCGGCCGCCAGCGCCTTCCTGAAGACGCTGTGCCCGACCATCGCCGGCGACCTGCCAGTGCGCCGCCGCTTGCTGCTGGATGCTTCGGCGCTCAGCTATGACGACGGCCTCGGCACCCATCTCGCGGCCTGCGACCGCCTGTTGCGCACCACGCAGCAGCCGGTTGCCGCTGTCGTGCATGCGCCTGCCCCCGTTGCTGCAATCGAGTGCGTCAACTAAGGAGGGCACTTTCCCCGCGCACTACGGCATGCCTTCATTCATTCACCGACAAGGATCAACCATGAGCTTCGCCCAGCACTCTTCCACCGGCCCGACCATCATGCGGCATACATGGCGCCAATGGCGCGATGCGCCACCGGCCATCACCCGCGTGCCCGACACCGACGCCCGCGCGCTCGCCTGCCATGTCGCCGACGGCGAGGCATTGTTGGCGCAGTTGCCGGCCAAGCCGCTGCGCTCTGCCGAACAGTGCGCCGCCGCCGAGGCCATCCACGGCGCCAGTCGCGCAGCGCGCACCAACTTCCTGCGTCTGCACGCCGACTGGGTATATGACCGCCTGACGGCCGGCAAGACCCTGCGCCCGCAACTGGCCGAACTGGCGTATGCGGCTGCGGAGCTGTTTCCCGGCCTGGTCCCGGATCAAGCGGCAATCACCCAGGAGCGCCTGTCGCCGCAGGGGGACAAGGAAGCGCGAGAAATCGACCAGGGCATTTTCTTTTCTGAGGTGCTCGCCGCGCCGGCCAGCGGCCGGCACCTCGTCGAGAGCATGCTGTATCCGGGTGCGCGCGCCCAGGCATTGCTGGCGCAATTCCGCAGCGACGGCCGGCTCGATTTGCCGACCCTGACCCTGGAACGGCGCGATTTTGCCGCCCACCTCACCGTCAACAACCCGCGCTGCCTCAACGCCGAGGACGAGCAGCTGATCGAAGACATGGAAACTGCGGTCGATCTGGCCCTGCTCGACGATGCGGTGCGTGTATGCGTGCTGCGCGGCGGCATCATGAGCCATCCGAAGTACGCCGGCCGCCGCGTATTCAGCGCCGGCATCAATCTCAAGAACCTGCACAACGGCCGCATCTCGTTGGTTGACTTCCTGCTGCGGCGAGAGCTCGGCTACCTCAACAAGATGCTGCGCGGCCTGCTGGTTGATGTGCCTGAGGATAGGCGGCCACGGCAACTGGCCAAGCCGTGGATTGCAGCCGTGGATACCTTCGCCATTGGCGGCGGCGCGCAACTGCTGCTAGTGTCGGACAAGGTGATCGGCGGCGCGGACAGCTTCTTCAGTTTGCCGGCCGCGCAGGAAGGCATCGTTCCCGGCGTGGCCAATTTGCGCCTGACGCGTTCGGTGGGCACGCGGATGGCGCGCCAGATCATCCTTGGCGGGCGCAGGGTGCACGCCGCCGAGCCGGACGGCCGCCTGCTGTTCGACGAGGTGGTGGAGCCGGCCGAACTCGATGCCGCTGTCGAGCGCAGCGTCGCCGCGTTCGACAGCCCGGCCGTGATGGCCAACAAGCGCATGCTGGTGCTGGCCGAGGAGCCGCTTGACCTGTTCCGCCAGTACATGGCTGAGTTCGCCTTCGAGCAGGCGCATCGCATGTACAGCCAGGATGTGCTGGACAAAGTGCGTCAAGCCTGAGGAGCAACCATCATGTCCACCACTCAAGCACTTTCCGGGAATGGCGTCATCCTCGAACGCAGCGCCCTGCATGCATCGGTGAGCGATCCCGCGCTCGATGCCATCAGCTTCCTCAACGAGGTCATGGATCACTATCCGCAGGCGATCTCGTTCGCGCCGGGCGCACCCTTTGCCGGCCTGTTCGACGATATCGATCTGGGTCGCTACATGGACAGGTATACGGACTACCTGGCCACAGTCAAGGGCCGCAACCCGGCCCAGATCCGCAAGCAGCTCTACCAGTACGGCCCCAGCAAAGGTATGATCAACGAGCTGATCGCCGCCGCCCTGCTGCGCGACGAGGGCATGGCGGTGACGCCGGAGTCGCTGGTGGTCACGGTTGGCTGCCAGGAAGCGTTGCTGCTGGTACTGCGCGCCCTGTGCGCCTGCGCCGACGACCTGCTGGCGGTGGTCAATCCCAGCTTTGCCGGCATCGTCGGCGCCGCCAGCGTGCTGGGCGCGCCCATCGTACCGATCGACGAAGGCCGGGGCGCCGACGGCTGGAGCGCCGGCCTCGACTGGGAACAGCTGGAGAGCGCCTGCCGCCGCGCGCGCGCCCAGGGCAAACGCATCCGCGCGCTGTACGTGGCGCCGGACTTTTCCAACCCATCCGGCACGGTGCTCGACCTGGCAGCGCGGCAGCGGCTGCTGGAACTGGCTGAACGCGAAGATTTCCTGCTGCTGGAAGACAACGCCTACGGTTTCACCGCCGCCCCAGGCACCGCGCTGCCCACCCTCAAGTCGCTCGACCGTCTCCAGCGCGTGATCTATTTCGGTACCTGCGCCAAGATCTGCATGCCGGGCGTACGGATCGGCTTTGTGGTGGCCGACCAGGCAGTGCGCGACTGTAACGGCCAGGTGCGGCTGATGGCGGACGAACTCGCGTCCCTGAAAAGCATGGTCACGGTTAACACCTCGCCAATCTGCCAAGCCATCGTCGGGGGCATGCTGCTTGAGCATGACGGTTCGCTGGCCCTCCTCAGCAAAGACAAGGGAGCGCTCTACCGCCGCAACCTTGGCCTGCTGCTGGACGCGCTGACGCGCCATGTCGGCATGAATGGTGATCCTGCTCACGGCGTGCACTGGCATGTGCCGGCCGGCGGCTTCTTCCTGCGCATGCGTCTGCCGGTGGCGGCCGACGCCGCGCTGCTCAAGGTGTGCGCCCGGGACTATGGCGTGCTGTGGACGCCGATGAGCTATTTCCATCTCAATGACGCAGGCAACCAGCAATTGCGACTCTCGTGCAGTTATTTGACGCCGCAACAGATCGACGAAGGCGCGCGCCGGCTGGCGGCTTTCCTGCATAGCGAACACGTCGGCCGGCGGCCGGCGCCGGTCCATGAACTGCTGACGGAGTATTAATTATGGGAAATATGATGCACGAGCTGGGACAGGCCACCCGCGTGCGCTATGACAAGCGCGGGCATGTGGCCTACATCACCCTCGACCGGCCGCAGGCGCTCAATGCTCTGGACCTGCGCACCCATGCCGAACTGGCGGCCATCTGGGGTGATTTCGAGCAGGATGACAACCTGTGGCTGGGCGTGCTCACCGGGGCCGGTGAGCGTGCTTTCTCGGTCGGTCAGGACCTCAAGGAACTGGTGCGGCGCAACCAGGCCGGGGTTCCGCCGTCGAGCTTTGGCAGCGCCGGCGGCACAGGCTGGCCGCGGCTGACGGAGCGTTTTTCCATGTCCAAGCCCTTGATCGCCCGGGTCAATGGTTATGCGCTGGGCGGCGGTTTCGAGCTGGCGCTGGCATGCGACATTATCGTCGCTGCCGAGCATGCGGAGTTCGCCCTCCCCGAAGCCCGGCTGGGGTTGATCGCGGGGGCTGGCGGCGTATTCCGCCTGACCCGGCAACTGCCGACCAAGACCGCCATGGGCTATCTGATGACGGGACGGCGACTGAGCGCCGAACGCGCCTACCAGCTGGGCCTGGTCAACGAGGTGGCGCCGATGGCCGAGCTGGACGCATGCGTCGAGCGCTGGGTCGATGACGTGCTGCGCAGTGCGCCGTTGTCGCTGCGGGCGATCAAGGAAGTGGCGCAGAAATCGTCGACGCTGCCGCTCGACCAGGCCTTCCAGGCCACTTACGAGTGGGAGGAGCGCCGCCGCGCCAGCACCGATTGCCTGGAGGGGCCACGCGCCTTCGTGGAGCAGCGCCCGCCTGCCTGGAAAGCCAGCTAGCTGGCGCCATGAGCAGCTCTGGCTAGCAGAATTGCTAGTACCAATCGATGCACCACTTTGATTTAATGCTTGTACCGGCCCCGCCTTTGCGGTGCCGCTCCAGGCAAGAATCAGATGAGGAGAGTGTCGATGTACCCAACCAGACTAGCCGGTGCCATGTTCGTGGCATGTGCTGCCGCAGGCTGCGCGGTCGGGCCGGATTACCGCAGTCCGGCGCTGGCCGCACCGCCACGATTCGAGGCTCCGCTGCCGCATAGCCTGCAGCAGGATGGGATGCCTCCGGTGCCGGCCGACGCCGATCTGGCCTGGTGGCGGCAGTTCGACGACCCGCTGGTGGCCGAACTGGTGCAGGCGGCGCAGGTCGATTCTCCCACCCTGGCGCAGTCGCTGGCGCGCGTGCTGCAGGCGCGCGCCGTCTACCAGGCCGCTGGCGCGGCGCGTCTGCCGGGGCTGGGCTTGAACGCCAGTGCCACCCGCGCCCGTAGCGTGAGCGCTCCCGGCGCCTCGATGGTGGCCACCACGCTTAACCGCAGTCTCGATGCCAGTTGGGAGGTCGACTTGTTTGGCGCCCGCGCCAAGGCTGCCGAGGCGGCCGATGCGCGCTGGAGCGCGCGGCTAGCCGACTGGCAGGCCGTGCGCGTATCGCTGGCGGCCGAGGTGGCTGTCACGCTGGTCGATTATCGCGCCTGCACCGTCAGCGACGACATTCTGGTACAGGATCTGCAATCGCGCCAATCGGTGGCGCGCCTGACCGGGGAAGCGCTCAAGACCGGCTACATGGCCCGCGCCGAGGGCTTCCTCAGCGACGCTTCCGTTGCGTCCGCGCGCGAGCGGCTGGTGGCCCAGCGCGCTCTGTGCGACATGGATATCAAAGCGTTGGTGGCCTTGACTGGGCTGGCCGAGCCGGACCTGCGTGCGCGCCTGGTCGCCGGCAATGGCGAGCTGCCGCGCCCGCGGGCCTTCGTGGTCGATGCGGTGCCGGCCCAGGCACTGGCGCGGCGGCCCGATATCGCCGCGGCCGAACGCGAGCTGGCGGCAGCGGCGGCCGGGATCAACGTAGCCGAGGCGCAGCGCTACCCCAGTCTGCTGTTGGGCGGCAGCATCGGCGTTGGCCGGCTGCGCAGCGGCGGCCTGTCCGGCTCGGCCGATACATGGTCGTTTGGACCGGCCTCGCTCAGCCTGCCGTTGTTCGACGGCGGCCGCCGCAAGGCCGAGGCCGCCGAGGCCCGGGGCTTCTATGACGAGCAGGCCGGGGTGTACCGGCAGCGCGTGCGCGAAGCCGTGCGCGAAATCGAGGAAGCGCTGGTGCGGCTCGACGCGGCGGCCCGCCGCGAAGCGGACGCCGACATTGCCGCGCGCCAGTATGAACGCTATTTCCAGGCCAGCGACGAGAAATTCCGCGCCGGTGCCAGCGGGCTGCTGGACCTGGAAGAGGCGCGCCGCAACAGCCTGTCTGCGCGCCTGACGCACGTCGGCGTCCGGCTCGACAGGGTGCAGGCCTGGATCGCGCTGTACAAGGCACTCGGCGGGGGCTGGCAGGCCGTGCCTCTCGCTGCCCCGCATGCCATGCCGCCGGTGGCCATCAAACCCGGCGAGCTGCCGCCCAGTTCCTAATTCACCCTCCAGGAAGATTCCCATGAAGAAGCTTGTAATGACAAAGAAAAAGATCGCCATTGCGATTGCCGCCGCCGGTGCCGTGGCGCTTGCGTGGGTGAGCGCGGCCTCGTCGTCGCAGGATGCCAAAGCCGCCGCCGAACCGGCAGTTGCGGTCAAGCAGAAAGCCATGCTGACGGTCACCACCGCCAGGCCGCAGCCGAGCGACTGGCCGGTTGCGCTGTCGGCCAACGGCGGCATATTTGCGTGGCAGGAGGCGGTTATTGGCAGCGAGTTGAGCGGCCTGCGCCTGGCTGAAGTCAGCGTCAATGTGGGCGACAGCGTTAAGTCCGGGCAGATTCTGGCGCGCTTCGATGCCGCCACTGTGGCAGCCGATGTCGAGCAGAAAGAGGCGGCGGTCGAGGAAGCGCGCTCGGCGCTGGCCGAGGCGCAGTCCAATGTCCTGCGCACCCAACCGCTGGCCACCAGCGGCCTGGTCAGCGCGCAGCAGATGACGCAGTATCTCACGGCCGAGCGTAGCGGCAAGGCGCGGGTAGTGTCGGCCCAGGCTGTGCTCAAGAGTGCCCAGGTGCGCTTGCACCAGACTGCGGTACGGGCGTCCGACGATGGTGTGATTTCGGCGCGCAGCGCCACCCTGGGCAGCGTGGCGCCGCAGGGCCAGGAATTGTTCAAGCTGATTCGCAAGAACCGGCTCGAATGGCGGGCCGAAGTGCCGGGCAGCGATCTGCGCCGTATCAAGCCGGGACAGCAGGTGACGTTGACCGTCTCCAACGGCGTGACCGTATCCGGCACGGTGCGCATGGTCGGACCGACGCTTGATCCTTCCACCCGTAACGGGCTGGTGTACATCGACCTGCCGCTCTCGCCTGAGGTGCAGGCTGGTTTGTTCGCGCGCGGCCGGTTCGAGATTGGCCGCGCGTCGGCGCTGACGGTGCAGCAGAGCGCGGTCGTGATGCGCGATGGCCACGGTTATGTGTTCAGGGTCGGCCCTGACGAGAAGGTCAGCCAAACCAAGGTCAGCCTTGGACGCCGGGTCGGCGACCGCATCGAGGTGCTGGCCGGGGTCGGCGCCGATGCGGTGCTGGTCGACCAGGGCGCCGGTTTCCTGGCCGACGGAGACGTGGTCAAGGTGGCCGCCGAACAGGCCCAGCCCAAGCTGGCCTACCAGACGGCGCCGTCGGCGCCCGCCCGGACCACTTCGGTCTCTCGGTAAACGGAGCACGCGATGAATCTATCCGCCTTTTCGATACGCAACCCGATCCCCGCCATCCTGCTGTTCATCCTGCTGACGGTGGCTGGCCTGATCAGTTTCAAACGCATGATGATTCAGGAACAGCCTGACATCGACTTTCCCATCGTGTTCGTGACCACCAGCCTGCCCGGCGCCTCGCCGCCGCAGCTCGAAGCGGAAGTGGCGCGCAAGATCGAAAGTTCGCTGCTGTCGGTATCCCAGGTCCGCCATGTGTTTACCACCATCAGCGATGGCGTGGTCGAGACTACAGTCCAGTTCCGACTGGAGAAAGACCCTGCCGAAGCGCTCAACGATGTGCGCGATGCGGTGGGCCGCGTGCGCACCGATCTGCCGGCCGATATCCGCGATCCGGTGATTTCCAAACTCGACCTGGCCGGCCAGCCCATCCTGACCTACACCGTCGCTTCCTCCCAAATGGATGAGGAGGCGCTGTCCTGGTTTGTCGACAGCCAGGTATCGAAGGTGCTGCTGGGCGTGTCCGGCGTGGGCAAAGTGGCGCGCGTTGGCGGCGTGGAGCGCGAGGTGCTGATCGAACTCGATCCGATCCGCATGGCGGCGCTCAACGTCTCGGCCGCCGACATTTCCAGCCAGCTGCGTCGGGTGCAACGCGAAAGTTCGGGGGGCAAGGCCAATATCAGCGGCGCCAATCAGTCGGTGCGCACCATCGGCACGGTCGGCAGCACGGCCGAGATTGCCGCCATGGACATGGCGCTGCCGGACGGTCGCAGCATCCGCCTCGACCAGGTGGCGCGCGTGATCGACGGCACCGCCGAGCGTACGATCATCACTCTGCTCGACGGCAAGCCGGTGGTCGGCTTCGACATCACACGCAGCAAGGGTGCCAGCGAGATCACCGTGGCGCGTGCGGTGCGCCAGGCAGTCGAGCAACTGGCGAAAAAAGACCCGCACATCGTCTTCAAGGAAGCCTTCAACGCCGTTGATTCGGTGCAGGAAAACTACGACGGCTCCATGACCCTGCTGTACGAGGGCATCTTCCTGACCGTGCTGGTGGTCTGGTTCTTCCTGCGCGATGGCCGCGCCACGCTGGTATCCGCGGCGGCGCTGCCGCTGTCCATCATTCCCACTTTCCTGGTGATGAGCATGCTGGGTTTTACACTCAACATGATAACCCTGCTGTCGCTTGCGCTGGTGATCGGCATCTTGGTCGACGATGCCATCGTCGAGATCGAAAACATCATGCGTCACCTGTACCAGGGCAAGACGCCGTTGCAGGCAGCGCTGGAAGCGGCCGACGAGATCGGTCTGGCGGTGGTGGCCACCACCTGCACCCTGATCGCCGTTTTTCTGCCCACCGCTTTCATGGATGGCGTGGTCGGTCAGTACTTCAAGCAGTTCGGCTGGACCGCCTCGGTGGCGGTGGCGGCTTCGCTGCTGGTGGCGCGCCTGCTGACGCCTATGATGGCGGCCTATTTGCTCAAGCCCAAGCTGCTGGCGCAACAGCCCAGGCCGAGCCGGATCCTGCCGCGCTATCTGGCGGCGGTGGGCTGGTGCCTGCGGCACCGCCACCGCACGCTGGCGCTGTCGGCACTGCTCTTTGTCGCCTCGCTGGCCTTGATCCCTCTGTTGCCGAGCGGCTTCATTCCGCCGGCCGACGGTACCCAGACCAAGGTGACGCTGGAGCTGGCGCCGGGCGCCACCCTGGAACGCACCCGCGCGGCGGCCGAACGGGCACGCCTGCTGATCGCGCGGAACAAGGATATCGCGCCGGACATGGTGCAGGTGTACAGCGCCATCGGTGGCGAGGACGTGCGCAAGGCTACCCTGACCATCAATCTCAAGCCGCGCAAGGAGCGGGTGCGCAAGCAGACCGAAATCAACATCCTGCTGCGCGAGCTGATGCGCGACGTGCCGGGCGTGCGCGCCACCGTCGGCAGTAGCGGCGAAGCCGGCGAGGAGCTGGAACTGCTGCTGACCGGCGACGATCCCGAGGCGCTGAAGACGGCGGCGCTGGCGATCCAGCGTGATATCCGCAGCATCCCCGGCCTGGGCGCGATCTATTCGAGTATCAGCCTGGTGCGGCCTGAACTCATCGTTACGCCCGATTTCGCCAGGGCTGCCGACCTCGGCGTGAACGCCACCGCCATCGGCGAGACGCTGCGTGTGGCCACCATCGGCGACTACGACCAGGCGCTGGCCAAGCTCAACCTGCCGGAGCGGCAGATCCCCATCCGCGTACGGCTCCCAGAGGCGGCGCGCCAAGACCTGTCGCTGCTCGAGCGCCTGTCGGTGCCGGGCAAGCAGGGCAACGTGCCGTTGTCCTCGGTCGCCGAGCTGCGCATCGACAGCGGCCCGACCCGTATCGACCGGCGCGACCGCAGCCGCCGGGTGGTGATCCACGTCGAACTCAACGGCCGGCCGATCAGCGAGGTACAGGACCTCGTCGACAAGCTGCCGAGCGTTAAGAACCTCCCCGCGAGTGTCCAGCGCGGCAAGTCGGGCGATGTCGAGATGATGCAGGAACTGTTCACCAGCTTCGGCCTGTCCATGCTCATTGGCATCCTGTGCGTGTACCTGGTGCTGGTGCTGCTGTTCAAGGGCTTCATGCAGCCGGTGACTGTCATGGCGGCATTGCCGCTGTCGATAGGTGGTGCCTTCCTGGGGCTGCTGCTGACGCGTCAGGCGCTCTCCATGCCTTCTCTGCTGGGCTTGTTGACCTTGATGGGTATAGCGGTCAAGAACTCGATCCTGCTGGTCGAGTATGCGATACGCGCCCGTCGGGAACAGGGGCTGGATCGCACGAGTGCCCTGCTCGATGCCTGCCGCAAGCGCGTCCAGCCGATCATTATGACCAGCGTGGCGATGGGGGCCGGCATGCTGCCGCTGGCGCTGGGCATTAGCGCCGACCCCAGTTTCCGGGCGCCGATGGCGATTGCGGTGATCGGCGGGCTGATCACTTCAACTCTGCTCAGTCTGTTGGTGATCCCGGTGGTGTTCACCTATGTCGACGACCTGATGGTGTGGATCTCGCACAAGTGGCGACGCCAGCCGAAAGCCGCACCGGTGGCTGCCTCCGCAGCCGTGTCTTCCGCATCTTCCTTATTGAATTGAGTGAGCCATGTTGCATTCATCCATAGAAATCCAAAAGCTGTGTCCGAGCCTGCAGTTGGAAGCGGTGACCTATCGCTACCGCAACGGCCATCGGGCGGTCTCCGATCTTAACCTGCGCATCGAGCCCGGCATTCTGGGCTTGCTCGGGCCCAACGGCGCCGGCAAGTCGACGCTGATGCGCATGCTGGCTACTCTGCAGCGTCCCAGTTCGGGGCGCATCCTGTGGGGGGACGTCGACATCGCTCGCGATCCGGACGCGCTGCGCTGCGCGTTGGGCTACCTGCCGCAGGAGTTCGGCGCCTATCCTTCGCTGAGCGCACGCGAATTCCTGCGCTACCTCGCCGCCGTCAAGGGCTTGCCGCATGCGCAGACGGCGGCGCGCGTGGATCAATGCCTGGAAGCGGTCGGACTCGAGGCCGCCGCCGACAAGCGCATCGGCTCCTACTCGGGCGGCATGCGCCAGCGGGTCGGCATCGCCCAGGCCCTGCTCAACGATCCGCAGCTGCTGATCGTCGACGAGCCTACCGTCGGCCTCGACCCGGAGGAGCGGTTGCGCTTCCGCAACCTGCTGACCGATCTTGCCGGCCGCCGCCTGGTGATTCTGTCCACTCACATCGTGTCCGACATCGAGGCCAGCGCCACCGCGCTGGCGGTGATGCACCAGGGCGTTCTGCGCTATCAGGGCGCGCCGGAAACGCTGATCGCCCAGGCCGAGGGGCGGGTGTGGGACTGGACCGTCAAGTCCGAGGACCTGGTAGCGCTGCGCAGCCGCCATCATGTCAGCGGTTCGATGCGGCTGCCGGACGGCGTGCGGGTGCGCATCGTCGCCGCCGAATCGCCGGGGCCGGGTGCGTTGGCGGTGGCGCCGGGCCTGGAGGACGCCTACGTCTGGCTGTTGTCGCAAAGCAGGGAGGTCTGACGTGGAAGCCTTGCGCCGGTTTATCTCCATTGTGGGCGCCGACCTGCTGGCGCGCGTGCGCACGCCGCGCTTCTGGCTGGCCGTGGCCGCCGTTGCCGTGGCCGCCTGGTGGTGTTTCCCTCCTGTCGGGGCGCCATACATGATTCTGGGCTTGAATGGCCAGTACCGCGGCCAGTATTCAAGCGCGTGGATCGGCATGGTGCTGTCCATGACATCGATCTGGCTGTCGCTGATCGGCTTTTACCTGGTGCGCGGCACGCTCACCCGCGACATCGAAAGCCGGGTCTGGCAACTGCTGGTCGCCACCCCGCTGCGGCGCCACACTTATCTGCTGGCCAAGTGGTGCAGCCATCTGGTGGTGCTGGCGCTGGTCGTGGCAGCGGGCGTGGCGGTGGGCGTGGCGGCGCAGTGGGTGCGCGCCGAGGATACGCGGATCGACCTGGTCGAGCTGCTCAAACCTGTGCTGTTGTTGCAGTTGCCGGGCCTGGCGCTGACGGCGATGTTCGCGGTCTGGTTCGACCTGGTGCCATGGTTGCGGCGCACCGCGGGCAGCGTGCTGTACTTCGTGGTGTGGCTGGCAATATTGGCAGCCTCGGCGCAGAACATCCGCCATTCCGATGCCGCTGCTCAGTCTGGCCTGATCGGTGATCCTTTCGGTCTTGCCGTGTTCAATCATGAAGTGCGCCAGCGCGCCGCGCCGCAGATCGATAAACCGCTGGAGCAGGGTTTCTGCCTGGCCTGCGGCACCCGCCGCACCGAGGTCCGCCTCTTCGAGTGGCCAGAATGGCAGGTGATTCCGCAGGTCTTGCCGGGGCGGCTGTTCTGGCTGCTGCTGTCGGCGCTGGGGGTGATCGTGTGTGCGCCCTTCCTCGATCGGGCCGCCGCCCGCAGCAGCGTCGCCGGCGGCGCGGTGGGTGACGACTCCGGCAGCCGCCTGCGCTGGCTCGGCGCGCTGCTGCGCCCTCTGCAGCGCTCGGTATTCGGCACTTTGCTGGCATCCGAAATCCAGTTGGCCCTACGTCATCGCAAGATGTGGTGGTGGCTGGCGGCGCTGGGAGCGGCCGCGGTGCAGATTGCCGGACCGGCCAACGCCGCCTGCATCGCCGCCATTGCCGCCTGGCTGCTGTGCCTCGACATGTATGCCCACGCCTCCCTGCGCGAAGGCGAGTCCGGCACCGCGCCGGTGGTCTTCAGCGCCGCCCACGCCGGTCGCCATATCTTGTGGGCGCGCTTGGCGATGCTGGTGCTGGTGGGCACCGTGCTGACGCTGCCGGCCGTGCTGCGCTTCGCCGCCACCGCGCCGGCGGTGGCGGCCGCGCTGCTGGCAGCCAGCGTTTCGCTGGCTGCCTGGGGACTGGCGCTGGGCGCGGCCTCGCGCAGCCCGCGGCCGTTCGAAGTGCTGGCCTGCGTGCTGGCGTATATGAGCCTCAATGGGGCGCCGGTGCTGCATGCCGGCGTCGATCCCCGCGTCACCCTATACCTGCACTTCGCGGCGCTGCCAGCGGCCGCTATCGTCCTGTGGACGATGTGGCCCCGGCTGGCCCGGACGCAGTCAGCCCAATGAACCAAGGAAGGTGTATTCATGTCTATATCTAACTCCGTGCTATTCCCCAAGGCCGGCGAGGCCGGCAAGAAAAGCGAAGCCATAGCCGCTGACAAAGCGGGCTGGGGCCTCGGCATCGGTGCCATCCTCGCCCTGCTGCTGCTCGTCGCGCTGAGTCTGGGCAGCACGCGGCTGCCGGCGCCGCAGCCGGCAACCGTGGCGCCCACCGTGTTTTCGGCGGCGCGCGCCATGGCCCATCTGCAGCATATCGCGCATGAACCGCATGCGGTCGGCACGCCCGAGAACGCCAAGGTGCGCGCCTATATCGTTGCCGAGCTGCAGGCGCTCGGCCTGCAACCGGAGATCCAGTCCGGCGTCGGCAAGATGAACACCCGCCCCTGGGGCGCGGTGGGCATGGTCCACAACATCGTGGTGCGCATACCCGGCGCCGGCGCCGGAGTTGCTGCGCGCAAGGCGCTGCTGCTGGCGGCCCACTATGACTCCGTGCCGACGGGACCGGGCGCGGCCGATGACGGCGCTTCTGTGGCAGCCATCATGGAAGTGCTGCGCGCCGTGAAGGCCGGCATGCCATTGCAGAATGATCTGATCGCCCTGTTCAGCGACGGCGAGGAGGCCGGGCTGCTTGGTTCCGAGCTGTTCGTTTCGAGCCATCCCTGGACCAAGGACGTCGGCCTGGTACTCAACTTCGAGTATCGTGGCAACAGCGGTCCCATGCTGATGTTCGAGACCAGCCCCGGCAACGGCAAGCTGATTGCCGGCTTGGCGCAGGCGGTGCCGCAGCAGGTGAGCAGCTCCATGCTTTACGAGCTGTACAAGAAGATGCCGAACGATACCGATATGACCTCGTTCAAGCGGGCCGGCATAGCCGGGTTGAACTTCGCTGCCATCGAGAATCCTGCCGCTTACCACCTGCATACCGACAGCATCGCCAACCTCGACCAGCGTACCTTGCAGCAACAGGGCGACTCCATGTTGTCCCTGGTGCGGCACTTTGGCAACGGCGCGCTGCGAGAACTGACGGCGCACGACAGCGTGTACTTCGACCTGCCCGGCATCGGCCTTGTGCATTACACCTCGACCGCAGTGATCCCGCTGACGCTGGTAGTGGCGGCGCTGCTGTGCGTGGTTGCGGTGATGGGCATCAAGCGCGGCGCCCTGCGCCCCGGCCGCATTCTGCTGGCCATGCCGGTGTTCCTGGTGATGGCCATCTTGCTGGGCATCGCCTGCCAACTGGTGTGGGGGGCGGTCTCGCTGGTGCATCCGGAATACGGCGTGCTGGGCGATCCGTACAACAGCCAGTGGTATCTTCTGGCTTTCGTCGGCCTGGTGATCGCCGGCTATATCGCAATGGCGGGCGGCGTCAAGCGCTGGCTGCGCCCACTCGAACTGGGCTTTGGCGCCCTGTTGCTGTGGCAGGGCTTGCTGGTGCTCAGCAGCTTTGCCATGCCGGGTATTACCGCGATGTTTGCCTGGCCGCTGCTGGCGCTGCTGGGTGTGCTGGGGCTGCTGTTCTCGCGCCGCTGCGCGGACATCACCGCCGGCGCGCGTATTGCGCTGCTGGTGCTGGGCCTGATGCCGGCGGTGCTGCTGTGCGGTCCGGCGGTGCGCAATCTGTATGTCGGACTGAGCCCGCAGGCATCGGTGGTGAGCGGACTGATGCTGGCGCTGGTGGCCGGTCTCATGACGCCGCTACTGAGCATGCTGACGCGCCGTTTCTTACTCCCGGCGCTACCGCTGGCCGCCTGCGTGTTCTTCCTGGTGGCCGGTTCGCTGACCGCCCGCACAGACGCGGACCATCCGCACACGACCAACCTGTTCTATGCCTGGGACAGCGGTTCCGGCAAGGCCTACTGGATATCGCGCGACGATCAGCTCGACGACTGGAGCAAGACCTACTTTCCCAATATAAGCGAGAAACAGCAGGTGCCGGAACTGTTCGGCGCCGGCTCGCGCAAGTACTGGGCCAGTCCGGCGCCGCGGATGGCCGGCCTGCAGGCGCCGCAGATCGACGTCCTGAGCGATACCGTCAAAGGCGGGGTACGCGAGGTAATTTTCAAGGTTCGCACCATGCGCCAGGCGCCGGTCCTCTCCGTGCGGGTGGAAGGCACCGACGTCCTCGCTTCGCGGGTGGATGGCCAGCCGTTCAGCCAGAAGGCCAATCCGAAATGGCTGCTGGAAGCCTACGGCATGGGCCATAGAACGGTGGAAGTGGCGGTGCAGGTCAAGGCCGGCAAGCCATTCGATATCCGTGTCAACGACGAAACGTTCGGCTTGCCGCAGCACATGGCCAAGCCGCGTCCAGCCGACTTGATCCAGAGCATCCACGGCACGAACAGCGACACCGTGCGGGCCGTGCGGGTTCAGCGTTTCACTTGAGTGCAGTTCAATCCATAATAGACAAGGAGATAGCAATGTCGAAACAGATCTATCCGATCGGTGAGCAGCCGCCGCTGGGCGAAGTGCCGTCGATGATGCATGCCTTTACCATCCGCCGCGAACGGTTTGCCGAACCGAAGCATAGCCTGCGTCCCGAAGTGGTGCCGGTACCCGAGATTGGCGATGACGAGGTGCTGGTGTATGTGATGGCGGCCGGCGTCAACTACAACAACGTCTGGGCCGCCCAGGGCGTGCCGGTCGACGTGATCAGCGGCCACCAGAAGGGGGGCGATGTGGCCGACTTCCATATCGGCGGCAGCGACGGCGCCGGCATCGTGTACCGGGTCGGCCGCAATGTGACCTGGCCGCGCGTGGGCGATGAAGTGGTGCTGCATTGCGGCAGCTGGAATGCCGACTGTCCGCGCGTCCAGGCCGGGATCGATCCGATGTACTCGCCAAGCTTCAAGATCTGGGGTTATGAGCTCAACTGGGGCAGTTTTGCCCAGTTCACCAAGGTGCAGGCGCAGCAGTGCCTGCCGCGGCCCCAGCACTTGTCGTGGGAAGAATCGGCCGCCTACATGCTGGTCGGTGCCACGGCCTACCGCATGCTGCACGGCTTTATGCCCAACACCATCCGGCGTGGCGACGTGGCGCTGATCTGGGGGGGCGCCGGCGGCGTCGGTTCGATGGCGATCCAGATTTGCCGCGAAGCCGGCGCGCTGCCTGTGGCGGTGGTGTCCAGCCCGGACAAGTTCGACTACTGCATGAAGCTGGGCGCCATCGGCTGTATTAACCGCAATGATTTTTCGCACTGGGGCATCATGCCGCACTGGACCGACAAGGATAGCTACAAGCGCTGGCTGGACGGCGCGCGCTCCTTTGGCCAGGCGGTGTGGGATGTGGTGGGCGAAAAGAGATCGCCAGCGCTGGTGGTCGAGCATCCGGGCGAGGCGACCATTCCAACCTCGCTGTTCGTGTGCGATACCGGCGGCATGGTGACGATCTGCGCCGGCACTAGCGGCTACAACGCCTCGGTCGACCTGCGCTACCTGTGGATGCGCCAGAAACGCTTCCAGGGCGCGCATTTTGCCAACCATCTGCAGGCAGCCGGTTTCAACGACCTGGTCCTCGCCGGCAAGATAGACCCTTGCCTGGGACGCACTTTCGATTTCGATGAGACGCATCTCGCGCATCAACTGATGTTCGAGAACAAGCATCCTTATGGAAATATGGCGGTGCTCGTCGGTACCAGGGAGCGCAACAGTGGCCGCCATGTGTCGCAGGATACGGTGGCTCGCTGGACGGAAGCGGAGCAAGCCGATGTCGCCCAAGCGGCCTGAGGCCGTCCCCAACACCTTTGCCCCGGCCGCCGCCACTGTCGCGCAAATCTGGTGGGCGGACCTGGACGACACAGGCTGGGATCGCTTCCAGCATGTGCTAAGCCAGGACGAGGAGGACAAGGCCAAGCGTTACCGCACCGCCCGGCTGGCCGCACACTACCGGCGCTGCCGCAGCATCTTGCGGCTGCTCCTGGCCGGCCATGCCGGCCTGGACCCGGCGCAGATCGTGTTGCGTTACGGCTGGGCGGGCAAGCCGGAGGCGGTGGGTATGTCGGGTCACTTCAATGTGTCGCACACGGATGGCCGTTCTCTGATCGCGCTCTCGCCGCATCCGGTCGGGATCGATATCGAAAACACTGCGCGCGAGCACATACGGATGGAAGAACTGGTCCACCTGATATGTCATTCCGATGAGCAGGCAGCGCTGGCGGCGCTGTCGCCAGCGCTGCGCCAGCGCTTTCTTTACCGTCTGTGGGTGCAGAAGGAGGCTTATTGCAAGGCGCTGGGAACGGGATTGCAATCCGACTTGCGCAGCTTGCGCTTCGAGCCAACAACGACGGCTGGCGTGGCGCGCGTGCGTGATGCGGCGCATCCTGACGCCGGTGTCTATTTTGTCCGCTCCTGGTACGAGCGTGACGCCGGCGTCGCCAGTCTGTGCCTGCCGCTGTACGGCGGCGCCATCGTGACCCGGCGGCTGGCGCCGCACGATTGCGCCGAAGCGATGCCGGCGTGATGGCGCGGTTCTCCCGGCCGAGCAGCAGGAGGTAACCCATCTCTATTCGTGCTGTGTAAGCTGGCTGCACGCGCGTAGAAAGATGTTCTTGAGTTACTTTGAGCATGGAAAAATGATGGTCTTGAAGTCGGGTGCTATTCATTAGTCAGCGGAGCTTAAGTGAATGCATTGCATAGCGTTGTTTTGAGGGCCGGAACAAAAAAAAATGTATATGGAAGTGACTATGCAATGTAGACTATGCGTTCACTTTCCAATCAATATGCGCTGTTTAAGGTAATAGTTCCTGTTCAACGTCTAAGGGGAGATGCTTGCTGGCGAGCGCCAGCAAGCTATTGCATTTGTCTATTATGAAATGCCGCTCAATGTATTTGGGCGGCATTTTTTTGTCTGTGATGTGAAAGGCCTGTTATGGCGTCAGAGAAACAACCGCTAGTTTCCATTGTCATGGCCACGTATAACCGGAGCAATATCCTCGGCTATGCGATTCAGTCGGCCCTCGCCGGCACCGTACAGGATTGGGAACTGATTGTCGTCGGCGATTGCTGCACCGACGATACCGCCGAGGTGGTCGCCGCGTTTGCCGACGCACGTATCCGCTTTGTGAATCTGCAGACCAATTACGGCGAGCAGACGGGGCCAAATAATATGGGCGTCAGCCTGGCGCGTGGCACCTATCTGGCATTCCTGAATCACGATGATTTGTGGCTGCCCGATCATTTGCAAACCAGTATCGATCTTCTCGAGCGCACCGGTGCCGACCTGGTCTTTGATCAAGGGCTGGGGATCGGCATGTCGGGAGATCACATCGAGGGGGCGCTAACTGCCGAACTGAGTGCCTATCGTCCGTGGATGAACGTGCCGGCTACCTTGTGGGTGATGCGGCGTGAACTGGCCTTGGAAATTGGTCCATGGCAACCATCTTGGGAGCTGCGTTGCTGGCCATCGCAGGCGTGGCTGCACCGCGTGTATCGTGCGGGGCGGCCGATGCTGGCCCAGCCCCGTATCGGCGCCATCCTGATCCAGTCTGGCAGACGCAGCAATGCGTACCTTGAGCGGCAGCACAGTGAACACGCGTTCTGGTGGGAGCACATGCAAAATCCCGTGAATATTTTACAAGCTGTCGCAGCAATTTGTGGCAAGCTGAGTCGTGAACGCTACATTTCTCCGATCCAGTGTGCAGTGCTTGCCGCGAAAGCTTTGCTACGACGAATCTTTTATTTATTGGGGCTATGGCCACCACAACCGATCTATTGGCTCAGGTATTGGCGGAAAGGCGCATTTCTACGTGAATTGCGCCGCCGCCGGGGATTGAAGGACCTGCCGCGGCGATAGATAATACCGTTGTAATACATAAGAGCATTTTTATAAAAATTTCTAGGGGTAGATCTGGTGGCTGAGAAAGATAACTGGTTGTTGGCTGGCGCGAAACAGGATGGCGAAAGCATTACCAAGGAATGGAAGCCGACGGCGCCGTCCTTGATCGATGGCGTGATCTTCCAGGAAATCAAGCCTGTGTTGACGGCGTACGGCAGCCTGACTGAGATTTTCCGTACTGAATGGGTACCCGATGCGGCGCAGATCGGCCAGATATTCGCCTCGACCCTGGAGCCGGGCGGACTGAGCGCCTGGCATGCGCATGCCATCACGACGGACCGCCTGTTCGTGGCGGCGGGCCAGATGCGCGTGGTGCTGTACGACGCGCGTGCGGATTCGCCGACCTTTGGCATGCTCAACGAATTCAAGCTGGGCACCAGGCGTCCCGGCCTGCTCGTCGTGCCGCCGCGCGTCTGGCATGGCGTGCAGAATTACTGCGGCACGCCGGCCATCCTCGTCAATGCGGTGGACCATGCGTATCGCTATGATGCGCCGGACCACTGGCGCGTGCCGGCCGATTCGGACACGGTACCCTATCGCTTCTCCAATGACAGGCATGGCTGAGATGCCCGGGCCGGCTGAACGATGCGCCTGACTCGTCTCGCGGGTTTTTCAGCCGGCCCCATTTTGTCGCTGCTGTGCAGCCTTGCCACCGTGCCTGCCGTGGCCTGGCTGTTTCCGCCTGCCGACATCGGCAGGCTGGATTTCTTCATGACCGCGTGCACGGTGGCCGGTTTGTTGCTGTCGCTGGGGCTGGACAAGGCCTTCCTGCATGAATACCACTACAGCACGAGTCGGAGCGGCCTGCTGAAAGCATGTTTGCTGCCGGCCGTGCTGCTCGCGCCCGTGGCCTTGGCCGTGATACTCGTGTTTGCGGCGCCGGTAGCGCAACTGTTATTTGATGTGGCGCAACCTGCATTGGCTGTTCTGTTTGCAGCCGGCATGCTGAGCGCCCTGGCCAATCGCCTGATCGCGCAGCTCTTTCGCATGCAGGAGCGCGCCTGGGTATTCGGCCTGGCGCAGGTGTTGCCGAAAATGTCGCTGCTGGTGCTGCTGCCTGTTTTGTGGTGGGACCCGCAGCGCAATTTCGTGCACCTGGCGAGCTTGGTCGTGGCCACCACCTGGATGGTCACCTTATGGCTGCTGTGGCATGCGCGCATATCGCTGGCGCAGGCCTGGCGCGCCGCCGTGGACCGGGTGCTGCTGCGGCGCCTGCTTGCCGAAGCGGGGCCCCTGCTGGTGAGCGCCATTGGCTACTTGTCCATGCTGTCGGCCGGCATGGGCTTGCTGCGTTTCTTTGCCGGCTTTGACGAGCTCGGCATTTATGCGCTGGCCATGCGCGTGGCCGCCGGTGCCTGGCTGGTGCAATCGATTTTTACGATAGTCTGGGTACCGCAAGTGCACAAATGGGCCGCCGCCGGCGGTGACCTGTCGAATATTGCGGCCATTTGCCGCCATGCACAGGCCATCGTGGTAGTGGGTTTTTGCCTGGCCGGCGCCCTGGCCTGGCTGATCGGATGGGTCTTGCCTCGCAACTACCATGGCGTTGCGTACCTGGCGGTGGCTACCGTGGGCCAGCCCCTGTTGTATGCCCTGGCGGAAGTGACCGGCGTCGGCATCAATCTGGCCCGCCGTCCTGCATTATCGATCGCGGCCTTCGCGGCAGGCTTGCTGGGCACGCTGCTGGCCGGCGCCGTGCTGGTGCCGCGCTGCGGCGCCACGGGGGCTGCCGTGGCGCAGCTGCTGGGTTTCCTCGTGTATTTTGTCGCCAGGACGGAACTGGGCATGCGCGTCTGGCGCCCGCTGCCGCGCCGTCCCATCTATCCCGGCATCGTCTTCTTGTCGCTGCTGGCGGCGGGCCACGCGTTTTTTGCCCAGCGCCTGGGGCCGCTTGCACCGCTCGCGTGGTGCGTGTTGCTCATTGCCGCATTGCACGTCTACAGGCCTGCGCTGTGGGCTGCCTTCAGGCTGATCAGGCCCGTCCGGCGGCAGGGCTGACAGCGTTTGCCGCCCGTTGCCGTATTGCGCTTTCCTCATCACTGCGCTTACAATGAGAATAATTCTCATTTATATTGATGTGTCTGCCGTCTCGCTGGCCATCGACCACAGGAAGGGTATCGTGAGCACCGCCGAGTTAGCGCTACAGCAGCAAGTCAGCAGTCTGTACACCGATCACCACCGCTGGCTGCGTGGCTTGCTGCGCCGTAAGCTGGGCAATGCCTGCGATGCGGCCGACCTGGCGCACGACGTGTACCTGCACCTGATGAAGACGGGGCGCGTGCCGCCGGCCGGGGAATCGCGCCGCCACTTGACGCAGATTGCCAACGGCATGGTCATCGACCTGTACAGGCGCCGCCAGATTGAGACGGCCTACCTGGACGTGCTGGCCCTGGTGCCCGAAGCGCTGGCGCCGTCCGAGGAAGAGCGCGCGCTGGTGATCGAGGCGCTGACGGAAATCGATGCGGTGCTGCACCAGTTGCCCGCCAAGGCGCGCAAAGCCTTGCTGATGTGCAAACTGGACGGCCTGAGCTACCGCGACATCGCCGCCGAACTGCAGGTATCCGTCTCGTCCGTGGAAAAATACATCGCCGCCGGCTTGCTGGCCTGCTACCAGGCCCTGCACGGGCAGGGCGGCTGAACCGTGGAAGTGGTGATTGCACCCGCCATCGTGCAGCAGGCGGCCCAGTGGATGGCGCGCCTGTGGTCTGACGACGCCAGCGACGAGGACCGGGCCGATTGCGCCCGCTGGCGCGCCGCCCATCCGCACCACGACCTCGCCTGGCAGCGTTTGCAGGCGTTCGAGGGCAAGCTGCACAGCGTGCCGCGCGATGCGGCCCGGCACGCGCTGCGGGAACCGGCACCGGCCGCCTACCTGAACCGCCGCCGTGCCCTGAAACTGCTGGCCGTGCTGCTGCCCGTGGGCGGCGTGCTGTATGCGGCGCGCGGCACGGATGCCTGGCAAGTGGCCACGGCCGGCCACGGCACGGCCACCGGCGAGATCCGCGAGATTATCTTGCCTGACGGCACGCGCGTCATGCTGGCCTCGGCTTCCGCCATCGACGTGCGCTTCGACGCCAGCGAGCGCCGGCTGATCCTGCGCAGCGGCGAAATCCTCGTCACCACGGCCCACGATCCGGCGCAGCGGCCGTTCCGCGTGCAGGGCCGCCACGGCACGGTACGGGCGCTGGGCACGCGTTTTACTTTGCGGCAAGACGAGCACACGTCGCGCGTCGCCGTGTTCGAGGGCGCCGTCGAGATACGCCTCGCGCATGCGCCCGGCAACGCCGTGGGCGTCGCCACGGGCTACGGCGCCATCTTTTCGGCCGACATCGTGCAGTCTGCCGCTCCCGTGCCGGCCAGCGCGGCGGCCTGGAGCAAGGGCGTGCTGGTGGCCGACAACATGCGCCTCGATGCCCTGGTCGCGGAACTGGCCCGCTACCGCCCCGGCCTGCTGCGCTGCGATCCAGCCGTGGCCGGCTTAAGCGTCAACGGCGTGTTTTCCCTGCGCGATACGGACCGCGCGCTGCACAACCTGGCGCTGGCCTTGCCCGTGCAAATCGTGGCGCGCACGCGCTACTGGGTGACGCTTCAAGCCACTCCCCAGGCCGCTGCCTGACAATTGCGCGGGGCCGATTGAGGGTTTTGCATTCTCGTTCGGGATATAGGGTGAGAGCCACCCTTATCCATCGACCTTATGCACGTTCTTTCCCATGAGTAGCCAAAGCAGCCAAGCCGGCCCGATCCGCCGGATACTGCACCCCATCCGCGGGCGCCTGATCGTCGCCGCCGTGCTGGCCGGCACGGGTTCCATGCTCACCCTGGTGCCGATGGCCGGCATCGCGCGGATCGCGCACATCGCCTTTGCCCCTGCGCAGGCGCACGGCGATATCTGGCCCATCGTCATCGCCAGCGTCGCTTGCCTGTTCCTCGGCATGGCGCTGATGTCGCTGGGCGAGTTGGCCGCGCATCTGGCCGACAACCGCCTCACCCATCAGCTGCGCCTGCAAGCCATGCAGCGCCTGGGGCAGGTGCCGCTGGGCTGGTTCACCAGCCGGGCCTCGGGCGAGGTCAAGCAGGCGATGCAGGACGACATCAACACCCTGCACAGCCTCACCGCGCATTTTTATACGACGACGGGGCGCGCCGTGGGCGCCATCGCCATTTCCGTCATGTATCTGTTCGCCATGGACTGGCGCCTGGCCCTCGTCGCCATCCTGCCGTTTCCCGGATTTTTCCTGTTCTTCGGCCGCGCCATGCAGGCCAGCAGCGGCAATATGGCGCAATTCGTCGCCGGCATGGGGCGCATCAACAATGCCGTGGTGGAGTTCGTCAACGGTATTCCCGTGGTCAAGGCCTTCGGCGCCACGGGACGCGCGCATGGCAGCTACCGCGCTGCCGTCGATGCGTTTGCCGACGCGTTTGCCGCGTTTACGCGGCCGCTGGTCGGTTCGATGGCCAATGCCAATGCGCTGATCGCGCCCGTCGCCGTGCTGGGCGTGGTGGTGCTTGCCGGCACCGTGTTCGTGGCGCTGGGAGCGATGGCGCCCGTGGATATCCTGCCGTTCGCCCTGGTGGCGCCGGGCATTTCCGCGCCCATGCTGCTGCTCCATTATCTGACCCACGACCTCAATAACGCCACGGGCGCGGCCCAGCGCGTACTGGCCTTGCTCGATACGCCCGTGCTGGCGCAGCCGGCGCCCGGCCAGCAGCAGTTGCCGAACGGCACCGAGATCCGCATGGAAGGCGTGGGCTATGCCTACGACGGACAGAACAAGGTGCTGTCCGGCATCAACCTGATCTTGCGCCCCGGCACGGTGACGGCCATCGTCGGCGCCTCCGGTTCCGGCAAGTCGACGCTGGCGCGGCTACTGCTGCGCTTTTTCGACCCGACCGAGGGGCGCATCACCGTCGGCGGCGTCGACCTGCGGCACATCGCCACGCCCGAGCTGTACCGGCGCATCGGTTTCGTGCTGCAGGAAGTGCGCTTGATCCACGCCAGCGTGCGCGAGAACATCGGGCTGGGCCGGCCTTCGGCCAGCTTGCGGGAGGTCGAAGACGCGGCGCGCCTGGCGAACATCCACGAGCGCATCCTGGCCTTGCCGCGCGGCTACGATTCCGTCATCGGCGAGGATGCGCTACTGTCCGGCGGCGAGCTGCAGCGCGTGAGCATCGCCCGCGCCGTGCTGCTCGATCCAAACGTGCTGGTGCTCGATGAGGCGACGGCTGCGGCCGACGCGGAAAACGAGGTGGCGATCCAGGATGCGCTGTCGCGCTTTGCCCAAGGCCGCACCCTGCTGGTGATCGCGCACCGGCTCGACACCATCATGCATGCCGACAATATCGTCGTGTTGGACAACGGCGCCATCGCCGAGCAGGGCAGCCATGCCGGCCTGCTCGCCCACCAGGGCCGCTATGCGCGATTGTGGGCGCTGGGCGGCTATCAGCCATCCTCCGACGAGGTGGAGTCCCCATGCTGAAGACATTCATTCAACTGCTGGGCGACGATGCGCCCGTGTTCCGCCGCTACTGTGCCATGGCGCTCGCGTATGGCGTACTCAGCGGCTTGACGATCACGGCGCTGGTGCTGGCCCTGGGCCGCCTGCTGGGCGGCGACGCCGGCGGCGCGGCCCTGTGGCTGCTGGTGCTGCTGGCCGGGCTGCTTGCTTGCTGGGCCTGGCGGCGCCAGGTGGAAAAGGCCGGTGTGCGCGTGGGCGTGACCGTGCTGCAAGGGGCGCGCCAGCGCCTGGGCGACCACGTGGCGCGCCTGCCCGTCGGCTGGTTCACGCCGGAGAACACGGCAAAACTGGGCCATGTCATCACGCAGGGCATGATGAACGTGGCGCAGCTGCCCGCCCACGTATTGACGCCCGTGATCTGCGGCGCCGTCACGCCCGTGGTATTGCTGGCCGCGCTGTTTGCGCTGCACTGGCAGCTGGGCGTGATGGCGCTGCTGGCGCTGCCCCTCCTGGCGGGTACCTTGCGGCTCACGGCGCACCTGGGCCAGCGCGCCGACGACGCTTATCACCGCCATTTTGCCCGAACCAGCCAGCGCCTGGTCGAGTTTGCGCAAGCGCAATCCGTCTTGCGCGCCTTCCATGGTAACGGCGATGGCGGCGGCACGCGCCTCCTGCAGCAAGCGATCGACGGGCAGCGCCTCGCAGGCACGCGGCTGATCTATCTGTCGGCCTTGTCGTCCGTGCTCAACGCCTGGGCCGTGCAAGCCGTCTTCGCCGCCTTGCTGGCCGCCGCCGCGCTATGGCTCGATAGCGTGCTGGGCGGTGCAGCCGCTGCGCCGGACGCCATCGCCGTCATCGTGGCCTTGCTGCTGCTGGTGCGCTTCGTCGACCCGCTGCAGGAAGTGGCCAGCTACGGTGAAGTGCTGCGCGGCGCGCGCGGCCCGCTCGATGCGGCGCGCGATATTTTCGCCGTGCAGCCGCTGCCGGAAGCAGGCGGGCCGCAGGCGCCGCGCGATGGCGCGGTCGAGCTGCGCAAGGTGCACTTCCGCTATGCACAGGACCAGCCCGACGTACTGACGGATATCAATCTGCAGATTGCGCCCGGCAGCATGACGGCGCTGATCGGCGCTTCCGGCTCCGGCAAGACGAGCCTGGTGCGCCTGATTGCGCGCTTCTTTGACGCCAGCCAGGGCGCGGTGCTGGTGGGCGGCGTCGACGTGCGGCACATGTCCAGCGAACAATTGGCAGGGCAGATCAGCCAGATCTTCCAGGACAGCTATCTGTTCCAGGGCAGTATCGGCGATAACATTCGCATCGGCAAGCCGGGCGCCACCGATGCCGAGGTGCTGGACGCGGCGCGCCAGGCGGGCGTGGCCGAAATCATCGCCCGCCTGCCGCAGGGGCTGGCTACGCCAGTGGGCGAGGGCGGCGCGCGCCTGTCCGGCGGCGAACGCCAGCGCATCGCGATCGCCCGCGCGCTGATCAAGGATGCGCCGATTCTGCTCGTCGACGAGGCGACGGCCGCGCTCGATGCGGAAAACCAGGCCGCCATCGCCGGGGCGCTGGCGCGGCTGCGCGGCAAGCGCACGGTGATCGTCATCGCGCACCAGCTGTCGACGGTGGCCATGGCCGACCGGATCGTCGTGCTCGATGGTGGCACGATCCGCGAGCAGGGCGCGCCAGCCGCCTTGTGTGCACAGGGCGGCCTGTATGCGCATTTCCTGGCCCAGCGCCGGGCGGCCAAGGGCTGGCGCATCGCCTCCGCCGCACAGCAGCCATGAACGGGATGACGATTTGATACAGGCGCGTCTGTTTTTCGTCTTCCTGCTGCTGTGCGCCGCCTCGCTGCTGGTGGGTGCGCGGCAGATGGAGTGGGCGCAGCTGCTGTCGCCATCGTTGTCTTCCGGCGCGCTGTCAGGTGATACGTGGCTGACCCTGACGGCCAGCCGCCTGCCCCGCCTGGCGGCGCTGGTGCTGACGGGCGTGGGCCTGTCCGTCTGCGGCGTCATCCTGCAGCACATCGTGCGCAACAAATTCGTCGAGCCGGCCACGTCGGGCGGCCTCGACGCTGCCAAGCTGGGCATCCTCGTCGCGCTGACCGTGGCGCCAACGGCGGGCACGGCGGGCACGGCGGGCAAGATGGCGTTCGCGCTGGTCTTCTGCCTTGTCGCCAGCCTCGTGTATGTGGCCTTGATCCGCCGCATCCGTTTCAAGAACACGATTCTGGTCCCCGTCATCGGCCTCGTGTATGGCGGCGTGCTCAGCGCCGTGGCCGAGTTCTATGCCTACCGCCACAACATCCTGCAAAGCATGCAGGGCTGGCTGCTCGGCGATTTCTCGAAAATTGTCCAGGGCAACTATGAAATCATCTACCTGGTCCTGCCCATCGTTGCCCTCGCGTATCTGTACGCGCAGCGCTTTACGGTGCTGGGCATGGGCGAGGGGCTCGCGACCAGCCTGGGCCTGAACTATGCGGCCACGGTGGCGCTGGGCCTGATGCTGGTGGCCGTCACGGTGGCGGCCACGGTGATCACGGTAGGGGCCATCCCGTTTGTCGGGCTGGCCATCCCCAATCTGGTGGCCTTGCACTACGGCGACAAGCTGGACCGCACCCTGCCCATCGTCGCCCTGTGCGGCGCCTCGCTGCTGCTGGCCTGCGACATCGCCGGGCGCCTGCTGATCTACCCGTTCGAAGTGCCGATCGGCCTGACGGCGGGCGGCGTGGGCGGGGTGCTGTTCCTCATGCTGATCATCCGGGGGCGGCGATGATCAGCATCCTCAGGCAGCGCACGCTCTGGCTGGCCGTGTTTGTCCTGGCGCTGGCTTTCCTCTTCCTCGGCGCCAATTTCGACCTCGAGTACATCATCCCGAAGCGCCTGGCGCGCCTGGCCGCCATCGCCATCGGCGGCGTCTGCGTGGCCGTGTCGTCGATCGTTTTCCAGACCATCGCCGGCAACCGCATCCTGACGCCGGCCGTCATGGGTTACGAGGCCGTGTATGTGCTGCTGCAGTCGCTGCTGATCCTCGCGATGGGCATGCACAGCGTGGTGCTGCTGGGGCAGAACGGCAATTTCGTCGTGTCCATCGCGCTGATGCTCGCGTATTCCTGGGCCATCCATTCCTGGCTGTTTCATGATGGCAGGAACGACGTATATTTTTTGCTGTTGCTGGGCTTTGTGCTGACGATGGTGATCGGCACGTTCACCCAGTTCATCCAGCTGCGCATCAGTCCGGGCGAATTTGCCATCTTGCAAGGATTCAGCCAGGCCTCGTTCAACAAGGCGCAGCCGGTGCAACTGCTGTACTCGGCCCTGCTGGCGGGCGCCGCCTGCGTGGCCGTGGCGAAGACCCTGCCGGCGCTCGACGTGCTGGCGCTGGGGCGCGAGCAGGCCATCTCGCTCGGCATCGATTACCGGCGCATGGTGCAGCTGCAGCTGGCGCTGATCGCCGTGCTGGTGGCCGTGTCGACGAGCTTGCTGGGGCCCACGGCCTTCATGGGCATCTTTGTGGCGAACACGACTTACGCCCTGGCCCGCACGGCGCGCCACCGCGTGACCTTGCCGCTGGGCTGCGGCATCGCCATCGCCATCTTCCTTGCCGCCCAGCTGCTGGTCGAGCACGTTTTCAATTACCGGACCACGGTCGGCATCCTCGTCAACCTGGTGTGTGGCGCGTATTTCCTCACGCTCATGGTCCGCACCCGAGGCACAGCATGATCCACGTCAACCATATCGAAAAAAGCTACGGCGCCAGGCGCGTGCTGGCCAAGGTCAGCGTGCAGTTTCCCAAGGGGAAAGTGACGTCCTTGATCGGCCCCAACGGTGCCGGCAAGACGACCTTGCTGATGCTTATCGCGCGCCTGCAGGAAGCGAATAGTGGCGAGATCACGATAGGCGGGCGCGATATCGCCTCAATCAAGATCCCGGAGTATGCGCGCCAGGTGGCCACCCTGCGCCAGGCTCCCGATTTCCATCTGCGCCTGACGGTGGAAGAGCTGGTTGCCTTCGGCCGCTTCCCCTACAGCCGCGGCGCGCTGACGGCGCAGGACCGGCAGGCGATCACCGACGCCATCGCCTTTCTGTCGCTCGACGCGCTGCGCACCGCCTACGTCGACGAGCTGAGCGGCGGCCAGCGCCAGATGGCCTTCCTGGCCATGACGATTGCCCAGCAGACGGATATTCTGCTGCTCGACGAGCCGCTCAACAACCTCGACATGAAGCACGCCGTGCAGATCATGCGCGCGCTGCGCCGCCTGTGCGACGAGCAGGGCCGCACCGTGATCCTGGTGATCCACGACATCAATTTCGCCGCCAATTATTCGGACCACATCGTCGCCATGCAGGACGGCGCCGTGCGCTTTTCCGGTCCCGCCCACGAGGTCGTCACCGAGGAACGCTTGCGCGCGCTGTACGACATCGATTTCCATATCGTGCGCAATGAACGCGGCTGCCTCTGCAATTACTTTACCCCCACAGGAGCTTGACATGATCTGCAACAAATCCCGCCGTGTGCTGGCCGTGCTGCTTGCCGCCGCGGCCGTCCTGCAAGGCTGTACCGACAAGCCAGCCACGCCAGCGCCCGCCGCCTCTGCGCCACCGCAGGCGTTCGCGCCCATCACCATCGTGCACAAGCTGGGCACGACGGTGGTCACACATCGTCCGCAGAGGGTGGCCGTGCTCGACATGAACGAAGTCGATTTTCTCGACCAGCTGGGCGTGCCCGTGGCCGGCATGGTGAAGGATTACGTGCCGCACTTTCTTACCCGCTACAAGGATGACGAGGCCATCCGCGACCTGGGCGCCATCGTGCAGCCCAATCTCGAGCATATCCACGCGCTCCAGCCCGATCTGGTGCTGATGACCTCGATCCAGGCCAACCACTACAAGGAACTGAGCCAGATCGCGCCCACCTTGCATTTCGACGTGGATTACCAGAACAGCGAGAGCAAGCACATCGACGTGGTCAAGCAGCACTTGCTGACCCTGGGGCGCATCTTCGGCAAGGAGGATATTGCTCGTCATAAAGCGCAGGAGCTGGACGACCAGGTGGCGGCCGCGCGCAAGGTGACGCAGGACCGTCCCGAGAAGGCGCTGATCGTGCTGCACAACAACGGCGCCTTCAGCGCGTTCGGCGTGCAGTCGCGCTACGGTTTTGTCTTCGACGCGCTGGGCGTCAAACCGGCCAGCACGGCCGTCGAGGCGGGCTTGCATGGCCAGCCCATATCCAGCGAGTTCATCCAGCAAGCCAATCCCGACATCATCTATGTCGTGGACCGCACTGCCGTGATGGAACACCGTCCCGTCATGACGGCCGAGCAGATGGCCAATCCGTTGTTGCGCCAGACCAATGCCTGGAAAAACGGCCGCGTGGTCTTCGTCGATGCGGATGCCTGGTACATCACGGCGGCCAGCGTGACGTCGCTGAAACGGGTGATCGATGACGTGCTCAAGGGTTACCAGTGATGTAAGTTATTTTGGTAATGATTCGTATTTGCATTGAGGATTTTGCCTTTTCGTTCGGGAGATAGGTGAGAACAAGCAATCATCCCATCTGAAAAGGACTTAATTATGGCAACACGCATGGCGACACGCCACCTTCCCGCCTTGAACCTGAGCCGTATCGCCACCGCCGTGCAACTGGCGCTCATCACGGGCTTGACCGTGGGGGCGCTGGGCGTGGCAGCCCCGCCGGCCTATGCGCAAGCGGGGGCGGGCCAGGCCCGGCAAGCGTTCAGCGTGCCGGCGGGAACGCTGGGCCTGGCGCTCAACACCTTCGCGGCGGCGGCGGGCATCGAATTGACGGTGGATGCGGGCCTGCTGCAGGGGAAAAACAGCGCCGGCCTGTCCGGCAGCTACAGCGTGCCCGAGGGTTTTTACGAATTGCTGCGCGGCCACGGCTTGCAAGCCGTGCGCGAGGGCAATGGCAGCTACACGGTGCGCCGCGAGCCGGCGCACAGCGTCGCCGCCGAGGCCGCCGCGACCATGCCGGCCGTGACGGTGTGGGGCAAAGGTAACACCGTGACGGAGGCCTATGCCGGCGGGCAGGTGGCGTCCGGCGGCCGCGTGGGTTTCCTGGGCGATAAGGATTTCATGGAAACCCCGTTCAACACCATCAGCTATACGGACAAATTCATCGAAGACCGGCAGGCGCGCGACATCACCGATGTGATTGCCGCGACGGATCCCACCGTCTTCAGCAGCGGCATGACGGGCATCATCGGCGAAAACTACTCGATACGGGGCTTCAGCTCGAATATCGGCGACGTCGCGTTTGGCGGGCTGTACGGTATATCGCCGTACTACCGCACCTCGCCGGAAATGTTCGAGCGCATCGAAGTGCTGAAAGGGCCATCGGCCTTGCTCAATGGCATGCCACCGGGCGGCTCGGTGGGCGGCAGCATCAACCTCGTGCCCAAGCGCGCGGGCGACACGCCGCTGGCGCGCGTGACGGCGTCGTACATGTCGGACTCGCAATGGGGAGGACATATTGATCTGGGGCAGCGTTTTGGCGAGAATAAACAGTTCGGCATCCGCGTCAACGGCGTCTACCGCGATGGCGACGGTGCCATCGACCACCAGCAAAAGAAGACCCGGCTCGTGTCCGTGGGCCTGGACTGGCGTGGCAACGGCGCGCGCCTGTCCGCCGACCTGTATCGCAGCGAGGACCGCGCCGACGGCTTGAACCGGGGCGTCAACCTGGCCGCCGGCTTGCCCGTGCCGCGTCCGCCAAAACCGGAGACCCTGCTCAATCCCAGCTGGGCTTTTTACGACACCAGGGACAAGGGCGCCATGCTGCGCGGCGAACTGGACGTGAGCGGGCAGGTGTTGGCGTATGCCGCCGTTGGCGCCAGCCGGGCCGACTACCGGTCGACGGGCGCCTATCTGATCCAGGTGTTCAACACGGCCGGCGATTACCGTACCAATCTTGCGGACCTGGGTTTTGATGTGGAGAAACAGTCGGCGGAAGCGGGCTTGCGGGGCAAGCTGCGCACGGGCGATATCGGCCATCAATGGGCCGTCAACGCCACGTATTATCACCACACGGACAAGCAGTACGGACGCCGCAATACCTTGGCGAAAGATTGGATCACGAATATCTATCGCCCCGTCTGGGGACCGGCGACGCGCTTCGAGGCGCCGCAAATTTCCAAGGCGGAGCTGCGCCTGGCTAGCGTCGGCCTGGTCGATACGCTTTCCTTTGCGCAAGACAAGGTGCAGCTGACGGTGGGCTTGCGCCGCCAGGAAGTGCTCAGCGATAGCTTCAACATCAAGACGGGCGCGCGCACCTCGCGTTACGACCAAGGCGCCACCACGCCAGCCGTCGCCCTGCTGCTCAAGGCGAGCAACACGGTTTCTCTGTACGGCAATTACATCGAAGGCTTGAGCCAGGGCGCCACGGCGCCGCTGACGGCGGCCAATTCGGGCGAAGTCTTTGCGCCATACAAGTCGAAGCAGGCGGAGCTTGGCTTCAAGGCCGACCTGGGCGAGTTCGCGCACACGGTCAGCGTGTATGAAATCAAACGGCCCAGCAGCTATGTCGATCCGGTCAGCAATGTCTTCTCTTTCGGCGGCGAGCAGCGCAACCGCGGCGGCGATTGGGGCTTTTTCGGTTCGCCCGTGCGCGACGTGCGCCTGATGGGCGGTGTCGCGTATGTCGATCCGGTCTTGAGCAAGACGGTGGGCGGCGCCAACCAGGGCAAGCAGGCAACGGGCGTGCCCAGGCTGCAAGCGAAGCTGGGCGTCGAGTGGGATGCGCCCGCCATCCCCGGCGTGACCCTGACGGCGAATGCGACGGCGGCATCGAAGCAATACATCAATGCCGACAATTCGCTGTCCGTGCCGGGCCGCACCGTGTTTGACCTGGGCGCCCGCTATGCCACCCGTGCGGCCGGCCGGCCCCTGACCGTGCGCGCCAGCGTGACGAACGTCGGCAACCGGGCGTACTGGGCGCTGCCGCAATGGACCAGCCTGGGCCTGGGCGCGCCGCGCACGGTCATGCTGTCGGCCACGACGGAGTTTTAAGCCGCCTTGCCGCTAGTCTTCCGGTCCCCGTGCCAGGCTCTCCGAGCGTTGCCATGTCCACATCAGGCCGATGCCGGCCGCGGTGCCGCTGTTCTGGCGCAACAGGGGACTGGCGCGGTTGGCGGCGCCTGTGTAGTTGTCATAGCGCAAAAAGGCAAAGGCGCGCCAGTCCTGATGCAGCCGGTACGAACCGCCCAGGCCCAGGCGCGTGAGCATCAGCCCGCTTTTGGCCACATACGCGGGGCGCCCATCGGCGGCAAACGCGGGGCTGACGCCATACAAGTAATCGTTGATGGCGGCATTGCCCAGCACGGCGCCGAGGCTGGCGTCGAGGTGCCATGCCTGCTGCTCGCCTTGCAGCGCATACACGAGGCGCGGCTCGAACGTGGCGCCCTGGCGGCGCAGGCCGCCGCGCGCTTCGAGGACGGCGCGCAGGGGCAGTTCCAGGCCCAGGCGGCTGTGCTGCGTCGGTGCGGCCAGCTTGATTTTCAGGCGCGGGCCAAATTCCACCAGGGTGCCCAGGTCCGGCATGCCGCGCCGGGCGGGCACGTCGCTGGAACGGGCCGGCAAGGACAGGGCAAAACCGATATCGAAATCGAGGCGATCCGTGTCGAGCAGGCGCGCGCCCACGCCGGAACGGTCGGCGCGCAAGACTTTCCCGCGATAAATCAGATAGGGCAGGGCCAGGCTGCGCGTCGAGCGCTCGCTGGCGCCCGGATAGGCGGGCGTGACGGCCGTGCCGCCGAAGACGCCCGCTTCCCATAGGGGGAGCGCCGGCTCGGCGGCGCACGCGGACGCCATGCCGGTAAAGAGGGTGGATGCTGCCAGCAAGGTGCGCGCGACGTTCATGGGGGAACTGCGCAAGGCTTGCCGGCCTGTAGCGATTCCAGCGCCTTGTCGCTGGGGGCGCTCGATGTACCGGCCTGCTTTGCCAGCGCGATCGCCTGGCGGAAATGAAATGCGGCCGCATCGTAGCGGCAGGCGGCGCTGGCGGCGCGACCCGCTTCGTGGTGCAGCCGCGCCTGCCAAGCTGCATCGCCATGGCCCAGTTCGGCATTCTCGGCCGCGGCCGCGTAGCTGCGCATGGCTTGCGCCCAGTCGCCCTGGCCAGCGGCTTCACGTCCCCACTGCTCCTGCTGCGCCGCCGCGCGCAGTTCGACCTGTGTGGAGCAGGCGCCCAGCGCCATCAGGACGAACGGCAGGACGAGGCAAGAGCGGAAGGACAGGAGTGTGGACATGGCGCCACTGTAGCGCATGGGAAGGCGCGCACGTTTGCGCAGAACGCGTCAATCGGGACTTTTTTGCCGCACTGATGACATATAATTTGCACACGACTTTGTTATCTTTGACACATCACCGAACAGGAGCACCATGTTTTCACGCAAATTCCATTCTTGTGCACAGCTGATGCTGGCCACCTTGCTGATGGGCTTTGTTGCCGCGTCCCCCGCACGCGCGCAGCAGGCGGCCGTCAAATTGCCGAATGTGGTGATCCTGGCCACGGGCGGCACCATCGCCGGCAGCGGCGCCGACAGCACCACCACCGTCGGCTACACCTCGGCCACCGTGGGCGTCGAGCGCCTGATCGCGGCCGTGCCGGAACTGAAAAAAGTGGCGAATGTGAAAGGCGAGCAAGTGTTCCAGATCGCCAGCGAAAGCATGGGCAACAGCCACTGGCTGGCCCTGGCCAAGCGCATCAACGTGCTGCTGGCCTCCGCTGACGTGGACGGCGTGGTCGTCACGCACGGCACCGACACTATCGAAGAAACGGCGTATTTCCTGAACCTGACCGTGAAAAGCCACAAGCCGGTCGTGGTGGTGGGCGCCATGCGTCCCTCGACCGCCATCTCCGCGGACGGCCCCATCAACCTGTACAACGCCGTGATGCTGGCAGGCAGCAAGGAAGCCGTGGGCAAGGGCGTGCTGGTGGCCTTGAACGACCAGATCAACGCGGCGCGCGAAGTGACCAAGACGAATACGTCGACGACGGACACCTTCAAGTCGCCGGAACTGGGCATGCTCGGCTACATCCAGGGCAGCAAGGCCTTCTTTTACCGCCAGTCGACGCGCAAGCACACCCTGGAATCGGAATTTGACATCAGCAAGCTCGACGCTTTGCCCCAAGTGGACATCGTCTACGGCTACGCCAATATGAACCGTGTCGGCATGGACGCCTTCATTGCCGCCGGCGCCAAGGGCATCATCCACGCGGGCGTGGGCGATGGCAGCGTGGCCGCGCAAATGAAGCCAGCCCTGGTGGAAGCGCGCCAGAAGGGCGTGCTGATCGTGCGTTCGAGCCGGGTCGGCCAGGGCATCGTGGCGCGCAATGGCGAAGCCAACGACGATGAACTCGACAGTGTCGTGTCCGACACCCTGAACCCGCAAAAAGCCCGCATCCTGCTGATGCTGGCCTTGACCAAAACCAACAGCACGCAAGAAATCCAGCGTATTTTCTATACGTATTGATCCTTGTCATGCAGGCCCAGCCGCTTCGGCTGGGCCTGGCCGATTTACGCTTGCCCGCTTTGCTGCCATACTTCGTTTCTGAATAATTTCCTGGCAGAAGCAGCAACACTGTTCCTTCTCCCCTGTCCATGGCTATCCTGTCCGACATCATCCTGTATCCGATCAAATCCTGCGCCGGCATCCATTTGCGCGAGGCGGTCCTGACGCGCTCAGGGCTGATGAGCGAGCACGTGTTCGACCGCGAATGGATGGTGGTGGACCCGCAGGGCCGCTTTTTGACCCAGCGCGAACATCCGCGCATGGCGCTGATCGTGCCGTCCATCAAGGCCACCACGCTGGAATTGCGCGCGCCGGGCATGCTGCGCCTGGAAATCGAGCTGGGCTTGCCGCATCCGCAGCTGGCACCGATGCTGGAAGTGCAGGTGTGGGACGATACCATGCGCGCCTACGATTGCGACGAGGTCACGGCCACCTGGTTCAGCCAGGCCATCGGCGTGCCGTGCCGCCTGGTGCGCTTTCACCCGGACGTGGTGCGCGCCACCAGCACCAAATGGACGGATGGCGTTGCCGCTTCGACCATGTTTGCCGATGGCTACCCGGTGCTGATCGCGGGCAGTGCCTCGCTGGCCGACGTCAATGACAAGCTGCGCGCCGCCGGCCGTGAACCTCTGCCGATGAACCGCTTCCGCCCCAACCTGGTCATCGGCGACATCGGCGCCTTCGAGGAAGACTACGCCGAATTCCTGCAATTCGGCGCGACAACCTTGAAACCCGTCAAGCCGTGTTCGCGTTGCCCGATCCCGTCGGTGGACCAGGCCACGGGCGTGCCCGGACCGGACCCGCTCGACGTCATGCATGGCTATCGCGCCAAGCCCGAGCTCGACGGCGCCATCTGCTTCGGCATGAACGCCATCGTCACGGAAGGTGGCGATGAGCGTATCGTGGTGGGACAGGACATCGGTTTCGAACTGGCATTTTGAGCATGGCGCCCGTACATAAGGGTTTAAGGTTTCTATGAATCAAGCAATACCGCCGGACCCGCGCATTGCCAGCCTCGAAGCCGAAAACCAGGCCTTGCGCGCGCGCATGGCTTTCCTGCTGGAACAGGTCGAGCGCAACCACGACATCATGTGCCGCCACCAGGCGTTCGACCTGGAAATCGTCAGCGCGTCCACGTTTCCCGAGTTGATCGGCACCATCTTCCGCACCTTGCCCGTGATTTCCGACCTCGACGGCGTCACCCTGAGCCTGCTCGACGAGGATGACGATATCGTGCTGGTGATGGAAAAGCTGGGCGTCGATTTCAGCGCTTTTCCGCAGTTGCTGTTCGTGCATGCCGTGGCGGAGCTGGGTTTTGCCGCACCAAGGCCCGTGGCCGAGGGGGAAGCGGCCTTGCCGCCGCTGCCGCTGCTCGACGCCTTCGATGCGGCCGTGCACGGCCCGCGTTTTCCGCAGATCGACGTTCCCCTGCGCAGCGTGGCGCTGGTGCCCTTGCTGCGCAACAAGCGCCTGATTGGCAGCCTGAACCTGGCCAGCGGCGACGCGACGCGCTTTACGCCCGCGCTGGGCACGGATTTCATCAAGCACATGGCGTCCATCATCGCCATCTGCCTGGAAAACGTGATCAGCAATGAAATGCTCAAATATATCGGCCTGACCGATTCCCTGACGGGCGTCTACAACCGCCGCTATATCGACCGCCGGCTGCTGGAAGAAATCGCCCGCGCGCGGCGCCAGAATTATTGCATTTCATGCATGTATATCGATATCGACCATTTTAAATCGGTCAATGACACGCATGGCCACCAGGGCGGCGACGAGGTGTTGCGCGAAGTGGCCACGCGCATCCGCACGGAATTGCGCCGTTCGGACGCGCTGGGCCGCTTCGGCGGCGAGGAATTCGTCGTCCTGCTGATCGACGCCGATCTCGACAGCGCGACCTTCGTTGCCGAACGCATCCGCGCCAGCATCGCCGGCACCATGTTCGACTTGCCGGGCAGCGCGCAGGCGTGGGTCAGCGTGTCGATCGGCGTGGCCAGCCTGGAAGCGGACGCGGCGCTGCTACCCATCGAATCGGTGGCGCAGCAACTGGTGGCGCATGCCGACCAGGCCCTGTACCAGGCCAAGGCCGATGGCCGCAACAAGGTCGTCAGCTGGCAGCCGCAGGCCGGCTGATTATTTCAATAGTAACGTTTCCGCTTTGGCCACGGCGTCGGCCGTGCCGCGCAGCACCACCACGTCGCCGCTGGCCAGCTGTGTCTCGGGGGTGACGTCGAGGCTGCCGCGGCCGCGGCGGATGGCCGTCACGAACGCGCCGCAGCCGGCCACGTCGATCGTACTCAACGGTAAACCCACGCAGTGCGCATCCTCGCTGACGGTGACCGTATGCAGGCGTTCCAGTTCCGCGTCGTCGCCCGCATCGCTGGAACCGTGGAAATAGCCGCGCAGGGAGGCGTAGCGCTCCTCGCGCGCCGCCTGCACCCGGTGCACGACGCGGCGCAGGGGCACGCCCATCATGATCAGCGCATGCGAAGCGAGCATCAGGCTGCCTTCCATCAATTCCGGCACCACCTCGGCCGCGCCCGCCTTCTTCAACTGGTCGAGATCGGTATCGTCGTGGCTGCGCACGATGACGGGCAAGGTCGGCGCCATTTCTTTGAGCAAATGCAATAACTTCAGTGCCGAGGGGGTATTCGCATACGTGATCACCACGGCGCTGGCCCGGTAGATGCCGGCCGCCACCAGGCTTTCGCGCCGGCCCGCGTCGCCATACGAGACGTGGGCGCCGGCCAGTTGCGCTTCCTGCACCCGTTCCGGGTCCAGGTCCAGCGCGTGGTATTCGATCTTTTCTTCCGCCAGCAGGGTGGCCAGGCTTTGCCCGCTGCGCCCGAAGCCGGCGATCAGCACGTGTTTCTGCGAAGCCATCGTGCGCGTGGCGATTTTCGTCAGGGCCAGGGATTGCATCATCCAGTCGTTGGCCGCCAGTTTCATGACGATGGCGTCGGATTTGGCGATGAGAAAGGGCGCCGCCAGCATCGACAGCACCATCGAGGCCAGCACCACCTGCACGACGAACGGGTCCATCAGCTTGATGCCGCCGGCCAGGTTCAGCAGCACGAAGCCGAACTCGCCCGCCTGCGCCAGTCCCAGCCCCGTGCGCAAGGCCACGCCGTTGCTGGACCCGAACAGCCGGGCCAGGCCCGCGATCAGGGCGAACTTCAGCAGCACGGGGCCGCACAGCAGCAGCAGGACCAGCCACCAGTTGTCCAGCACGACGCGGATATTGAGCAGCATGCCGACGGTGATGAAGAACAGGCCCAGCAGCACGTCGCGGAAGGGTTTGATATCCTCTTCCACCTGGTGCTTGAATTCCGTCTCGGAAATGAGCATGCCGGCAACAAACGCCCCCAGGGCCAGCGACAGCCCGGCCCGCTCCGTGATCCAGGCCGCGCCCAGGGTGATCAGCAGCAGGTTGAGCATGAACAACTCCTGCGAGCGGCGCTTGGCGACGATGGTCAGCCAGCCCCGCACCATCTTCTGGCCGATGAACAGCAGCAAGATGAGTACGACCAGGGCCTTGCCGCCGGCCCAGGCCAGGGTTTCGGCCAGGTTGTCGGAATCGCGCGTGAGGGCGGGAATGAGGATCAGCAGGGGCACCACGGCCAGGTCCTGGAACAGCAGAATGCCGATGATCTTGCGGCCGTGTTCGCTTTCCAGTTCCAGCCGCTCCGTGAGCATTTTCGAGACGATGGCCGTCGACGACATGGCCAGCGCGCCGCCCAGGGCGAACGCGGCTTGCCAGCTCAGGTGGATGTAGGCGGACAGGTAGCGCCCGACGAACCAGCCGAAGACGACGGTGGCGATGATGGTGGTGACCACCTGCGCCATGCCAAGGCCGAAAACGATGCGCCGCATGGCGAGGAACTTGGGCAAAGAAAACTCGAGCCCGATGGAAAACATCAGGAAGACGACGCCGAACTCGGCCAGGGTATGGCTGGCCTCGTTTTCCGCCGCCAGGCCCAGCGCATGGGGGCCGATGACGATGCCGACGGCCAGGTAGCCCAGCATGGGCGGCAAATGCAACATTCTGAAAGCGACCACGCCCAGCACGGCGCTGCCGAGTAACATCAGGGTCAGTTCAAGCGAGGAAAACATGGGTTGCCCGGTGCGGTCAATGGAAATCGTTGTTTGTTGTGACTGGCAAGTTTTTTGCTTTCCTAATTCGTTTATACTTTGGGCATGAGTGTAACCCATGAAAAAACAATGCTGAAAGCTTTTGATCGAATTGACATGCAAGCGACGACCGAGCGCGCCGTCGCGCTGGCCCGCACCACCTTGCAGATCGAGTCCGACGCCATCGTTGCGCTGCACGCGCGCCTGGCCACGGACGACAGCGTGGGCCGCGCCGTGGCGCTGTTGCTGCAGTGCACGGGGCGTGTCGTCGTTTCCGGCATCGGCAAGTCCGGCCATATCGCGCGCAAGATTGCCGCCACCCTCGCTTCCACCGGCACGCCGGCCCTGTTCGTGCATCCGGCCGAAGCGGCCCATGGCGACCTGGGCATGGTCACCTCGGACGATGCTTTTATTGCCATCTCGTACTCGGGCGAATCGTCCGAGCTGATGGCCATCATGCCCGTCGTCAAGCGCATGGGCGGCGTGCTCATTTCCATGACGGGCAAGCCGAACTCCAGCCTGGCGCAGCTGGCCGATGTGCACCTGGATATTTCTGTTGAGAAAGAAGCCTGTCCGCTGAACCTGGCGCCGACGGCCAGCACCACCGTCACCCTGGCCCTGGGCGATGCGATCGCCGTGGCCTTGCTCGACTTGCGCGGCTTCAAGGAAGAAGATTTCGCCCGCTCGCACCCGGGCGGCGCCCTGGGCCGCCGCCTGCTCACGCACGTGCATGACGTCATGCGCAGCGGTGAACGGGTGCCGCAGGTGCCGGTGGAAGCCTCGCTGCTGCAGGCGCTGGAAGAGATGACGAAGAAGGGCATGGGCATGACGGCCGTCGTCGATGCGGACAACCGCCCCGTGGGCGTGTTTACGGATGGCGACTTGCGCCGCATGTTCGAGCGCGTGCAGGATTTCACGCAAGTGGCGATCCGCGACGTCATGCATGCGCAGCCGCGCAGCATCGCGCCCGAGCGCCTGGCCGTCGACGCCGTGGCCGTGATGGAGCAGTTCCGCATCAACCAGATGCTGGTCGTCGATGCCGACGGCAAGCTCGTGGGCGCGCTGCATATCCATGATCTGACGCAAGCGAAGGTGATCTGATGGAGAGCGTAGCGGACAATCTGGCGCGCGCGGCCAAGGTCAGACTGATGATCTTTGACGTCGATGGCGTGCTGACTGACGGCAGCCTGCATTTCGGCCCCGATGGCGAGATGATGAAAACGTTTAATGTGTATGATGGCCTGGGCATCAAGCTGCTGCAGGAATCGGGCGTGCAGACGGCCATCATCAGCGCGCGCCGCTCGGCCATCACGGCGCGCCGGGCGCAAGACCTGGGCATTACCCATGTGCACCAGGGCGGTCACGACAAGCTGACGCCGTTTCGCGAGCTGCTGGCGCTGACGGGCTTGACGGAAGAACAATGCGGCTATATCGGCGACGACGTCATCGATGCGCCCATCCTGCGCCGCGTGGGCTTTGCCGTCAGCGTGCCGGGCGGGCGTCCGGAAGCGCAGGGCCTGGCGCACCATGTGACGCAGGCCGGCGGCGGCCGCGGCGCGGTGCGCGAGATCTGCGAATTCCTGCTGCGCGCCCAGGACAACTATGCGCGCGTCATGGCGCCGTTCCTGGAGTGAGGCGCGCCTTGCCGCCAGTGACCTTTGAAAGAGTGAAGCCCTATGCGTAAGCCAGGAGGCGCCCATCGCTGGCGCATGATTTTTACCGTGCTGGGCGCGGTCGTCGTCGCGCTGGGCAGCTTCTGGCTGCTCGAAGTGATGAACAAGAATGGCCAGGACATCAGGGCCAGCAAGCATCTGGACGAGCCCGACTATTTCATCACCAATTTCAGCCTGGTGCGCATGGATTTGACGGGTAAACCCAGCTATATCGTGTCGGGCACCAAGCTCACGCATTATCCGCTCGACGATTCGTCCGATATCGACCAGCCCTTCGTGCGCAAGCTGACGCCCGGCATGCCGCCGCTGAACATGAATGCGGAACTGGCGCATATCGACCAGGATAATACCCGGCTGCAACTGCACCGCAAGGTCGTGATCGATCGCGCGGCCAGTCCGAAGGCGCAGAACCTGACCGTGAGGACGGAAGCGCTGACGGTGTTTCCGGACGAGGAAAGAATGGAAACGGACGTGCCGGTCGATATCCTGACGGGTACTTCGCGCCTCAATGGCATCGGCATGAAGGCCAATAACGCCACCGGCGTGGTGGAAGTGCAAAATGCGCTGCGCATGGTCCTCCCGCCGAAACCGCGCCCGGCCGCGGCGGCAAAATGACAGAATGAAACAAGGAAACCATACTATGAAGAACATCTTGCTGTTGAGCGTATTTTCTCTGGCCATGATGGGCGTGGCGCATGCCGAGAAGGCCGATTCCGAGAAGGAAGCCGTCATCACGGCGCGTAGCGGCCACGTCGATGACGTCAAGCAGATCCGTACCCTGACGGGCGACGTCGTGCTGGTCAAGGGCACCCTGACCATGAAGGCGGGCCGGGCCCTGATCACGGAAGACCCGCAAGGCTACCAGTTCATTACCTTCTGGGCCGATCCCGGCAAGCTGGCCACCTTCCGCCAGAAGCGCGATGGCGCGGGCGACCTGTGGGTCGAAGGCGAAGCGGAGCGCGTGGAATACGACAACAAGACGGAAGTGGTGAAACTGTTTTCCAGGGCCAAGCTGACGCGCCTGGAGGGCACGAAAGTGACCGACGTGGCCAATGGCGCCTTCATCTCGTATGACAGCCGCAAGGAAGTGTTTGCGATGGAAAATTCCAACAGCGGCACCAGCACCCCCGATGGCGGCAGCGTGCGCATGGTGATCCAGCCGAAGACCAAGGCGCCCGCGGCGGAGAAAGCGCCGGCCACGCCTGCGCCAGGAACGAAATAATGGACAATACTCGTTGCGGCAGTACCCTGATCGTTCGCGGGCTGCAGAAAACCTATGGCAAGCGGCAAGTCGTGCATGACGTGTCGCTGCAAGTCGAATGCGGCGAAGTGGTGGGGCTGCTGGGTCCGAACGGCGCCGGCAAGACCACGTCGTTCTACATGATCGTCGGCCTGGTGCCGTCCGATGGCGGCAGCATCGATATCAGCGGCGTGGACATTTCCAGCCTGCCCATCCACCGCCGCGCGCAGATGGGCCTGTCGTACCTGCCGCAGGAAGCGTCCGTGTTCCGCAAGCTGACGGTGGAAGACAATATCCGTGCCGTGCTGGAAATCCAGACCGTCGAAGGCCGCCCCCTGAAGAAGGCCGAGATCGAGGAACGGCTGGATAAACTGCTGGCCGACCTGCAGATTGAAAAGCTGCGCGAGAACCAGGCCCTGTCCCTGTCGGGCGGCGAGCGCCGCCGCGTGGAAATCGCCCGCGCGCTGGCCACCGATCCCCGTTTCGTGCTGCTCGACGAGCCCTTCGCCGGCGTCGATCCGATCGCCGTCATCGAGATCCAGCGCATCGTGCGCTTCTTGAAGGAGCGCAATATCGGCGTGCTGATCACCGATCATAATGTGCGCGAGACGCTGGGTATTTGCGACCGTGCCTACATCATCAACCAGGGCTCGGTGCTGGCGTCGGGACGCCCCGACGACATCATCGCCAACGAGTCGGTACGCCGGGTCTATCTGGGCGAACACTTCCGCATGTGAGCCAATGAAACAATCATTGCAGCTGCGCACTTCGCAGCATCTGGCACTGACGCCGCAGTTGCAGCAATCGATACGCCTGTTGCAATTGTCTACCCTGGAATTGCACCAGGAACTCGAGCAGCTGCTGACGGACAATCCCTTGCTCGAGCGCCTCGACGATCCGCTCGACCGTTCGCTGCGCCTGCTGTCCGACGGGGCCTTGAGTTCCACGGCCGCGCCGGCCGAAGCGCCGCCCCAGCCGCCAGGCCAGGAGGCGCCCGCAGCGCCGGCCGAAGCGGAAACGTTTGACGGCGAGGGGGGCGACGGTGCGGCCGCCGCGGATGGCGGCGACAGCGACTGGAGCGAGGCGAGCCGGGGCAAGGCGCCCGACGACGAAGATTCCCGTCCGCAATTGGAGGCCCACCACTGCACCCTGCGCGAGCACCTGATGGAGCAGATGCGCGTGACGGTGCTCGAGTTGCGCGACCGCGCGCTGGTCGAGCTGATCATCGACGCGCTCGACGACAATGGCTATCTGGAAGAGTCGCTCGACGACATCCTGGCGCGCCTGCCGGAAGAGCTGGAAATCGACGCCGACGAGATGCGCACGGCCTTGTCGCTGCTGCAAAGTTTCGATCCGCCGGGCGTGGGCGCGCGCAATGCGTCCGAATGCCTGGCGCTGCAGATCAAGCGCTTGCCGCACGTCGCCATGGTGACGCGGCGCATGGCCCTCGTCATCGTGGAAAAGCACCTGGCCTGGTTTGCCCAGCGCGATTTCAACAAGCTGAAGAAAGCCCTCGATTGCGACGAGGAAGACTTGCGCGAGGCGCAGACGGTGATTCGCCAGTGCAATCCGCACCCGGGCGCCGTGTTCGCCTCGGATGTGTCCGACTATGTGGTGCCCGACGTCGTCGTCAAGCGCGCGCGCAATGGCTGGCAAGTCACCCTGAACAACGACGTCATGCCGCGCCTGCGCGTCAACGCCATGTACGCCAACCTGCTCAAGCAGGGCAAGGGCGAGGGCGCCATGGGCGCACAGTTGCAGGAAGCCAAGTGGCTGATCAAGAATATGCGCCAGCGCTTCGACACGATCCTGCGCGTGGCGCAGGCGATAGTAGAAAGGCAAAAGAACTTTTTCTCGCATGGGGCCGTTGCCATGCGCCCCCTTGTGCTCCGTGAAATAGCTGATACACTGGGTTTACACGAGAGTACTATCTCGCGGGTAACAACTCAAAAGTACATGCTGACCCCGCACGGCATGTTCGAGTTGAAATATTTCTTTGGTAGCCACGTCGCCACCGAAGCGGGGGGCGAAGCGTCATCGACGGCGATACGGGCATTGATCGTGCAACTGACAGGAGCAGAAGACCCTAAAAATCCTTTATCCGACAGTAAGATTGCGGACATGCTGGGGGAACAAGGCATGGTGATTGCGCGACGTACTGTTGCCAAATACCGGGAAGCATTGAAAATTCCGCCAGTGAGCCTGCGTAAGTGTTTGTAAGTTTTTTTCGGTTCCTCTGCGGGCCGGATAGGATGGACCGCACGAACCCGATCATCTTTAGGAGTGTGTATGAATCTCACCATCAGCGGACATCATCTCGAAGTGACACCAGCCATCCGTGAATACGTACAAACGAAGCTGGAGCGCGTGAAACGTCATTTCGATCAAGTCATCGATATCGCCGTGATTCTGACCGTGGATAACCTCAAAGAGAAAGAAAAACGTCAAAAGGCCGAAGTCAACCTGCGTCTGAGTGGCAAAACCGTCTATGTGGAAAGCCTGGCGCAAGACCTGTATGCCGCGATCGATGCCCTGATCGACAAGCTCGATAGGCAAGTGATGAAATACAAAACCAAAGTGCAAGGGCACGGTAAAGAGGCGATCAAGCATCTGCCAGACAACTCGGAAGAAGAATTCGCCGCCGCCTAAGCGGCCTGCGACTTTCAACCGGTTGTGATCAACTAAGGGCGCACATTGCGCCCTTTTTTGCGCCCGTCCCTGTCGAACGCAATGTTCCCCGCGCAGGCGCTAGAATGTTGGCACTTTCACTTCTTTCCATCCTGCCATGAGCGACTTCGTCCAGACTTCCATCCGCCACCGCACGGGGCACATCGTGCTCGACCGCCCGAAAGCCTTGAATTCCCTGTCGCTGGAGATGGTGCGCGCCCTGAACGCGGCCTTGCTGGCCTGGCGCGACGACCCGCAGGTGGATGCCGTCGTGATCCGCTCCAGCAGCGAGAAAGCCCTGTGCGCCGGCGGCGACATCCGTTTCTTTTACGATGCGGGCCTGGCCACGCCGCAAGGCGGCAGCGCCCAGCTGGAAGATTTCTTTACGGAAGAATATGCTTTAAATCATCTGATTCACTTCTACCCGAAACCGTATATCGCCGTGATGGACGGCGTGGTGATGGGCGGCGGCATGGGCGTGGCGCAAGCCGGGCCCGGCAACCGCCTGCGCATCGTCACGGGCCGCACGCGCATGGCCATGCCGGAAGTCAATATCGGCCTGTTCCCCGACGTGGGCGGCAGTTACTTTCTTTCCCGCCTGGCGGGCCGGCTGGGCCTGTACCTGGGCTTGACGGGCTTGACGATCAACGCGGCCGACGCCCTGTACACGGGCCTGGCCGATGTGTATCTGCCCGAGGCGCAGATGGGGGCGTTGCTGGCCCTGTTCGAGTCGACGCCGGGCGAGGCCTTGCCGGTCGCCATCAAGGCGCTGGCGGCGCCCTTCCAGGCCGAGGCGGGCACTTCCCCCCTGGCCGCGGCGCGCGCGGCGCTGGACCGCCATTTCAGCGCGGGTTCGGTGGCCGCCATCATGGCCTCGCTGGCGCAGGACGACAGCGCGTTTGCCGCGAAGGCCCTGGCGGCCATGCGCTTGCGCTCGCCCTTGATGATGTGCGTGACCCTGGAATTGCTGCAGCGGGGCGCCCATCTGGGCGTGGCCGATTGCCTGCGCATGGAGCGCACGCTGGTGCGCCACAATTTCGAACATGGCGAAGTGCTCGAAGGCGTGCGCGCGCTGGTGGTCGACAAGGACAATGCGCCGCGCTGGCAGCCTGCCAGCCTGGGCGAGGTCGATGCAGCCATGGTGGCGCGCTTCTTCGCCCCCGTGTGGCCGGCGCAAGCGCATCCGCTGCGCCACCTCGACTGATTAAGAACGCTCGCGGTGGCGCAGTACGACCCGCTCGTTGGGGCCGAAGTATTGCGCCAGCCGCTCCGCCATGTACACGGAGCGGTGCTGGCCGCCCGTGCAGCCCAGGGCCACCGTCAGGTAGCTGCGGTTGTCGGACTTGAATGACGGCAACCATTTCTCGATGAAGGCGCGGATGTCGGCCAGCAGTTCCAGCGCGCTCGGCTGCGCGTCGAGGAAGGCGATCACGGGCGCGTCGCGGCCGTCGAGCGGGCGCAGCGCCAGGTCGTAATAGGGATTGGGCAAGGCCCGCACATCGAAGACGAAATCGGCATCCAGCGGCACGCCCAGCTTGAAGGCGAACGATTCGAAGAACAGGGTCAGCGGCGCGCGTTCGGAGGCGACGATATCCTTGATCCAGGCACGCAGCTTGTTGGCGCTCAGTTCCGAGGTATCGATCACATGGCCCAGCTGCTCGATGGCCGACAGGCGTTCGCGTTCTTCCGAGATGCACTCGATCAGGGTGCGGCGGCTGGCCGGATTCTGGTTCGGGCGCAATTCGTGCGACAGGGGATGGCTGCGCCGCGTTTCCGAGAAGCGCGCCACCAGCGAATGCGTGGTGGCTGTCAGGAACATGACCTTGACGTCATGCCCCTGGTCGCGCAACAGGGCTACATTGTGCGGCAAGCTGACGAGCGACTCGGCGCTGCGCGCATCGACGGCCACGGCCAGCTGCGGCGTGCCCTCGTCAAGCAGGGTTTGCACCAGGCTCGGCAGCAAGGCCGGTGGCAGGTTGTCGACACAATAGTAGCCGGTATCTTCCAGCACATTGAGCGCGACGGATTTACCGGAGCCGGATATTCCGGTGATAAGGACGATATGCATAGCCCGATCATACAATAAAGGACGGCACTGCGCTCCCGAGGCAATTATCTTTACAAATTATTGCAATTTGGACTGTGGTATTTCTTTGCTGCACGCGCCAACATTGTCGTCGGATTACGCGGGGCCTTGCCCCACCTCGGCGGCCCCGCTAATCCGACCTACGTTGTTAATCGCCACTCATGGCGAGGCGTTGCCGCTCCATGAACTCCTGCAAGGTATCGATGCCGCGCAGCTGCAGAATCGTGTTGCGCACGGCCGCTTCCAGCAGCACGGCGATGTTGCGGCCGGCGGCGACGGGGATGACGACCTTGCGCACGGGCAAGCCCAGCACGTCTTCCGTGGGGAACAGGAAGGGCAGGCGCTCGACTTCTTCCTCCAGCGCGTTGCGGCGCACCAGGTGCACGATCAGTTTCAGGCGCATCTTACGGCGCACGGCCGTTTCGCCAAAGATGGCCTTGATGTCGAGTAAACCCAGGCCCCGCACTTCCAGCAGGTTTTGCAGCAGGGGCGGGCAGCGGCCTTCGATCATGTTCGGCGCGATGCGCGAGAATTCGACGGCGTCGTCGGCCACCAGGCCGTGGCTGCGCGAAATCAGCTCCAGCCCCAGCTCGCTCTTGCCCAGGCCCGAATCGCCCGTGATCAGCACGCCCACGCCCAGCACGTCCATGAATACGCCATGCATGATGATGCGCTGCGCCAATTTTTTCGACAGGTAGACGCGCAGGAAGTCGATCACTTGCGCAGCCGGCAGCGGGGTCGAGAACAGGGGGATGTTTTGCTCGTCGCAGATGGCGAGGATGTCGGGCGGCGTTTCCAGCCCTTGCGCGATGATCAGCGCGGGCGGACCGCCGGCGATCAGTTCGCCGATCACGTGGGTGCGCGTGTTGACCTTCAGGCGCTGGTAGTAATTGATTTCCTGGTGGCCAAAGACCTGGATGCGGCCCGGATGGATCAGGTTCAAGTGGCCCACCTGGTCGGCGGCCGACGAGACGTCGCCCGAGATCAGGCGTTCGCCGCCGGGGAAGCCGGCGAACCAGCCCAGTTGCAGACTTTCACGATTATCGTCGTACAGGCGTTGTATCGTCAGCGGCGTTTGCAACATGGCAGTCTTCTTCAGGAGTGGAGGAATACCTGAAGTTTAACCCGCCGCTTGCAGACTGGGTTGCCAATTGACGATGCGCGAATGCACGGATTTCGGTTCCGGATCCGTGGCCAATGCCGTGCGGAAGGCGTCATCGGAAAACATTTCGGCGATTTCCGACAGGATTTCCAGATGTTGCTGGGTGACATGATCGGGAATCAGCAGGAAAAACAGCAGATTGACGGGTTTGCCATCGGGCGATTCGAACGGAATCGGCTCGGCCAGGCGCACGAAGGCGCCCAGCGGCGATTTCAAGGTCTTGCTGCCCTTGACCCTGCCATGCGGCACGGCCACGCCATGGCCCAGACCCGTTGAGCCCAGGCGTTCGCGGGCAAACAGATTGTCCGAGACGGTAGAGCGGGCGATGCCGTAATTGTTTTCGAAGATCAGGCCGGCTTGCTCGAAAGCGCGCTTCTTGCTGGAGACTTCCAGGTCCAGAAGGACGTTTTCGAGAGATAATATTTTGCTAAGATTAGTCATGACACTCAATGAAATGGTGCAATGCGCAGAGGGCTTGCGAGCCGAATTATAGGCCTGTTTTCGCGGCCTGTAACGCCAATTCTCAACAGTATACGCCCGCCGCGGGCGCAGTGGGCGCTATAGCCTATGTGGCCATCATTTTGGCAAAAAAATAACATCGGCGCGCATCGGCTATTTCTTGATTAAAAACACGCCGCGCGCCGGTTTTTCCGCCGCCGAATGCCGATTTTCCGATTTTTCAGCGTCTTTGACATGCTCTGCGGCACTACTGCAACGTTGTTTTAAAACACAGCCAACATTCCTGTTGGCATGGTTTTGGGGGGGGCGCGGTGTTGCCTAGCGTTACTGGCGCGCATTGCGCAGATTGCCCGGCATCGCTCCCGTGCTGAAGTTGCTGCGCCAGGGATTGATGTCGAGGCCGCCGCGGCGCGTATAGCGCGCATACACGGACAGTTTTTGCGGCTTGCACTGACGCAAGATATCGACAAAGATGCGCTCCACGCATTGCTCGTGGAATTCATTGTGCTCGCGGAAACCGATCAGGTAGCGCAACAGGCTTTCCTGGTCGATCTGCGGTCCCGCATATTCGATCTGCACGCTGCCCCAGTCGGGCTGGCCCGTCACCAGGCAATTCGATTTGAGCAAGTGCGAGACGAGTTTTTCTTCCACCGGCGCATCATCGAACGCCGCCTTCAAGAGCTGCGGCGAGGGTGTGTATTGCGTGATTTCCAGGTCCAGGCGGTCGAGCAGCACGCCGTCGAATTCGCCCATTTTCAGTTTGCCGAAATCTTCCTGCAAGGTCAGTTCCACTTGCACGGGCGCGCCGAAGCCGTTCGATAAATCCTGCTTGAGCAAGATCAACAGGGCTTCCGGGCTGTCCAGCTTGGTCTGGTTGAACGAGTTCAGGTACAGCTTGAACGATTTCGATTCGATGATGTTGGGCGAATCGGCCGGCGCGCTGACCTTGGCAATCGCCACCTGCGGCTTGCCGCGCTGGTTCAGCCACGACAATTCATACGCGTTCCAGATATCGAGGCCGAAGAACGGTAATGTACCGTGCAGTTCCAGCTCGTCGCGCTTGCCCTGGCGCGGAATCGGAAACAGCAATTCCGGCGCGTAATCGGTGCGGTAGGCGGAGCTTTTGCCCAGGGGAGATTGTTCGGCGAGGTCGTTGGTGGTGGTCATGGTGGCGTGGCTACAAATTCTGTGAAGGGTGAATGGTAGCTTATTTCAACCCAAGGGCAAGGACCGGGGTCAGACCCGACGGGTCTGACCCCAGCATTTGCAGTAGGGTTACTTGCCAATTTAACCCAGGAACAGCTTATACACGGGATTGCTGCTTTCATCCCAGTAACGGTAGCCCAGGGTATCGAGGAAGCGGGCGAATTCTCCCATTTCATCGGGCGGCACTTGCAGGCCGATCAGGATGCGGCCCACGTCGCCGCCCTGGCTGCGGTAATGGCACAGGGAAATATTCCAGTTCGGCGCCATGCTGTCGAGGAAGCGCATCAGCGCGCCCGGGCGTTCGGGGAATTCGAAGCGGTACAGCAGCTCGTCCTGCGCCAGGCGGCTCTTGCCGCCCACCAGGTGGCGGATGTGCGACTTGGCCAGCTCGTCGTGGGTCAGGTCCAGGGTCTTGAATTCGTGTTCCTCGAAGGTCTTCGCCAGCACGCTTGATTCATGCCGGTCGGCAATCTGGATGCCGACGAACACGTGCGCGGCTTTTTCATCGCTGATGCGGTAATTGAATTCCGTCACGTTGCGCGCGCCGATCAGCGAACAGAAGCGCTTGAAGCTGCCCCGCTGTTCGCGCATGGTGACGGCAAACACGGCTTCGCGGAATTCCCCCAGCTCGGCCCGTTCCGCCACAAAACGCAAACGGTCGAAATTCATGTTCGCGCCGCTGGCGATGGTGACCAGGGTTTCATTGTTGACGGGGTGTTTGGTCAGGCTGGCCCGTTCCACGTAGGCCTTGGCGCCGGCGATGGCCAGCGCGCCGGATGGCTCCAGAATGCTGCGCGTGTCCGTAAACACATCCTTGATGGCGGCGCAGATGGCGTCCGTGTCGACCGTGATGATTTCATCGACATACGCCTGCACCAGGCGGAAGGTTTCCTCGCCGGCCAGGCGCACGGCCGTGCCGTCGGCGAACAGGCCCACGTCGTTCAGGGTCACGCGTTCGCCCGCCTTCAGCGAGCGGGCCATGGCGTTCGAATCGACGCTTTGCACGCCGATGATCTTGATGTCGGGGCGAATCTGTTTCACGTAGGCGGCAATGCCGGCGATCAAGCCGCCGCCGCCGATGGGGGCGAAGATGGCGTGGATGGGCCCGGCGTGCTGGCGCAGGATTTCCATGCCGATCGTGCCCTGGCCCGCGATCACGTCCGGGTCGTCGAACGGGTGCACGAAGGTCAGCTTCTGTTCCTTTTCCAGGGTCAGCGCGTGGTTGTAGGCATCCGTGTACGACTCGCCGTGCAGCACCACTTCCACGTTCACGCCGCCGCGCCCCTTGACCGCCTCGACCTTCACCAGCGGCGTGGTGGTGGGCATGACGATGACGGCGCGGCAACCCATGCGGGCGGCCGACAGGGCCACGCCCTGGGCATGGTTGCCGGCCGAGGCGCAGATCACGCCGCGCTTGCGTTCCGCTTCGCTGAGCTTGGACATCTTGTTGTAGGCGCCGCGAATCTTGAAGCTGAACACGCTTTGCATGTCTTCGCGCTTGAAGTAAATCTGGTTGTTCAGGCGCTGCGACAGGGCAGGTGCCAGTTCCAGCGGCGTTTCGGTGGCGACGTCATAGACGCGGGCGGTCAGGATTTTCTTGAGGTAGTCGATGTTCATAGTCTGCAAGCAAGTGATTCTGGGCCAGAAAGGGTCTGGAGCGTGTCGGTCGATAGCGGCGGCGCGGCGGCGGATAGCCTGGCGACAATAATGCTCTGTGGAACTGCGGGCGGGTCTGCCTTTGCCAGCCGGCGCGATGTGTGCGGCGCCCAGGCTGCTCTTCATTATAATGGAGAGCCTTACCGCATCGCGAAGTGTTCCATGATCGAATCCGCAATCGCCTGGCTGCTGCAGCTGATCGCAGCACCGGAAGTCGGGCTGACATCGGTCTTTCTGATCAGCTTTATTTCCGCCACCCTCTTGCCGCTCGGCTCGGAGCCGGCCGTGTTTGCCGTCATCAAGGCCAATCCCGCGCTGTTCTGGGCCGCCATCGGCGTCGCCACCCTGGGCAATACCCTGGGCGGCATCGTCGACTACTGGCTGGGCTACCGGGCCAAGCAGGCGTTCGCCAAGGAGCGCGACACGCGCTGGTTCCGCTGGCTGGCCCGCTATGGCGCCAAGACCATGCTGCTGGCCTGGCTGCCCCTCGTGGGCGACCCCCTGTGCACCCTGGCCGGCTGGCTCAAGCTGCCGTTCTGGCCCAGCGTGGCCTACATGGCCATCGGCAAATGCGCGCGCTACCTGACCATGACGGGCTTGCTGCTCTACGTCCCCGATGGCGTATGGCACCGGATTGGTCAGATGCTGGCTTGAATGGGACGGCTTGCAACGCCAATTCACCCCGTTTTCGGGCAGTTCGATAGTTTGCGGCAAAGTGAGATTATTGGTATTTTTGCGTCAAAAAATCCAGGGGACTGGTTTTTTATTCATGCAAAAGAAGACTTTTCCATATTTGCTATGGTACTGGATGAGGTGCTTAAACCTTAGGCTGCCTAAGGCTGTTCCCGCATGGTGCGGCGCAATAAGATAAAATGGGTCTTTAGGGTCCAGTCCACATCGTCACCACACTCCATGAACGCTCCCGCACAAATCCAAGCTTTACTGGCAGAAACGCCGAATGGTCCCGCAGCAAGCCGCCTGCGCGAAATCCCGTATAACTACACGTCGTTTTCCGATCGCGAGATCGTCATACGCCTGTTGGGGGAGGACTCCTGGCGCCTGCTCGACGAGCTGCGCGGCGCCCGCCAGACGGGTCGTTCGGCCCGCATGCTGTACGAGGTGCTGGGCGACATCTGGGTCGTGCGCCGCAATCCCTACCTGCAGGATGACTTGCTCGACAATCCGAAGCGTCGCCAGGGCTTGATCGACGCCTTGCATCACCGCCTGGCCGAAGTCGACAAGCGCCGCCTGTCCATCGATGCGGCCGGCGGCGACGTGGCCGCCAGCGGCGAAACGCCGGAGGTGGCGCAGGCGCGCAGCCATAACGTGGAGCTGCTGCTCAAGGCTGCCAGCAAGGCCGTGGCCGATTTTGGCGACGAATTCCGCAAGACCTACGATTTGCGCAAGCGCACGGTCAAGGTGCTGGGCCGCTACACGGAAAAACACAATGTGCGCTTCGACGGCATGACGCGCGTGTCGCACGTGACGGATGCCACCGACTGGCGCGTGGAATACCCGTTCGTCGTGCTCACGCCCGACACGGAAGAGGAAATGGCTGGCCTGGTCAAAGGCTGTATCGAGTTGGGGCTGACCATCATCCCGCGCGGCGGCGGCACCGGCTACACGGGCGGCGCGATTCCATTGACGCCGATGTCGGCCGTCATCAACACGGAAAAACTGATCACCCTGGGCGCCGTGGAAATGACGGTCTTGCCGGGCCTCACGCACGAATACGCGACGATCCATTCGGGCGCGGGCGTGATCACGAACAAGGTGTCGGAAGCGGCGGAGAAGGCCGGTTTCGTGTTTGCCGTCGACCCCACCTCGGCGCATGCATCTTGCATCGGCGGCAACGTTGCCATGAATGCGGGCGGCAAGAAAGCCGTGCTGTGGGGCACGGCGCTCGACAACCTGGCCTCGTGGCGCATGGTCGACCCGAACGGCGACTGGCTCGAGGTCACGCGCCTCGACCACAACCTGGGCAAGATCCACGATATCGCGCTGGCGCGCTTCCAGCTGGAATGGCGCCACCCGAGCACGCGCGACGCGACGAAACCGAGCGCGCCGTTCAAGACGGAAATTTTGGAAATTCCTGGCCGCAAGTTCCGCAAGGAGGGCCTGGGCAAGGACGTCACCGATAAATTCCTCGCCGGCTTGCCGGGCATCCAGAAAGAAGGCTGCGACGGCCTGATCACGTCGGCGCGCTGGATCTTGCACAAGATGCCGAAGTTCGCCCGCACCGTCTGCCTGGAGTTCTTCGGCCAGGCGCGCGACGCGATCCCGTCGATCGTGGAAATCAAGGATTACCTGGACGGCTTGCCGGCGAAAGGCGAGCAATACACGAGCATCCGCCTGGCGGGTCTCGAACACCTGGACGAGCGCTACCTGCGCGCCGTCGGCTACGCCACCAAGTCGAAGCGGGGCGTGTTGCCGAAGATGGCCCTGTTTGGCGACATCGTCGGCGACGATGAAAACGCCGTCGCGCAAGCGGCCTCGGAAGTGGTGCGCATCGCCAATACCCGCGTGGGTGAAGGTTTTGTGGCCGTCAGCCCGGAAGCGCGCAAGAAATTCTGGCTCGACCGTGCCCGCACGGCGGCGATCGCCAAGCATACCAATGCGTTCAAGATCAATGAAGACGTCGTGATCCCGCTCAACCGCATGGGCGAATACACGGATGGCATCGAACGCATCAATATCGAGCTGTCGATCAAGAATAAACTGCAATTGGCGGAGGCCCTCAGCGAATTCTTTGCCAAGGGGAATTTGCCAGTAGGCAAGAGCGACGATGCATCGGATGACCGCGTCGACGATGCGGAAATGCTGGGCGACCGCGCCGAGCAGGCGCAGCAGTTGCTGGCGCAAGTGACGGCACGCTGGACCTATCTGCTGGCCCAGCTGGACCGTCCGCTGGTCGATGTGAAAGGCGAACTGGCTGAACTGGGTATGGAGCGCTTGCTGCCCGTGTTCGATGTGCGCCTGGAAACGCAGCCGAACGCCACCCTGTTCGACGTGGTGCAGGACCGCACCGTGCGCATCACGTGGAAGCAGGAAATCCGCGCCCAGCTGCGCCAGATCTTCAATGGCGCCGCCTTCAAGCTGATCCTCGACGAGGCCACGGCCATCCACGCGCGCATCCTGCGTAGTCGCGTGTTTGTCGCGCTGCACATGCATGCGGGCGACGGCAACGTGCACACGAACTTGCCCGTCAACTCGGACAATTACGAAATGCTGCAGGACGCCCACCAAGCCGTGGGCCGCATCATGATCCTGGCCCGCTCGCTGAATGGCGTCATTTCCGGCGAACACGGTATCGGCATCACCAAGCTGGAATTCCTGACGGAAGAAGAGATCGGCGACTTCCGCAGCTACAAGCAGCGCATCGATCCGGAAGGCCGTTTCAACAAGGGTAAATTGCTGAACCTGCCAGGCATGGGCGCCGACTTGCGCAATGCCTACACGCCATCGTTCGGTCTGATGGGCCATGAATCGCTGATCATGCAGCAAAGCGATATCGGCGCCATCGCCGACAGCGTCAAGGACTGCTTGCGTTGCGGCAAGTGCAAACCCGTATGCTCGACCCACGTGCCGCGCGCCAACTTGCTGTACTCGCCGCGCGACAAGATCCTGGCCACCTCGTCCCTGATCGAAGCGTTCCTGTACGAAGAGCAGACGCGCCGCGGTATTTCCATCAAGCATTGGGAAGAGTTCGAGGACGTGGCCGACCACTGCACGGTCTGCCATAAATGCGTCACGCCTTGCCCCGTGAATATCGACTTCGGCGACGTGTCGATGAACATGCGCAATTTGCTGCGCAAGATGGAGAAGAAGAGCTTCAATCCGGGCACCAAGGCGACGATGATGTTCCTCAACGCTACCGATCCCGTGACCATCAACGCCACGCGCCAGGTCATGATCGGCTGGGGTTACAAGGCGCAGCGCCTGGGCCATGACTTGCTGAAGAAATTTGCCAAGAAGCAAACCAAGGCGCCGCCGCCGTCGACGGGCAAGCCGCCCGTCAAGGCGCAGGTGATCCACTTCATCAACAAGAAAATGCCGGGCAACCTGCCGAAGAAATCGGCGCGCGCGCTGCTCGACATCGAAGACGACAAGGTCATTCCGATCATCCGCAACCCGAAGACGACCACGGCCGATACGGAAGCCGTGTTCTACTTCCCCGGTTGCGGTTCGGAACGTTTGTTCTCGCAAGTGGGCCTGGCCACGCAAGCGATGCTGTGGGAAGTGGGCGTGCAGACGGTCTTGCCGCCGGGCTATTTGTGCTGCGGTTATCCGCAGCGGGGTGCGGGCGAGTTCGACAAGGCCGAGAAGATGATGACGGATAACCGCGTCCTGTTCCACCGCATGGCCAACACGCTCAATTACCTGGACATCAAGACGGTGCTGGTGTCCTGCGGCACCTGTTACGACCAGCTGGCTACCTACCAGTTTGAAAAGATTTTCCCTGGCTGCCGCATTATGGATATCCATGAGTATTTGCTGGAGAAAAACGTCAAGCTGGAAGGCGTCAACGGCACGCGCTATATGTACCATGAGCCATGCCACAATCCGATGAAGCTGCAGGAATCGGGCAAAACCATCAATTCCCTGATCAGCACGGTGGACAACGTGAAGATCGAGAAGAATGACCGTTGCTGCGGCGAATCGGGCTCGCTGGCCGTCACGCGCCCCGACATTTCCACGCAAGTGCGTTTCCGCAAGGAAGAGGAGATGGTCAAGGGCGCCGACAAGCTGCGCGGCGACGGTTTCACGGGCGACGTGAAGATCCTCACCAGCTGCCCGTCGTGCCTGCAAGGCTTGTCGCGCTACAATGATGATTCGGGTACGACGGCCGATTACATCGTCGTCGAGATCGCCAAACACTTGCTGGGAGAAAACTGGATGCCGGATTACGTGAAACGCGCCAATGACGGCGGCATCGAACGGGTGCTGGTGTGACGTCCTCGACCTGTGATCTGTGCAACTTGCTCGATGGCTTTGCCAACAAGCAGGGCTGTGAGGCCTTGCTGTGGCGCAGCGAACGCTTGTCCGTGGTGGCTGTCGATGACGCTGCCTATCCCGGCTTTTGCCGCGTGATCTGGAACAAGCACGTGAAGGAAATGACGGATCTCACGCCGGGCGAGCGCAATTACGTGATGGAAGTCGTGTGGCAGGTCGAGCTGGCCGTGCGTGAAGTGATGGCGCCGGAAAAGGTCAACGTAGCCAGTTTCGGCAACATGACGCCGCACGTGCACTGGCACGTGATTCCCCGCTACCGCGACGACGCGCATTTCCCGAACCCCAGCTGGGCCGTGGTGCAGCGCGAGACGGCGCCCGAGGTGCTGGCCGCGCGCCGCGCCCTGTTGCCGGCCTTGCGCACCGCCATCCTTCAACGTTTATCCGCATAAAGTATTGTCATGACTGAAAAAGCAGCAACACCCCAACCGACCGGCTTGACCGTGCACAACCAGTCGCGCGTGCTCGACGTGGCTTTCGACGACGGCAGCACATTTGCGCTGCCGTTCGAATACCTGCGGGTGTATTCGCCGTCGGCCGAAGTGCAGGGCCATGGCAAGGGCCAGGAAACCTTGCAGTTAGGAAAACGCCTGGTCGGTATCACGGGTCTGGAGCCGGTCGGCAACTACGCCGTGCAGCCCACTTTCAGCGATGGCCACAATTCCGGCCTGTACACCTGGGCCTATCTGTACAAGCTGGGCGCGGAGCAAGCGACCCTGTGGCAGGACTACCTGGACCGCCTGGCGGCGGCCGGCTACCCGGGCGACAGCGGCCGCGACGCCAAGGCCGACATGACGGTCAAGCAATCTTCCGGCCACGTCCATGGCCCCAGCTGCGGGCATAAACATTAAGCTAAAAAAATAATGCTGTAATCTTGTCGGATTGCCGCTGCCCCGTTCGTCGTATGGATGCCCGCGCTTGCGGGCATTTTTCTTTTGGAGAACAGACTATGGAATACATGATCCTGCTCTACGCCGACGAGGCGCGTTTTGAAGCGATGGAGGAAGGGCAGATGGCCAGCCTGATGGCCGAGTTCGCAAGTTACACGCAGGCACTGGACGCGGCCGGCGTGCTGCGCGGCGGCGCCGAGCTGGCGCCCGTGCGCAGCGCCGCCAGCGTGCGTGTGCGCAATGGCAAGCCTGTCGTCACGGATGGGCCGTTCGCGGAAACCAAGGAGCAGCTGGGCGGCTACTATCTGCTGGACTGCGCCAATCTGGACGAGGCGCTGGCCTGGGCCGGGCGTTGCCCAGTGGCATCCCTGGGCACCATCGAAGTGCGGCCCGTCATGGCGTGAGCATGGGCGGCGACGCCATTGCGGCCGTCGAGCATGTCTTTCGCCAGGAAAAGGGCAGGGTGTTGGCCGGCCTGATGCGGCGCTTCGGCGACCTGGGCCTGGCGGAAGATGTGTTGCAGGAAGCGTGCCGCAAGGCGCTGGAACTATGGCCGCAGGCGGGCATCCCGTCCAATCCCGCCGCCTGGCTCAGCTCGGTGGCGCGCAATGCGGGCCTCGACCATGTGCGCCGCGCGGGCAAGAGCGTCAGCGAGGCCGAGGCCGTGCTGTCCTGCCTGCCGGCCGCCATGCTTGATGAAACGCAAGCCATCGAGGACGACCGCCTGCGCCTGCTGTTCATCTGCTGCCATCCCGCGCTGGCGCCCGAGGCGCAGGTGGCGCTGGCTTTGCGCACCCTGTGTGGCCTGTCCACTGCTGAGATCGCGCGCGCCTTCGGCGTGGCGGAAGCGGCCCTGTCGCAGCGGCTCTTGCGCGCCAGGCGCAAGATTGCCGAAGCGCGCATCCCTTTCGAATTGCCGCCGGCCCAGGATTGGCCGCAACGGCTGGCGCAAGTGCAGCATGTCATCTATCTGGTGTTCAGCGAAGGCTATTGCGCCAGCGGCGGCGATAGCTTGCTGCGCGCCGACCTGTGGGTGGAAGCGCTGCGCCTGGGACGGCTGCTCGACAGCCTGCAGCCTGGCCAGCCGGAAGTGCAGGGCTTATTGGCCTTGCTGCTGTTGCAGGCGTCGCGCGGCCCGGCACGCCTCTCGCCCGCAGGCCAGTTGCTGACCCTGGAAGAGCAGGACCGCGGCCTGTGGCAGGCGGACTTGATTGCCGAGGGACTGGCCATGCTGGAACTGGCCCTGCCGGCGCGCGCGCCGGGGCCATACCAGCTGCAGGCGGCGATTGCCGCCTTGCACGCCAAGGCCGTCACGGCCAGCCAGACGGACTGGCGCCAGATCCACGTCCTGTACGGCGCCTTGCTGCGGCATAAGCCGGAACCCATGATCTTGCTCAATGCCGTGATCGCCTGTGCCATGGCGCACGGCGCCGAACACGGGCTGGCGTGGCTGGCGCGGCTGGAAACCGTGCCCAGCCTGGCCAACTCGCATTATCTGCACGCGGCCAGGGCCGACCTGCTGCGCCGCCAGGGCGACCGGCCCGGGGCGCTGGCCGCGTATGCGCGGGCAGCAATGCTGGCTTCGAATGCGGTGGAAAGGCAATACCTTCTCCGGCGTCACGGGGAAATGCGCCTGCCGCTTGTATAATGCATGCAAGTTCAAACAGACTGCCTACCATGACCAATACGACCCATTTCGGATACAAAACAGTTGCAGAAGACGACAAAGTGCGCGAAGTCGCCAAGGTGTTCCATTCCGTCGCTGCCAAATACGACGTGATGAACGACTTGATGTCGGGCGGGCTGCACCGTCTGTGGAAGACGTTCACCATCGCCAACGCGGGCGTGCGCCCCGGTTTCAAGGTGCTCGACATCGCCGGCGGCACGGGCGACCTGTCGAAGGCATTCGCCAAGCAGGCGGGCCCTACCGGCGAAGTCTGGTTGACCGATATCAATGAATCGATGTTGCGCGTGGGCCGCGACCGCCTCTTGAATCGCGGCTTGCTCACCCCCACCTTATTGTGTGACGCGGAAAAACTGCCATTCCCCGATAACTATTTCGACCGCGTCAGCGTGGCCTTTGGCCTGCGCAACATGACGCACAAGGATGTGGCGCTGGCGGAAATGCGCCGCGTGCTGAAGCCGGGCGGCAAGCTGCTGGTGCTGGAGTTTTCCAAGGTGGCGGCGCCCCTGCAAAAGCCGTACGACCTGTATTCGTTCTCCGTCTTGCCGTGGTTTGGACAGAAAATCGCCGGCGACGCGGAAAGCTATCGCTACCTGGCCGAATCGATCCGTATGCACCCTGACCAGGAAACCTTGAAGACCATGATGGAAACGGCGGGCCTGGAGCGCGTGCAGTACTACAATTTGACGGCAGGCATTGCCGCTTTGCACACCGGTATCAAGATGTAATGCATCAACGTTGGTGATTTTAGGAGATGGAATGAAATTGAAGAAATTTATGGTCGGCATGATGCTGGCCGCGACCACGGTATCCATGCTGGGCGAGGCGCTGGCCCGTCCCATGGGCGGTGGCCGTTCGTTTGGCCGCCAGTCGCAAAACGTGGGTCGCCAGGCGCCCGCACCGGCACCCGCCCCGGCGCCGGCCGCCGCGCCGCGCCAGGCACAACCTGCGCCGGCTCCCGCACCGGCACCGGCCGCCAAGGCGCCGAGCCGCTGGAAAGGCTTGCTGGGCGGCGCACTGCTGGGCCTGGGTCTGGGCGCGCTGCTGTCGCATTTTGGCCTGGGCGGCGCCCTGGCCAGCATGATCAGCACCCTGCTGATGGTGGCCTTGCTGGCCGGCGTGGCCTTCTTCATCTACCGCATGGTGCGCGGCAAGCGCGACAGCAACGCCGGCAATGCGCCGTTCGCCGGCTTCGGCAACCAGCCTGCGCCGGCCGGCAACGTGCCCGACATCGGTTCGCGCATCCCGCCGCTGCCGCCGCTGCAACCCGTCTCGTCCGGCGTCGGCCTGGACAAGCCGGCACCGGCTGCCGCGCCATGGGGCGTGCCAGGCGACTTCGACAAGGATGCCTTCCTGCGCCACGCGAAAAGCAATTTCATTCGCCTGCAGGCGGCCTGGGACAAGGCTGACGTCAACGATATCCGCGAATTCACGTCGCCGGAAGTGTATGCGGAACTGCGCATGCAAATCCAGGAACGGGGCGCGCAGCCGGACTTTACGGACGTCGTTACCATCGATGCCGAACTGCTCGGTATCGAGACGAGCGTCAACGATTACCTGGCCAGCGTCAAGTTTACGGGCCTGATCCGTTCGGCGCCGGGCGCCGCGGCCGAGCCGTTTTCGGAAGTGTGGAATATGTCGAAACCCGTCAGCGGCAACAGCGGCTGGGTCCTGGCAGGCATCCAGCAATTGAATTAATTGTAAAAACTTGCTGAATAATGGCTTAAGTCCATGCGGAATGCATGATGCTTGACAGATATTTCCTGCTGAACTGGTAAGATCGAAACCGCCCGCGTTGTTGTACGGGCGGTTTTTCATTTTTAGGGGCGCGTTTGGCGCGCAGGCACACGATGGCACCACTTTCCGATCTCTCCCTGATGACGCCCGTCATCGCGACTATCAACCATTTACTGGCGCAGGAGCCGTGGGCGCGCCAGCAGCTGGCCGTGCACGCCGGCAAGCTGGCCTGCATCGACACGGGCGCCGTAACCCTGCGCCTGCGCGTCGACAGCGCCGGCATGCTGGAGGCGGCACCGGCGGACGTAGTTGCCAATGTGACCATTCGCGTCAAATTGTCCGATGTGCCGCTGATCCTGCAAAACCGCGAGCGGGCGTTTTCCTACGTCAAGATCGAAGGCGATGCCGAGTTTGCCAATGCGATTTCGCAATTGAGCCAGGGCTTGCGCTGGGAAGCCGAGCACGACCTGGAAAAGATCGTCGGCCCCATGCTGGCCACGCGTCTCGTTGCCGGTGCGAAAGATGCCGCCGCCTTCGTGCGCACGGGCCAGCAAAAGCTGGCGGAAAACGTGGCCGAATATTTTCTCGACGAACAGCCCATGCTGATCCGTCCTGCTACCCTGCAAGAGTATTCCGCTGGCGTGACGCGCGTGCGCGATGACGTCGAACGCCTGGCCAAGCGTCTTGCCCGGCTGGAAAAGGCGGCCGCCGCCGTTCAGCCGCAGTCCTCCTCACCGGATTTGTCTACATGATATTGAAATTCCTGCGCCTGTTTAAAATCATCCGTGTTTCCATCAAGTACGGCCTGGATGAGATAGCGATTTCTGGTCTGCAAGTTCCCCGCACCGCCAAATTGATCGACACCCTGATTTTCTGGCGCGACCTGTCGTCGCCACGGGGCTTGCGCCTGCGCCTGGCACTGGAAGAGCTGGGCCCGATCTTCGTCAAGTTCGGCCAGGTGCTGTCGACCCGGCGCGACCTGATGCCGCCCGATATCGCCGAAGAACTGGCGCGCCTGCAAGACCGCGTGCCGCCCTTCGATTCCGACCTGGCCATTGCGCAAATCACCAAGTCGCTCGGTGCGCACCCGGATCAATTGTTTGCCAGCTTCGAGCGCGAACCGGTGGCGTCCGCCTCGATTGCGCAGGTGCACTTCGCCACCCTGAAAGATGGCCGCGCGGTGGCCGTGAAGGTCTTGCGTCCAGGCATGAAAAAGCTGATCGACGAAGACGTGGCCCTGATGCACATCGCCGCCGACTGGATCAGCCGGCTGTGGGCCGACAGCAAACGCTTGAAACCCAAGGAAGTGGTGGGCGAGTTCGACAAATACCTGCACGACGAGCTGGACCTGATGCGCGAGGCGGCCAACGCCAGCCAGTTGCGCCGCAATTTCGCCAACTCGGACTTGCTGCTGGTGCCGGAAATGCACTGGGATTACTGTTCCAGCAGCGTCATCGTCATGGAGCGCATGGTTGGTATTCCCGTGTCGCAGACGGACCGCCTGGTGGCGGCCGGCGTGGATTTGCGCAAACTGTCCAGCGATGGCGTGGAAATTTTCTTCACGCAAGTGTTCCGCGATGGCTTTTTCCATGCAGACATGCACCCGGGTAATATCCTCGTGTCGATCGCGCCCGACTCGTTCGGCCGCTACATCGCGCTCGACTTCGGCATCGTGGGAACGTTGAATGACTACGACAAGGATTATCTGTCGCAAAACTTCCTCGCCTTCTTCCGCCGCGACTACAAGCGCGTGGCCGAGGCGCACATCGAATCGGGCTGGGCGCCGAAAGATACGCGTGTCGATGAATTGGAAGCGGCCGTGCGCGCCTGCTGCGAGCCGATCTTCGACCGTCCGCTGAAAGATATTTCTTTTGGGCAAGTGTTGCTGCGGCTGTTCCAGACCTCGCGCCGCTTCAACGTGGAAGTGCAGCCGCAACTGGTGCTGCTGCAAAAGACCCTGCTCAATATCGAAGGCCTGGGCCGCCAGCTGGACCCGGAACTGGACCTGTGGCAAACGGCCAAGCCCTACCTGGAAAAATGGATGAGCAACCAGGTGGGGCCGCAAGGCTTCATGGAGCGTTTGCGCGCCGAGGCGCCCCGTTACGCGCACATCTTCCCGCAACTGCCGCGCTTGTTGCACCAGGCCTTGACCGTGCATGGCGAACCGCGTGAAAACGACGTGGAATTGATGAAAACCTTGCTGGCGGAACAACGCCAGACGAACCGCTTGCTGAGCTTTATCGTGTACTTTGTCGGCGCCTTCGCCCTCGGCGCGCTGGGCTTGCAAGTGTTCATGCGCTGGCATCAACTGCCGTTTTAACTGGATCAGGACGTAAGTGATGGCTGACTTCCACAACCGCGACCCGCTCTCGCCCGCCTTCTGGGACGAGCGTTTCGAGAAGCAATTCACGCCCTGGGACCATGGCGGCGTGCCGTCCCGCCTGCGCAGCTTCGTGGCCGGCAGTCCGGCGCCGCTGCGCTGCCTGATTCCCGGCTGCGGCTCCGCGTATGAACTGGTTTTCATGCTCGACCAGGGCTGGGATGCCACGGCCATCGACTTTTCGCCGGCCGCCGTGGCCGCCGCGCGCGGCCAGCTGGGCGAGCGGGCAGGGCAGGTGGTGGAAGCGGATTTCTTTGCCTGGCAGCCAGCCGCGCCCTTGGACCTGATCTATGAACGGGCGTTTTTGTGCGCCATGCCGCGCGCCATGTGGCCGCAGGTGGCGGCCCGCTGGGCGCAGCTGCTGGCGCCGGGCGCCATGCTGGCCGGCTACTTTTTCTTTGACGACAATGTCAAGGGGCCGCCGTTCGGCATTTCGCGGGAGAAACTACAGGAATTGCTGGCGCCGCATTTCGACTGCCTGGCCGACGAAGCCGTCGATGATTCCATCGCCGTCTTCGCCGGCAAGGAGCGCTGGATGAGCTGGCGCCGCCGGGCGGACTGAGCCTGACAGGCCGGGCGGGCGGGCATTTTCCGCTGGGAATGGCGGAAAAGCTTTATAATTCAGGGTTTTTGATGATTTTCTCGGAGTAGAGATGCCGATTTACGCTTACCGTTGTGACGAGTGTGGTTTTGCCAAGGATGTCTTGCAAAAGATCTCCGATCCAGTACTGACGGTGTGCCTGTCGTGCGGCAAGCCCAGTTTCAAGAAACAATTGACGGCCGCCGGTTTCCAATTGAAGGGCACCGGCTGGTACGCGACCGATTTCCGTGGCGGCACGGCGCCCACCACGGCCATTCCGACGGGCCCGGCCGATAACGCCAAGCCCGCCCCGGCCGCCGAGAGCGCGCCTGCTGCTGCGCCTGCGCCCGCCCCGGCTGCCGCTGCGCCGAAAGCGGACTGAAAAGCGCGCCGCGCCGATACGATCCATTACCGAGAAACCGATGCGTAAATATTTTATTACCGGATTACTGATTTTGGTGCCCCTGGCCATTACCGCCTGGGTCCTGAATCTGGTGATCAGCACGATGGACCAGTCGCTGTTGCTGGTGCCCGGCAGTACGCAGCCCAGCGTCTGGTTCGGCCGCCAGATTCCCGCGCTGAGCACCATTCCCGGCCTGGGCACGGTATTGACGGTGCTGATCGTGTTCTTCACGGGCTTGCTGACGAATAACCTGGTCGGCAATTACGTGGTGAAACTGTGGGAAAAATTGCTTCAACGCATACCCATCGTCAATTCCCTGTATTCGAGCGTCAAGCAAGTGTCGGATACCCTGTTTTCCCCGTCGGGCAATGCCTTCCGCAAGGCCGTGCTGGTGCCGTATCCGCACCAGAACTCCTGGACCATCGCTTTCCTGACGGGCGTGCCGGGCGGCGATGCGGCGAACCACCTGGTGGGCGACTATGTCAGCGTGTACGTGCCGACGACGCCGAACCCGACGTCAGGCTTTTTCCTGATGATGAAGCGCAGCGATGTCGTTGAACTCGACATGAGCGTCGATGCGGCGCTCAAATATATCGTCTCGATGGGCGTGGTGGCGCCTGCGGAAGTTGTTGCTGTACCGGCCCCGGCAGCCAAAGAATAAAGGCAGGCGTCCCATGCGGGACGTGGCCGGATTGAACACTCACTAACCTGAACTGAGAATTTTATGTCTATGCGTACTGAATACTGCGGCCTCGTTACCGAAGCCATGCTGGGACAAACCGTCAGCCTGTGCGGCTGGGTACATCGCCGCCGCGACCACGGCAGCCTGATTTTCATCGACTTGCGCGACCGTGAAGGCCTGGTGCAAATCGTCTGCAACCCGGAACAAGCGGAGATGTTCAAGGTCGCCGAAGCCGTGCGCAACGAATTCTGCCTGCGCGTGACGGGCGTCGTCACCAACCGTATCGAAGGCACGATCAACAACAACCTGAAGTCGGGCAAGATCGAAGTGGTCTGCTCGGAGCTGGAAGTGCTGAACCCGTCCGTGCCCGTGCCGTTCCAGCTGGACGACGACAACCTGTCGGAAACGACGCGTCTGACGCACCGCGTGCTGGACCTGCGCCGCCCGCAAATGCAGAACAACCTGCGCCTGCGCTACAAGGTGACGATGGAAGTGCGCAAGTACCTCGACGCGCTGGGCTTCATCGACATCGAAACGCCGATGCTGACCAAGTCGACGCCTGAAGGCGCGCGCGACTACCTGGTGCCGTCGCGCGTGAACGCGGGCAGCTTCTTCGCCTTGCCGCAATCGCCACAGTTGTTCAAGCAACTGTTGATGGTCGCTAACTTCGACCGTTACTACCAGATCACCAAGTGCTTCCGCGACGAAGACTTGCGCGCCGACCGCCAGCCTGAATTCACGCAGATCGATTGCGAAACCTCATTCCTGACGGAACAGGAAATCCGCGACCTGTTCGAAGACATGATCCGCGTCGTCTTCAAGAACACCCTGAACATCGACCTGCCGAACCCGTTCCCGGTGATGGATTTCGCCGAGGCGATGGGCCTGTACGGTTCCGACAAGCCGGACATGCGCGTCAAGCTGGCCTTCACGGACTTGACCGAAGTCATGAAGTCGGTCGAGTTCAAGGTCTTCAACGGCGCCGCCAACATGAAAGGCGGCCGCGTGGTGGCCCTTCGCGTACCGCAAGGCGGCAGCATGCCCCGTTCGGAAATCGATGCCTACACGCAATTCGTCGCCATCTACGGCGCCAAGGGCCTCGCTTACATCAAGGTCAACGAGAAAGCCAAGGGTCCTGAAGGCTTGCAGTCGCCGATCGTCAAGTTCCTGCCTGCCGACGTGCTGGCCACGATCCTCGAGCAGACGGGCGCGCAAGACGGCGACCTGATCTTCTTCGGCGCCGACAAGGCCAAGGTCGTCAACGACGCCATCGGCGCGCTGCGCGTGAAGATCGGTCACAGCGAGTTCGGCAAGAAAGCCGGCCTGTTCGAAGACGTGTGGAAGCCATTGTGGGTGGTCGACTTCCCGATGTTCGAGCACGACGAAGAAGCGGACCGCTGGACGGCGACCCACCATCCATTCACGGCGCCGAAAGACGGCCATGAAGACATGCTGGAAAGCGATCCGGGCGCCTGCATCGCCAAGGCCTACGACATGGTCTTGAACGGCTGGGAACTGGGCGGCGGTTCGATCCGTATCCACCGCGAAGAAGTGCAGTCGAAGGTTTTCCGCGCGTTGAAGATCGACGCCGAAGAAGCGCAGCTGAAGTTCGGCTTCCTGCTCGACGCCCTGCAATACGGCGCGCCACCGCATGGCGGCCTGGCATTCGGCCTGGACCGTATCGTGACCATGATGACGGGTTCCGAATCGATCCGCGACGTGATCGCCTTCCCGAAAACCCAGCGCGCGCAAGACTTGCTGACCCATGCGCCGTCGGAAGTGGACGAGAAGCAATTGCGTGAACTGCACATCCGTTTGCGCAGCGCCGAGCCTAAAGTAGTGTAATGAAGCATGCGGCTGCCCCGGCGGCCGCTGTTTGATCCACTATGCAAAAAAAGGCGCTGTCGTGGCGCCTTTTTCATTGTTGATATGACTCATAAAATTCCTGTTTCCGTGCTGGTCGTCATTCATACGGCTGACCTTGAGGTCTTGCTGATCGAACGCGCGGGCCAGCCCGGCTTCTGGCAATCGGTGACGGGTTCCGTCGACGCCGTCGATGAGCCGCTGCTGCAGACGGCCGCGCGCGAATTGTGCGAGGAAACGGGCATCGTTGCCGATGGGCACGATATCGTGCTGCGCGACTGGAACTTGTCGAATGTGTACGAGATCTATCCGATCTGGCGCCACCGCTATGCGCCCGGTGTGACGCGCAATACGGAACACGTGTTCAGCGTGCAAGTGCCGCGCGACATCGCCATCACTCTGAGCCCCCGCGAACACTTGCAGTACGCGTGGCTGCCTTATCTGGCGGCGGCCGACCGCTGTTTCTCCTCTTCCAACGCGGAAGCGATTCTGCAATTGCCGGCCATGACGGGCCTGGCGCGCCCCACCTGATTTTTCTAGAGAGCATTCCATGTTGAACTGGTTACAATTGACTGCGCAGCAAAAACTGCTGGGCACCCTGGGCATCGTTTTTTGCCTGTGCTTTATCTTCCTGCTGTTTAGCTCCACCGTGCCCGGCCGCACGCCGCCCATCGGCATGCCGCTGATGGCGATCGGCTGGCTGCTGCATCCGGGCGCGTTTGCCAAGGGCAAGCGCACCGTGGCCTGGCGCGGCGCGCCGTTGCTGGTCAAGATCGTCTGGGCGGCCGGCATTACCGCGCTGATCGTCAGCGTGACGGCGGGCGTGGGACGCATGCTGGCTTGAGCGCCCGATAGTGAACGATTGCCCAGCAACATTTCGCGATGAATAACAAAGTCAGCGATGACGAAAGGATGGCATGCTGAATTGGTCTCAACTTTCTTTACGGCAGCGCATGATCAGCGTGCTGTTCCTGTCTTGGGTCTGTGGCAGCCTGTATGCCGTCTGTTTTTCCGAGCAGCCGCTTGTCAGTTTTCCGCAGGCGGGCTTGCCCTTGCTGATGCTGGGATTCTTGCTGCATCCGCGTTTCTTTGCTGGCGGACGCGGGCCGTTCAGCTGGAGCAGCGCGCCCAGCCTCGTGAAGGGCTTGTGGGTGACAGGCTCCGTCGTCGGCAGCATCAGTGCCGCAAGTAGTCTGCTGCTGTCGGCTGCAGGCAGATAAAGTGGGACTTGGGTGCGCACGCGCACCTACGCTGGCGCCGCGCGGGGCCCGTCTGGGAGTAGAATCCATGCATGAAAATCCGCGTAGCAACTTATAATATCCACAAGGGCGTCTCTTCCGTGCGGGGCTTGCCCAGAGTCCACGCATTGAAGCAGGCGATCGCCCTGTTCCATGCCGATGTCGTGTTCCTGCAAGAGGTGCAAGGCAAGCACGACCGCAATGCGGCCCGCTATGGCGCCGAGAAAAACGGTCACAAGCATTGGCCGGAAGCGTCGCAGCACGAGTTCTTTGCCGGCGCCGAACACCATTCCGCCTACGGCATGAATGCCGTGTACGACCATGGCCACCATGGCAACGCCTTGCTCAGCAAATTCCCCATCGCCTCGCAAACCAACCACGACGTCTCCGACCATGCCTACGAGCAGCGCGGTATCCTGCATTGCGTGCTCAAGACGCCGCAGGCCGACGTGCACTGCTACGTGGTCCACCTGGGCCTGTTCGAGTCGGGACGGGGCCGGCAGACGCAGGCGCTGATCGACGCCGTCATGGAATCGGCGCCAAACGGCGAGCCCGTCATCATTGCCGGCGATTTCAACGACTGGCGCAATACGCTCAGCGACAAGCTGCGCAATGCGCTGGGCGTGGTGGAAGTGTTCGACCAGCGGGCGTCGAACTCGGCCCTGGGCGACCTCGTGCGCACCCTGGCGCGGCGGCAGACGAAAACGCCGACACCCGTGCCGGCGCGCACCTTTCCCGCCGCCTTGCCGTGGTTCCGCCTGGATCGCATCTATGTGCGCGGTTTCCACGTGGAAGGCGCGCAAGTGATGCATGGCACCTTGTGGGCCAAATTATCGGACCACGCGCCGATAGTTGCCGCTTTGAAACTCGCGTAGACTGCCGGCATGCGCACAGTCAACTTCATCGCCCACAACGACATCCAGCTGCTGTATTGCGGCACCGATTACTTTCCTGCCCTGATTGCGGCCATCGATGGCGCGCGCTCGGAAGTGTATTTCGAGACGTATATCTTTGCCGACGACGCCACGGGCACCCTGGTGCTCGACGCCCTGAAGCGGGCGGCCGCGCGCGGCGTGCTGGTGTGCATGATCACGGACTGGTTCGGCACGGGCAACCGCCGGGTCAATGCCATGCATGCGCAGCTGGAAGCGGCCGGCGTGCACCACCGTATCTTTAACCCGTGGTTCCGGCGCGGCATCACGCGCACGCACCGCAAGATCTGCGTGGCCGATGGCGAGATCGCCCTGGTGGGCGGCATCAATATCAACGACGACATGTTTTGCGACTACGACCACAACATCAGCCTGGAAGCGCCGCGCTGGGATTTCGCCGTGCAGGTGAAGGGCCCGCTGGTGGACGCCATCCATGAAGAGGTGCAGGCGCAGTGGGCGCGTCTGGGCAAGATGAACCTGGTGCGGCGTATCAAGCTGTACCGCAAGATGCGCGTCGTCAGCAAGGAGCTGGCGAAGAACCCTGTCGTGGCCGGCTTTGTCGTGCGCGACAACCTGCGCAACCGCCGCACCATCCAGCGCGCCTACCTGCAGGCGCTGGGCCAGGCGAGGAAAAGCGTGATGCTGGCCAACCCGTATTTCGCGCCCGGGCACAAGCTGCGCCACGCCCTGGCCCAGGCGGCCCAGCGGGGCGTCGACGTGGTGTTGCTGATCGGCGTGGGCGAATTCCGCATGCAGGATGCCGTGGCGCACTCGTTTTATCCGAAGCTGCTGGCCGCCGGCGTCAAAATCGTCGAATACCGCAAGACGCAGCTGCACGCCAAGGTGGCCGTCGTCGACGATGACTGGGCGACGGTGGGGTCGAGCAATATTGACGCGCTGAGCCTGTTTTTGAACCAGGAAGCGAACGTGGTGATCAAGGACGTGGCCTTCGCACAAAGCCTGCGCCAGCACATCGAGCAGGGCGTGGCCGACGGCATCGTGATCCACCAGGACGATTTCAAGCACATCGGCCGCTTCCGGCGCATCGGCTACGAAGCCGCGTTCCTCGCGTACCGGCTGGTGATGCGCATTTTTTCAGTAGGCAAGTACGCATGAGTGATATGACAACGGTCAGGCTGGACAAATGGCTGTGGGCGGCGCGCTTCTTCAAGACGCGCTCGCTGGCCAGCGAAGCGGTCGACACGGGCAAGGTCAAGGTGGGCGGCGAGCGCGTGAAACCGGCGCGCAGTCTGCGCGTGGGCGACGAGCTGGCCATCGACAATGGCGCGGAAACGTGGGAAGTGGCCGTGCTGCGCCTGTCCGACAAGCGCGGCGCGGCAAGCGTGGCGCGCCTGCTGTACGGCGAAACGCCGGCCAGCATCGCCCGCCGCGAGCAGCTGGCCGAGGAGCGCAAGCTGTTCCGCGAGCCGGGCACCACCATCAAGGGGCGGCCGACCAAGCGCGACCGCCGTCAATTGAGCAAGGCAGGCGACCTTTCCTGAGGCGTGCTTGTTGCTGCAAGGCAAAGGCGCGCGGCGCTTTTGCCGCCTGAAACCGATCCAAACACGCGGCCAAAAAATGCTGCGCTGCACCAATAGAACGCCGGCTCTAAAGTTCCCGTTTGACTTTTACGTGGTAGTGGATAATAGTACGAGCGTTCGGATTTTTTCGAGGCGTGCTTTTTTTTTACCCTCGCTTCAGTCCGCCAAATCGGCAACATCATTTTTAGAACGGACATCTTGAATACTTCAGTCAAATTCATGCGCAAGGGCGAACTGACCCGTGCAGCCATCCTCGACGTGGCGCTGGACCTGTCCAGCCGCGACGGCCTGGAAGGCCTGACCATTGGGCTGCTTGCGGACAAAATGAACATGAGCAAGTCGGGCGTGTTTGCCCACTTCGGCTCGCGCGAAGACTTGCAGATGGAAGTGCTGAAGCTCTACCACTATCGTTTCGAGCAAGAAGTCTTTTTTCCAAGCATGAAAGAGCCGCGCGGCATCCAGCGCCTGCAATCGATGTTTGCGCGCTGGGTCAAGCGGGTCAGCGTGGAAATCGCTTCCGGCTGCATCTATATCAGCGGCGCCGTCGAGTATGACGACCGTCCCGGTCCCATCCGCGAGGCCCTGGTGGCCATGGTGCGGGCCTGGCAGGGCGCGCTGCTGCGCTGTGTCGAGCAATCGATCGCCACGGGCGACCTGAAAGCGGACACGGACGCCCAGCAGCTGGTGTATGAGATGTATGGCCTGATCCTGGCCCTGCATCACGACGCGCGCTTCCTGCGCGTGCCGGGCAGCATCGAACGGGCGCAAGCAGGCTTTATCCGCCTGCTGGCGTCGTACCAGAATTGCGTCACAAGCAAATAAGCCGTCAGGCAGTATCCGCAACAACGCACACGCACTACAAGTACAACACTTTAGCTAATCGCCTTCAGGAGAAAATTATGGGTCAATACGTCGCGCCAATCCGGGATATGCAATTCGTCCTGCATGAGTTCCTGCAAGTGGAAGAAGAACTGAAGCAAATGCCGTCGTACGCCGACGTCGACGCCGACATCATCAACCAGGTGCTGGAAGAGGGCGGCAAATTCACTTCCGAAGTATTGTTCCCGCTGAACCACTCCGGCGACCGCGAAGGCTGCCACCACGACCCCGTCACGAAAAGCGTGACCACGCCGAAAGGTTTCAAGGAAGCCTACAAGCAGTACGTCGAAGGCGGCTGGGCGGCCTTGGCTTGCGATCCGGAATACGGCGGCCAGGGCTTGCCTGTCGTGCTGAACAATTCGTTCTATGAAATGCTGAACTCGTCTAACCAGGCCTGGTCCATGTACCCTGGCCTGTCGCACGGCGCCTACGAGTGCCTGAAGGAACACGGCACCGACCACCAGAAGGAAGTCTACCTGCCGAAGCTGGTGTCGGGCGAATGGACGGGCACCATGTGCCTGACCGAGCCGCACTGCGGCACCGACCTGGGCCTGCTGCGCTCGAAAGCGCTGCCTGAGGCGGACGGTTCCTGGACCATCACCGGCAACAAGATCTTCATCTCGGCCGGCGAGCACGACATGGCGGAAAACATCCTGCACCTGGTGCTGGCCCGCGTGCCGGACGCGCCGGAAGGCTCGAAAGGCATCTCGCTGTTCCTGGTACCGAAATTCCTGCCGAACGCGGACGGCACGGTCGGCGAGCGCAACCCGATCACCTGCGGCGCCATCGAAGAAAAGATGGGCATCCACGGCAACTCGACCTGCCAGATGAACCTGGACGGCGCGAAAGGCTGGATCATCGGCCAGCCGAACAAGGGCCTCAACGCCATGTTCGTCTTCATGAACGCGGCCCGCCTGGGCGTGGGCATGCAGTCGCTGGGCCTGACGGAAATCGCCTACCAGAACGCGCTGATCTATGCCAAGGACCGCACGCAAATGCGTTCGCTGTCCGGCATCAAGAACCCGGAACTGCCGGCCGACCGCATCATCGTGCACCCTGACGTGCGCCGCATGCTGTTGACGGGCAAAGCCTACGCCGAAGGCGCGCGCGCCTTCACTTCGTACGTGGCGCTGCAGATCGACCGCGAACTGCACCACCCGGACGCCGACGTGCGCAAGGACGCGGCCGACGAAGTGGCGCTGCTGACGCCCGTCATCAAGGCTTTCATCACCGATAACGCCTGGATCGCCACCTCGGACGCGATGCAAGTGTTCGGCGGCCACGGCTACATCTCGGAATGGGGCATGGAGCAGTATGTGCGCGACGCGCGCATCAACATGATCTACGAAGGCACGAACACGATCCAGTCGCTGGACCTGTTGGGCCGCAAGATCCTGGGCGACAACGGCGCCAAGCTGCGCAAGTTCGGCGAAAAGATCAAGGCCTTCGTCGAAGACAACGGCACCGATGAGGCGATGAGCGAATTCGTCACCCCACTGGGCGACCTGGGCGACAAAGTCACCAAGCTGACCATGGAAATCGGCATGAAGGCCTTCCAGAATCCGGACGAAGTGGGCGCGGCCTGCGTGCCTTACCTGCGCGTCGTCGGCCACATGATCTACAGCTATCTGTTCGCGCAGATGGCCAAGATCGCCCTCGAAAAAGAATCCAGCGGCGACAAGTTCTACACCGCCAAACTGGCTACCGCACGTTTCTACTTCGCCCGCTTGCAGCCTGAGACGGCAACCCTGATCCGTCAGGCGCGTTCCGGTTCGGCCAACCTGATGGCACTCGACGCAGACCTGTTCTAAGACTTGAGGAAAATATGACCAATTTCATCGTTAAAAAAGTAGCCGTCCTCGGCGCCGGCGTGATGGGCGCGCAGATCGCCGCCCACTGCATCAACGCGAAAGTGCCGGTCGTGCTGTTCGACCTGCCGGCAAAGGAAGGCCCGAAGAATGGCATCGTGCTGCGCGCCATCGAGAACCTGAAAAAACTGTCGCCTGCGCCGTTGGGCAACAAGGATGACGCCGCGCTGATCCAGGTAGCCAACTACGAAGACAACCTGGACCTGCTGGCCGGTTGCGACCTGATCATCGAAGCCATCGCCGAGCGCATGGACTGGAAACACGACCTGTATCAGAAGGTGGCCCCGCACATCGGCCCGAACGCGATCTTCGCCTCGAACACCTCGGGCCTGTCGATCACCAAGCTGGCCGAGGGCTTCGACGCCGACCTGAAATCGCGCTATTGCGGCGTGCACTTCTTCAACCCGCCGCGCTATATGCACCTGGTCGAAATCATCCCGACCGCGTTCACCAAGCCTGAAATCGCCGACCAGCTGGAAGGCTTCCTGACCACCACCCTGGGCAAGGGCGTGGTGCGCGCCAAGGATACGCCGAACTTCATCGCCAACCGCGTTGGCGTGTTCGGCATCCTGGCCATCGTGCATGAAGCGGAAAAATTCGGCCTGTCCGTGGACGTCGTCGATGACCTGACGGGTTCCAAGCTGGGCCGCGCCAAGTCGGGTACCTTCCGCACGGCGGACGTGGTCGGCCTGGACACCATGGGCCATGTGATCAAGACCATGCAGGACTACCTGCCGAACGATCCGTTCGCCGCCGTCTACAAGACGCCGGCCGTGCTGGCGCAGCTGGTGGAAAAAGGCGCGCTGGGCCAGAAGAGCGGCGCGGGCTTCTACAAGAAGGTCGGCAAGGAAATCCAACGCCTGGACTTCGCCACCGGTGAATACGTCGCTGGCGGCGCCAAGGCGGCCGACATCATCGCCCGCATCCTGAAAGAAAAGGATCCGGTCAAGAAGATGAAGGCGCTGCGCGAATCGACGAATCCGCAAGGCCAGTTCCTGTGGGCGATCTTCCGCGACGCCTTCCACTACATCGCCATTCACCTCGACACCGTGGCCGACAATGCGCGTGACATCGACTTCGCCATGCGCTGGGGCTTCGGCTGGAACGTGGGTCCGTTTGAAACGTGGCAGGCATCGAACTGGCTGCAAGTGGCCAACTGGGTCAAGGAAGACATCGACGCCGGCCACGCGCTGTGCAACGCGCCATTGCCTGCCTGGGTATTCGAAGGCCCGGTCGCTGAAAAAGGCGGCGTGCACACGCCGGAAGGTTCGTATTCCGCCGTGTCGAACAGCTTCGTGCCACGCTCTAACCTGTCCGTCTACGACCGCCAGCAGTTCCGCGCGCCCGTGCTGGGCAGCGGCGCCATCGACGGCAAGACCGCCGGCACCACCGTCTTCGAAGACGAATCTGTGCGCGTCTGGCATACGGGCGACGATGTGCTGATCATCTCGTTCAAGACCAAGATGCACGTGATCGGCGAAGGCGTGATCAACGGCCTGAAACTGGCATTGGCCGAAGCGGAGAAAAACTTCAAGGGCCTGGTGATCTGGCACGCCGACGCGGCCGAAGGCGGCGCCTTCTCGGCCGGCGCCGACCTGCAATCGGCCCTGCCGGCCTTCATGCAAGGCGGCGTGAAAGCCGTCGATCCGATCATCGCCGAACTGCAGAACACCTTCATGTCGCTGAAATACGCGAACGTGCCGGTGATCGCCGCGGTCGCCGGCCTGGCACTGGGCGGCGGTTGCGAGCTGGCGCTGCACGCATCGAAGCGCGTGGCCTCGATCGAGTCGTATATCGGCCTGGTGGAAGTGGGCGTGGGCCTGATTCCAGCCGGCGGCGGCTTGAAGGAAGCGGCGCAGCGCGCCTACAAGGAAGCCAAGGGCAACGACATCCTGCAATTCCTGAAGACGGGCTTCACCAACGCAGCCACCGCCAACGTGTCGAAATCGGCGCTGGAAGCGAAAAAAATGGGCTACCTGAAGGAAGACGACGTGATCGTGTTCAACGCCTACGAGCTGCTGCACGTGGCCAAGGTCGAAGCGCGCGCCATGTTCGACGCGGGCTTCCGTCCGCAACTGCCTTCGCTGATCCAGGTGACGGGCCGTTACGGCTGGGGCACCATCAAGGCGCAGCTGGTCAACATGCGCGACGGCGGCTTCATTTCGGCGCACGATTTCAAGCTGGGCGAGATGATCGCCGAGATCGTATCGGGCGGCGACGTGGACCAGGGCAGTTTCGTCAGCGAACAGTGGCTGCTGGATATGGAACGCAAGGCATTCCTGGAGCTGTTGAATCATCCGAAAACCCAGGAACGGATCATGGGCATGATGCAGACCGGTAAGCCGGTACGCAACTAAGCACAACGTCGATGACGATCCTGTCCCTTGTTTTTAAAGTACTGCTGCGCGTGAGGCCAAGCATGGTGTATGACCGTATCAAACAACAGATGATGGACACCTTGCCCTTCGTGCGGCTGCTGGGGATCAGCATCGACGAGATCGGCGCCGGCACCTCGAAGGTGTCGCTGCCGGACGATCCCAAACTGCATAATCACCTGGGCACGCAGCATGCGGGCGCCTTGTTTACCCTGGCCGAAACGGCTTCCGGCGCGGCCATGGCTGGCGGCTTCGCCGAGCTGATACTGGGCTTGCGCCCGGTGGCCAAGGAGTCGCGCATTCAGTACCAGAAGGTGGCCCGGGGCGCGACGCGCGCCGAAGGCCGGGTACCGGGCGACCTGGCTGCCTTGAAGGCGCAGCTGGCGCAGGACGGCAAGGTGGCGTTTCCCGTGGCGGTCGATATTTTCGATGCCGAAGGCACGCTGGCGGCACAGGTGACGGTGGACTGGTATCTGTCGCAGAAGCGATAGACCGCCACCCAGGACATTCGACAGAACACGAACCTCGTTCAACATCTTTGAAAGAACAAAATGAGCAAACAACTTCAAGACGCGTACATCGTCTCTGCAACCCGCACCCCGATCGGCAAGGCGCCGCGCGGCATGTTCAGAAACACCCGCCCGGACGACCTGCTGGTGCGCGTGCTGCAATCGGCCCTGGCGCAAGCGCCTGGCCTGGACCCGGCATTGATCACCGACGCCATCATCGGCTGCTCGTTCCCGGAAGCGGAGCAGGGCTTCAATATCGCGCGTAACTCGGTGCTGCTGGCCGGCTTGCCGAAAACCGTCGGTGGCGTCACCGTCAACCGCTACTGCGCCTCGGGCATCACGGCCATCGCCATGGCGGCTGACCGCATCCGCGTGGGCGAAGCCGACGTGATGATCGCCGGCGGCATCGAGTCGATGTCGATGGTGCCGATGATGGGCCACCATCCATCGATGAACTTGGACATGTTCAGCGACGAGAACATCGGCATGGCCTACGGCATGGGCCTGACGGCCGAGAAAGTGGCGCAGCAATGGAAAGTGTCGCGCGAACAGCAGGACGCGTTCTCCGTCGAATCGCACCGCCGCGCCATCGCCGCGCAGCAAGCCGGTTTCTTCAAGGCGGAAACGACACCCGTGGAAATCATCACGCGCACGCCGAACCTGGCCACCGGCCAGGTGGACGTATCGCGCCGCACCGTCGACACCGACGAAGGCGCGCGCGCCGATTCGTCGATGGAGTCGCTGGCAAAACTGAAGCCCGTGTTCGCCGCCAAGGGCAGCGTCACGGCCGCCAACAGCTCGCAGATGTCCGACGGCGCCGGCGCGCTGCTGATCGTCAGCGAAAAAATCCTGCGTGAGCATAACCTGACCCCGCTGGCGAAATTCTCCTCGTTCGCCGTGCGCGGCGTGCCGCCGGAAATCATGGGCATCGGTCCGAAATTCGCCATTCCAGCCGCCTGCGCCGCCGCCGGCATCACGCAAGACCAGCTGGACTGGATCGAGCTGAACGAAGCGTTTGCCGCACAAGCATTGGCCGTGATCGGCGACCTGGGCCTGGATCCATCGAAGGTCAACCCGATGGGCGGCGCGATCGCCCTGGGCCACCCGCTGGGCGCCACCGGCGCCATCCGCGCCGCCACCGTGATCCACGCGCTGCAGCGCACCAAGCAGAAGTACGGCATGGTGACGATGTGCGTGGGCGCCGGCATGGGTGCAGCAGGCATCTTCGAGCGCGTCTGATGACACCTGGCATAAGCTACTGCGCGTTGCGATTCGCGGCCTGCGATGCTCACTGTGCCTTCGCACAGTTGCGCGTCCCGGCCACAACTCGCTGCCGCTCGCTACGCTTCTGCCAGGCGTCGTGACGTCAGTGGTCAGATAAGATTAGTCAAAACTTGGGCGCTGGGGATACCTCGGCGCCCTTTATCTTTTTGGAGACGACATGGATATTTTGTGCAGCAAGAGCGAGGGCATCCTGACCCTGGAATTCAACCGCCTGGAACGCAAGAATGCGATCACGGGCGCCATGTACCAGACCCTGGCCGACGCGCTGGTGGCGGCCGAGACGGACGATGCAGTACGCGCCATCCTGATCTGCGGCAAGCGCGAGATTTTCACGGCCGGAAACGACCTCGACGACTTCATGAAGACGGCGCGCCCGAAGGATGGCTCGCTCGACCATGACCGTCCCGTATTCCAGTTCATGCGCGCCCTGTATGGCAGCAGCAAGCCCGTGGTGGCGGCCGTCTCCGGCCCCGCCATCGGCATCGGCACGACCTTGCTGATGCACTGCGACCTCGTGTATGCGGCCGACAACGCCGGCTTCTCGATGCCGTTCACGCAGCTGGGCCTGTGCCCGGAATTCGGTTCCAGCCTGCTGCTCACGCAACTGGCCGGCTACCCGCGCGCGGCGGAAAAGCTGATGCTGGGCGAGTCCTTCCCCGCCAGCGAAGCGCTGGAAATGGGTCTCGTGTCGAAAGTCGTGCCCCTGTATGACCTGATGACCTTCGCGCAAGGCCAGGCCGCCAAGCTGGTGGCATTGCCAGCCGCGTCGATCCGCGCCACCAAGCGCCTGATGAAGCAAAGCCGCATGGAACCGATGAAGGCGGCCATCGCCGACGAAAACAAGCTGTTCAGCGCCATGCTGGGCGGCGCGGAAGCGAAGGAAGCGTTTACGGCCTTCTTTGAAAAGAGGAAGCCGGATTTCAAGAAGTTTGCCTGAACCTGGGTATGGTCAGCGCAACAGGCGTCCTGCGGGGCGCCTGTTTTTACTTGAAAGCAGATTGATATTTCTGTTTCGCAAAATTGCATAATCCGCTAAGGTAGGTGCCGAGGCGTTCCACGCTCCCCCTTGCATGCCTGGCGCCCGCCAATGCGAACGGAGACAACATGAAACTGGTAGCGCTGATCAGCGGACTGTGCCTGGCCTTGCCCACTTGGGCGCAAGCTGCGCAAGGGACGTCGGCCCAGGTGATGGACTATCTCCGGCAACAGATGGCACTGCAGCGGATTCCTGCCCTGCAAGTGGCAGTCATCCAGCGCGGCAAGGTTGTCGAACTGGCCGCCCTGGGGACGGCCAATGTGGAACACGGCGTGCCGGCCACTAACGAGAGCGTTTTCTCGATCAATTCCTGTACCAAGGCGTTTACTGGCGTGGCTGTCATGCAGCTGGTCGAGGCGGGCAAGCTCAGGCTTGCCGACCCCATCTCGCTGTACCTGGACGACTTGCCGCCGTCCTGGCGCGCGCTGACCATACGCCAGTTGATGACGCACACTTCGGGTTTGCCCAACATTATCGACGAGCAGGAAAACCTGCTGGGTGGCGAGAATGAAGCGCTGTCCTGGAGCAAGGTCAAGATGCTGCCGTTCGAATTCGTGCCGGGAGAGCGCTACAGCTACAACCAGACTGGCTATGTTCTGGTTGGCAAGATCATCGAAAAGCTCAGCGGTGAGTCCTTCGTGCAGTTCGTGGAAAACCACCAGTTCAGGCCGGCTGGCCTGAAGCACACGCGTTTCGGCGATTCCAGCGATGTGGTCGCGCATTCCGCCGGCTCCTACACCTATTCGCGTAACGAGGGCGGCAAGTGGCTGGCGGGTACTCGGCTGGCTACCGCCTACGTCACCTTCCCCGCGTATTTCCGCCCAGCCGCCGGCATCCTCTCTACCTCGGGCGATATCGCGCAGTGGCTGCTCGCCCTGCAAGGCGGCAAGCTTCTGAAGGACAAGTCCAGCCTGCAAGCCATGTGGAACCCGTATGTGCTGAACAACGGCAAGACACAGGGGCCGAATGCGCTGTTGAACGGTTCAGCGCTGGGCTGGCCTGTGACGGTGCGCGGCGAACACCGCGCGGCTGGCCCCATCGGCGGCATGCGCTCCGCGTTCTTCGTGTATCCCGAAGACGATCTGTCGGTGGTGGTGTTAACTAATTTGCAAGGCGTCAATCCGGAACTGTTCATCGATGAAATCGCCGGCTTCTACGTGCCGGCCATGCATCCGTCGACGGGCTTTGGCCTGCCACCGGCAGTTTTGCCTTTGCGCAAGATGCTGCTGCAGCGCGGCTACGCACAAGCGCCGCAGGCGTGGGCCGAACTCCGGGCGCGCGATGCGCAAGCGCTGCCGGACGAGGATGCGCTGAACGTGTGGGGCTACAAGCTAAGCGGCCAGCAGCAGCTGCCGCAAGCCGAGGCCGTCCTGCGCCTGAATGCCAGCCTGCACCCGTCGAGCTGGAATGCCTACGACAGCCTGGCGGAAATCCTCGAGCAGGCCGGCGACAGGCAAGGTGCGATCCTCAATTACGGTAAATCGCTGGCGCTCAATGCCGACAATAGCCATGCCAGCGAACGGCTGCGCGTGCTGCAGGCGCCCTGAGGCGCGATCAGCATCCTGCGCGCATGCCCGCCAGCAGCAGGCCGACCGACGCGTGCCATTGCGTCTCGCCGGCCGGCCTGCCCGCCAGCGCATAGCCGTGCAGGAAATCGACGATGGCGTCGCGCCCGCGCAGCCGGGTTTTTTTGTCCAGCTCAAGGCCCTCCAGGGCCAGCTCGAACAGCGCCGCAAAGCGCTCGGCCACGTCGGCTTGCGTGACCAGGCCGCGCGCCATCAGGCGCACGAAATACGGCGTGGCGCTGACCAGTTCCAGGTACAGCGCGCACAGCGCGAACAGGCGGCGCTGGGGCGTTTGGCGCCGTGTAAACGGCGGCTGGCGCGGATCGAGCGCGGCAAAACGCTGCGCCATCAAGGCCAGCAATAATTCCTCTTTTCCCGCGTAATAGTGATACAGGGCCATGGCATCGACGCCCAGCCGCTGCGCCAGCGCGCGCATGGAAAACGCTTCGCCTTGCTCTTCCAGCAGGGCCAGGGCCGCCTGCAGGATGGCGGCGTTGTCCAGCGCGGGCGCGGCGCGGCGCGGACGGCCAGGGCGGCGTGCCAGATCGGGTACAGCTTGAAGTTTTTGGGATTTCATGGGCATAATTCTACACCGTAGAATTAATTGAAGGAACATCCATGCAAAAACCTTTCGTCAGCGTTTTTCTCGGCATCAGCATCGATGGCTGCATCGCGGGAGAAAACGGCGACCTGTCCTGGCTGGCCGAGCTGGCGCCCGACTCGCCCGAGGCCACCGGCTACACGGCCTTGATGGCGCAGGTCGATACGCTGCTGATCGGCCGCACCACGTATGACGCCGTGCTGGGGTTCGAGCCGTGGCCGTATGCGGGCAAGCGCGTGGTGGTATTGAGCCACCGCGATTTCGCGCCGCGCCATGGCGAGCAGCGCCGCGAAGGCAGCGTAGGGGCGGTACTGGAGGCGCTGGCCGGGGAGGGCTGCCGCCACGTGTATCTCGATGGCGGCGCCGTCATCCGCGCCGGCTTGCGCGAGGGCGTCGTCGACAGCCTGACCCTGTCCATGCTGCCCGTGGTGCTGGGCAAGGGCGTGCGCCTGTTCGAGGACGGCTTGCCGCGCAGCGGCTGGCGCCTGGACGACACGCGCCAGCTGCCCAGCGGCGTGGTGCAGCTGCGCTATCGAAAAAATTAAACCGCGCTGGCGATTTCGACGATGAAGCCTGTGTCAAAACGCTCGTTTTCCGGCGTGCCATCGGGGCGCTTGTAGCCGCAGGGGTTGCAGACGACGCGGCACGCGCCTATCCGATAGTCGAGCGAGGCGTGCATGTGGCCATGCACCCACAGATCCGCCTGCGCCACCAGCTCGTCCAGCTGCGAGGCGAAGGCGGGCGAGCCGAGGTTCGTTGCGTACTGTTCCTCCACCGACAGCATCGATGGCGCCATGTGCGTGATGACGACCGTCTTGCCATCGAACGGCTGCGCCAGCTGCCGTTCCAGCCACGAGCGGTGCTGCGCGTGCAGCTGCGCCGTGTCGCTGGCGCACAGCAGGCGCGGCGCATCGCCGCCCGTGCTGATGCGCTTGTAGTCGGGCATGTAGGCTTGCGCCGCGTTGAGCGCTTCTTCCCGGCGCTCCGCGCCGAAGAGTAAAAAATCCGTCCACAGCGTGACGCCGAGGAAGCGCACGCCATCGAGCGTCACGGCATCGCCGTCGAGCAGGCGGATATCGGCACCGTGCGCATTGGCGCTGGCGCAGGCGTCGCGCACGGCGTCCTGCATGTGTTCGAGCTGGTGGCCATAACCCTCATGATTGCCGTGCACGTACAGCACGGGCAGGGCGCCGAAGGTGCGCGCGGCCCAAGCGATGGCATGGCTGCCCGTGTCGATGTCGCCGGCCAGGATCACCACGTCGGGGCGGCTGGCGGCAAGGTTGATGGCGGGTGTGTCATCACCCCAGACTTCCAGGTGCAGGTCGGACAGGATCAGCAAACGCATGGCAAGAAGGCGGCAGGGTGCGCGGCAGTGAATGGGCCTCTATCGTAGCGCAAGTCGCTGCGCCCGTCCGCTTGACCGCGCGGGGGGAGCGACGTTACCCTGTGGCATCTATTACCGCACACTCATTACTGGAGCCGCATGCCGCCTTTCTTCCTTCCCAAGTCCCTGCTCAGCATCGTGCTGGCCGCCCTGGCGCTGCCATTTTCCGCGCATGCCGCCGCGCCCGCCATCGATCCCCTGACACAGCCGATCGCCTCGCCCTACGCGGCGCAGTGGAACCGCCCGCAGCAGCCGGCGCGCATCCACGGCGACACGTATTACGTGGGCGTGGGCGGCTTGAGCGTGGTGCTGATCGACACGCGCGAAGGCTTGATCCTCATCGATGGCGCGCTGCCGCAATCGGTGGCCGCCATCAAGGAACATATCCTCGAGCTGGGCTTTCGCCTGGAAGACATCAAGTTCATCCTGAATACGGAAGCGCATTTCGACCATTCGGGCGGCATCGCCGCGCTGGCGCGCGACAGCGGCGCGCAAGTGGTCGCCAGTCCGCTCGGTGCGCAGGCGCTGCGCGCGGGCTCGGTGCTCGCCATGGATCCGCAAGCGGGTGAAATCGATCCCATGCCGGCCGTGGAGAACGTGCGCGAAATCGCCGATGGCGAAACCCTGCAACTGGGCGAGGTGACCATCACGGCGCGCTACACGCCCGGGCATACGCCGGGCAGCACCAGCTGGACCTGGGTGTCGTGCGAGGATGCAGAGCGTCAGGACTGCCTGAACGTGGTGTTCGGCGCCAGCCTCACGCCGGTGGCGGCCGACGATTTTCATTACCTGGGCGATGAACGCCATGCGGACCTGACGCCGGCCTTCCGCCGCGTCATGCAGGACTTCGCCAGACTGCCGTGCGACATTTTGATCTCGGCCCACCCCGACCACTCCGGCGGCGACCAGAAGCTGACGCAATTGCTGGAAGGCGTCACGCCGAATCCCTTCATCGATGCGCAGGCGTGCCGCAATTACGCGGCCAAAAATGAAGTCAAGCTCGATGCCCGCATCGCGAAGGAAAAAGCGGCTGCGACAAAATAACAACGTTGGCGTCTTCGCCATGAAAAGGGATTGACGCACTGCAGCATAAGATGCAGAATCATCGTCCGCAGTTCAGATTAACCAGACAAAAGAAAGGAAACCCATGTTCGAGCAGGCTGGCAGCAAGTACGACCACTAGCCCCGTGCATGACGCTCGGGGCCATCGGCATATTGCCGATCCCGAGCCGGTGTCCTTCAAAACCCCGGTGAGGAAACTCGCCGGGGTTTTTTGTTTCATAGGGGCCCCGGCATAACGACAAGACCAAGGAAGACGTTATGCCCATCCATCAGACATTGCACGGCGCCCAGGTGCCCGTGCATATTTTTACCGACGATATCGACGCGCAGGCGCTGCGCCAGCTGCACAATATCGCCAGCCTGCCCATCGTCCATCCGCATGTGGCGGCCATGCCCGACGTGCATGCCGGCATCGGCGCCACCGTCGGCAGCGTGATTCCCACGCGCGGCGCCATCATCCCGGCCGCCGTCGGCGTCGACATCGGCTGCGGCATGAATGCAGTGCGCACGACCCTGACGGCCAGCGACCTGCCCGACAACCTGGCGCGCCTGCGCAGTGCCATCGAAGCGGAAGTACCCGTCGGCTTCGAGCAGCACGAATGGAGCCGCGTGCAAGGCTCGCGCCAGGCGCGCGCCGTGCGGCCCCTCGGCGACCGCCTGGCGCGCATCGTCGAGCGCCACCGCGGCATCGCCAAGATGCTGCGCCAGTTCGAGCGTACGTGGATCTGCCAGGCAGGCACCCTGGGCGGCGGCAATCACTTCATCGAAATCTGCCTTGACGAGGAACAGCGCGTGTGGATCATGCTGCATTCGGGTTCGCGCGGCATCGGCAACGTGATCGGCCGTTACTTTATCGCTGCCGCGCAGAAGGACATGCGGCGCCACCAGCTGCAGCTGCCGGACGCCGACCTGGCGTACTTCAGCGAAGGTTCCACGGTCTTCGACGACTACGTGGAGGCGGTGGACTGGGCGCAGGATTATGCGCTGCTCAACCGCAGTGAAATGATGCGCCGCGTGCTCGACGTGCTGGCGAAGTTTGCTCCGCCGTTCCGGCTGGAGGGCGAAGCGATCAACTGCCATCACAACTACATCGCGCGCGAAACGCATGGCAATGAGGATTTGTATGTGACGCGCAAGGGCGCCATTTCGGCGCGGCAGGGCGAGCTGGGCATCATCCCCGGCAGCATGGGGGCGCGCAGCTTCATCGTGCGCGGCAAGGGCAAGCCGGAATCGTTCTGTTCTTGTTCGCATGGGGCGGGGCGAAGCATGAGCCGCAGCGAGGCGAAGCGCCGTTTCAACCGCTTCGACCTGGCCGAGCAGACGGCCGGCATCGAGTGCCGCAAGGATGGCGGCGTGGTCGACGAGATCCCGGCCGCCTATAAAAATATCGACGCCGTCATGGCGCACCAGAGCGACCTGGTGGAAGTGGTGCATACCTTGCGCCAGGTCGTCTGCATCAAGGGCTGAAAGGAGCAACCATGAAGATCAAAGTGAAAGCCACGCCCAAGCCGCGTAATCCGTTGGCGGCGGCCGCCAGGCTGCGCGGCGGCGCCGGCGCGCACCAGTCGGAGGCCTCGCCGCGCGCGGCGCGGCGGGCCGGCAAGCACCGCCTGCAGCAATGGCTGGCGGGGCGTCTGAAGCCGGACGATTAGTTTGTGCCCAGTTCGACGATGAAGTTCGGGTTGAACTGGGGATTTTGCGGCGTGCCGCTGCGCGTCCTGTAGCCGCAGGGGTTGGCCACGACGCGGCACTGGCCGATGCGGTAGTCGCGCGAGACGTGGAGGTGGCCATGCACCCACAGGTCCGCCTGCGCGGCCAGGTCGTCCAGGCGCGAAGCGTAGGCGGGCGAGCAGCCCTCGCTGCCGTAGGCATCGTCGACCGAGCGCAGCGACGGCGCCATGTGGCTGATGACGACGGTCTCGCCATCGAAGGGCTGCGCCAGTTCGCGCGCCAGCCAGGCTTTTTGCTGCGCGTGGAACATGGCCGTGTCGGCCGCGCGCAGCTTGCGAAAGCCCATGTTGGCCAGGCGGATGCGCTTGTAGTCGTTCATGACGGCTTCCGCGTCGCGCATGGCCGCTTGCCGCGTGTCGTCGCCCAGCAGGCGGAAATCCGTCCACAGGGTGGCGCCCAGGAAGCGCACCCTGTTGCCTGCCGGGTCGGTGACGACATGGGTATCGGCGTCGAGAAAATGCACGTTCGGCGTGGCGGCGCAGGCCGCGCGCAGCTCCTGGCGCACCTTGTCGAGGTGGTGGCCATAGCCTTCGTGGTTGCCATGCACGTACAGCACGGGCAGGCCCGCAAACGCGGTGGCGGCCCAGGCGACGGCGCGTGAACCCGTATCGATGTCGCCGGCCAGAATCACGGCGTCGGGGCGGCTGAGCGCGAGGTCGCCCTGCGGCGCTTCGTCGCGCCATAACTCATGGTGCAGGTCCGACAGAATCAATAAACGCATGCGGTATCCAGACGATTCGGGAGTACGCCATCGTACCTGAAAACCGTCACTCCTCCCCCAGCGCGGCGAAGCTGTGCGCCAGGTAGTCGATCAGCGCACGCACGGCCGGCAGCAGGCCGCGCCGCGACGGGAAGACGGCGTGGATGATTTCGCGCTGCGGCCGCCATTGTCCCATCAGCGGCAGCAGGCTGCCGTTGGCCACCTGTTCGGTGATCATCATGGTCGGCAGCTGCACCACGCCCACGCCGGCCACGGCCGCGTCGCGCAGGGTCAGCATGTCGCCCGTGACGAAGCGCGGCACGTGGCGCAGCTGGGCGCGCGCGCCATCGGGGCCGTATAAATCCCACTGGTAGTGCTGTTGCGGCATGCCCAGGGCCAGGCTGGGCCAGTCGGCCAGGTCGGCTGGCGCGGTTGGCCTGGGGGCGTCGCCGAACAGCAGGGGGCTGCCCACCATGCACTGGCTGCGTTCGGCCAGCACGCGCAGCACCAGATCGCTGTCGGGCAGCGGCGGCGGGCGCACGCGGATGGCCACGTCGATGCCTTCGGCCACCAGGTCGACGCGGCGGTTGCTCGCTTCCAGCAGCAGGGTCACCTGCGGATGGTCGCGCATGAAGCCGGCCAGCATGGGCGCGACCAGGGAATGCAGCAGGGCGATGGGGCAGGACAGGCGCACCGTGCCGCGCGGCGCGGCCCGCGTCAGGTCGATCGCTTCCTGCGCCGCTTCCGCTTCCACCAGCATCGCCTTGCAATGCTCGTAAAACGTCTGCCCCACGTCGGTGACGGAAAAATGCCGCGTCGTGCGCTGCAGCAGGCGCGCGCCCAGGCGCTCTTCCAGCAGCGCGATGCGCCGGCTCAGTTTGGACTTCGGCATGCCCAGCGCGCGCCCGGCCGGCGCGAAGCCGCCATGGTCGACCACCTGCACAAAGTAATACAAATCGTTCAAATCCTGCATGCCGCCTCCTTTATCGTTCTATTTTTGGAACGCTGATGGCATATTTTACCGTCTACCGCCTTCATCGTTGCAAGCGTAACCTGTCTCCATCGTAATGCAAACCCGAACAGGAGATCGAGATGAACACAGTCACAGGTATCTACAGCGCACCGCGCCAGCACTGGGTCGGCGATGGTTTTCCCGTGCGCTCGATGTTTTCGTACAGCGGCCATGGCAGGCAGCTGAGCCCATTCCTGCTGCTCGACTATGCCGGCCCCGCCGAATTTGCGCCCGGCACGCGTCCGCCCGGCGTCGGTTCGCACCCGCACCGCGGCTTCGAGACGGTGACCATCGTCTACAAGGGCGAAGTGGCGCACCGCGATTCGACGGGCCAGGGCGGCGTGATCGGTCCCGGCGACGTGCAGTGGATGACGGCCGGCGCCGGCATCCTGCATGAAGAGTTTCACTCGCCTGCCTTCACGCAGTCGGGCGGCACGCTGGAAATGGTGCAGCTGTGGGTGAACCTGCCGGCGAAAAACAAGATGACGGCGCCCGGCTACCAGGCCATCACCAGCGACACGATTCCCACGGTGGCGCTGCCCGACGGCGCAGGTTCCGTGCGCGTGATCGCCGGCGACTTCGCCGGCCAGCATGGCCCGGCCCGCACGTTCTCGCCAATGCGGGTGTGGGATGTGCGCCTGGCCCAGGGCAAGCTGACGGCGCTGCCGGTGCACGCCGGCTGGAGCACGGCGCTGATCGTTTTGCATGGCACGGTGCTGGTGAATGGCGAGAGCGTGGTGCGCGAAGCGCAGATGGCGCTGTTCGGGCGCGACGGCGACAGCATCACCGTCGAGGCGAACAGCGACGCCGTGGTGCTGCTGCTGAGCGGCGAGCCGATCGATGAGCCCATCGTCGGCCATGGTCCCTTCGTCATGAACACCGAAGCGGAAATCGCGCAGGCGTTCGAGGATTTCAACAGCGGCCGCTTCGCCCGTATCGCGACGTAGTTTGTGTCATTAATTTGTGCAGTACCCGTGTCGCATCCCGCGGCACGGCTTTTCAGGAGACCACCATGAGCACCCCCGCCAATTTCCAAGGTTTGCCACCGATGATCGATCCCGACGACGCCGTCATGCTGCTGATCGACCACCAGAGCGGCTTGTTCCAGCTGGTGCGCGACATCGAGCAGCACGTGCTGCGCGGCCACGTGACGGCGCTGGCCAAGCTGTCGCGCCTGGCCAACATGCCGACGTTCACCACCGCTTCCGTGCCCGACGGCCCGAACGGCCCCTTGATCCCGGAGATCCACCATTTCAACCCGGACGCCGTCTACATCCCGCGCACGGGCCAGATCAACGCCTGGGACAATCCGGCCTGGGTCGAGGCCATCGAAAAGACGGGCCGCAAGACCCTGCTGATCGCCGGCACGCTCACCAGCGTGTGCATGGCTTTCCCCACCATCAGCGCGCTGGCGGCCGGCTACAAGGTGTTCGCCATCATCGATGCCTCCGGCAACTGGTCGAAGATGGCCACCGACATCACCATGGCGCGCGTCGCGCAGGCCGGCGCCGTGCCGATCGACACGTATGCCGTGCTGGCTGAAGTGATGAGCACCTGGAACCGCGCCGACGCGATGGATTTCGCCGCCATCATGACGGACCACATCGTGCCGCCCTACCGCGCCCTGATCGAAAGCTATGACAAGGCGCAGGGCGTGCAAAAGAATGGCCGCGAGACGAAGCTGGAAATCCTGGAAGCGGCCAGCAAGGGCTGAGCGCCTTACGGCGCGTCGTAGCGGGCGCGTATCGCCGCCAGCACGCCGCGCTGTTCCAGGCGCGTGATGGCGGCGTTCAGGCGCGCCAGGTCGGCCGTGCTGGTGCTGTGCGCATTGAGCATCAGGTGCACGGGCGCGCGCAGGGCGAGGAAGGGCAGGGCGGTCAGGGCGACGCCCTGCAGGCGCGCTTCGTGGCGCACGGCCAGCACGTCGCCCAGCAGCAGGTCGGCGCGGCCCGCGTCGAGCATGCGCAACCCCTGCTGGAAGCTGCCGAAGGTATTCAGGCGGCCGTCTTTTTCCATTGCCGGACGGGCCGCCGCGTAGTCTGCCCCATACCAGCCCACCTTGGGCGCCAGCAGGGTGGCCTTGCCGCGCGCCAGCTGGCCGAAGCTGCCGACATGGCGCTGCGCGGCGGGTGTGCCGGCCTTGCCGAAGACGCCGACGGCTTCATCGCGGTACGAGAGGGAGAAGCGGGCATAGGACTGGCGTTCCGGCGTTTCGGACGCGGCGGGCATCAGGTCCAGTCCCCCTTTCTGGAACAGCAGCTGGCGCCGCGCCGTGGGCAGTTCCGGCACGGTCAGCAAGGTGCAGCGCGCTTCCTTGAAGATGGCGCGCAGCAATTCCAGGTCCAGCCCCGTATAGTTGCCTTGGGCGTCGCGATACAGGTATGGCGGCCATTGCTCGAGCGCCATCGTCATGCGGCAGGCCAGGGCGGGCAGGACGCTGCCGAGCAGCGTGGCCGCAAGCAGCACGTGGCGCAAGCGCATGGAACATCTCCGCAGTGGTTCTAGGGGTAGTGTTTGCCAATTTGCCAGAATGGCCACGAAAGTCAAGCAGTGCATGGCCGGTTGCGGATATCAAATGGGCTATAGTGGCGGCCTGCCTTCATTCAAAGGAAATCCGCTTGACTCCCCCGCTCGAGATCGCCGCCAATGTCTTGATGACCGCTTCCATCATCCTGGCCGGACGCAACAATATCCATTCCTGGTGGATCGGCATCGTCGGCTGCGTGCTGTTCGCCGTGCTGTTTTTCCAGGTTAATCTGTACGCCGACGTGATGCTGCAGCTGTTTTTCATCGTCACCTGCGTCATCGGCTGGCTGCAATGGCGGCGCGGCGCGGGCGGCAAGCCGTTGCCGATCACGCGCACGGGCTGGCGCAGCCTGGCCTGGGTGGTACCGGCCGGCATCGCCTCCGTGGCGATCTACGGCATGCTGCTGCACCGCTTTACGAATGCCTACGCGCCCTTCATCGATTCGGCGGTGTTGGTATTTAGCATCATCGCGCAATTTCTGCTGATGAGCCGGCGCATCGAGACCTGGGCTTTCTGGCTACTCGTCAATACCGTGGCCGTGCCCCTCTACTACAGCCGCGGCCTGCACCTGACCGCCGTGCTGTATGCGGCGTACTGGGTCAATGCCGTCATTTCCTGGTACTGGTGGGGCGTGCAGGCGCGCCGCGCGGCGGCCGCGCCGCAGGCGATGGCCGACGCTTGATATTGCCAAAGACCAAGTCCTTAGATTCAAATCGTATATACAATCAATTTTTAATTCGTTCACGCCATAAAGACGCCGGGATATAGTGGCCTTTCCCCGCTTACCGGTGTCTTTTATGTTGCGTTTTAGTCTTTCTTCCTGTTTTTATGCCGCCCGGCACCAGCTGACCATGCAATGCATGGCGCAGTGGATGCCGGTGCGTGCCCGTCCACGCATCCTGTAACTCCTTCACGCCCCCGTCGTCGTTTTGCCCGCAGGCCCACCCGGCCCGCGTGCCCCTGCTCGGCCTTTTTTATCTGGAAAAGGCTGCAATCCCAATAAGAGGAAACCATGTTCAAACCACTCGCCATCAGTCTTGCCATCGCCGCCGCCTTTCCTGCCTTCGCCCATGCGGAGGAGGAAATGCTGCGCGTTAACGTCACCGGATCGAATATCCGCGTCAGCGAAAAGGAGGGCGCCAGCGCCGTGCAAGTCATCACGGCCAAGGAATTGAAAGCCGGCGGCAAGACCAGCGTGTCGGATGTGCTGCGCGCCATCTCCGCCAACAGCGGCAACAGCTACAACGAACAATACACGGGCAGTTTCTCGGCCGGCACCTCGGGCCTGTCGTTGCGCGGCATCGGCCAGAAAAATACCTTGATCCTGGTCAATGGCAAGCGCGTGGCCAGCTATGCGACGGCGCAAAACCTGCAGGAAACCTTTGTCGACCTGAACAGCCTGCCGATGGCGGCCGTGCAGCGCATCGAGGTGCTCAAGGACGGCGCCTCGTCCGTCTATGGTTCCGACGCCGTGGCCGGCGTGGTCAACATCATCCTGTACAAGGAATTCACGGGCACGGACATCACGGCGCAGTGGGGCGGCTCGACCGAAGGCACGGGCCAGCATGAAAAGAGCGCGGCGCTGCAGACGGGTTTCGGCAAGCTCGAGGAAGATGGCTACAGCCTGGTCTTCTCGGTCGATGCGCAGCAGCGCGACAAGCTGCAGCAAAGCGACGTGGCGTGGATGCGCGATGCGGACTTCCGCAACCAGCAGCGTGGCAGCCTGGGCTGGGCCATCACCAACTATGCGGGCACGGACCCGACGAAGACCTTGGGCGGCGTGCGCGGACCATTGCAGCTGGTTAATTATGGCGACATCACGCCCGGCAAGACGGGACAAGTGCTGGCGTATAACCCGTCGCCATATAAAACCCTGATTCCCGGCATCCAGCGCGTGCACACGGCCGCGCGCGCCACCTTTAAATTGAACGCGGACACGGAAGCGTATGTCGACCTGCTGCACAGTTACTCGCGCGCCGACCAGACCTTCAGTGCGCCATTGACGGTGAACAATGCCACGCGCGTGTGGAACAACGCTACCCAGGCGCTCGACACGATTCCCGTCGTGCTGCCTGTCGGCCATCCGAACAATCCGGGCGCCACGCCCCTGCCGTTCACGGCCACCCTGTTCGACCTGGGGCCGCGCCTGAAGCAGGATAAAGTGACGTTCTACCGCGCGCTGGCGGGCGTCAAGGGCACCTTGGCGGGCTGGGACTGGGATGCGGCCGTAGGCCACTCGAGCAGCAAGCTGGAAGAAACCGTGCAGAATTTCGTCAACCGCTACGCATTCCAGGAGGTGCTGGCCGACGGCAGCTATAACTTCTTTGACCAGTCGCAAAACAGCGAAGCGGTACGCAACCGCCTGCGCCTGTCGACCCTGCGTCCGGCCGAGTCGACGCTCGACACCGTCGATTTCTCGGCCGCGAAAGACCTGTGGCAGCTGCCGGCCGGTCCGCTGGGCTTTGCCGCCGGCGCGCAATGGCGCCGCGAAAAGATGGATTCGCAAACCTCGACGGCCGTGCTGTCCGGCACCGAGCTGCGCCCGGCGATCAACATCATCAACGGCTCGCGCAGCGTGTCGGCCCTGTTTGCCGAATTTAACGTTCCGGTGGTGAAAGACCTGTCCGTCAACCTGGCGGGCCGCGCCGACCATTACAGCGATTTCGGCAATGCGTTTTCGCCGAAAGCCAGCGCCCGCTATCAGGCGGCGCCGTGGCTGCTGGTGCGCGGCACCGTGTCGCGCGGCTTCCGCGCGCCATCCTTGCCGGAAATCACGCAAAGCACGGCTGTCAGCTATGTCAGCGTGCTCGATCCGAAGGACCCCGTCACACCCACGCAGACGCGCGGCGTGACGGCCATCACCATCGCCAACCCGGCGCTGCGTCCGGAACGCTCGAACAACCTGAACCTGGGCGTGGTGGTCTCGCCCACCAGCAGTTCGAGCATCGGCCTCGATTACTACCGCATCAGGCAGGATGGCGTGATCGGCACGGAGAGTGCCACCACCACGCTCGCCAACGAAGCGTCGGCGCCGCAGAAGATCACGCGCGACGCCGATGGCCGCATCACGACCCTGTACCGCCAGTACCGCAACCAGGGTCAGCGCGAAGTGTCCGGCATCGACCTGGACCTGCGCCAGCGCTTCGTCGGCAAGGACTGGGGCAAGCTGACCCTGGCCGGCCAGCTGAGCCGCGTGCTGCGCTTTGCCGAACCGCTGTCGGACGGCGCGCCGCTCACCGATGGCGCCGGCACCAATTATTTCGGCTCCATCCCGAAATGGCGCGGCGTCACCTCGGCCACCTGGGAACAGGGAAAATGGTCGTCCACGCTCACCTGGAACTACGTGGGCAGCTATGCGCAAAATACGCATCTCGATGAATCGGTGGCCGCCTTCAGCACGTTCGACGTGACCACCAGCTGGCAAGTCACGCCGGCGGCGAACGTCACCTTCATCGTGCAGAATCTGGCCAACAAGCGCGCGCCGTGGGATTACTCGGCCTCGGGCTTCGACTATACGCAAGCCGATCCGCGCGGCCGCTTTGCCTCGCTCAAGCTCAACTACAAGTTCTAACCGCCCGCCGCCTGCCGCTGTCCCGTCTGCTCATGCAGGCGCTGGCGGTAGGCGCTGGGCGTGACGCCCATGCGTTCGCGGAAGGCGGTGGCGAAATTGCCGGCGTTGTGAAAGCCGATCAGCAGGGCGATATCCTGCACGTCGATGTCCGTTTGCTGCAGCAGTTCCACGCCGCGGGCGATGCGCGCTTCGCGGATGAAGGCGAAGACCGTCATGCCCGTCTGCTCGCGGAACATCAGGGTGAGCTTTTCGCGGTAGGTTCCCACGCTGCGGGCGATTTCGGACAGGTTGGGCAGGCTGCCCAGATTGTCGAGGATGAGTTGTTTGACGGCATTGACGAATACCAGGTCCGGATGCTGCTGCCGGTCGCCGATCGGGGTCGCCGCCGGTAAGGTACTGTTGCTTTTACGCATCAATCCCAGGTGGATATGGATGCGTGCGGCCAGTTCTTCCGGCTGGAACGGCTTCGAAATGTAATCGACGCCGCCCACCTGCAAGCCCATGACGCGCTCCTTGGCGGCGTCGGCGCCGCTGAGAAAGATCACGGGAATCTGTTCCGTCTCGGGATTGGCCTTGAGCAAACGGCACGCCGTGTAGCCATCCATCTCGGGCATGCGCACGTCAAGCAGGATCAGGTCGGGATGCGTGGCCAATGCCAGCTGGTAGCCCTGGTAGCCATTGAAGGCGATGCTGAAGCGGTAGGGCTGCTCGCTGAGCAGCTCCATCAGCATGCGCTGCTCGAACGCGGAATCGTCCACGATCAAGATGTTCTTTTTGATGGTTTCGCTGGTCAATGGCATGGCATGGATGACTTAACCAAATAGCAAGTTGTGGCTTATTATGCCTCGCTTTTTCTTTTTTTTCTGCTTTTCGCGTATTTCAAAAGATGTTTCTCCGCGAGAAGAAGCGCGGATTTCCCAGATCGCCAATAATTCGCTCATGCATTGATTTTAAGCAATGTCGATTGCCAAAAAATCTGTTTTGCCAATGCCGCAAAAAATGCCGGAGTCCCCGGGTTCCTGACTCTCGGCACAAGTATTTTGTCGTCCTGGTTTGCGTGCCCGAGAAAACGCCGGCAATACCGTGACTATCCTCGACGCCCCTCATATTGGCGGGCTCATTAATGATGTTCCGTCATCAGGAGGTATCATGTTGCGAGTTATCTTCCCCCGCCTTATCGTCGCTGCCAGCGTGGCCGTTGCCGCCACGGCGCTGCTGCCGCGTAGCGCCGACGCCGCCGTGTATCTGAATGGCAGCGCCAGCACCACCTTTGACGTCACCCTGAAGATCATCGCCAATTGCACCATCGCGGCGGCCAATCTCGACTTTGGCCAAAGTCAGGGTGTACTGGCTACTGCCGTGAACGTCAATACGACCGTGAATGTCACCTGCACCAACACCACGCTGTATAACGTGGGCTTGACGGCCGGCTCGGGCACCGGCTCGACCGGCACCACGCGCTACATGAGCGGCACGGGCGGCAACCTGGGGACGGTGCAATTCAATCTGTACCAGACGGCCGGCAGCACCTTGTGGGGCGATACCCAGGGCACGAATACCGTCGGCGGCACCGGCAACGGCTCATCGCAGCCGATCACGGTGTACGGCAATATTCCGCCGCAAGCGACACCGGCACCCGATACCTACAAGTCGACCATCACGGCCACCGTGTACTTTTAAGCCAGGCGCTGCGTGAAGGCCCGTGCCGCCTCCCTGATGAAAAGCGTGCTGGCGCTGCTGGCTTGCTGTGCCGCAGGCGCGAACGGCGCCAATCTGCAGATTTCGCCGGTGACGCTCAATTTGCGCGCCGCACAGAATGCCGCGGGCATCAATCTGCAAAACCTCGGCGACCAGCCCATCTACGGGCAGGTGCGGGTGTTTGCCTGGGAGCAGCGCGATGGCGAGGAAACCTTGGCGCCCACGCAGGAGCTGGTGGCCAGTCCGCCGATCGTCGAAATCGCCGCCAACAGCCGCCAGACCATCCGCCTCGTGCGCGCCCAGGCGGGCCCCGTGGCGCAGGAAAAGACGTACCGCGTGCTCATCGATGAAGTCAGCCGCGAGGATGATGCGGGCCGCAGCGGCGTCGATATCCGCCTGCGCTACTCGGTGCCCGTGTTCGTGCTGCCGGCCGGTGCGCCGGGCAAGGAAATACTCGACTGGCAAGTCTTTCGCGAGCGGGGCGAGTGGATGTTGCGTGTCAAGAACAGCGGCAATTTCCATGCGCAGATCGGGGCGATGACGTTGACGAACCAGGCGGGCAAGGAGTTTGTCATCAGCAAGGGGCTGTTTGGCTATGTTCTGGCGGCACGCATGCGCGTCTGGCGCCTGCCCGTCGCCAGGGAGGCCGAACTGGATGGACCGTTGAGTATTGCGGTCAACGTGAACGCAAAGGCGCTCGTTGCCACGAATTCGACACCTTGAAACGGGCCGCCATGGCAGGCGGGCTTGCCGCGCGTCGTGGGCATGGGCGCTACCGGGTTAAACCATGAGACGCGCACGGGCATCCTTGCTGTTGCTGTTGCTGGCCATGGCACCGGTGGCCAGGGCCGACGGAGCGGCCGCCGGGACGGGCGCCGATCCGGGACCTGCCAGCTTGCCCAGCGATCCGATGGCGCCGAATGAACTGTATCTGGAGGTAACTGTGAATGCTGAATCAACCGGGCTGATCTTGCGCTTTACCCAGGTGGGCAAAGGCTTGCGCAGCAGTGTGGCGAACTTGCAGCAGCTGGGGCTGGACCCCGCGCGCCTGGGCGCACCCGGTCAGGCCGACGTGGCGCTCGACGCGATTCCCGGACTCAGCTATGACTATGATGCGGCGCGCCAGAGCGTGTCGCTGCAGGTGGCGGACGATTTGCGCGCGCCGTACCGCATCAGCGCGCGCCCGGCGGCGCAGACGCCGCCATCGCGCGTCACGCCCGGTGCCGTCCTCAATTACGAAGCCTATGCGGAACTGGGCCGCACGCGGCGCGCCGCCATCTTCAACGACTTGCGTTATTTCAATGACAGCGGCGTGTTCAGCAATACCGGCACCGTGAACCTGGGGTCGGACCAGCGCAAGTACATGCGCTTCGACACCTTCTGGAGCCATGCCGACCCCGAAACCTTGCAAACGTGGCAGGTGGGCGACCTGATTTCCTCGTCGCTCAGCTGGAGCCGCGCCGTGCGCGTGGGCGGCGTGCAGTGGCGCAAGAATTTCCAGCTGCGCCCCGACCTGCTGACGTTTCCCGTCGCCTCCGTCGATGGCACGGCGCTCGTGCCTTCGTCGCTGAGCCTGTACGTCAATGGCGTGCAGCAATATGCGGCCAGCGTGCCCAGCGGTCCGTTCGTGCTGAACCAGGTGGCCGGCATCAATGGCGCGGGGCAAGCCACCCTCATCACGCGCGATGCCCTGGGGCGCAGCGTGACGACCGTGCTGCCCCTGTATGTCGATACGCGCATGCTGGCCGGCGGCTTGAGCGATTACTCGGTCGAGGCGGGCGCCGTGCGGCGCGACTATGGCCGCCGCCTGTTCGGCTACGCGCGGCAACTGGTTGCCAGCGCGTCCGGCCGCCATGGCGTCAGCGACAGCTTCACCATCGAAGGCCATGCGGAACTGGCTGCCGGCCTGTACCAGGCGGGGGCGGGCGCGCTGGTGCGGCTGGGCCAGGCGGGCGTGCTCAGCGGTTCGTTGTCGGCCAGCGCCGGCCGCAGCCGTGGTGTGCAGCTGGGCGCCGGGTATCAATATGTGGGGCCGCGCTTCAGCGTCGATGTGCAAAGCGTGCGCGCCAGCGCCGGGTTTGGCGACCTCGCCTCGCGCGACGGCAGTCCCATCGTGCGCGCGGCGGACCGCGTCACCGTGAGCCTGCCTTTGCCGGCGGGAAGCAGCATCAGCAGCAGTTATATCGGCTACCGCACCCCCGGCGCGCCGCCATCGAAGCTGGCCACCTTGGGCTATTCGGCGACCCTGTTCCACGGCCTGTTCCTGAACGCCAGCCTGTTCCAGGATTTGCGGCAACGCGAGAAGCGGGGCTTTTATGTCGGCCTGAGCATGGCCTTCGACAACAATCTGGCCATCAGCACGAGCGGCAGCCGGCAAAACGGCGAAAGCGGCCGCAGCGTCAGCGCGCAGCGCGCGGCGGACTTTGGCGGCGGCTTCGGCTGGAACTTGCAGGCTGGCACGGTGGGCCGCAATGCCTACCGGCAGGCGCAAGTGGAATACCTGGGCAATGACGGCCGCGTGAATGCGCGCACGCAAAGCAGCAGCATGGGCAATGCCTCCTCGCTGGGCGCGGCCGGCGCGCTGGTGCTGATGGATGGGCATATCGAGGCGGCGCGCCAGGTGGGCAACGGTTTTGCGCTGGTCTCCACTGGCGGCGTGGGCAATATTCCTGTGCTGCATGAAAACCGCCAGATCGGCGTGACGGGCGGGAGCGGCTATCTGCTGGTGCCGAATTTGAATCCCTACGGCAATAACCAGATCAGCATCGCCACGGAGGACCTCGACGTCGATGCGCGCGTGCCCGTGACCAATATCAATGTCGTGCCGCAACACCTGGCCGGCGTGCTGGCGGCCTTTCCCGTCGAACGCTACAGCGCCGCCACCGTCATCGTGCAAGGCGCCGATGGCAAGCCGCTGGCCACGGGCTTGCCCGTGCTGCATGTGCAAAGCGGCAAGCAGACGGTGGTGGGATTTGACGGCATGGTGTTCGTCGACGATCTGCGCGAGCAGAATCAGCTGCAAGTCGGCGAGGGCGACAGTGCGTGCACGGTGCGGTTTGCCTATGTGCGCCCGGCGGCGGGCGGCTTGCCCGTGATCGGGCCGCTGCGTTGCGCAGCCGCCGCCAGCGCCGGGGCGGGCCGCTGATGCGCCGCCTGCTGCTATGGCTGACCCTGCTGCTGGGCTGCGCCTGGGGCAGCGTGGCGCAGGCGGCCGACACCTGCACGGTCAGCATGACGAATATCGATTTCGGCGCCGTCAGCCCGATTTCCGGCACCGATTACGTGGCGCAGGCCACGGGCACCTTCAGCTGCCTGTTTTCATCGCTGAACCTGGGACAGTTGCTCACGCCCAACGCGCAAGTGTGCATCTCGCTGGGGCTGGGCACGAATTCCACCTCGGCCCTGCCGCGCAAGCTGGGCAACGGCACCAATCGCATGGAGTACAACGTGTACGTGGACAATTCGTATGCCACGGCGAAGATCTGGGGCGGCGCCGGCGTGGCGGGCGCGCCGTCGACCTTCGGCATGATCCTGTCGGCCGGCTTGCTGGCCCCGCCCGGCACGTATTCCACCACCTTTACCGTGTACGCCAAGATCCCCGCCGGCACGGCCCTGGCCGCCGTGCCGACGGTCGCCAACGCGAATACCGTCTATACGTCGAGCTTTGCCGGCGTGGGCACGTACACCTACACGACCTATGGCCTGATCAACCTGCAGGGTTGCTCGGCCAGCAGCGGTAGCTTCGGTTTCACGGTGAATGCCACGGCCGTCAACGACTGCACCATCGCGGCCAGTCCGATGGCGTTCGCGAACGCTTCCATCCTGACGGGCAACTTGCGCAGCACCAGTACCTTGTCCGTGCGCTGCGTGAACAACAATGCGTACCAGATTGCCCTGAACGGCGGCAGCGTGGCGGCCAATGTGGCGAACCGGCAAATGAAAAACATTGTAACGACGGACAAGGTCAGCTACCTGCTGTCCGCCACGCTCGATGGCCCGCTGTGGGGCGATGGCACGGCAGGCACCAGCATGGTGACGGGTACGGGCACGGGCGCCAGCGTGCCGCTGACGATTTACGGCCGCGTGCCGGCGCAGGTGTCGCCGCGTCCCGGCGACTACAAGGACACGGTGACGGCAACGATTTATTTCTAGAACGTGACGGTGACGAGGCCGGCGCCCGATGGCGTTGTCTGCTGGAGCAGCAGATAGGGTGTGTTGTGCTGGCAGCGCACCTGGGTGCCGCCGCGCTGCGAGACGACCGTGCACGCTTCGTGGACGACGAAGGTGGCCTGGAGCGTGGCGGAAGAGACGGTACCGGCGGTGGTGGTCTGGCACAGGGACAGGGCGAACAGGGCAGGCAGTACGGCAAGCTTCAAAGGGGGCATCGTGAACGCAGTGAGTGAAAAACGGGCGTGGGCAGCAGCGCTGGAAGGCGCGGCTGACACCGTTTTTCGCACCGGGATTGGGAGAGCAGAACCAGCCATGATTGTACTTGAAACAGGAAAGTGTGAGTTTTTGCGTATTTTCACGCCGCTGCCGGGGTGCGCAGGTCGCTTGCAAAGTGATAGTAACTAAGTTTCCGTGTTGCAACTGAAAGACTTTTCGATTGTTGTGTTGAATCAATGTGAGGAGATGGTCATGAAACATACCAACTTTAATAATTTGCCTTGCCCGATCGCTCGCAGCCTGGGCAAGGTGGGCGAATGGTGGAGCATCCTCATCCTGCGCGAAGCGTTTTATGGCAAGACGCGTTTCGACGAATTTGAAAAAAGCCTCAAGATCGCGCCCACCATCCTGACGCGCCGCCTCGCCGACCTGGTGGAAGGGGGCTTGATGACGCGCCGCCTGTATTGCGCCAAGCCGCCCCGCTACGACTATGTGCTGACCAAGTCCGGGCGCGCCTTCAAGCCCGTCCTGCTGGCGTTTATCGCCTGGGGCAACGAGAACTTCGCGCCCGAAGGCGCCAGCCTCGTCATCGCCAGCCGCGACACGGGCCTGGCCGCCGATCCGGTGCTGGTCGATGCCACGACGGGCTTGCCCATCAATGACGAGTATTACGCGTTCGCGCCCGGGCCTGCCGCCAGCGACAGCATGCGCAGCATCATCCTCGATGCGGAAAAAAGCAGCGGCATCGCGCCCAAGCCCAAGGCCGCGCCCGCCAACCGGGGCTGGGTGGCGGAAGGGCATCTGGCCTGAGGGCGCGACGGCAGGCGCGCAGCAAGTTTGGCGCAAAGCAAAGCGGGCACGGCGGTATGGCGTTATTGTCACGCTACAGCAAGTTTTTTTGCGTGACACCAGTGCGGCGCAGGCCCGGTTGTGCGGGGCAGGACGCCATCCGTGACCCGATGTCCGTTGAAGGAGTACTGCCATGACCACATTGCCACAACACGTACGCCGCGCCGCCAGCGTGCTGGCGCTGGCCGCCCTGCTGGGCGCCTGTTCCCATGGCCCGCATCACCCGGGCGGCCATGACGTGACCCTGACGGGCGCGCAGGAAGTGCCGGCCAATACCAGCATGGCCAGCGGCAGCAGCAATATCCGCGTCGGCCACGACCGCAGCGTCAGCGGCGTCGTGCGCTACACGGGCATGGTGGCCACCGTCGCGCATATCCATGAAGCGCCCGCTGGCGCCAACGGCCCCGTCATCGTGCCCCTGATGCAGACCAGCGCCGGCATGTTTGCCGTGCCGGACGGCACCATGCTCACGCCGCCCCAGTATGCGAGCTACCAGGCCGGCAACCTGTACGTGAACGTGCACAGCGCCGCCTATCCGGCCGGCGAGATCCGCGCCCAGCTCAAGCCCTAGCCTGCCGCCGGCGTTTTCTCCGAAACCTCCTTGGGCCGCGCGAGCGGCCTTTTTTTGCGCCAGGCGGCCAGCCAGTGCGGCGCGCTACAATGGCGCTGCATGCTGACCATCCTCGCCATCACCTTTCCCTTCTTCGCCCTGGTGCTGTGCGGCTACCTGGCCGTGCGGCGCACGCTGCTGCCGCTGGCCGCCATCGGCGGCTTGAACAGTTTTGTCCTGTACTTCGCGCTGCCGTGCATGCTGTACCGCTTCGGCGCCGCCACGCCCATCGCGCAACTGCTCGACGCCAGCGTCTTCGGCGTCTACCTGCTGTGCGCCCTGATCATGGTGGGCGTCACCACCGCCATGACCCTGAGCCACCGCATCGACTGGAACAATGCGGCCTTCGGCGCGCTGGTGGCGGCCTTCCCGAACACGGGCTTCATGGGCGTGCCGCTGCTATTGACCCTGCTCGGCCCCCGTTCCTCGGGGCCCGTCATCGTCACCATCATCGTCGACATGCTCATCACCAGTTCGCTGTGCATCGCCCTGTCGCGCATCGGCAGCGGCGGCGCACACGGCAGCCGCGCCGCCGTCGTCAACGCGATAAAGGGCATGGCGGGCAACCCGATGCCGTGGGCGATCGTGCTCGGCGCCCTGTCGTCATGGCTGGAGCTGGCCTTGCCCAAGCCATTGATGCAGACGGTGGGCTTGCTGGCCGACGCCGCCTCTCCCGTTGCCCTGTTTACCATCGGCGCCGTGCTGGCCCGTTCGCAGATGAGCACGAGCGACCCGGCGCCGTTGGGAGAGTATGTGCCCGTGGCGCTGAAAAAACTGCTGCTGCATCCGCTGCTGGTGTGGAGCATCGGCCACGCGGCCATCGCGCTCGGCGCGCCGCTCGAGCCGTTCGCGCTGACCTGCATGGTGCTGGTGGCGTGCCTGCCCAGCGCCAGCAACGTCTCGCTGCTGTCGGAACGCTTCGGTGCGAACACGGCGCGCATCGCCCGCATCATTTTAGTCTCGACGGCGCTGTCGTTCCTGACGTTTTCGGCGGCCGTCAGCTGGCTGGCGTGACGTTGGCGGCGATCAGCGCGCCCAGCGCCTGCGCCGCGCCGGGTTGATGGCCCAGCGCCAGGCCATGCGCCATGCTGGCCTGGTCCTGCATGCTGCGGTTCTGGCCCAGCTTCCATTTTCCCGTGATGCGGGTGAGGGGAATCTCGATGCCGACGATGGCTTTCAATAGCTTGTCGATGTAGCCGGCCGGTGCGTCGCCCACCTTCCACGGCGCGGCTTGATCCGCCTCATGGCGCGCCGTCAGCCGCTCCACCAGTCCCAGCAGCCATGCCGCGTCGTCGATGGCGCGCAGGGGGCCATGCGCGTGCACCACCGCATAGTTAAAGGTCGGCACCTCCTTGCCGCTGCGCTGCTTTTCCGCATACCAGGCGGGCGTGATGTAGGCGTGCGGCCCCTGGAAGATCACCAGTGCGTCGTCGCTCCCGCCGGCAGCGCGCCACAGCGGGTTGGCGCGCGCCACGTGGGCGCGCAGGATGCCGAACGGCGCCTCGGGCGTGGGCGCGGCGATCTCGAACGGCAGATGGTCGGCGCACAGGCCATCGGCACCGTGGCGCACGAGCGCGCCCAGCGGGTGACTGTCGATCAGGCCATGCAGCACGTCGAGGCGCTCTTCGCGGAAGGTGGCGGGCGTGTACATTCAGTGGGCTCCTTGCACGACCACGTCGGCCGTCAGCGAATTGGCGATGTAGCAGCGTTCGTGCGCATCGTGGTGCAGGGCGGCCAGCGCCTCGGACGAGGGCGGCGTTCCCGCGAAGGCGATGCGCGGACGCAGCACGATGCGCGTCATGGCCAGGCGGCCTTGTGCATTCTTGCCCAGTTCGCCGACGGCGGCGTCGCGGTAATCGTCGATGACGTAGCCGCGCTGGGCCGCCAGCGACAGGAAGAACAGCATGTGGCAGCTCGATGTGGCGGCCACCAGCGCCTCTTCCGGGTCGATATTTGCCGCCACCGACATCGGCAGCGGCACGGACAGGGGCGACGACGAGGCGGGCACCGTCAGGCCGCCGTCGAACTGCCATTCATGGCCGCGGCTGTAGCGCTGGCCGGCGAAATCCTGGCCGTCGCGCTGCCAGGCCACGGTGGCGAAAAACTGATGCATGGGTGCTCCGCAAGAGTAGAAGGGATGCGCCATCTTAGCGCCAGTCTTGGCTATTTAAAACAGCCAATAAGTGCTATCTTGAAGCTACCAATTCATGAGCCCCACCCCACCATGCCAGCTTCCCACCTGAACCCGATCATCGCCACCTTGCCGCTGCAGCGCGGCGCCGTCGAACCGCTGTTCCGCCAGCTGTATGCGGCCATCAAGGCGGCCATTCTCGACGGCCGCATGCATCCCGGCATGCAGCTGCCGCCCACGCGCGATTTTTGCCGCCTGCTGGCCGTGTCGCGCCAGACGGTGCTCAATGCGTATGCGCTGCTGACGGCCGAAGGCTACCTTGATGGCGCCGTCGGGCGCGGCACCTTTGTCAGCCGCGAGGTGCCGCTGCCTGTGCCGCCGGCCACTACGCCCGGCCTGCTGCGGCCCCTGTCGGCGCGCGGGCAGGGCGTGGTGGCGGCCATGCGCCAGGTGGCGTTCCACCGGGGGCCGCTGCGCGCTTTCCGCGTCGGCATGCCGCGCATCGACCATTTTCCATTTGACGTGTGGAACCGCCTGGAAGCGCGCCGCTGGCGCCGCCCCGACCACCAGTTCGGCTACAGCGACCCGGCCGGCTACCTGCCGCTGCGCGAACTGCTGTGCGTGTACCTGAAGGCCTCGCGCGGCGTCCAGTGCACGCCACAGCAGATCGTCATCACGTCCGGTTCGCAGCAGGCGCTGTTCATGCTGTCGACTATTTTGCTGGCGCCCGGCGATGCCGCCTGGATGGAGTCGCCCGGCTACCGGGGCGCCAGCGGCCCCCTGCGCGCGGCCGGCGCGCGCGTGTTTCCCGTCCCCGTCGATGCGCAGGGGCTGGACGTGGCCTACGGCGTGGCGCACTGTCCGCAGGCGAAGCTGGCCTACGTGACGCCGTCGCACCAGATGCCGCTGGGCGTGAGCATGAGCTTGCCCCGCCGCCTGGCCTTGCTGGCCTGGGCCGCGCACAATAAAGCGTGGCTGGTGGAAGACGATTACGACAGCGAATACCGCTACTCGGGCGCGCCGCTGGCGTCGCTGCAAAGCCTGGACCGGGCCGGCTGCGTGGTGTACGTGGGCACCCTGTCGAAAGTGCTGTTTCCCGGCCTGCGCCTCGGTTACATGGTGGCGCCGCCCGCGCTGGCCGAGGCGCTGGTGCAGGCCAAGGCCGTGATGGACCGCCACACGGCCATCGTGCCGCAGATGGCGCTGGCGGACTTCATCGCCGAGGGCCACTTCGGCCGGCATATCCGCCGCACGCGCGACAGCAATGCCGAGCGGCGCGACCTGCTGGTGCGCGGCCTGGCAAACGAACTGGGCGACCAGCTCGCGTGCGGTCCGGCCGACAGCGGTCTGGAACTGTGCGCATATTTTCGCGGCGATCACGATGAAGAAGCGGTGTCGCGCGCGGGCCTGGCGCGGGGCATCGAACTGCGCCCGCTGGGCCACTATGCCGATCCGGCGGCGGGGCCCGAGTGCGCCACGCCGCGCGGGCTGCTGCTGGGCTTTGCCGCCATCCCCCCGGCCGAGATGGCGCACGGCTTGCAGGAACTGGGACGCATCCTGCGCGGCCGATAATCTATACTGGGACTTGCCTGCACATGAAGACGACGACCATGACCATTACCCGCTGCTCCTGGGCCAATCCGGCCAATCCCCGCTACCTTGCGTATCACGACACGGAGTGGGGCGTGCCCTGCCACGACGAGCGCCGGCTGTTCGAGATGCTGAACCTGGAAGGGGCGCAGGCGGGCCTGAGCTGGGAAACCATCCTCAACAAGCGCGACACCTACCGCGCCGCTTTCGATGACTGGGATGCGGAAAAGATCGCCGCGTATGGCCCTGACAAGGTGGCGCAGCTGCTGGCGGACCCCGGCATCGTGCGCAACCGCCTGAAGGTGGCGGCCGCCATCACGAATGCGCAAGCCTATTTGCGCCTGCGCGCGGAGGGCCAGACCCTGGACAGCTTTTTGTGGGCATACGTCGATGGCCAGCCCATCGTCAACAGCTGGCAGCCGGGCGAGTTTCCCGCCAAGACGGCCCTGTCCGACACACTGTCGAAAGACTTGCTCAAGCGGGGCTTCAAGTTCGTCGGCTCGACCATCATCTACGCCTACATGCAGGGCATCGGCATGGTCAACGACCATGCGCCCGCCTGTTTTTGCCGCGCGGGGCGCTGATGCGCCGCGCGCTGGTCCTGCTCGACACGGATTTTGACGGCGCCCGCCTGCGCGCCGCCTGCGCCGCGCATGGCGGTCGCCGCCTGCACTACATCGCGCTGGCGCCGCGGCCCGTCGATGCCAGCCACTTGCCCGAGGAGTGGCGCACGCAATGGCCGCCCTGCGTGCCTGGCCTGCACCGCATGGTCGCGCGCGACGGCCTCGTCATACTCGACGTGCTGATCGGCGAGCCCGATGCCTGTCTGGCGCAATTGTCGGCGCGTGTCGATGAAGTGCACCTGGCCTGGGTGCCGGCGGCCACGCCGGTGCTGGCGCGCCTGATGGCCGATGGCGCCCGCCTGCAAGCCGTGCACCTGGACGAGGCGCAGCGCGCGGCCCTGCAACAGCATGGTTTTGTATTTGACGAGAGCCGTTTGCGCGCCGTGTTTTATGCCCGGCGCAGTGACAGCGTAGCCACCGTGGCGCCCGAGCGGCGCGCCATCGTCATCGGCGCGGGCGTGGCCGGCGCGGCCGCCTGCGAACGGCTGGCCGCGCGCGGCTGGAAGGTGACCTTGATCGAACGCCACGCGCAGCCGGCCAGCGAAGCGTCGGGCAACCTGGCCGGCATCTTCATGCCGCTGATGTCGAAGGACGACAATATCGCCACGCGCCTGGTGCGCGCCGCCTACCTGTACTCGCTGAGCCGCTGGAAAGACCTGGGCGGTATCGGCACCGCCATCGAGGGGGCGCAAAGCGGCGTGCTGCACCTGGCGCGCGACGGCGCGCATGCGCAGGTGCAGCGGCAGATCGCCGCCAGCGGCCTGTATCCGCGTGAATTCGCCCGCTGGCTGGAAGCGCCCGAGGCGAGCGCCATGCTGGGCGCGCCGGCGCCCGATGGCGCCTGGTGGTTCGAGCAGGGCGGCTGGGCGCGCCCGTCTTCCGTGTGCGCGGCCATGCTGGACGCCTGCGGCGCCTTGCTTACGCGGTGCTTTTCCAGCAGCGCGCTGCGCCTGGAACGTGGCGACGGCGAATGGCTGGTGCGCGATGCGGACGGTGCCCTGATCGCGGCGGCACCCACCGTCATCCTGGCGGCCGGCACGGGCGCCGTAGCCTTTGAACAGGCGGCCGGCCTGCCGCTCGACGCCGTGCGCGGCCAGGTCACGCACCTGGCCGCAGGCAGCTTGCCCTCGCTGCCCTTCGTCGTCTGCCGCGAAGCCTACATGACGCCGGCGCACCAGGGCGTCGTGTGCGTGGGCGCCAGCTACGACGCGGACGCGGACGCCAAGCTGCGCCCATCGAACCAGGAAGAAAATATCGCGAAGATCGCCGACATCCTGGGCGTTGCTCCCTTCGAGGCGCCGCTGGCCGGGCGCACGGGCTTTCGCTGCATGGCAGCGGATCGCCTGCCGCTGGCCGGCGCCTTGCCCGACCCCGGCATACCGGGCCGCTGCGAGCGCCTGCGCGACGTACCGCGCTGGCCCGGCCTGTTTGGTCTGCTCGGTTACGCCTCGCGCGGCCTGATCTGGGCACCGCTGGCGGCCGAGCTGCTGGCGTGTCAGCTGGAGGGGGAGCCGTTGCCGCTGGAACGTCAGTTGGCAGAGGCGCTTGATCCAGCCCGTTTTTTACTTCGCGAACGCCGCCGCGCTGGTTGAGCGTTGGCGCAGAGCAGGCGAGGGCTGGGGTCAGACCCCCAACACAGCTGACGCAAAGCCTGGCGCCAACGCGCGTGAGGGTCTGACCCCCTATGCGGACGCTCCGCGCGTAGTCCCCATATCTGTTTTTCAGCTTTCTAAACTCTTTTTAATTTGTTTTCCGAACAACATAAGTTCGCTACAGTGGACTCGTGCTGGTTTTTGACGACGGAATAAAGAGGTGGAACGATGGCTGCTGCAGAACTGATTTTCGATCCCCGCGCCGCGCACGGCGAGGCGGCGTTTGACGAAGTACTGAATAACGCGCGCGCCCAGGCGCAGGCGCAGGGCTTGCTGTATGCGGGCATCGTCAGCGCGCAGGATGCGTGGCAGCTGGTGCAGGCCGGCAAAGCCGTGCTGGTCGACGTGCGCACCAACGAAGAACGTACTTTCGTCGGCTACGTGCCCGCCTCGCTGCACGTGGCGTGGGCGACCGGCACGGCCATGAACCGCAACCCCCGCTTTGTGCGCGAGCTGGAAGCGAAGGCGGGCGGCAAGGATGCCGTCGTGGTGCTGCTGTGCCGCAGCGGCAAGCGCTCGGCCGCAGCCGCCGAAGCGGCGGCCAAGGCCGGTTTCAAGCACGTCTTCAATATTGCGCAAGGCTTCGAAGGCGACCTCGACGCGCAGCAGCAGCGCGGCCACAGCGGCGGCTGGCGCTGGCATGCGCTGCCCTGGCTGCAAGATTAAACCTCTTCCCGGGACCACCATGAACCAGCAAGCCATTCCCCCGGCCTCCCTTGCCGCGCAGCCGCAATGGGAACTGCGCCAGATCGTCGATGAATTGCGCGCCGTGCGCGCGCAGTGGCGCGAGGGGCTGGCCAGCAGCCAGGAGTGCGGCGCGCGCGAATTCCCGTCGCGCCAGCATTTGCGCGACATCGTTGGCGCCCTGTGCGCGGCCCTGTTCCCCATGCGCCTGGGCCCCCTCGACCTGCAGCAGGAGAGCGAGGATTTTTTTGTCGGTCACACGCTCGACACGACCTTGACAAGCCTGCACGAACAGGTGCGGCGCGAACTCAGTTACCACGCGCGTCAGCACGGCTTGCAGCAGACGGTCTCCATCGAACAGCAGGCGCTGGCCATCGTGCAACGCTTCGCCCGCGCGCTGCCGCGCATCCGCGCCCAGCTCGACACGGACGTGGCGGCCGCCTTCCAGGGCGACCCGGCCGCGCACAGCGTCGATGAAGTGCTGCTGTGCTATCCGGGCATCCTGGCCATCATCCATTACCGCCTGGCGCACACCTTGTATGCGCTCGGCGCGCCGCTGGTGGCGCGCATCATCGCCGAAGTGGCCCATTCGCAGACGGGCATCGACATCCACCCGGGCGCCGTCATCGGCAGCAGCTTTTTCATCGACCATGGCACGGGCGTGGTGATCGGCGAGACGGCCATCATCGGCGACCGGGTGCGCATCTACCAGGCCGTCACCCTGGGCGCCAAGCGCTTTCCAGCCGGCGCCGGCGGCGTGCTGCAAAAGGGACTGGCGCGCCACCCCATCGTGCAGGACGACGTGGTCATCTATGCGGGCGCGACGATCCTGGGACGGGTGACCATCGGCCAGGGCTCCGTCATCGGCGGCAATGTCTGGCTGACCCGCAGCGTGGCGCCCGGCAGCCACGTCACGCAAGCGCATAACCAGCAGGAGGCGCCGGAATCGCCGGCGCCATCCCACCCCGCCTTTGCCCACCACCCATGAGGACAGCATGTTGATCAAACAGTTTGGACTGGCCGTGCGCCAGTTGCGCGAAGGGCATGGCTGGTCGCAGGAGCGGCTGGCCGAAGCGGCCGACTTGAACCGCTCATTCATCGGCGAAATCGAACGGGGCGCCGCCACGCCATCGCTGCTGACGGTGGAAAAACTGGCCATCGCGCTGGGCGTCGGCCTGGCGGGACTGATGGCGCGCTGCGAACCGGAACTGGTGGATTAAAGCGGGTGGATGAAGCGTGGATCAATCGCGTCACGATGATGGCGATAGCATGTTGAGAGAAGAGGGGAGACGTCCGATACTTTATTTGTTTTTCAGATAAGCATATTCACTTTTCTCATCAGGAGTAGTCATGACAGTAGCAACAGAGAGCCAGTTTGCGTTGGGCGACAACGCCGCGCGCCAGCTGGCCAATGCAAGCAAGAGCGTCCCCCAGTTATCCACGATCACGCCGCGCTGGCTGGTGCACCTGCTGCAATGGCTGCCCGTGGAAGCGGGCATCTACCGCCTCAACCGCGTGAAAAACCCGAAGGACGTGCGCGTGGCCTGCTCGCAGCGCGACGAGTCGGAACTGCCGCAAACCTTCGTCGATTACGACGACCAGCCGCGCGAGTATTTTCTCAATGCCGTCAGCACGGTGCTCGACGTGCACACGCGCGTCTCGGACCTGTACAGCAGCCCGCACGACCAGATCAAGGAGCAGCTGCGCCTGACCATCGAGACGATCAAGGAGCGCCAGGAAAGCGAATTGATCAACAATCCCGATTACGGCCTGCTGGCCAGCGTGCACGACGACCAGCGCATCTTTACGTTGACGGGCGCGCCCACGCCGGACGACCTCGACGAACTGCTGACGAAGGTATGGAAGGAGCCGGGCTTCTTCCTCGCCCACCCGCTGGCCATCGCCGCCTTTGGCCGCGAATGCACGCGCCGCGGCGTGCCGCCGCCCACCGTCAGCCTGTTCGGTTCGCAGTTCTTGACGTGGCGCGGCGTGCCGCTGGTGCCGTCCGACAAACTGCCGATCGAAGACGGCAAGACGAAAATCATCCTGCTGCGCGCGGGCGAACAGCGCCAAGGCGTGATCGGCCTGTTCCAGCCTGGCCTGGCGGGCGAACAAAGCCCGGGCCTGTCCGTGCGCTTCATGGGCATCAACCGCCACGCGATTTCGTCCTATCTGATTTCGCTGTATTGCTCGCTGGCCGTGCTGACCGACGATGCGCTGGCCGTACTGGAAGACGTGGAGATCGGTAAATACCATGACTACCCAGACACCTACAAGTGATGGCGCGGCGGGCTTGCCTGCCGTCCCATTTTTACCCGACGAAGCGACCCTGAACCGCCTGGCCGGCGAATTCTTTGCCCGCTTGCCCGGGTTGGCCCCCGCGTTGGACAAGCCGCCCAGCCTTGGCGGTTCCGGCAGCGTGCTCGATGCGGCGCCCCGCTATGTGAACCGTCCGCCGCCGCAGCCCGGTCCTTCGTTCGCCGCCATCGCGCCCGGCGTGGCGACGGCGCAAGTGCCGCCCGTGACGGCGCCACTGGAAGCACCGATCGCGCCGGCGCCGGCATCGATTCCCACGCCGCGGCTGTCCGCCATCGGCGCGCCGTCGCCCTACTATTTTGTCGGCGGCGCGCATGGCTATCCCGCCTCGAACCATAATCTCGACGGCCTGGCGGGCCAGGGGCTGGGGCAGGCCGCGCCCGACGCGTTTGCGACGCCGCAGCGCGCACCCACGCGCCAGCTGCCCGTATCGCCATCTGACAGCCAGCCCGCGTTCTATTTCCAGACCGAGCTGCCTGCGCGGCCGCAAGGGCATGGCCAAACCCCCGCGCCATTCGACGTGCACGCCGTGCGGCGCGATTTTCCTGTGCTGGCCGAACGGGTCAACGGCAAGCCGCTGGCCTGGTTCGACAATGCGGCCACCACGCACAAGCCGCAGTCGGTGATCGACCGCGTGTCGTATTTCTATGCGCACGAGAATTCGAACATCCACCGTGCCGCCCACGCGCTGGCGGCGCGCGCCAGCGATGCGTACGAGGCCGCACGCGCCAAGGTGGCCAATTTTCTTGGCGCCGCCTCGGCCAATGAAATCATTTTCGTGCGCGGCGCCACCGAGGGCATCAATCTGATCGCCAACACGTTCGGGCGCAAGTACATCGGCAGCGGCGACGAGATCATCGTCTCGCAGCTCGAGCACCACGCCAACATCGTGCCGTGGCAGCAGCTGGCGGCGGAAAAGGGCGCGACCCTGCGCGTGATTCCCGTCGACGACAGCGGGCAAATCCTGCTCGACGAATTCCGCAAGCTGCTCAACGGGCGCACCAAGCTGGTGTCCGTGACGCAGGTGTCGAATGCGCTGGGCACCGTCACGCCCGTGGCGCAGATCATCGCGCTGGCGCATGCGGCCGGCGTGCGCGTGCTGGTCGACGGGGCGCAGGCCGTGTCGCATTTGCGCGTGGACGTGCAGGCGCTCGGTGCGGATTTCTATGTGTTTTCGGGGCATAAAGTGTTCGGTCCGACGGGCATCGGCGCCGTGTATGGCAAGGCGGACTTGCTTGAGCAGCTGCCGCCGTGGCAGGGCGGCGGCAACATGATTGCCGACGTCACGTTCGAGCGCACCGTCTATCAGGGCGTGCCGAACCGTTTCGAGGCGGGCACGGGCAATATCGCCGATGCCGTCGGTCTGGGCGCGGCCATCGATTACGTCCAGCGCATCGGCCTGGAAAACATCGCCGCCTACGAGCACGCGCTGCTGGAATACGCCACGCACCACTTGCAAGCGATTCCCGGCGTGCGCCTGATCGGCACGGCGCTGGAGAAGGCCAGCGTGGCGTCGTTCGTGCTGGCCGGCTATGAGCCGGCGGAAGTGGGGCGCGCCCTGAACGACGAGGGCATCGCCGTGCGTTCGGGCCACCATTGCGCCCAGCCGATTTTGCGCCGCTTCGGCGTGGAAGCGACCGTGCGGCCGTCGTTCGCCTTCTACAACACGTATGAGGAAATCGACCGCATGATCGTCGTGGTGAAACGGCTGGCGGGCGCGCGCCGCTGATCTGGCCTGCTTGTCAAGCTGATGCCGCCCCTGCGCCAGCGGGGGCGGCATTGTTGCGTCAGATCACGGACTTTGCGCGCGGCTGGCTGGCGCCCGCGGGCTGGCGGTATAATTTATCCTTGGCAATATTCAAGCAGCGGCCCCAAGGAGATATCCGGTGGAAGATCAACACAGCTCGCCCGAGCTTTTCCTGTTCCTGGCGTCGACCGTGCACGACATGAAAAATTCGATCAGCGTCGTCAGCGGTACGCTGGAATCCTTGCTGGCGGCCGAGCAGGCGAAAGACGCGCCGCAAGCCGACCCCGCCTATCTGCAGATGGCGCAGATGCTGTACCAGACCAAGCGCCTCAACGATAACCTGATCCAGCTGCTGGCCCTGTACAAGGAAGTGGGCAAGCCCGGCTACCCCTTCGACGTGCAGCCGCAATTGGTGAGCCAGGTCATCGACCAGGTGGTGGACCAGGAAAAGATCCTGCTGGCCTCGAAAGGCATCCATCTGCAGACGTCCTGCCCGCCGGAGCTGATCTGGACCCTCGATGAAGACCTGGTCATCGGCGTGCTGGCGCATGCCATCAACAATGCCATCCGCTACACGAAGGATACGATCCGCCTGTCGGTGCGGGAGCACGAGGGCATGCTGGAGCTGCGCGTGGAAGACAATGGCGACGGCTATACGCAGGCGCTGCTCGACGCGGGCAGCGCGGCCATGGATGGCATGGCGGCCGGCGTGAACTTTTCCACCAACAGTACGGGACTGGGGCTGTATTTTTCCAGCGAAGTGGCGAAGATGCACAAGCACCGGGGCAGCAGCGGCAGCATCGCCCTGGAAAACGGCGGTGCCCTGGGCGGCGGCTGTTTCATCCTGCGCCTGCCCTGAACGAGGACGCCATGACGACAGACAGCCACGCCACCGCCGCCGAAGCGGGCAGCACCGACTGGGCCGACAAACATTATCTGCTGGTCGACGACTTCATCGGCATCCGCATCCTGCTGCGCGAATCCTTGCGCAACCTGGGCGCGCGCCATATCGACCAGGCGGCCAGCGGCGGCGAAGCCATGAAGCTGCTGGCCAAGACGCGCTACGACGTGGTGCTGTGCGATTACAACTTGGGCGAAGGCAAGAATGGCCAGCAGGTGCTGGAAGAGACGCGCGTGCGCAACCTGACGGCGCCGTCGAGCGTGTGGCTGATGGTATCGGCCGAGAAAAGCGTGGAATCGGTGATGGGCGCGGCCGAGCACCAGCCCGACGCCTATTTGATCAAGCCGATCACGGAAGGCGTGCTGCTGACGCGGCTGAACCGCGTGTGGCACAAGAAGCAGGTGTTCCGCGAAATCGACCAGGCCTGCATGGAAAAGGATTATCTGCGCGCCGCCAGGCTGTGCGATGCGCAGATCGAAGTCAACAAGCTGCACGAGCTGGAATTGCTGCGCATGAAGGCGTCGTTGCTGCTGAAAAGCGGCGAGCCGGAAAAGGCCCGCGCCGTGTACGAAAGAGTGCTGGCCGAGCGCGATTACAGCTGGGCCAGGGCGGGCCTGGGCAAGATCCGCATGAACAACGGCGAACACGAGGCGGCGCGGCAGATCTTCCAGGGCGTGATCGTCGAAAACAAATATTACATCGACGCCTACGACCAGATGGCCGTCGCCTACCAACTGATGGGCCAGCACGAGGAAGCGTGCGGCGTGCTGGAAAAGGCGGCGCGCCTGTCGCCCAATTCCGTGCCGCGCCAGCGCAACCTGGGGCTCGCTGCCTTAAAAATAGGCAATGTCAGCATGGCGGAAAAGGCCTTCCGCAAGTGTATTGCCATCGGCGAGTTCTCCGTCATGAAGACGCCGGACGCCTATCTGGGATTGGCGCGCGTGTGCGGCCTGAAGAAGGATGCCAAGGAAGCGCTGCAGTGGCTGCTGCTGGCGCAGCGCGAATTCTCGCCCGAGCAGATCGGCTTGCGCGCGAAGATCACGGAAGGCATGGTGCATCACGAAACGGGCGATTACCGGCGCGCGCGCAAGTGCGGCGACGAATTGGAAGCCATGCTGGCCGAGGACCCGGCGCGGCCCGAGAAAAGCATCTGCATGGAACTGGCGACCCTGCTGTTCGCCGTCGGCGTCAAGGATGCGCCGGCCGGCCTGCTGTGCTATGTGGTCAAGAACAACCACGACAACCAGGTGGTGCAGGACGAAGTGCAGAAAATCTTCGACAAGGCGAAGATGGGCGATGAGGGCACCAGCCTGATCATCGCCTCGCGCAAGGAAGCGTCGGACTTGATGAACAAGGGCGTGCTGCTGTGGAAGACGGACAAGCTCAACGAAGCCGTCGCCTGGATGCGCGCGGCGCGCGAAAAACTGCCGAACAACCTGCGCATCCTGTTCAATTCCGCGCAAATCATCGTGTCCTTCCTGGAACAGCGCGGCTATCAGGCGGACCTGGCGGCCGAAGCCATGGAAGTGTTGTTGTATGTAGACAAAATTGCACCAGGGCAGCAGCGCTTTGCGCAATTGATGGAGCAGCTGGTGCAGCTGACGCCGCCGCCAGGGCCGGAAGCGGCCGTCGACGTGGCGGAAAAAACGCCGCCGGTAGCGGAAAAAGGGGGAAAATCCGTGCGCGAGCGTGCCGGATGATAAACTAGGGGCCAGCGCGGTTTCGCCCGTGCTTGAGTTGCTCTACAACAATAAGGAAGAAACTATGCGTGATGTGGTCAATGAAGTATACAAAAAAATGAAAGTTGGCGCCGTTGCCTGGGTACGCCCGGTCGCCGCCAAGGGAGACACGCTGGAAACATTCCAGTCTTCGTACGAGCACGCCAAGGCGCTGGCCGACGAAGGCCTGATCACGATCGGTGACGTAAAACGCCAGGCCGACAATCAGATCGAGGCGATCCGCATTCATCGTATCGCCTGATCATGTCGTCTCTCCGGGACGTCAGGACTTGCCTGGCGCCTTGGACTTGGGTGCCGCGCGCTTTGCCGGCGCCTTGCGCAGCGGGGCTTTGGCCTTGGCTGCCGTACCTGCTTCTGCCGGCTTGGCGGATTTGCCGGCCGCCGGCTTGGCCGCCGCTCCACCGCCAAAGCTGGCAGCTGCCGCGCTGGCGGCATCGGGCGACATGGCTGTCGACACGGCCTGCTTGAACTGATCTTGTAACAAATTCCACCAAGCGCTTGGATTGGCCAGCTGGGCTGCCGCGTGGCTGCCGGCATCGCCGGGCGCGGCCGCAGCCGGTTCCGGCGCGGGCACAGGTGCGGGAGCCGGTTTCGGTTCAGGTACAGGTGCGGCCTGTTGGAAAAACGCGGAAGCGTAGGGCACGGATTCAAACACGGTTTTCTCGCTGGCGCCGGGCTGGGTGATGGCCGCCGCCAGGGAAGCGCCCATCGATTTCAGGGTGGCGATGGTGCCGCGCTGCACTTCCAATGCCTGGATACTGCCGCGCAGCATGCTGGTATTGAGGTTCAGCCAGGCTTCGACGGCTTTCAAGTCGTTGATTTTCTTGTCCAGCTCTTCCACCGACATGGTGGGCGCCGTAATGCCGGGCACGCCCATGCCGGGCACGCTCATGCTGCCCCACAGGTTCTTGACGAAGTCGAGGGTGTCGGTCACAACTGCTGCGCCCGGCATTTGGGGCATTTGCGGGTTTGCCATGCGAAATCTCCTGGTAGGTGGATGTGCCTAGCGTAGCAGATATCAGCTTGCAACTGACGCAAAGCCGCCAACATTTTCTTACATAAAACAGCAGGAGTTGAGCACGGGCAAGAAGCGGGAAGCGGCGTGAAAGCGGTACACTACGGCCTATGATGCCTGACTCCTTCTTTTCGCCACCGCGCCGCCGCACCGTCATGTTTGTCGCGGTCATCGGCGCACTGCATTACGTGGCGCTGGAGTGGCTCACCTCGCGTGCCAGCATGGTGCCGCTGGGGCAGGATCATGCGCAGGTGGTCAGCATGGCACTGATCGCCGAGCCGCCCAGGCCCGTGCCGGTGACGCCGCCACCGCCGCCCAAGCTGCGGCCCTTGCCCGAGCCCCGCCTGCCGCCGCCACCGCCGCCGACGGAGCTGCCGTCGAGCGAGTCGGCGCAGTTGACGGCGCCCGCCAGCGACGCGCCGGATGGCCCGGTGACGCCCGCGGCACCGGCGGCCAGCGCGCCAGCCATCACGGCGCCGGTCCCGGCCGTGGCGGAAGTTCCCGCGCCGGCTCCCGCGCCGCCGCCACCGGCCGTCGAGCAGGCGCGGCGCTACAAGACGAATGCGCCAGCCTCGGCCCAGTTCGACCTGCACGTGGACCGGCGCGATGCGGACGGCACCAAGTGGCAGGGCGTGGCCGCCATGGCGTGGGACAACAAGGGCGATACCTACCAGTTGAAGCTGGAGGTGGGCTTGAGCATGCTGATCACGCGCATCAACCTGCTGGTGCTGACCAGCGAGGGCCTGATCGACGGCGGCGGCATCGTGCCCGTCACGGCCACGGAAAAACGCAAGGGCCGCGCGCAAACGGCCACGCATTTCAACCGCGACGCCAAGGCCATCACGTTTTCGGCCACGACGGCGACGGCGCCGTGGCAGGAGGGGACGCAGGACAAGGCCACGGTGCCGTTCCAGCTGGCCGCCATCGGCCGCGCCGACGTCAACCAGCTGGCCGGCAATATCGACATCCTCGTCGGCGAGGAAAAGGAAGCGACCGTGTTCCGCTTCCAGCTGGTGGGCGAGGAAGAACTCGATACCAAGATGGGCCGCCTGGTGACCTGGCACTTGCGCCGGCCGCCCAAGCCGGGCACGTATTCGTCGCAGCTCGATATCTGGCTGGCGCCGTCCATGCAGTGGTATCCGGTACAAATACGCAATACCGAAGCGAACGGGGCGCTGACCACGCAAACCGTGACCCAAATTCGCGTCAATGACGCTACAGGAAAATAAATGACTACTTTGAAACGCATTTTGCTCGCCAGCCTGCTGGCCGCCACCCTCACGCCTGCCATGGCCGACGCCCCCCTGGAGCATCCCGCCATCAAGCGCCCGTACAAGCTGGTGCCGTCGGCCGACCTCGTGTATTCGATCAAGGCCAAACAGCGCGGCATCGGGCTGTCCGGCGAATCGGTCAGCAACTGGCGCGTGGGCGACGGCAAGTATTCGCTGCTGGCCGAAACCAAGGCTGCCCTGTTCGGCAAGATCCTCGAGCAGCGCAGCGAAGGCACGGTCGACGATTTCGGCCTGGCGCCAGCCCAGTTCGTGGAAAAGCGCTTTCGCAAGGATGCCGTGACGACCACCTTCAAGCGCGACAGCAAGACCATCGTCTTTGGCGAAGGCGATGAAACGTATCCGCTGAAAGGCGGCGAACAGGACCGCAACAGCGCCGTCTGGCAACTGGCCAGCGTGGCGCGCGCCGCGCCCGAGAAGTTCGTCCCCGGCTCGGAATGGGCGTTCTTTGTCGCCGGCGCGCACGATGCCGAGCCGTGGACCTTCAAGGTGGTCAAGGAAGAGACGGTCGCCACGGGCCTGGGCGAGGTCGCCGCCATCCACCTGGTCAAGGCGCCGCCGCCGGACAAGAAGGGCCAGCAAGTGGACCTGTGGCTGGCGCCGTCGCTGGAATGGTATCCCGTGAAGGTGACATTCGCCGACGCGGACGGCGGCGATTACGTCGAGCAAACCCTGCAGAAGATCGTCAAGAAGTAAGCGCTTGCGCTTGGCTGTACTCGATTTTCTTACCCCAAAGCAAGTGCTGGGGTCAGACCCGGCGGGTCTGACCCCGGCTTGGCGCCTCTGGCCACAAGTCGAATTGCATGTCAGAACTGATATACTGACGCCCCCGCCCCGCAGCGCTGCGTTAGCCCGCCGCGCCGCCCGCTGAACACTCATCCGGAAAAGAATGATTGATATAATGGCAAGTGCAGCCGTGGCTACGGATGCAAATCAGACAGAGCAGGAGCATCACGATTCCTTGCAGGCGCATTTCCAGCCCAATATTTCGGCCGATGAAATTGAGCAAGTCTTTCACTTGAAGCGGGCGCAGCCCTTGCTGCAAGTGTTTACGGCCCTGTTTCACGGCGGTTTCGATGGCGTGCTGGTGCGTCTGCTGGTGCTGCGCGAGCTGGCGTCCGATGCCGCCACGTCCGCCTATACGCGCGCCGATATCAACACGAAACTGGCCTATCTGTTGCCGGAAAGCCTGGAAACGGTCTTGCTGCGCCTGCGCTCGAACCAGTTGCTGGCCTGGGATGCGCAGCAGGGCGTGTACCGCGTCACGCCCATGGCGCGCAACGTGCTGTCGGCCATCGACAGCCTGCTGGGCCTGGGCCAGACGGAAGACGAGGCGGAAATGGGCTTCCTGCTGTCGCAGGTGGCGGGCGCGCAAGCCGTGGGCGGCGTGTCGGTCGAACAACTCCAGCATTTGCTGGGCCGGCTGGTCGACTTGACGGAAGAGTTTTCCGACGCCATCGCTTCCGGTTCCGAATTCCGGCTGCGCACGGCGCAGGCGAAGTGGAACATGGCTTGCGACTGGGTGGAAAAAGGCTCGGAAATCCTCGTGGCCATCACCTCCGATGAAAACGCGGACAGCGCCACGCACAAGGCGGCGCAGGCGATCGGCCGCGCGCAAAGTAAATTGCTCAACATGCAAGGCATGTTTTCGCGCGCCCTGAACCAGATCGAGCGCCAGCGCGTGCACCTGGGCCAGTCGGGTCTGTCGACCACCGACATCAAGCGCTGGCTCCTGCTGCACGACGACCTGGCCAGCCTGGCCGAAGGCGCCATCGACCAGCCCGTCGTCCCCTTGTTCTCCACGCCGGCCGAAATGATCGACGTGGCGGAAACGGAACTGCTGTCCGAACGGGCGGCAGGCGTCATCAACACGGGCCTGCCCAGCGGAGAGGACGCGCCCACCACCATCAGCGACGGTCCCGCCATGCAGCTTGAACTCGACGATTTGCTCGAACGCCTGTCGAACTTCGCCAGCCTGGGCAATTTCCCCAGCATCGGTGAAGAAGGGCCGAAATCGGTACCCGTGCAGGATTCGCTGCTGCCGGCCAGCTTTGCCGTGGCGTCCTACCGCGCCTCGATGCTGCCGCTGCTCGGCGACGTGTCCGAAGCGAGCTTGCAAGGCTCGACGGCCGAACTGGCCCGCTTGCCGATCACCTTTACACCGACCGACGAGATGGTCCAACTGTCCGACCCCCACGTGGCGGCCATGTCGATCGCCTCGCTTTCACTGAATGTTTCACTTGATTTAGATAGCGGCACAGCCGATGAATGACGATTCCCAAATCCTGATTGCGCGCCTGCTCACGCATCAAACCCTGCGCCGCGACGACAAGCTCGTCAAGCGCGTGCTGTCCGACGAGCTGTTCCGCGCCGAAATCGATGCGCGCCTGCTGGCCTGCGGCCTGAAACTGCTCGACAACGTATATGCCGACCATGTCACTTTGGCCCTGACGCGCACCATCGAGCCGAAGATCTTCGGCGCGCGCGACGTGTGGCAAAACAATAATTTCGGTCTGGCGCGCGATGGCGTGGCCTTGCTGGTGGTGCTGTGGGCGCAGATCATCCTGCCCAAGCGCGAACGCCAGGAAACGCACCAGCACGCGGATGACGATCAAAATGATATGTTTGGCACGGAAAAACCGCTGCCGCGCGCGGAAGACGCGTCGATCGGCATTTCCTACAAGGCGCTGCTGTCCGACTTCGGCGACAAGCTGGGCAAGAAGACGCGCATGGACATGAATCTGGGCACCCTGGCCAAGCTGGGCTTCATCGAGCGGCGCGGCGATGTCATCCTGGAAGGCCCGCTGCTGGACCTGATGATGGACACGGACGTGCTCAAGGAACGCATCATCAACGGCGCCCTGGCCGACGTCTTCAAGCGGGCGCCGGCGCGCCTGGTGGCCGTCAGCGGCGATACACTGCCCGACGCCGACCTGGCGGACGACCTGTCCGCCGACATCGGCGACCTGCCTGACGACGGCGATGAGCCCGCGTCCGACCTCCCTCACTGAAAGCGCCCATGTTTCATATCAAATCACTTGAACTGGTGCACTGGGATTACTGGCAGCGCATCAAGAATATTCCGCTCGACGCAAAGATCATCACCATCGCGGGGCAGAACGGCTCCGGCAAGACCACCTTGCTCGACGCCTTGCGCACCCTGTTCGGCCTCGACTGCTCGATGGGCCGCACCTATAAACACTACGCGCGCCACTCGGGCCAGCAGACGGCCTGGCTGCGCGCCGTGGTCGACAACAAGAACGTGGGCAAGCAGCTGTCGAACCGCCCGTTCCGCAGTTCCGGCTTCTTCAGCGACGATGAAGTGACCCTGTTTTGCCAGATCCAGAAGAATGGCGGCGACTGGAAGCGCCAGTATCTGATGCGTCCAGGCAATGTACAGATCGAGGACATCACGGACGCCAACGACTGGCTCGGCGTGGAAAACTACCGCAAGCGCCTGGCCAATGCGGGCCTGTCGCCGGCCATGTCGAAAGTGCTGGCGCTGGAGCAGGGCGAGACGGACAAACTGTGCGAATACGCGCCGCGCCAGCTGCTCGACCTGGTGTTCCAGGTCTTCGGCGACAAGGAAGTGCTGGACGCCTACGACGAAGCCAAGCGCCACCAGCGCGACACGGAGGTGGAGCTGAAACGCTTCGAGACGGAACTCGAGGCGTCGAAAACCAATCTGGAAGGCCTGCGCCTGCGCGTGGCCAATTACCACCAGTGGGAAGGTTTACATAAGGAACGCCGCAACCTGCTGGAAGAAGTGCTGCCCAGCCTGCAGTACCACGAGGCGCGCGAAAAGGCGGCCATCGCCAGCCGGCAATTGCGCGACGCGCGTAAACCAATGGCGCAGGCGGACCAGCAGCTGACGGATAAACGCAATGCGCTGGCCGCGCAGGCGAAAGCCCTGTCCGACGCGCAGATGAATGAAACCCTGCTGGAGCAGGAATCGATCGGCTTGCAGAGCCGTTTGTCCCTGATCAATGCAAAACTGAAACCGCTGGACAGCTTGCTGGAACAGAAGGACCGCTTGCACAAGCTGGCGGCCGATTCGGGCAGCGACATCGCCGAAGTGGCGGCCCAGCTGGAGCAGAAGGAAGCGCAATTGCTGCAGCAGCGCCAGCAGCGCGACGCCCTGTCGGCGCGCATCGCGGGCGAACAGGCAACGATTGCCGCGCTGCAAGGCAAGACGGCCATGCCGGAGCCGGACAATGTGCGCGGCATGCGCCGTGCGCTGCGCGACGCGGGGATTTCGCACGCCATGCTGTCGGATATCGTCGAAGTGACGGACAGCCGCTGGCAGGGCGCCGTCGAAGGCGTACTGGGCGGTTACGCCTCGGTCGTCTTGCTGGACAAGGCCAAGGATGCGGCCGCTGCCTACCGCCTGGCCGAGAAGGAACGCTACCGCCACTTCATCGTGCCCGACCTGGTCACGGCGCCGGTGGCGAAGGACGAGAGTTTGCTGGCGGTGGTGAAATTTTCCGCGCCCGTGCCCAGCTGGCTGATCGAGCAGCTGTCGCGCATTGCCCGCGTCGATTCCGTCGAAGCGGGCTTCAAGCTGGGCAACCACGAGGAATGGATCACGCCCGAGGCGTACCACCGCGAACGCCGCGGGGGGCGCTCGCTGTTCGTGGAAGCGTCGCGCTACCGCTTCGGCCAGGCCGGCCGCAGCGGCCGTCTGGAAGCGCTGCTGCGCTCGCTGCCGGGCCTGGAAGGCCAGGAAGATACCTTGACCCTGGCGATTTCGAAGCTGGCGGCCGAAGTGGGCGCCCTGAAAGCGCGCATCGCCGGCGTCGACGCGGCCAAGGAGCTCAGTGCGCGCCAGGAAGAGTTCGCCGAAGCGCTGCGCAATTCCAAGCCCTTGAAGGAAGAGCGCCTGGAAGTGGGCGGCCGCCTGGGCGAGTTGCAGAATCTCACCAAGAACGCCACTGTGGCGCGCACGCGTGCCGATACCGTATGGCAAAACGCGCGCCTGGCCCTGTCCGAGGCGGAAGCGGGTTCGCGCCTTGGCTACAAGAAGCAGATTGAACAGCGCGCCGAGCATGCGCGCGCCTTGCTGGCCTTGCGCCATGCGTGGCGCCACCTGCCGAAAAGCTGGCGCCGTCCCGCCCGCCGCGCCGCGCTCGTGGCCGAGCACCAGAATGCGCACCAGGTCGACTTGCGCGTGGCCAGCCTGCAAAACAGCCTGGCGCGCGACGACTGGGAACTCGACGCCACCGTCATCGACCAGCACCACCGCCTGTCGGACCAGCTGCATGGCCGCCAGTCGGAAACGGACGAGCGCCGCTACCAGAACAACCGCGCCATCGAAGCGACGGGCAATGCCCGCGGCGCCTACATGGAGCGCTTGCGCTACACCATCAAGACCTACAGCAAGAACATCAAGGAGCTGGGCGAGCTGGCCGGCATCGAAGTCCATGCCGACCCCGTGCGTCTGGAAAACGACGACGTGCAGCTGTCGCAGGCGGGCTTGCACGTGCGCTTCAAATTCGACGGCAAGGGCGTCATCGGCATGAACGATGGCGAAGCGTCGGGCGGCCAGCAGGTCATGAAGTCGCTGGTGCTGCTGATCGGCTTGCTGAAATCGGAAGACGGTTCCGGCGGCTTCGTCTTCATCGACGAACCGTTTGCCCATTTGGATATCCGCAATATTCAACTGGTCGGCGAATTCCTGAAAAACACGGAAGCGCAGTACCTGATGACGACGCCGTTGACGCACAACACGGATGTCTACGATCCCTCGGAGCTGACCTTGATCACCAGCAAGAAAAAGAAGGATACGCAATGGGCGCAACCGATTTTCGTGCTGCAGCGGCGCATCGAACCCGTACCGGGCAAGGTGGCGTGATGGCCGTGCGCAAGCTCGTTCTGGCCGCGGCCCTGGCGCTGGCGTGTTCGGCGCCAGCCCGGGCCAACGACGGCATCGGTTCCGTCGGCGCGGGGGGAATCCTGTTCGGCAAGACGGATGCCGTCGCCATGAAAAAGGAAGTGCTCAGCGTGAGCACGGACTTGATCAAGGTCGAGTACGAATTCCTCAATGAATCGGCGAAGGACGTGGAAGAGACGATCTTCTTTCCGCTGCCCGAATACTCTGCCGGCTACCATGGCTCGCCCACGTATTACGGCCAGCCGCAGCAGTTTACCGTCGACGTGGATGGCAAGCGCAAGGACTATACAACCACGTTCGTGGCCAAGCTCGACGCCGAGGACGTGACGGCGCGGCTGCGCCAGCTGGGGCTGTCCGACGCGCAGATCGCCTATTTCCCGTCGCACACGCCGTTCGACAAGAAGGTGGCGCCGCTGACGGCCGCGCAGAGCAAGATCATGATACGCGAAGGTTTGCTGGCCCAGCTCTACGACGAGGAATGGGTGCCGGCCTGGACCGTGAAAGTCATCTACTTGTGGCAGCAGAAATTTCCCGCCGGTAAAGTCGTGCGCGTGCGCCATCAATATGCGCCGTTCGTCGCGGCCGGCCCCGGCGCTTCCTACCTGGGCGATGGCAACGAGTTCGAAAAGAAATACTGCGGCGACAAGGCCTTCTACAAGACGTGGAACCGCCTGGCGGCCCGGCAGGGCGAAAGCGGTTTCGTCAACGCCGTGTGGGTCTCGTACATTTTGACGACGGGCAACACCTGGAAGAATGGCATCGAGGATTTCACCTTGAACTTGATCAAAGGCAAACCGGACGAGCTGATCAGCCTGTGCTTCCCCGGCACGTTCACCAAAATCAATCCCACCACCTTGCAAGTCAAGCTGCGCAACTTCCGTCCGAAGCAGGATCTGGACGTGTACTTCGGCAATGTCGAAGGCACGGTGAGCAACGACGGGGTGGCGCCGCAGATCCGGCCGTGAGTGCGCAGGAAGCGCTGGCCGCGCGTCTGCGCGCCATCGCCGGCGCCACGCCGTGGTGCCGGCAGGCGCTGCAAGCCGTGGCGCAGCTGGGCTTGCCCCACTGCTGCATCGGCGCCGGCGCCGTGCGCAATCTCGTGTGGGATGCCTTGCACGGCTACGCGCAACCGTCGGCATTGAGCGACGTCGACGTGGCGTATTTCGATGCGCACGATGTGCTTGCGGAAAGCGAGGTGCGGCTGCGCCAGCGCCTGGAAACGGCGCTGCTCGGCGTGCCGTGGGAAGTGTGCAACCAGGCCAGGGTGCACCTGTGGTTCGAAGAAGAGTTCGGCTACGCCGTGCCGCCCCTGCTGTCGCTCGATGACGCCATCGCTTCCTGGCCCGAGTTCGCCACCTCGGTCGGCATCCATCTGCAGCGCGACGGCGAGATCGGCATCATCGCGCCGCACGGCCTCGACGACCTGTTCAATATGGTGGTGCGGCGCAACCCGGCGCGCATCAGTCCGGACGGCTATGCGCAGCGCCTGGCCGGCAAGGATTATGCGGCGCGCTGGCCGCGCGTCACCATCATCGCCTGATTGGATGCAGTATGGATACAGATTGCCTATAATTGCCGCTTATTCAATAGTGTTCGCCTGATCCCATGTCCCTGTCGATTTCCCCGCCGCTGCGCCGCATCGCCCGCTTGTTCTGCCTTTCCTCCGCCCTCGTGGCGCCCGCCGCCTGGGCCGACAGCTACAGCGATTTCCAGCAAGCCAGCGGCCAGCTGGAAGCGCGGATGGCCAAGGCGACGCCGCACAGCGGCTTGCCGCGCCTGGGCGAACCTGCCGTGGCACAACTGTTTGCGCAGATCGCCGACGGTCCGCGCCTGTTCCAGGCGCCCGTCGCGGCGCTGCAGGACGTGAACGAGAGCGTGGCCGTGTGCGAGCAGGCCATGCGGCTGGGCAAAACATACTATGCGTTTGGCCTCGCATGGCCGTTGCCGCTGTCCGGCGCCGAACTGCAGCAGGCGCGCAAGGAACAAGTGACGCGGAACCTGGCCAATTATGGCGATGAAATGAGTACCTTGTTTGCTTTCAGCATGCATTGCCATGGCCATTTGATCGGGCTGATGGAGCGGGAATTCAGCGCCCAGCCGGCCGATGCGGTGAGCGGGCCCGAGCGTCTGCGCGCGCGGGTGTTCAGCAAGAACACGGCCGTTGTTTACACGAGCGTGGTGCAGTTCGTGCAGGTGCCGTTCTGGAGCGTGGCGCAAAAGAAGCGGATGCTGGAAGCGGCGGCGCAGCACGCCACGGCGAACGCGAATCTGATGGCGCCGCCCTTGCGCGAGCGCCTGCTGACCAGCCTGGCCGATGCGGACAAGGACCTCGATCCGGCCCTGGCGCCGGCGCTGGCGACGATACGCCAGGCGCTGTCGGCGACCAGTTGCGAAGGCCTGTGCCAGTACTACTGACCCGGCTTACTCTGCGGTTTGCAGGGGTTTGTTGCGCTGGCGCCAGCGCACCAGGCCCCACGCATACACGGCGTAGTAGCCGATGACGAGGCCGTAGGCGGCCATGGTCAGCGGGCTCTGGCCGAACGGCGGCGGCGGCACGGGCACGTCCAGGCGCGTGTTCAGGTAGATTTCCATGCCGCGGTACAGCAAGCGGGCGATGAACAGCATCGTGATGGCCAGGCCCAGGTAGCGGTGCTGGGTAAAAAAGAAATCCTTGCCGACTTGCTCGAAGCGCGTCAGCTTTAAGCCCAGCACACCGAGCCAGCCGCCGGCCAGCGCGGCCGCGCCCAGGCTGGACAGGGGCAGCAGCTCGAATTTCGTCGTCGTCGCCAGGAACAGCAGCAGTGCGGGAAAGGCGATCGCCACGCTCCAGTGCCGCCACAGCTGCGACTTCTGGCGCGCCACCAGTTTCTTCAGGCGCGAATAGATGCGCCAGACCAGCAGCGGGACCAGGAACAGCAGGGCGAGGGTAGTGGTTTCCATGTAGGCAATCGGGTGCGGGTAAAACAGCGATTGTAAGCCAGATGGGGGCGGGCGGCGATGCTTGTCAAACAGCAAAAGTTGTTGGTTGACATTTACTTGGCATGAACGCACTATGCCCTGTCACAAAGCGCCGCCATGAGCGGTGCGGTGCGCTCGCTTGCTGTCATCACCTTCATACACTGGAGTTCCATGTCTACTCGTTTGCCTTTGCTTCCCCTCACTGTCGGCCTGATGGCCTCGTCTTCCCTGGCCATGGCGCAAGATGGCGCTTATCAAGCCCCGCCCGCGCCCCTGCAAGCCATCGTCGATGCGCCGCGCGCGCCGACACTGAGCCTGAGCCCGAAACGCAACCTGGCCGCCGTGCTGCCCACGCCCTCCTTGCCCAGCATAAGCGAAGTGGCGCAGCCGGAACTGAAGCTGGCGGGCTTGCGCATCAATCCGCGCACGTATTCGGCCAGCCGCTTCAGTTTCCACACGGGACTGGGCTTGCTCGACATCGATACGCAGAAGGAAATCAAGGTCAGCGGCTTGCCGGCGGCACCCCGCATCGCCGACCTGGCCTGGTCGCCCGACCAGCGCTACCTGGCCTTTACGCACATCGCCTTTGCCGATCCCGCCAGGGGCGTGAAGGAGTCGGGCGTGGAACTGTGGCTGCTCGACGTGCAGACGAAAGCGGCGCGCAAGCTGTCCAGCACCCCCCTGTCGGCCGTGTATGGCCGCGGCTTTTCCTGGATGCCGGACAGCAAGACCTTGCTGGTGCAGCTGAAGCCGGCCAAGCTGGGCGCGGCGCCCGTTGCCAGCGGCATCCCGACGGGCCCGTCCATCCAGGACAGCGTGCCGGGCGGCGGCGTCAAGCAATTGCGCACCTATCCCGACTTGCTGAAAAACGAACAGGATGCGCAGCTGTTCGAACACTACATCACCGTGCAGCTGGCCTTGCTGGACGTGGCTGGCAAGCAGCGCCTGGTCGGCCAGCCGGGCCAGTTCTCGCGCGTGTCGGCTTCGCCCGATGGCAAGCACCTGCTGACGACCAGCATCGTGCGTCCGTATTCCTACATCGTGCCGGCGCATGATTTCGCTCACAAGATCGACGTGCGCGACCTGAATGGCAAGGTGGAACACGCGGTGGCGGCCCTGCCGCTGGAGGAAGGGCTGCCGCCAGGTAATGATGCCGTGTCCGCCGGCGTGCGCTCCGTCAGCTGGCGCGTCGATGCGCCCGCCACCTTGGTGTGGGCCGAAGCGCAGGACGGCGGCGATCCGGCCAAGGCGGCCGAGATCCGCGACATCGTCTACACGCAGGCGGCACCGTTCACTGCCAAGCCGGCCGTGCTGGCCAAGCTGGCTTCGCGCTACGCGGGCGTGGCCTGGGGCCGCGGCGACCTGGCCCTGCTCAGCGAAGCGTGGTACAAGACGCGCGCCGTCAAGCAATGGCGCATTGCGCCAGATCAACCCGCCGCCCCGGCCGACCTCGTGTACGCTGGATCGTTCGAGGATCGCTACAACGATCCGGGCCAGCCCGTCATGCGCGCGGACGCTGCCGGCTTGCCGCGCCTGCTCATCGCCGCTGACGGTTCCATCCTGCTCGACGGCCAAGGCGCATCGAAGGAGGGCGACCGCCCGTTCATCGACCGCCTGAACCTGGCGACGAAACAGAAGGAACGCCTGTTCCAGAGCGCCGCGCCCTACTATGAAAACGTGGTGGCCGTGCTGGACGAGGATGGCAGCCGTCTGCTGTCGACGCGCGAATCGCCGACCGAGCAGCCGAATTACTATGTGCGCAACCTGAAACAGCAGGGCGCGGCGCAATTGACGGCCCTCACGCATTTCCCCCATCCGCTGCCGCAACTGAAGGACGTGCAGAAAGAGCTGATCCGCTACAAGCGCGCCGACGGCGTGGACTTGACGGCGACATTGATGCTGCCGCCGAACTACGACGTCAAGCGCGACGGCCCGCTGCCGACCCTGATGTGGGCGTATCCGCAGGAATTCAAGACGGCCAGCGCCGCCAGCCAGACCAAGGGCTCGCCCTACAAATTCAATGCCGTCAGCTACTGGGGCCCGGCCGCCTTCCTGTCCATGGGTTACGCCGTGCTCGACAATCCATCGTTCCCCATCGTCGGCAACGGCGAACAGGAGCCGAACGACACCTATCTGCCGCAGCTGGTGGCCGATGCCGAGGCGGCCGTCGACGAAGTGGTGCGCCGTGGCGTGTCCGACCGCAACCGCATCGCCATCGGCGGCCACTCGTATGGCGCCTTCATGACGGGCAACCTGCTGGCGCATACGCGGCTGTTCCGCGCCGGCATCGCCCGCAGCGGCGCCTACAACCGCACCCTGACGCCGTTCGGCTTCCAGGCGGAAGAGCGCGCGTTCTGGCAGGCGCCGGCCGTCTACCAGGCCATGTCGCCGTTCAATTATGCGGACAAGATCAAGGATGCGCTGCTGATGATCCATGGCGAGCAGGACAACAACTCGGGCACCTTCCCCATCCAGAGCGAGCGCATGTTCCAGGCCGTCAAGGGACTGGGCGGCACGGCGCGCCTGGTGATGCTGCCGAACGAGAGCCACGGCTACCGCGCGCGCGAATCGATCATGCAGATGCTGTATGAAAGCAACAACTGGCTGGAGAAATATGTGAAGAACGCGGCGCCGCCAGCCGCCGACGTCAAGCCGGCCGGCAAATAAGGGCGGCGGCGCGCATCTCGTGGTATGGTCTTCCTTTGTCTGCAGGGAGGCCAGCCATGACCGTCATCCACGCCCACCGCGCGCCCGACCCGGCGCCCGTCGATGAACCCATGCCGGCGCCGGAGCCGCAAGAAGCGCCCGGGCGCCACCCGGGGCCCGTGCACCCGGTGCCGCAGGACGATCCCGTGCCGCACCCGCATCCTATGCTAAGTAACCCCCAATAAATTATTGTGATTTCTGACTTCCATAACCGGCGCTCTGCGGCGTTGCCCGCTGCTAGCAGTGCTCGCACTGCGTCGCAGCGGGCGCCTTGCATAGCATCCGGTTCTGTTCGTCATAAATTCACAATAATTTCCTGAGGATTACTTAGTTAATCTCGTCAAGAAAGGCTGTTTTAGATGGCAATTGTCAAGGAAGTCTACACACGCAAAGTCAGCGGAGAATCGTTCGACTATGAACTCGATTACACCCAGGGCGCGGACGTGGCCTGGATTGCGCGCGTGTACCATGCCGGCGTGCTGAAAGGCTCGCCGCACGGCGCGCTGACGGCCAATGTGCTGTCCGGTCCCGCGCTGGAGCAGTATCTGCGCGCGTATGTCGAAGGCATGATCGAGCGGGGGCTCGACGTGGCTGAGTAAGATCGCCTTTGCGGCAGATCAAGAAAAAGGGCGCCGAGGCGCCCTTTGTTGTTTCTGGTGGTGTCGGATGACGCGGCTGCGCCGCTAATCCGACCTACGTGGATGCACATGGGCCGTAGGTCGGATTAGCGGGGCCACGCCCCGCGTAATCCGACAACATCGTTGGCCGCCACTCTAATCAAACGCCCACGTATACAACACGTCCAGCGCATTGTTCGTGCCCGTCTGGAACTGCAAAGTGATGCGGCGGTTCAGTTTATAACGCAGCTTCACCAGGCTCGTCGCCGTGCTCGTGCCTTGCTCGAACGTCAGGTAGGCGCGCGACGACAGCCGCTTGCCGACGGTGACGACCGTGCTTTCCAGCCCTTGGGCCTGCGACAGGCCCACTTCATCGAGGCCCAGCGAATTGGCCAGCTTGCCCTGCAAGCCGCCGCCGGAGCCGCCGAAGAGGGCGCCTGCGGCCGTCGTCAGCAGGGCCATTTCGTCGCCGGCCGCCGTTTCCGCGCCGTGGCCGAGGATCAGCCAGGCCAGCTTGTCGCTGTCCGACACGCTGGGCGTGGACACCAGCTTGGCCGTCGGCGCCTGCGCCGTGCCGCGCACTTCCACGCCCGCTTCCACGTTCGTTTCCGACAGCGCCTCGCCTTCGGGACGCTTGCGCACGGCCAGGATGTTCAGCGACGGATTGTCGTAGGCGCCCGTGAAGGCGATCAGGCCCCGCTCGATCGACAGCTTCTGTCCATACGCGGCGTACTGGCCGTTCGTGACCTTGATGCTGCCCGTCACGCGCGGCGCGGCGCGGTTGATGACGCGGGCGCGCACATTGCCCGCCAGATCCGCGTCGAGGCCCATGCCGCGCAGGTGGAAGGCGTTGCCCAGGTCAAACTCGAGATCGATATTCAGGGGCAGCGAAGGCGCTTCCTTGCCGCCCTTGACTTCCTTGCCCAGCACCACCACGTCGCTGCTTTGCGTGGGCGTATCCTGCGGCGCCAGCTCGATCAGCGCGCGGTTGGCCTTGAACTTGCCCTCGAAGCTGAAGCGCTTGTCATTGCGCACCAGGGTGCTGTTGCCCGACAGGACCAAAGTGCGGTCCGGGCGCGACAGCGCCTGCAGGCGGTCGGCCATCAGCTTCAGTTCCAGGCTCGCTTCGCCATTCGCAAAGCGTACCCAGCCATCTGCCTGCACCTTGCCGTCGCCGCCGTCAAAGCTCAAACGCTGCAATTGCAGCTGATCGCCGGCCAGCTTGGCTTGCAGCACGCCATTGCGCAATTTCAAGCCCTGGTCGGCCCAGTTCACCAGCAGCTTGCTGCCGTTGATGTCGCCATTCAGTTGCGGCGCGCCGATGGTGCCGCTGCCGGACAGGGCCACTTTCAAGGCGCCGCCCAGTTCCAGGCCCGGCTGGCCCGTCAGCGGCGCCAGCCACGCCAACGAATCGATATTCGTGGTGCCCGTCATCGACAGGGCGCTGTCGTTGCTGATGCGTCCGTTCAGCATTTGCACGGTGGCATTGATATCGCTCTGGCCCGCGCGTGCGCCATCGAGTTTCACGGCCAGGCGCAGCTGCTGGTTGGCGACATCCACGCGGGCATCGAAGGTGCGCAAGCCCAGCGCCAGCGGCTGCTCCACGCCCACCGTCACATCGCCTTTTTCGCGGTAGATGTGCAGCATGCCCGCCAGCGAGGGATCTTTCTGCTTGGCCGTCGGCACCTGCATGTCGAGCGACCATTGCGCGCCCAGGGTCAGGTCGCTGCGCGCATTCGCCTGCAGCGAGGGAATGACCTGCGCCAGATAGGTCAGGGCCACGCCGGCCGCCTGGCCGGAACTGGTCCACCGGGGGCCGTTCTTGACCAGGTTTTGCATGGTGATGCTGCCTGCCGGTAATTTGATGACGGTGTTGCCCACGCTGATCTGCTCGGGCTGGCCCAGGCCCGCCACGCCGCTGCCGGCCGGTCCTGCCACTTTCACGGGCACGGGCGCTTGCAGCACGAGCGCGTAGCGGCCCTTGTTTTGCAGGCTGTCGATGCTGCCCGTCCAGGCGGCGCCGCTCTGGCTGCCGCGGATTTGCACGGTGGCATCGAAATCGTCATTGCGCGCCGTCAAATTGACCGTATGGCTGCCGCGCGTGCCCGTCGTGCCCAGGCGGGCGCTGGCCAGCTTGAAGGTGGGCGTGGCGTAGCCCGTGATTTCCAGGCTGCTGACCATGGGGTCGAGTGCGCCCTGGCCGGCGCCCACGCTGGCGCTGCCTTTCACGGCTTTCAATTGCTGCTCGCCAAAGAAGGTCAGGTCCTTGCCATCGAGCGTCAATTGCGCGGCGGGCGCGTCCATCTTGCCCGAGACGGAACCGGCCGCATGCAGCACGCCGGCAAAATTGGGACCCAGGGTCGACAGTTGCGGCGCATCGAGTTTCCACGTCAGCTTGTCGGTGGCGCCGCCCAGCGCGCCCTTGGCCAGCAAGCTGTTCGGCCCCAGGCGCAGTTCCGTATCCACGCTGTCGATGCGTTTCGCGTTGGCCGACAGCTTGGCATAGCCGGCCAGCGGGGCGTTTTGCAGGGTCGATTCGCGCAAGGCCAGGTTGAGGGCCACTTGCCAGTCGCTGGTCAATCGGCCGCTGCCGTTGAAATCCGCATTCACGTTGCCGTTGGGCAGCGATGCGCCAAACGCGGCCGGGTTGATCTTTTGCAAGGAACCCGTCATTTTCAATTCCGCCTGCTGCTTCGGCCCCGTCAAGCCCACTTCGCCGCTGGCGTGGATGGCGCTGTCGGGCGCGGGGCGCTTGCCGCTGGTGAGGCCCAGTCCTTTCGCATCGGCCACAAAGCTCGTGCGCGGCTGCTGCAGGGTGCCCTGCACCACGCCGCTGGCCAGCACCGTACCCAGCAAGTCGCCCTGCAGGGCGGAAAGCTGGCGTGCATCGACGTTCCAGTTGAGTTTTTCGCCGGCGCCGCCAAAGTTGCCCTTGGCCGTCACGTTGTTCTTGCCTAGCGCCAATTGCACGTCGATGCCGCTGAAATGGGCCGCATCGGCCGTCAGCTTGCCCTTGCCGGACAAGGGCTGGTCGAGCAGCTTGCTGGGGCGCACGGTGAAGTCCGCGTTCGCCAGCCACTTGGGGGCCACGTGGCCATGGGCGCGCACGTCGAGGTTCAGGTCGGCCACGGGGAAGGCGCCGAAGTCGGCGGGATTGAGGCGGCTGGTGCTGGCCACGGCCTTGAATGGCTGTTCGTCCTTCAGGCTGATCTGGCCCGTCGCGTTGACGCTGCTTTTGCCTGCCTGCAAGGTGGCCTTGCGCAGTTGCACGAGCGAGTCGGCCAGGGTGGCTTCCACATCCAGGCGCAGCTTGGCTTCGCCGAGCCTGGCGCGCAGGGTTTGCGTCTTGCCGTCGCTGTCGAGCACGATGTCACCGACGATCTTCGTGCTGTTGATGCTGCTGTAGATATGCTGCAAGTCGATCTTGTCCGTGTGCAAGGTCAGTTGCGCAGTGCCGATGGGGGCATCGACGGCATCGCGGTTGAGCTTGCCGCCGCCCGTGAATTTGCCCGCGTTGCCGAAATCGATGATGGCCGATTCCAGCGTCGTGGCCGTCAGGGTGCCGCCCAGGCGCGCTTCGAACTGGCGCAGCGGCAGCTTTTGCTGGTCGATGGGGCCAGGCGTGGCGTGGTTGAGGATGGCCAGCTTGCCCGACACCGTTTGCCTGGCCGGCCGGGTGTCGATGGCGGCATCGAGTTCCAGGCTCAGGTCCGCCTGCGGCAAGGTCGCGTCGAACTTGCCCGGATTGATGTTGCGGCCTTTGATGCTGGCCGAGCGCAGGATGATGACGGGGTCGAACGGCGCCAGCGCCAGCCGGGCATCGGCCGTGGCCGCGCCCGCGCTGCCCTTGGCCGTGACGTTCAGCACGTTCAGGTCGCCGCCCAGCTGCAAGGCGAGGGCAGCCGGTTTTTCGCCGGCGGCAGGGTTGATCTGCGTCAATCCCGCCTTGCCTGACAGTTTGAACGGCTGCGTGGCGGCGATCGTCGCGCTGGCCGTGGCCTGGCCGAACGGCGTGACGGCCGAGGCGTCTTCCAGCTGCCATTGCGACTTGTCGCCCGACAAGGTGAAATGGATTTTTTCAAACACCGTGTTGCCGCCCGCGCTGATGAGGGTCACCTTGTCCAGGCGCGCGTCGGCAATGCCGATTTTAAAGGGCGCGGCCAGGCTGGCGGGCATGGTCGACGGCTCGTCGGACGGCGCCGTGCTTTCCACGGACAGGCTGGCCACGTGCAGTTCGCTGATGGCGATGCCTTCCGAGAAGAACTGGAATGGCGACCAGTTGATGTCGATGTTGTCGGCCGTGATGTGCTGCGTCTTGCTGCGGTAACTGACGTGGCCCAGGTGCATGCGGTTGTACAGCGAGCCGGACACGCCCGACACTGCGATGTCGCCGCCGCTGGCGCTGGCCACTTTTTGCACCAGCATCTGCAGGGTCGATTCGCGGCCCAGGAACCAGAAGGCGCCGCCCAGCAGCACGGCCAGGCTGGCGACGGCGATCAGCACGTAGCGCACCCAGCGGCGCGATTTTTTCGCCGGCGGTGGCGGCGCGGCGTCGTGGGACTCGGTAGAAATATCGGACATCAGAAAGTGAATCCCAGAGAAAAGTGCAAACGGTAGGCGTGGACGGCATGGCCATATGCCACGTCGACATTGATGGGGCCGACGGGACTCTTGTAGCGTCCGCCCAGGCCGTAGCCCGATTTCGGCGTCAGCGCCTTGACGGTATCGGCCGCGTTGCCGGCGTCGTAGAAGGCGGCGATGGCCCATTTCGGCTTGAACCAGTACTGGTACTCGGCGCTGGCGGTGGCCATGTAGCGCCCGCCGACGGTGGCGTCGCCTTCCTTGACGCCCAGTTCCTGGTAGGCATAGCCGCGCACCGACTGGTCGCCGCCCGCGCGGAACAGGTAGACGGCCGGCACGCCGCGCTTCTCTTTCGAGCCCAGCGCGCCCATTTCGCCGCGTAGGATGAGTTCGCCCTTTTCGCCCAGCGGACGGTAATACACGGCCTTGCCGGCGACGCGCACGAAGCGCTCGTCCGTCAGCAGGGGCAGCAGCGCGCCGCCCACCTGCGCATTGATGACATAGCCCTTGGTGGGGAACAGCAGGCTGTCGAGGCTGCGCTTGGTGATGGCATAGGTCAGCGGCAAGCTCTTGCTGCGCGTCTGTTCCAGGCCCACCACCGTCTTGTCTTCGCTGAGGAACTCGAACGTCAGGCTGCGCTCGAGGTTGGTGCCACCCCAGTTGCGCTTGGCCGAGATGGTGGTGACGGCCGTGATTTCGTTGGAAATGTCGCTGCGCTCGAACGAGGCGCCCGCGCTGTCGTTATAGCCGCGCTCGGTCGTCGGAAAGTAGAAATTGGCGTGCGCCGCCTGTTTCTTCGTTTCCATGGTGATCGCGCTCTTGAAGCGCGTGCCCCACACGTTCAGGTTGTCATAGTTGAGCTGGGCGCGATTACCCGTATTCGTACTGAAACCGAGACCGGCGCTGACGTTCTGCTGCTTGTTTTCCGTCACGCGCACGACCAGCGGCAGCTGCGGCGCGGGGCCGCGGTTGGCGGGCCTGGCTTCGGCGGCGGCCTCGGCTTGCTGGCTTTCCTGGCCCGCCTCGATCTGCTCGCCCAGGATGCTGCTCATGTCGGCGCTCACTTCCACGCTGGCAAAGTAGCCCGTGTCCTGCAGGCGTGCCTGGAACGATTGCAGCGCCGACTCGCTGTAATAGTCGCCCGGGCGTATCTTGTCGAGGTTGCGGATGATGCTGGCATCGTAGCGCTTCAAGCCTTCGATGCGCAGCTCGCCGAAGCGCAGCTCGGGGCCGCTGTCGAGAACGACCAGCAAGGACACCTTGTGCGTTTCCGGATCGACCACGGCTTGCGTATCGACCAGCTGGGCGCGCGGGTAGCGCGTCTGCACCACTTCGCGCAGCAGCGCGCGTTTGGCGGACTCCCATTCCGCCTGGCGGAACACGCTGCCCGTCTTCAGGGCCCAGCTGCGTTTCAGGGCTTCCGTATCGTAGGGTTCGGAAGCGGCCAGCGGCGGCGTGGGATCGAAGCCGCGTAATTCCAGCTCGACCTTGTCGACGGTCACGGGCTGGCCCGGCTCGACGTCGACGATGACGACGGGTTTGGCGCCCGTCGTATCGACGCGCACCGTGACGACGGGCGTGTAGTAGCCGGCCGTGGCGATGAGGTTTTTGGCTTGCTCGGGCGTATCGCGCACGAGGCGCTGCAATTGCTCGCGGTCCATGCGCGGGTTGCCGCGGAAGCGTTCCAGGTCCAGGTTTTTTTCCAGCAACTCATCGAGGTCGCCGGGGGCGTTGACCTTGACCTCGTACTGCAGCGGGGCGGGCGCCGTTTCCGTGACGCTGGCGCTCTCCGGAGCAGCATCTTGCGCGGCCGCATGGGCGATGGGAAACAGCGAGATGACGCCGCCGGCGGCCGCCAGTGTCAGTTGACCCATTGCTTTTGTCACTACTTGTGCCAAAATTCGTGGTCGTATCGCCTTGCCGGCAGCCGTATGCCGTATGGGTCGTGCAGAAAACATGGTGCTCCAGATGAGTAAATGCTGACTGCATGTTACCGGAATAGGTAAACTGATGGCGGACGAATAAGTATTTTTTGCACTGGGAATCATGTTTCCCTGCGCACAATTGGAACAGAATCACACTGAAAAGAAAGAAATTATGCTAGCAACGGACTCCGCACTGGTGCTCTTTAGCGGTGGACAAGATTCCACCACCTGCCTGGCCTGGGCCCTGAAACACTATAGCCGCGTGGAAACCATCGGCTTTGACTATGGACAGCGCCATGCGATCGAGCTGACCGTGCGTCCCGGCGTACTGGAACAGATGCGCCGGCAGTCGCCCGAGTGGGACAGCCGCCTGGGCCAGGACCACATGATCGACCTGTCGCTGATTTCCGCCATTTCCGATACGGCCATGACGCAGAACGTCGAGATCGTCATGCAGGAAAACGGCTTGCCGAACACCTTCGTGCCTGGACGCAACCTGCTGTTCATGACGGTGGCCGCCACCGTGGCCTACCGCCGCGGCTTGACGGTGCTGGTGGGCGGCATGTGCGAGACGGATTTCTCCGGCTACCCGGATTGCCGCGACGACACGATGAAGGCGCTGCAAGTGGCCCTGAACCTGGGCATGGATACGCGTTTGAAGCTGGAAACGCCGCTGATGTGGCTGGACAAGGCGCAAAGCTGGGACCTGGCGGAAGACCTGGGCGGCCAGCCGCTGGTCGACCTGATCCGCAGCGGCACGCATACGTGCTACCTGGGCGAGCGGGGCGAATTGCACGACTGGGGCTATGGCTGCGGCACCTGCCCCGCCTGTGCCCTGCGCGCGAACGGTTACCAGCAGTACGCGGCGCGCAAGGCGGCAAAATAAGCAGGTTGCGCCGTTTCTTCAAGCGGCGCGGCAGGCGTGCAAGCGATGCTGTGGTTTTTGCCACAGGAGCGCCTTGCCATGACATCCCTCTTTGCCGCGCTGTACGGCCCCGTCTTCTGGGCCGGCTTCATCGGCGCCGCCAGTTGCCTGATCGCGGTGTGCCACTATTCCCTCTGGGTCTTGCCGCCCTTGCTGCTGCTGGCCCTGCTCACTTCCCTGCTTGCCGAACGCTACCTGCCGTATGACGGCGCGTGGAACCACGCGCACGGCGACGGCTGGCGCGACGCCGTGCATGCGCTCGTCAACGAGGCGCTGTACCTGCTGGGCCTGGTTGCCTTCCCCCTGCTGGCCGGACACCTGGCGCTGGGCGCATTCTGGCCGGACCAGTTGCCGTTCTGGGCGCAGCTGCTGCTGGCCATCCTTATCGCCGACTGCGGCATCACGCTCGTGCATTACCTGAGCCACCATTATTACTTTCTGTGGAAACTGCATGCCGTGCACCACAGCGTGCGGCGCCTGTATGGTTTTAACGGCTGGATGAAGCACCCGCTGCACCTGCTGCTGGAAGCGGCGGGCGGCATGCTGCCCTTGTTGCTGCTGGGCATACCGGAGCCCGTCATGGCCGTGCTGGCGTTTGCCGTGGCGATCCAGCTGCTGTTGCAGCACGCGAACGTCGATATGCGCATGGGGCCGCTGCGCCACGTATTCGCCTGGGCGCCGCTGCACCGTTTTCACCACATGAAGTACGGCACGGCCGGCGACGTGAATTTCGGCCTGTTCTTTACGTGCTGGGACCGCCTGCTGGGCACGGCCTTCGACGCACCCGGCTACCGCATGCGGGGCGAGGACCTGGGCATCGGCAGCCGTCCCGACTATCCCGTGGCCTACCTGCCGCAATTGATCGAACCGTTCCGCGCGGAAGAGGGCGTGCGTGCGCCCGAGCTGCCGGCCGGCTTGAAGCATGCGCTCAATCGAGCAGCGTGACCTGCAACTGGCGCAAGCTGCGGTCGGCGCGCACGCCGAACAGGCTGCGCATGGTGCGCGAAAAATGCGCCGCATCGGCAAAGCCGGCGCCGTGGGCCGCGTCCGTCAAGGTACTGCCGAACAAGATAAAACGGATGGCCAGGCGCAAACGGCGCCACAGCACCAGCCGGCGCACGGGCAAGCCCAGCTGGGCGCTGAACAGGCGTTCCAGCTGGCTCAGCGACAAATGCGCGGCCTCGGCCACGGCTGCCGCGCTGACCTTGCCCGACAACAATATGTCGACCTGCTCCAGCGCGCGGCGCAAGCGGGGATCGGGCAAGGGCTCGCGCGGCTGGGCCCGCAATGCGGCGGCGATATGCTCCAGCGTGGGCGCGCCAGCCTGGGCGGCGGCCGCCAGCAAGGCTGCGCCACCCAGGCGCTGCGGCTCCGCATAGATGGTCAGCATGGGCGCCAGCGCGGTCACGATGGCGTGCGGGCGCAGGCTATCGACCAGCAAGTGCCGCGCCGTGTGGACGATGCCGTCGAGCTCTGCTGTGAAGGGCGCGCCCATGCTCAGCATCAACTGGTGCGCATAATGGGCGTGGCTGTCCGTGGCGCCCGCCGCGCCATGCAGGATGGCGAAGTCCGGCGCCAGCCAGAGTGTTCCCTGCCAGCTGTCTTGCTGCAAATGTGGCTCCTTGTTGATGGATTGCGGGGCGATCATACCAGCGGGCGCGAGATGGTTTTCATGGCATCGAATTTTCATGGAGTACGCATCATTGCATCGACGAAACATGTGCGCTTTTTAGCACAATATTCAGCATTGCAAGGGCGCCCGCTGTAACGTACTATCATTCTCATCGACTACCGATGGTAATCGTGCAGCCGCGGCCAGCCATGTTGCCGGCCGTGTCGCGGTTTGATGTCATTCTGCCTGTCAGCCTGCCATGCCTACACGCGCGTCTTTGTCGTGGTTTGCCCGGCCAGTGTCGCACTGGGTGGGACCGCGCGCCCTGGCCGCGCTGGTGCTGGCGCTGTGCCTGGGACTGACGTATGGCGCCTGGCGCAATGCCCACGACGCCAGCGAACAGCAGGTGCGGGCCGATTTCGATTTCCGCGTGCGCGAACTGGTGGGCAACATCGCCGGCCGCATGCAGACCTATATCCAGGTGCTGCACGGGGTGCAGGGACTGTATGCCAGTTCGCAGGAAGTCACGCGCCGCGAATTCCATGCTTATCTGGCGGTGCAGCAAGTCGACCGAAACTTTCCCGGCATCCACGGTATCGGCTATCTGCCGCTGTTGCCCGGCGCCGCCCTGGCGCGGCACGAGGCCAGCGTGCGCGCGGAGGGCTATCCCGGCTATGCCGTGCGCCCGCAAGGCCAGCGCGCCTGGCACGCGCCCATTACCTATCTGGAACCTTTGAGCGAGAGCAACCTGCTGGCCTTCGGTTATGACATCTGGTCCGAACCGGTGCGCCGCGCCGCGCTCGAGCAGGCGCGCGATACGGGCCAGGCCGCCATGACGGGCAAGATCCACCTGGTGCAAGATGGCGGCAGCGCCCAGGCGCATGGTTTCCTGATCGTGCTGCCCGTGTATGACAATGGCTTGCCGCATGCCGGCGTGGAGCAGCGGCGCGCCGCCTTGCGCGCCTGGGTGTTTGCGCCGTTCCGCATGGGCGACCTGATGGCGGGCGTGGGCGGCGAGGCGGCGCGCCAGCTGGACCTGGAAATCTATGACGGCGCGCAACTGGCCGAGGCGGCCCTGATGTATGACAGCTTGCCGGGCGCCTTGTCGTCCGCCGCGTCGGACAGCCTGGTGTCGCGGCAGGCGATCACCATCGCCGGCCGCGCCTGGACCTTGCGCGTGCGCGCCATGCCGGGCTTCGATGGCGAGGTGCTGGCGCGGCCCCGCCTGGTGGCCTGGGCCGGCTTGCTGGCCAGCATCGTGCTGGCGCTGGCGGCCTGGCTGCTGGCGGCGGGCCGCGCCCGCGCCCAGGCGGCGCTGGCGCGCTCGAGCGAGCTGACTGCGCAGCTGGAGCAGGGGCAGGCGAGCGTGCTGGCGATGGCCGAGGCGGCGCAGCGCAGCCAGGCCATGCTGCGCAGCATCCTCGATTCGACCATCGACGGCATTCTGGTCGACAACATCAATGGCCGCATCTTCACCTCGAACCGGCGCTTCCGCGACCTGTGGCAAGTGCCCGACGCGCTCGACTGGCAAGCCGATGGCGCGGCGCTGGTGCGCCATGTGGAAAGCCAGCTGGAGCAGGCGGCGCCGTTCCTCGGGGCACGCGCCCACGCGCCGCACGGCCACCGCGAGCGGCGCGACGTGCTGCACCTGCGCGATGGACGGGTGGTCGAACAATATGTGCGCAGCATGCAGCTGGGCAATGAGCAGGCGCGCTTGTGGACCTTCCGCGATATCAGCGAGCGCAGCCAGATGGAGCGGCGCGAGCATACGCGGCGGCAAGTGCTGGAAATGCTGGCCACGGGCGCGCCGCTGGAGCGGGTGCTGGAAAGCGTGGTGCTGAGCGTGCAAGCGGACCATCCGGCCATGCTATGCAGCATCTTGCTGCTCGATGAAAGCCGCCACCGCCTGGTGCTGGGCGCGGCGCCGAGCTTGCCCGCGTTCTTCAACCTGTCCAGCCATGGGCATGACCTCGACACGCTGCAGGGCGTGCATGGCATCGCCGCGCAAGCCGTGCGCGACGGCCAGCGCGTGATCGTCGGCGACCTGCATGCCGAGGCGCAGGAAACGATGGAACTGGCGTGCCGGGCCCAGCTGCAATCGTGCTGGGCCGAGCCCGTGCGTGGCGGCTCGGGCAAGCTGCTGGGCGTGCTGATGGCGTATCACCGCCAGCCGACGCTACCGGGTGCGGCGCATCTGGCGCGGCTGAGCGAGGCGGCGCACCTGGCCGGCATGGCCATCGAACAGGCGCAGGTGGCGCTGGCCCTGCGCGCCGGCGAAGCGCGTTTCCGCAGCCTGTACGACCATGCGCCCGTGGCCCTGTGGGAACAGGACTGGTCGGCCGTGCGCGCCGCGCTCGATGCTCTCGAGCAAGCGGGCGTGCGCGACCTGGGCGCCCATTTCCAGACCAATCCGGACGCGCTGCAGCGGCTGGCGGGGCTGGTGCGCATCATCGATGCGAACGGCGCCGCGCTGGCGCAGGTGCGCGCCAACGAGGACGACCAGCGCCGCGGCGCGCTGAGCCTGGCACAGAATTTCGATGACAGCGCCTTGCCCCGTTTCGGCGATGCGCTGCTGGCGCTGGCTGGCGGCGCCCACCTGTACGAGTGCGAAAGCAGCTTCGTGCGTCTCGACGGCGCGGCGCGGCAAAATGAATTGAGCTTGCTGGTGATGCCCGGCCATGCGGACAGCCTGGACTTTGTCATGGTGTCCTCGCTCGACATCACCGAGCGCAAGCGCATGAACGCGGAACTGCTGCAGCTGGCCACCACGGATTTCCTGACCGGCTTGCCGAACCGGCGCCACTTCATGGCGTCGCTGGAAAACGAGCATGCCCGCTTGCAGCGCGAGCTGGCCAGCTGCGCCAGCGTGCTGATGCTCGACATCGATCACTTCAAGCGCGTCAACGACGAATACGGCCACGCCGTGGGCGATGCCGTGCTGCGTCACCTGGGCGCGCTGATGTGTCAGGCGCTGCGCAAGGTCGACGTGCCGGGCCGCGTGGGCGGCGAGGAATTCGCCATCTTGCTGCCGGGCACGGATCTGCCGGCGGCGGCCGTGTTTGCCGAACGGCTGCGCCGGCGCGTGGCGGAAAGTTCGCTGACCATCGATGGCGGCATTGTGCTCACCATCACGGTGAGCATCGGCATGGCCGCCATGGCCGGCACCGATGCCGATTGCGACGCCGTGCTGGCGCGCGCCGACGAGGCGCTGTACCGGGCCAAGCGGGGCGGGCGCAACCGCATCGAGCAGAATGACGGCGGCGGCGACGGCGTGCTCAGCAAGTTCATGGCGCAGTGATTACAGGCTGTGCTGATGCGTCTGCGCCTGCTTGCGGTTGCGGCTGACGATCAGCCAGACGATGGCGACGGGAATCAAGAGCGGCAGCAGCACGGGCGTGCTCAGCGCCAGTGCCAGCGCCACGCACAGGGCCACCACGGCGATCAGCACCACGCCCACGCCGGCCAGGACCACGCCCGTGACGACGGCGGCGCACACCAGCGCAATGGCGGCGATCAGCAAGCCGCCGCCGGCAAACACCAGGCCGAACAGCCACTCCAGCGGACCGTCGATCTCGTCGCCGTTGAGCTGCATGTGCATGTCCGCGGCGCCGATCTTGTCGAGGAACAGGCAGGCAAGCATGACGATGAGGACGAAGGTGAGCAATTTTTTCATGGTAAGCCTCGCTGTGTGGGGGATGGGGTGTTGCATGGTCACACTGTAGGGGCGCGCCCCGCTTGCCGCCAGCGGCGTGCGACAGGCCGTCATTTTCACGGTATGGAAGGCGCTGGAGGCCGGAAAAACGCTGATGTATAACAAGATTTCTTTTCTTGTAATGTGCGCAAGCCGTCCTATACTGATTACCTCAGTCCCGCAAGGAGGGCAACATGTTTGCAGATACCGGGGATCAATCGCTATCCCTTTCCCGCCATCGAACCACGCGCCAGCGTAGCGCCCCGCAGTCCTGCGCCGAGCCCGTCGGCGCGCCATCGGCGATACCGCCGATCATCATCACCCCGTTCAATTACCATGCACCGCTGCCGGCCATCGACCCGCGCTGGGTGCCGCCCGGTCCGCCGCTGACCTGGCCCAACCGGCCTGCCATGTCCATGTGCTGACAGTTGCCCGGGAAGGTGCCGGAAGGAAGTGGTGAAGGTTCACCGTTGCCGCCGGCAAGGCGGCACGGGCGGGCGTTTTCGACTATCATGCTAGCCCCGACCTTCCATCACGAGCACCGCCATGAGTACCGATTTTCCCGACTTTTCCGACGAATCCGCCGAGCAGGACAATGACGCCCCGATCCAGGAGCCGCGCCTGTGGGTAGGCAATGGCTGGACGGCGCGCGTGATCAAGAACGAGGAAGATGAAGGCTGGGCCGTGGCCATGATCAAGGATGGCGAACCGGAGCCGGCCCTCGTGGGACCGTGGACCATGGGCCGCGACAAGAAAAACCCGAAGCCGCTCGACGTCAACGCCTTCAATACCCTGGTCAAGACGGCGTCCGAGGTGCTGCGCCGCCACGAGCAGCAGCTGCATGCGCAACTGCACAAGAACCTGTTCGTCGCCACCGACGAGGGGCAGATCAAGGTGATGTTCGACATCGTGCCCGACGAAGACCACCCGTACGCTGAACTGAGCGCCTACGACGCCGACGGCGAACAGATCGCCAAGGTGCGCACCTCGGCCGCGTTCAAGTTCAATGCCACGTCCGCGGCGAACTGGATCGAAGGCGGCTACCGCCGGCCGTAAGCTGCATATTGTTGGCGCCGATGCTGGTGTCGGATGACGCTCCTTCGGAGCTAATCCGACCTACGTCCGCCACCCATGGACAGGTAGGTCGGATCAGGCCTGAAAGGCCGTCATCCGACATTGCTACCAGCGTCAACAATGCGTCGGATGACGCGCTTGCGACCTCGGCGGCCCCCGCTAATCCGACCTGCCTCTTACGGCATACGCCAGCCGGTACAGCAATGGCAGCACCAGCAGCGTCAATGCCGTCGACGATAAAATGCCGCCGATCACCACGGTGGCCAGCGGACGCTGCACTTCAGCGCCCGTGCCCGTGGCAATGGCCATCGGCACGAAGCCCAGCGACGCCACCAGCGCCGTCATCAAGACGGGCCGCAGGCGCGTGATCGCTCCCTCGCGTATGGCATCCTGCAAGGGCATGCCCTGTTCGCGCAGCTGGCGGATGTAGGCGATCATCACCAGGCCGTTGAGCACGGCCACGCCGGACAGGGCGATGAAGCCCACGGCCGCCGAAATCGACATGGGAATGTCGCGTAGCCACAGGGCGACGATGCCGCCCGTCAAGGCGAACGGGATGCCGCTGAAGACCAATAAGCCATCTTTCACGTTGCCGAACATGGCAAACAGCAGGACGAAGACGAGCGCCAGCGCCACGGGCACCACCAGTTCCAGGCGCTTGGTGGCCGACTGCAATTGCTCGAACTGGCCGCCCCAGCTGGTCCAGTAGCCGGCCGGAATGGCCACCTGCGCTTGCAACTGCTGCGTGGCGTCGGCCACGAACGAGCCGATATCGCGCCCGCGCACGTTGGCGCTGATGACGATGCGGCGCTTGCCGTCTTCCCGGCTGATCTGGTTCGGTCCCGGCGCCACTTGCAGGCTGGCCACTTCGCCGAGCGGAATGAAGCGTGCGCGGCCTTCCGCCGCCGCGCCCAGGGGCAGGGCGATGGGCAGGCGTTTGAGTTGCTCCAGGTCGCTGCGCAGGCTGTCGGGCAGGCGCACGACGATGTCGAAGCGGCGGTCGCCCTGGAACAGGGTGCCGGCCTCCTGCCCGCCGATGGCCGTGGCGATCGCCGCCTGCACGTCGGCAATGTTGAGACCGTAGCGGGCCGTCTGCTCGCGGTCGATCTGCACCGTCAGCATCGGCAGCCCCGTCGTCTGCTCGACTTTTACCTCTGTCGCGCCCGGTATCTTGCCCAGCACGGCGGCGATCTTCGCCGCCGTGCTGTCGAGGACAAGCATGTCGTCGCCGAACAGTTTCACGGCCACGTCGCTGCGCACGCCGGAAATCAGTTCATTGAAGCGCAGCTGGATCGGTTGCGAAAACTCGTAGTTATTGCCCGGCAAGCTCGTGGCCGTGGCTTCGATTTCCGCCAGCAATTGCTCGCGCGACTTCTTCGGTTCTGGCCATGCGTCGCGGGGTTTCAGCATGATGTAGCCATCGGAAATATTCGGCGGCATGGGGTCGGAGGCGATCTCGGCCGTTCCCGTACGGGCGAACACGCGCGCGATTTCCTTGTGGTTTGCCATCAGCTTGCTTTCCAGTTGCTGCTGCATGGCCAGCGATTGCGTCAAGCTGGTGCCGGGGATGCGCAGGGCCTGGATGGCGATGTCGCCCTCGTTCAGGCTGGGCACGAATTCGCTGCCCATGCGCGTGGCCAGCAAGCCCGACAGCACGACGGCTACCGCCGCGCCCGTCAACACGACGGGCGTGTTGCGCATCACCTTGTCCAGCAGCGGCGCATACCAGCGCTTGGCGGCGCGCATGATGGCGTTTTCCTTCTCCGCCACCTTGTCGCCGATAAACAGCGCCACGGCGGCCGGGATGAAGGTGATCGACAGCAGCATGGCGCCTAGCAGGGCGATCACCACCGTCAGGGCCATCGGCGTAAACATGCGGCCCTCCACGCCCGTCAGCGCGAAGATGGGCAGGTACACGACTATGATGATCAGCTGGCCATATAGCAGGGGCCGGCGCGCTTCTTGCGATGCCGCAAACACTTCCTGAAAACGCTCCTGCAAGGTCAAGGGCCGTCCCAGTTTCTGCTGCGCATGGGCCAGGCGGCGCACGCAGTTTTCCACGATGACCACGGCGCCATCGATGATGATGCCGAAATCGAGCGCCCCCAGACTCATCAGGTTGGCGCTCACATGGTATTGCACCATGCCCGTAAACGTGAACAGCATGGCCAGCGGAATCACCATGGCCGTGATGACGGCCGCGCGGATATTGCCGAGGAATAAGAACAGGATGGCGATCACCAGTACCGCGCCTTCCAGCAGGTTTTTCTTCACCGTATTGATGGCCTTGTCGACGAGTACCGTGCGGTCATACACGGTGACGGCGTGCACGCCTTTGGGCAGGCTGCGGTTGATTTCCACCATCTTTTTATCCACGGCTTGCGACACGGCGCGGCTGTTCTGTCCGATCAGCATGAAGACGGTGCCGAGCACCACTTCGCGGCCGTTTTCCGTGGCCGCGCCCGTGCGCAGCTCGCGCCCCAGCACCACGTCGGCCACGTCGCGGATGCGGATCGCCACGCCCTGCACATTGGCGACGACGATGTTGCCGAGATCGTCCTTGGACGCCACCTGGCCCGGCGCGCGTATCAGCAGCTGCTCGCCCTGCCGTTCGATGTAGCCGGCGCCCACGTTGCTGTTGTTGCGCTCGAGCGCCGTCACCACGTCTTGCAGGCTGATGCCGTAGGCGGCCAGCTTTTCCGGATACGGCGCCACCTGGTATTGCTTGGCGTAGCCGCCGATGGCGTTGATTTCCGTAACACCCGTGACATTGCGCAACTGCGGCTTGATGATCCAGTCCTGGATTTCGCGCAAGTCCGTCGGCGTGTACGGCGTGCCGTCCGGCTTTTTCGCGCCTTCCTGCGTTTCCACCGTCCACAAATAGATTTCACCGAGGCCCGTGGAGACGGGGCCCATCTTCGGTGTGATGCCAGCCGGCAAGCTTTCCTTCGCTTCCTGCAGGCGCTCGTTGATCATCTGGCGGGCAAAATAGATGTCCGTGCCATCCTTGAAGATCACGGTCACTTGCGACAGGCCATAGCGCGACAGCGAGCGCGTCTGTTCCAGGTTGGGCAAGCCGGCCATGGCCGTCTCGATGGGGAAGGTGACCCTCTGCTCGGTTTCCAGCGGCGAATAGCCGGCGGACTGGGTATTGATTTGCACCTGCACGTTGGTGATGTCGGGCACGGCGTCGATGGGCAGCTTTTGATAGCTGTAGATGCCCAGGCCGGCCATCGTGGCCACGGCCAGCATCACCAGCCAGCGCTGGTCGATGGCAAAGCGGATCAAGCGTTCAAACATGATGGTTTCCTTAGCTTTGACGTGATCAATGTTCGTGGCCGGCGGAATCTTTGCCCAGCTCGGACTTCAGGACGAAACTGCCTTGCGCCGCGTACGGCGTGCCGGCGGCCAGGCCCTGCTTGATGTGCGTCAACTTGCCATCGCTGCGCCCCAGCACCACGGGCGTGGCCTGGTAGCCGTCCTTGACCTGCACGAAGACGACGGGCTTGTCTTCCACCGTCTGGATGGCCGTGCTCTGCACTGTGACGGGCGCGTCCGCTTCGCCGGACACCACTTCCACGCTGACGAACAGGCCCGGGCGCCAGGCCATGTCCGGGTTCTGCAAGCTGATGCGTGCCTTGGCCGTGCGCGTCTGTTCGCCCAGCAGCGCGCCCACGTAGGTGATCGTGCCTTGCGCGCTGGCATCAAACGCGCTGGCTTTGACTTCCGCCTTGCCTCCTATGCGCACGGTGGCCAGGTCTTTTGCCGGCACGGCGATTTCGGCCCACACGGTCGACAGGTCGGAAATGACGAAGATGTTCGCGTCTTCCTTGACGGCTTCGCCCAGGGTGATATGTTTTTCCAGCACCATGCCGTCGAACGGCGCGCGGATGTCGTAGCGGTTCAGCGGCCCTTTGCTGGCCCCGGTCCCGGCGCCGCTGGCGCCCAGCGCGCTGAGCTTTTGCTGCGCGTTCTGCACGGCGATTTCCGCCTCGCGCCACGCCTGCTGCGCCTGCAGGTAATCCTGTTCGGCCGAAATCTTCTCGCGCCACAGTTTTTCTTCGCGCTCATACGTGGAGCGGGCCAGCGACAGGCGCCGCTGCGCCGACAGCAGTGCGCTGCGCTGTTCCGACAGTTCCGTGCTGGCGATGACGGCCAGCACTTGCCCCTTTTTCACCAGCTGGCCCAGGTCCGCCTGCACGGCTTCCACCACGCCGGCCAGGCGCGGCACGACGTGGGCCGTGCGGTCTTCATTGAAACGGATTTCGCCGGGCAGGGCCACCGTCGTCTTGATGCGGCCGGGCGCGGCCGTGGCGATGACGACGCCGGCCGCCTTGCCTTGCGCCGCCGTCAATTCCAGCCGGCCTTCCACCTCCTCGTGGCCGTGTTCGTCTTTCTTTTCAGCGTGGGCTTCCGCCTTGGCGGCGGTGGGCGGCGCCGTCGTGGAATTGCCCGTGCCGAGGATGAGGATGGCCAGCACGATGCCAGCGGCCGCGATGGCGCCGATGGCGATCGCTTGTTTCTTGTCGAGTTTGATATTCATTGTCATGGATTCCTTACAGGGGAGCAGGGGCGCCCAGCAGGCGCTCGATCTCGGCGGCGGCGTGCTGCGCTTCCGTCAGCGCGCGCAGGTATTGGTTTTTGGCTTGCAGCAAGGTGCGCTGGGCATCGAGCACGTCGAGGAAGGCGAACTTGCCGAACTCAAAGCCCTTGCTGGCCGCGTCGTAGGCGCTCTGGGCGCCGGGCAAGATATCCTGGCGCAAGCTTTCCACGTCGAGCCGGGCCGTGGCCAGGCGTTCGCTGGCGGCGGCCACGGCCGTCTGCACGGCGATGCGGGCGGCGACCAGCTCGTCGCTGGCCTTGTCGCTGCGGCGCAGGGCGTCGAGCTTGTTGCCCGCATTGCGGTCGAACAAAGGCAGCGGCAGGGCCAGGCCGATGATGGCCTGGTTGCGGCCCAGCTCTTCCGAGCGCTTCATGCCGATGCTCACCGTGACGTCGGGTGTGGCGCGCCGCTGTTCCACGTCCAGCATGGCTTGCCGCTGGGCAAGCGCGCTGCGGGCCTGGCGCACGGCAGGGGCTTGCTCCAGTCGTGCCGCCAGTTCGCTGCCTGGCGGCAGCGGCGGCAAGGTTTCCAGGCGTCCCTCGGCCACGGTAAAGCGGGGCGCGGCATTGCCCCACAGGGCGGCCAGGCGCTTGCGGGCGCCAGCCAGCGTGCTGCGGGCCAGGTTCAGCTCCAGCCGCACGCTCGCTTCGGCGACCCTGGCGCGGGTTTCCTCGACGGGGGACGCCTTGCCGGCTGTCACCCGGCGCGCCGTGATGTCGCTGGCGCGCGCGGCCAGCGCCTGCGCGCTGTCGGCCAGACGCAAGCCTTCCTGCGCCGCCAGCACGTCGACGAAGGCGGTGGCCACTAGCGCGCGCGTGTCGGCTTGCTGCAGGGAAAGGCCAGCTTGCGCCAGGTCTTCGCCGCGCTGGGCGACGGCGGCGCGCGCGCCACGCTTGCCGCCCAGTTCTATGAGCTGGTTGAGTTGCACGGTGGTGCTGCGCGTGGCGCGCCGCGTGTCTTCCAGCACGGTTTGCAGTTCCGGGTTGGGCAGGGCGCGCGCCTGTTGCAGGGCGCCGCCCTGCGCCGCCAGTTCATGGCGGGCGGCCGACAGGGTGGCGTTGCCGCCTTCGGCCAGCAGCAGGGCGGCGGGCAGGGTCAGGGGCGCGGCGGGTTCTGCAGGTGTTTGCGCGTGCGCAAAGTTGCCGGCCAGCAGGCCAGCGGAAAGTAACAAGATGATTCGGTACATCGAATTCTCCAGGGAATGGAAAAAGAATTCGACGGGACGCGCAGGCTTGCGCCTGCTTTAGTCAGGCCCGCATATTGCGATCAGTGAAAGTAACGTCCCGTCGGCCTAGATGGCCGACGACCAGTCAGGGCGCTTGGGCGCGTCCGGGATGTGGGAAGCGTAAAAGAAGGGGGAGGTGTCCGCGTTGACGGAAGTCATGTCGCCGATGGGCAGGCTGGAGCCGGCCGGCAGCCACGCATGGCCGATGCCGTGGCAGACGTTGCAATCGCTGTGCGGCTGGCCTTTTTTCTGCTGCTCAGCTTTATCGCCGGCGGGTTGTTTGTCCGCATCGGCCTTGTGCTGGTGGCTGTGGTGGCCCAGGTGCTGCGCCGCCTTGCCTTCCTCGTGCAGGCAATACGCGCTCGCCGCGGCCCAGGACATCTGGAGCGGAAGCACGAACAGCAGCAAAATGAGGAAGAATTTTTTCATGTATGCATCTATTGTACAGAAAGGCGGTCCCGCATGCCTGGCTGGGCGCGCCACGCCTTCAGCTGCGTGGCGATGGCCTTGCCCTGGAATAGCTGCGGCTCGGAATGCTCTTCCGCCTCCATGCCGCCTTCGAGGAAATCGGCCGCCTCGCGCGCCTGCACCAGCACCTTGGCCTTGTCGAACGCCTCGGCAAAGCCGGCGCTCTTGGGCAAGGCTTCCTTGAAATACGCTTCGCTGAAGTAAGTAAAATCGTTCTGGTCGTCGCAGCCGAACGAGGTGCGGTCGCTGCGCGCGGCCGTGATGATGAGGGTATTGTCATCTTTTAATGGCGCGATGAAGCCGCCCGCATAGCAGGCCGAGATCACGATGACTTTCCAGCGGATGCCGCTGCGCTTGAGCATGCCCGCCAGCTCCTGCGCGGGCAGGCTGTGCAAGTCCATGCCGTTTTGCGCCAGCGCCAGTTCGTGCTCGGGCGAGCCGTGGCTGGTGAGGAATAAAAACAGGATGTCGTTCTGCTTGTCCATCTTCGCGCCCAGGGCGTCGAGGCTGGCGGCGATGCTGGTGCGCGTGGCCATCGGCTGCTGCGCCACCGTGTTGCGGCTGTTGACCAGCATCAAGGAGCGGCCCACGGTGCCGTAATCGCGGTCGAACTGGCGCTGCACGAAGGCCGTTTCGCGGTGAAACACTTCCTGCGCGCCATCGCCGGCCACGCCCAGCAGGTACAGGTTGATCTTTTTTGCCCCGTCGCGCGGCGCGATGCGGGCCAGGGCGCCGTCGAGCAGGGTGCGCTGGTTGTACAGGGCCAGCTCGATATTGTCGCGCGTGAGCTTGTCCAGGGCCGGGTCGTCGAGCTGGCCTTCCGTCCAGTTGCCGCTGTCTTCGCGCCGGCCGTCCAGCTGCGCCACGGCGTAGCGCAGCACGCCCTTGCCGTCGAACTGGCCATTCTTGAAGCCACCCCGGTATTCGTCGCCGTCGGCCGTGCGCAGCACGCCTTCGCCCTCGAATTTCCAGTCTTTCAGCGCGCCTTCGTAATGGATGCCGTCGCTGGTGGTGACCTTCGCCTTGCCCTGCACCTGGCCCTGGACGAATTCGCCTTCGAAGACGGTGCCGTCCGTGTCGGTCAGCTTGCCGGCGCCGTGCGGGCGCCAGTGCTTGAAATGGCCCTCGAAGGTGGCGCCATCGGCGCCCTGGAAGCGGCCTTGTCCCTCGAAGCTGCCGTTGACGAAGTTGCCCGCATAGATTTCGCCCTTGGGCGAGGTGTAGCGGCCGATGCCGTCGAAGGCGCCCTGGCGGAATGCGCCCGTGTATTCGACGCCGGACGCCTGGCGCAGCTTGCCCTGGCCGGAAAACACGCCGCGCGCGAAGCCCCCTTCGTAATAGGCGCCGCTTGCGTATTCGAGCCGGCCCTGGCCGTGCATCTTGCCCGCGACGAGGGGGCCGAAATAGCGTCCGCCATCGGCCGTTTCCGCCGCCGGCGCCTTGGCTGGCGCGGCGCACAGCGACGGCATGCCCAGCGCGGCAAAGGCCAGCAGGCCGGCGAGGGTGTAGGGGCGAAGCGAGGCGCGTAGCATGGCGGTCATGAGGACGGTCTGGTCTATAGGAAGGGGCCTAGTCTGCCACTGTATTGCCAGCGTGGCAAATGCGCGCGTGGCGTGTGCTGCTCTGCCTCAAGGCAAGATTCTGTGTTTTATGCCGTGCCAAGGTTGGGCTGAACTGATAATATTGATTTTCAGAACATATACTTGCACAAGGTACATAGCCACCCATGGAAAGCCGTCTCAGCCGCCTGGAAGCCGTCCAGACCGTGTTGCTGGAAATCGGGCAGCGCTCGAGCACCTGCAGCGATATCAGCGAATTCCTGCAGGCGGTGCATGCGGCGCTGGGACGCATCATGTATGCGGCCAACTTTTACGTGGCGCTCAGCGACCGCGACGACGGCCTCGTGCGCTTTCCGTATTTTGTCGACGAATTCGATGCCGCGCCCGATCCGGACGAGGGCGTGCGCCTGGCCAGCGCCGCGCAGTCGCCCACGGCCTGGGTCATCGTCAACCGCAAGCAGCTGGTGATGACGGCCGACGACGACGCCATGCGCGCCATCGGCGGCGGCGCCTGGGGCGGCGGCACGGCGGCCGAGCACTGGATCGGCTGCCCGCTGCTGGACCAGCAGCACCAGGTGCTCGGTGCCATCGTCATCCAGAGCTATGACGCCCAGCACCGCTTCAGCCTGGAAGACCAGGCCCTGTTCGCGCTGATCGCCACGCACGTGTCGAGCGCCCTGCAAGGCATGCAAAGCATGGACCGGCTGGAAAAGGCGGTGCAGGAGCGCACGGCCCTGCTGGCGCACGAGGTGGCCGAGCGGCGGCGCGCGGAAAACCTGCAGCATGCGCTGTATGAAATCGCCAACCTGTCGGCGCAGGCGGCCGACGCGACGACCCTGTATGCGCGCCTGCACGCCATCATCAGCGAACTGGTGACGGCAAAGAATTTCCTCATCGCCCTGTATCACCCGGACAACAAGGACATCACGATCCCGTATTTCGTCGACGAGAAGGATGCGCAGGCGCCCGTGAAACGCTTTCATTACGGCATCGGCATGAGTTCCTACGTGCTGGCGCGCCGGCAAGCGTGTTTGCTCGATGCCGGCAGCTATGCGGCGCTGGTGGCCAGCGGCGAGATGGACGAGCCGCTGGGCAATACCAGCATCGCCAGCTGGATGGGCGCGCCCATGCTGCTGGGCGACCGCAAATATGGCGTGATCATCGTGCAAAGCTACGACGAATCCGTCGTGTATGGCCAGGCGGAACTGGACGTGCTGGCCTTCATGGCCAGCCACGTGGCCGTGGCGATGGCCCGCATCCAGGCCGACAGCGCCATGCGCCAGGCCAAGGAAGCGCTGGAAGAGCAGAACGCGGCCCTGAACAGCGCCTTGAACGCCTTGCAGGAAGCGCAGTCGGAACTGGTGCGCCAGGAAAAGCTGGCGTCCTTGGGACGCCTGGTGGCGGGCGTGGCCCATGAAATCAATACACCGCTGGGCATCTGCGTCACGGCCACCAGCCATTTGGTGCAGGAATTGAAGCTCACGCGCGAAGACCTGGCGGGCGGCCAGCTCGATGAAGATGGCTTGCAGCAGTTTTTCGACATCGTCGACCAGACCCTGCGCATCATGACGACGAATACGCAGCGCGCCGCGGCGCTGGTGCGCAGCTTCAAGCAGGTGGCCGTCGACCAGTCCTCGGACGAACTGCGCAGCTTTAACTTGCGTAAATACCTCGATGAAATCCTGCTCTCATTGCAGCCCAAGCTGAAGGGCAAGCCCGTCAAGGTGGAAATCGACTGCGCGCCCGAGGTGCAGCTGCGCAGCTATCCGGGCGCCGTCTCGCAGATCGTCACGAACATGGTGGTCAATTCACTGGTGCACGGCTTTGCCGAAGGCGAGCCGGGCAAGATCAAGCTGTCCGCCCGGACGGCCGGCGACATGCTGGAACTCGATTACAGCGACGACGGCATGGGCATGGACAGCGCCACCCTGGGCCAGCTGTTCGACCCCTTCTTCACGACGAAGCGGGGCTCGGGCGGCAGCGGCCTGGGGGCGCATATCCTGTATAACCTGGTGACGGGACCGCTGGGCGGCACGGTGAAGGTGGTCAGCGCGCCGGGGATGGGGTTGCACTACAAGATCCGCTTCCCGCTGGAACCTAAGAGCACCTGAGAAAACGTCCATGGCTGCGTTGCTTGGTCTTGCCGTGCTATTCGCACTGTCTGCGACCGCGCGCCTTGCCCTGAACGTTTTTCAGGCGCTCTTGCGTCGCGGGTTCGCAGAATGAAAACGACGGCCGTGAATATCAGCCGCGTAGGTCGGATTAGGCCTGAAGGGCCGTAATCCGACGCCACCACAAGCCACGTCAACGATGTTGTCGGATTACGCGCGAGCGCTAATCCGACCTACGCCGTTTAATCAGGGAAACGTTGATTTAGCGCAAGTGCCTCATCGAGGTTTGCAATCAGCAACTCCACATACTGCGGGTCCAGGTGGCTGCCGCTCACTTCGCGCAGGTAGCTGACCACGCGTTCCAGGGGCCAGGCGTCCTTGTAGCAGCGTTTGTGCATCAGCGCGTCGAAGACGTCGGCGACGGCGGCGATGCGTGCGTATTTGTGAATGTTCTCTCCCACCAGGCCTTGCGGGTAGCCGCTGCCGTCGTATTTCTCATGGTGCTGGTGGGCGATCACGGCGGCCGCCTTCAAGAGCGGGCGCTGCGAGCCGTCCAGGATGGACATGCCCACCGTCGGATGCTGTTTCATGATTTCCCATTCGGCCGCGTCGAGCTTGCCGGGTTTCAGCAGCACGGCGTCGGGCGTGGAAATCTTGCCGATGTCGTGCATGGGCGCCGCGTGGCGCAGCACCATGGTTTCTTCCTCCGACATGCCGGAGGCCTGCGCCAGCAGCTGGCACACTTCGGCCATGCGGCGCACGTGGTTGCCGCCTTCGTGCGAGCGCGATTCGACCACGTCGCCCAGGCGCAGGATCAGCTCGGCCTGGGTATCGGTGATTTCCTGCGTCAGCAGGATGTTGTCGAAGGCGATGGCCACGCCTGAGCAGAATACTTCCAGCAATTGCGCGTCGAGGTCGGAAATTTCTTCCACGCCCTTGAGCACCAGCAGGGACGCCTTGCCGCTGCTGTTGGGAAAATAGCCGACATAGGTGTCGCCATGCAGGCGCGAAATTTTATTGCTCTTGGCGTCGTCCAGCTGCGACAGCAGGGACGGGCTGAGGATGCCGTCGTCCGTGTCGCCGATCTGCGCGAGGATTTCATAATCCTGCTCGCCCGAGATGGCGCTGGCGCCGCGCAGGCGCAGCAGCATGCTCGTTTCCAGGCGCAGCAGGGCGACGACTTGCTGCAGCAGGCCGCTGGCGAAGTCGCGCAGGTTGCGCTGCTTGAAAATGTGCGCCGAGGCGGCGATGACGCGCTCGAGGCCTTCGCGGTAATGGAGCTGGGCCTGGCGCGCTTCTTCCACCTTCATGATGTCGCGGTAGGCGCGCAGGGCGGCAAAGGTGGTGGTAAACAGCTTTGTGCGGTCGAGCTCGGTTTTTTCCTTGTAGTCGTTGATGTCGTAGTTGACGATCACCCGTTCTTCCGGCGCCTGTCCCGGCTGCCCCGTGCGCAGCACGATGCGCGTAAACTGGTTGCCCAGGTCTTCGCGCATCCAGCGCGCCACTTCCAGGCCGCTGTCTTCGCGTTCCATCACCACGTCCAGGAAGACGAGCGCGATGCCGTCTTCGCGCGCCAGCACCTGCTTGGCCTCGGCGCCGCTGTACGCATGCACGAAGCTCAGGGCGCGGCCCTCGAGGCGGAAACGGCTCAGCGTCAGCTCGGTGATGTCATGGATGTCGGGTTCATCATCGACGAGCAGGACTTTCCAGGGGGGTAACTTGGGCGATGCTGAAGACAAAAATGACATAAGGGCGAGTTCCGCTAAAAGGCATAACTGACGCAATGCTGAGACGCCCGCGCCAGGAATTCCTGTGCGCCATGAACGGCGTTGCGCGTTTTTCGGGCGCATTTTGTCGATTGTAGACCGACCGCTAAGTATTAACAATAAGCAAGAACAATTGACTAAAATCATGCAACATGCGTGCTAAAAAAATACTTTAAATCCGTGCTGTCTACACTATCTATACTTTATCGCTTAGGCAACTATATTTTCAAGACAATACTTTGTTTTAATTAATATTGCCAATGAATCTGCAAAAAAAGACGGCGTCTTCCTTCCCGGCGGAACAACGGAAAAGTAACAAGGTATGAATTCCGCGCCGGAATCGACTGGAGCGCGCTATATTGGGCAGGCATAAGAAGTGGCTCCATGCCACTCACATTTCCTGAAAGGGTACATCATGCAAAAGCAAACGACGCGCGCCCTGATCGCCGGCCTGGCCTTGCTGGCCAGCAGCGCGGCCTGGGCGGGAACCGAAGTGCGGTTCAGCAAACCGGATCAATTCACGGACGTCCCGTTCAACCCGCAGGACCGCGACGAGGTATTGAAGGAACTGAGCCGGCATTTCGAGAAACTGGGCGCCTCGCTGCCGCCCGGGCAGACCTTGAAAATCGACGTCACGGACGTGGACCTGGCGGGACGTGAAAATCCATCGCTGCGTGCCGGCCAGGATATCCGCGTCATGAACGGCCGGGTCGACTGGCCGCGCATGCGCCTGCACTATGTGCTGGAACAGGATGGCAAGGTCATCAGCAGCGGCGATGCGGCCCTGTCCGACATGTCGTACCTGACCCGCCTCAATCCTTACTTCAGCAATGAAAAGTTGCGTTATGAAAAGTTGATGATCGACGACTGGTATGCCGTTACCTTTGGCGTCAAGCCGAAGCGCCACGCGCGCAAGTAAGCGGCGCGGCCGGTCGCGGCGTGCCGCCGCACCTGCCGGCGCACTAGACGTATTGCGCTCCGGAAATTTTCACTTCAGGCTATAGTCAAACAGGACAGGCAGAGGCCGGCATGGCAGCTGCCGCCTGACCGTGAACTTTCTGAAAGGAAGGCATATGCGTATTTCCACGATGGCGAAAACATGGGTGGCGGCCGTGGTGCTGGCCGCTGGCAGCAGCGCCTGGGCAGGCGTCCAGGTGACGTTCGACAAACCCGACGACTATTCCGATGTGCCGTTCAGCTCGCGCGACCGGGAGCAGGTGCTGGCGGGCCTGGCGGATCACTTCAGCTGGCTGGGCAAGAGCTTGCCCCACGGTCAGGACCTCAGGATCGAGATCACCGATGTCGATCTGGCGGGACGCGAAGACCCGGCGCGGCGCGGCGCCTTCGATGTGCGCGTGATGACGGGCCGCGCTGACTGGCCCCGCCTGCGCTTGCGCTATACGCTCGAGCAACATGGCAAAGTCATTGCCAGCGGCAACGCTTATCTGTCGGACATGTCCTATTTACAGCATATCAATCGCTATTCCAGCAGCGACGCCTTGCGCTATGAAAAGCGCATGATCGACGAGTGGTTCAAGAATACCTTCGGCGTCAAGCCCCAGGGCCGCAGCAGTCCCGTCCTGACCTTGCAGCCGCGCGACGTTCAGCGCAGGTAATCAACGCAAATAAGCCTCTTCGATGCGCGCCAGCTGGCCGTTTTGCCGCATGGCAAGCAGGGCGGCATTCATCTTCTCGATGAAATCGGCCTTGTAGGCGGGGGTATTGCGCGCGCTGTAGGCGATGTAGGTGGCTTCGGACGACAGTTCCAGCACTTCGCGCAAGTGAAAGCCGTAGCCGGCCAGTTCGCCTTGCAGCTGGCGCGCCGTGTGGCGTGCCGCGCCGCGGTCGCTGGCGTAGCAATCGATGCGCCGCAGGGCCAGTTTCTTCAGGTTCGCTTCATTGCCCTTGGCCGCTTCCAGGCGCAGCAGCCCTTTGCGGGCGGGCGCCATCAATTTCTCCGACAGCAGAAAACCCGTGTTGACGCCGATGGTCAGGCCGGCAAAGTCGGTCGGGAAGTGCGTGCGTGGCGTGCGCATGACGGCGTCATGGCAAAACAACACCACCGATTCGCGGTGCAGCATGGCCGAATACGGCTGCACGTATGGCCGTTCCGTCTTGCGTCCGGGCGGGAACAGGCCGAAAACCTGGCCTTTTTCCAGCGCGTCGAGCCCCCGTTTCCAGGGGCGCGGCTGCAGTTCCAGCCGGTACCCGGGCATCCGGCTGGCCGCCTGGCGCAGGATATCGATGTACATGCCCTTGAAGGCGCCGTGCTCCACATAGCTGTACGGCGCATAGTCATCGTCGCCGTACAGGGTGACGGTTTGCGGCGCGGCCAGGACGGGCGGCAATATGCCCAGCAGGGCCAGGGCCAGGCACAGTCTTGCCGTGATTGCTGATTGCATGCCGCTCCAGATTTAATGTCTTCCTGATAAGCATACAGCATGGCGGCATGAGGGCCCGTTTAACCGCACCTGAATCAATCGATCCAGTTCACCTGTGGAAACTTGCTGCCGAACTCTTCCGGCATGGGCACGACCTGGCTGCGCTTGTAGTTGAAGAAGACAAAGCCGGACTTGGCCATCGCGATCAGGGTGTTATCGCGCGGGCGCGTGATGCGGAAGGTGATGTCGCCGCCATACTTGTTGAAATCCATGACGCCCACTTCGAACAGCAGCTGGTCGCGCGCATGGGCTTCGGCGCGGTAGGTGGTGGCCAGGTCGGTGACGATGATGCCGGTGCCGTCCGCTTCGATGTCGCGCACGCCGTATTCGAACAGGAAGCGGGCGCGTGCCTCGGAAATCATGGAAATCATGGAATCGTTGCCGAGATGGTTGCCGGCATTGATGTCCGTCGTGCGTACCGTCAGTTGCGAGGAATAGCAGTACTGGTCTTCAGGAAATTCAAGTTTCAAACGGGCCATGGTGTTCTCTTGGGCTGGGGCGCAGGGCGCGGCGGAAAAAAACCAATTTTAGCCGGTTCCCCGCGCCCCGTCGAAAAACGGCCCCAGCCACGTGCGTGGCTGCGCTTCATTGGCGCACGCTTATTTACGTATGATCTTGTACACCTTGCCCGTGCCGCTCAGCATGTACAGCTCGTGTTGCGCATCCTGGCCGAACGACAGGATGTTGCCCACGTTGGTGATGCCCCAGTCCGTCACGGCCGATGCCGCACCGTTGCTGTAGCTGAAACTTTTCAGCCAGCCGCTGCAGTAGTCCGAATACAGGTATTGCCCCGCCAGTTCCGGCAAGGCCGTGCCGCGGTACACATAGCCGCCCGTGATCGAGCAGCCGCCGGCCGTATCGTGGCCGTATTCGATGGCGGGCAGGACCAGCCCCGCCTGGTTGCAGCTGGCACTGTTGTAGCAGTGTGCGCCTTCCATGATGTTCCAGCCATAGTTGTTGCCCGCCTGGCCTACGGGACGCACGTCGACCTCTTCCCAGTTGGCCTGGCCCACGTCGGCGATGTACAGCAGCTGGGCCGGCAGGTCGAAGGCGTAGCGCCAGGGGTTGCGCAAGCCGTAGGCCCAGATTTCCCCGCGCCCGCCGGCCGTGCCGGCAAATGGGTTGCCGGGCGGAATGGCGTACGGCTGGGCTACCGTGCTGGCGTTGACGTCCAGGCGCAGCAGCTTGCCCAGCAGCACATTCGTGTTTTGCGCATTGCCTGGCGGATCACCGCCACTGCCGCCGTCGCCCGTGCCCGCATATAGATAGCCGTCCGGCCCGAAGCTGAGCAGGCCGCCATAGTGGTTGCTGAACGTGGGGTGCGGTATCGTGAGGATGGTCAGCGCGGACAGGGGATCGGCCACATTGGCGTTGCCGGCCGACACTTGCCGGCGCTCGATGACGATATCGCCGGCCAGGTTGGTGTAGTAGATGAAAAAATAGCCATTGCTCGCGTACTGCGGATGGAAGGCCATCGACAGCAGGCCCCGTTCGCCGCTGGTGGTGGTGAGCGTGCTGACGTCGAGGAAGGGCGTGGCCAGCAGGTCGCCGTTCTGCACCACGCGGATGCGGCCTGGACGCTCCACAATGAAAAGACGGCTGTCGCCGGGTGGCGCCGTGAGGAAGATGGGGGCATCCAGTCCGCTGGCCACTTCCTGCAGGCGCAGGAGCAGCGGCGCGGCCGCCGCATACAGGACGCTGGCGCTGGCCGTGGCCCCCGCAGTGACTTGCGCCTGCTGGGTGACGGGCGTGGGCGCCAGGGTTCCCGTGCCTTGCGCCACGCTGGCGGCATTGATGGCGTAGGCGCCGGGCGCCAGGCTGGTGAGCGTGGTGGTGGCCGTCAGCGTCTTGCTGTACGACGCGGGCCCCGTGACCGTGACGGCGCCCGCCACGCCGGCCGGCAAGCCGCCGATGGTGACGGTGAGGTTGCCCGTGGTCGCGCCTGGCGCCGGGTGGTGATGGCCGCCGCCGCAGGCGGCAAGCAGGGCCAGGCAGCATGCCAGCAGCAGGGCCAGCCAGGTCTGCTGGCATCGAAAAATAGGGCGCATATCAGTCTCCTGCGGGAACGCGGCAATGGGTGCTCAAGCGGAGTTAGGCTTGCGCCAAGAATGCGCCTCTGTATGCCGGGAAGATTGAGCTGGCGCAAACGTGCGGCGGCATCGGACAAATGCGCCGCGTTTTCAGACAAGCGCGGGGCCAGCTACGCCGCTGTGCCCGCCTGCGCCCGATAATGGCGCATCTGAAACCGAGCAGGAAGACACCCCATGAAAACCAAAGCCGCGATTGCCTGGAAGGCGGGCGCCCCGCTGACCATCGAAGAAGTCGACCTGGCCGGCCCGCGCGCCGGCGAAGTGCTGGTCGAGCTCAAGGCCACGGGCATTTGCCATACCGATTACTACACCCTGTCCGGCGCCGATCCGGAAGGTATCTTCCCCGCCATCCTCGGCCATGAAGGCGCCGGTATCGTCGTCGACGTGGGCCCGGGCGTGACGACCCTGAAAAAGGACGATCACGTCATTCCCCTGTACACGCCGGAATGCCGCCAGTGCAAGTTCTGCCTGTCGCAAAAGACGAATTTGTGTCAGGCCATCCGCTCGACGCAGGGCCGCGGCCTGATGCCGGACGCCACCAGCCGCTTTTCCCTGAACGGCCAGCCGCTGTTCCATTACATGGGCACGTCCACCTTTTCCAATTACATCGTCGTGCCGGAAATCGCGCTTGCCAAGATCCGCGAAGACGCGCCCTTCGACAAGGTCTGCTACATCGGCTGCGGCGTGACGACGGGCGTGGGCGCTGTCTTGTTCTCGGCCAAGGTGGAAGCGGGCGCCAACGTGGCCGTGTTCGGTCTGGGCGGCATCGGCCTGAACGTGATCCAGGCCGCCAAGATGGTCGGCGCCGACAAGATCATCGGTATCGATATCAACCCTGCGCGCCAGGCCATCGCGCGCAAGTTCGGCATGACGCATTTCATCAACCCGAACGAGATGGAAAACGTCGTCGACGCCATCGTGCAGCTGACGGACGGCGGCGCCGACTACAGTTTCGAATGCGTGGGCAACACGACCCTGATGCGCCAGGCCCTCGAATGCACGCACAAGGGCTGGGGCAAATCGTTCATCATCGGCGTGGCGGCGGCCGGCCAGGAAATTTCCACCCGCCCATTCCAACTGGTGACGGGACGCGAATGGCGCGGTTCCGCCTTTGGCGGCGCGCGCGGCCGCACGGACGTGCCGAAGATCGTCGACTGGTACATGGAAGGCAAGCTCAACATTGACGACCTGATCACGCACCGCCTGCCGCTCGAACGCATCAACGAAGGCTTCGACCTGATGAAGAGCGGCGAATCGATCCGTTCCGTCGTGTTGTACTAATTTTATCGGATGTACTCATTGCGCAACACTTGACGGGCGGGGCAGGGCGGCAGGCTGTACTTCGCTGCCTGCCCCTGCTAGTGTGAAGGCATACCGCCTTGCTTTGGGAGCCGTTCATGTTTGCCACTGCCTACCTCGCGACCTTGCGCCGCATGTTGCCCGTCTTCCTCGGCGCGGCCCTGTCTTCCCTGCTGGCCTTGTGGTGGAGCAATGCCGCCACCCTTGCCACGCCCGCCATCTGGCTGGCGCTGCTGGCCACGTATTTGCTATGCGCACTGCTGTTTACACCGCTGGCCCGGCAGAGCCGTCAACTGGCCACGCGCCACGTGCGTCACGGCAAGCCGCGCTGAAATCCTAGCGCGCCGTGCTGGAAAAACGTTCGCGGTAATCGCGCGGCGTGATGGCGAGTTTCTTTTGAAACAGGCGGCGCAGCCTGTCCTCGCTATGCAAGCCCGCCTGCACGGCCACCTGTTTTAAGGAAGACACATTGTCTTCCAGCAGACGGCGCGCCGCTTCGAAGCGGGCCGTGTCGATGAATTCCGTGGGGCTGGTGCCCGTTTCGCGCTGGAACACGCGCGTAAAATTGCGCTCGCTCATGGCCAGCCTGGCCGCCAGCAGCGGCACCGTGAGCTCGTCGGCCAGGTGTTCCATGATCCAGCCCTGCAACTGACGGATGGTCGGATGCGTCGTCATCTGGCTCGACAGGTGCACGGAGAACTGCGACTGGCCGCCGGGCCGCTTCAGATACACGACCAGGTCGCGCGCTACTTCCAGCGCGATATCGCGGCTGAAATCGTCTTCCACCAGGGCCAGCGCCAGGTCGATGCCGGCCGTCACGCCGGCCGACGTCCAGAATTTGCCTTCCCGCACGAAAATCGCATCGGCATTGACCTGTATCAAGGGGTAGCGCTGGCGCAGGCTGTCCACGGCGCTCCAGTGCGTGGCCGCGCTCTTGCCGTCGAGCACGCCCGCCTCGGCCAGGAAGAAGCAGCCCGTGCACAGGGCCGCCAGGGTGTCGATGCGGGGCGCCGCCGCAGCCACCCAGGCGGCGAGGGCGGGAATGTCTTGCAGCACCTGCTCGACGTGGTGGCAGCCGACGATGACGGCCAGGTCGGGCAGGCGGTGCGCATCGAGCGTCTTGCTGGCGTGCAGCGACATCAGCGTGTCGGACTCGACCGGACCGATGGCCGTCGAGGCGATGCGCACGTCGTAGCCGCCGGGCAGCTTGCGCAGACGCAGATGGGTGTTGGCGTAGTCAAACACTTTCATGGCGCCGATGGCTTCGAGCGCCTTGAAGCCGGGATAGACGATGATATCGACCGTGCGCAGGGGAAATTCTTTGGGGCTTTGCTTGATCATGCGATATGCGCGAGGGGGATAAATACTGCCATAATGCAACAACAGCGATGGCGTAGGTTAGCATGAAATAATCCGCGCGCCCGCTGGCTCCCCACCCACCGGATTCCTCGATATCGTGCGCTTACTCCACATTTTTGCCGCCCTGACATTGCTGCTGGGCTCATCCCTTGCCCAAGCGGCCACGCTCAACTTCAATGGCGGTGCCGTCAGCGGCTGCAGCCTGAGCACGGATGGCCTGCAATACACGTGCGCTTCGCTGGCGCTGGGTTCCACCGACGTCATCGTCATCGGCAGCGCGTATGGCGTGACGGTCAACAGTTCCCTGGCGATGAGCTACAACCAGGGCTTGACGATGAGCGGCAATGCCGCGCTGACGGTCAAGGGCAATCTCGACATCAAGGATATCAATCCGCCGAACCTGAAGGTGACGGGGGGCAGCTTGAGCGCCGAGGGCGGCACCTTCCTCATGGGCGCGCAGGAACAGACGATCACGGCGAATATCTCCGCCACGACCATCAAGATGGGCTCGAACAACGTCACGGTGACGGGCAAGATCAGCGCCAAGGGGCCCGTGGAAATCGCCTCGGGTTCCGTCATCAACGGTCCCATCAGCGGCACCGTGGTCAATATCCTGGCCGCCAGTACCCGCATCCAGGGTGATATCACGGCGACCACCTCGCTGACTATCGGTTCCGGCAGCCAGGTGACGGGCAACCTGAAATCGCCGACGATCGACCTGAAGGCGTCGGGCCTGCTCGTCACGGGCAATGTAGAGGCGAGCAATTCCTTGTCGATCGCTTCCGGCAATGGTATCAAGGGCAACGTCGATGCCGGCGAGGTCACGCTCGACTCGTCCAACGCCTATATCACGGGCAACGCCAAGGTCGACCACATCACCCTGGGCTGGCAGGGCCGGGTGCAGCAAACCATCACTTGCAAGGCGTATACGCCGTCGAACCCGTGCAGCTGCGTGACCAACAACAGCGGCTGGGCTTTCAATGAACCGATGGGGCCGAAGTGCGGACCCAGTACGCCGAGCGGACTGCACCATTTCCAGATAGACCACCCGCTGACGGCGCTTACTTGCCAGGTACCCACGGTGAAAGTGACGGCCTGCGCCGATGCCAGCTGCAGCGCGGTCTACAAGGGTAGTCCCAGCCCCAGCGTCACCGTCAGCCCTGGCGGCGTGCCGACGCAGATTGATACCAGCGGCGTCAACGCCAATGTCGCGGTGCGCCAGACCACGGTGGGCATCGCCACGCTGAGCCTGGTCAGCACGCCCGCCACGACGGGGGCGCTGGTGTGCAAGAGCGGCGGCAATACGAGCAATTGCCAGATCAGCTTTCTCTCCAGCGGCTTCCAGGTGAGCGGCCTCCCGCGCTACGCGGAAGAGGCGGGCGAACTGGAAATCAGCGCCTTGCAAGTAGCGCCCAACGATCCGACCGCTTGCGTGACCATGTTCGCCAACCAGAACAAGGACTTGAACCTGACTTGTGCGTACAGCAATCCGGACAAGGGGACATTGCCTGCGCGCATCTTTGACAGTGCCAAAAATAGTTATGTTGCCCTGGCGGCCAACGACCAGAGCAGCTGCGCCGGGTCGAGCACCAAGGTGACGGTAACGTTCGGCGCCAATGGCGTGGCCAAGCCGAACATGCTGTATGCCGATGCGGGAGCGCTGCTGCTGACAGCCTCCTACAAGCCGGACAGCGGCAGCGATAAAGGTTTGGAGATGAGCGGCAGCGGCACGGTCATCGTGGCGCCAGCGAAATTTCTGTTCACGAAGCTGGCGCCGATGCAGCGCGCGGGCCTGGCGGCGGCGCCCTTGACGCCCGGTGCGACCATCATGCTGTCGGCCGTCAACGCGCTCGGTGCCGTGACGAAGAATTTCGGCAACGAAAGCGGTGTCGCCGTGCAAAAAGTCGTGCTCAATCGTATCCTGCTGGCGCCGCTCTATACAGGCGTAGCCAATCCAGAGGTTGGCGGCGATCTCGATTTCGTGAAAAGAGGGGGCGTCATCACGGCGCCGCCGCTGGTCTGGCCCGAAGTGGGCAAGATCAACTTCACGGCTGCGCTGCAAAACGGTTATCTGGGCAGCAGCCTGACGTCGCCGGGACCGAGCGACCCAGTGCTCTTTTATCCGCATCATTTCGTGACGGAACTGGTTATCAAGCAAGTGGACCTCCCGGGGGGGGCGAAGACGGAGTTTCCTTTCCCGTGCAGCGCGCCGCTCGCCTGCTCCGGCGACCGCGCCGTGTACTCGCGCCAGCCCTTCGATCTGACCATCCGTGCCCAGACCTCGGGTGGCGTGGACACCAAGAATTTTGACGCCAGGAATGACGACATCAACAAAACGCAAGTGACGCTGCTCCCGTATGACGTGGCCACGGGGAAGAACAGTTATCCACCCACGGCGCCATCGGGCAGCACGCTGACGGATGGGGCAAAAGCACCTGCGGCCGTGACGGGCGTCCCCGTCACCAGTTTCAGCAATGGCGTTGCCACGCGCCCCATCGCCTACAGCTTCCCTGCCGCCTACGCCGTACCCAAAGAACCGACAGCACTGGCCTCGCCGACGGGCCTGCTGCTGCGCGCGACCCATGCTTTTCCTACCGCCGGAACGGTGAGTTCGGCGCCAGTTGATGGCAAGGAAGCGCAGCTGACCGTGCTCACGGGCCGCCTGATGGTGCCGCATGACTACGGTTCCGAGCGCTATCCCGTGCGGCTGGCGGTGCAGGCGCAGTACTGGGACGGCAAGACCTGGGTCACCAGTCTGCTCGACAGCATCAGCGCGTTCGGCAACACCCAGGTGGTGTTTGCCAATTGCAAGAAAACACTGGAGTGCAAGGACTTTGCATTCCCCGCTGGCACTACTATTACTTATACGGTCGACAAGGGCGTCTTGCCGCTGAATAAACGCCTGACCCTGGCGGCACCCGGCGCGGGCAAGACCGGCAGCGTCGACGTTTCCGTCTCCGGTCATCCCTACTTGCCCAGCACGGTGGGCACCGTCGTCTTTGGCGTCTTCAAATCGGGTCCCGTGATTTACCTGCGCGAGATGTATTGAGCCAGAACAAAGGGTGGGCGCAGAAAGGGGGAAAAACCAGTAACATGCCTGGCTGTGGCATTTCCCCCAACCTCAGACTGGAGTTTCTATGAGCACAACTTCGCAGTGGATCGATATCGCCGGCCCGGACGGCAGCTTTCAGGCTTACCTGGCCGTGCCGCACGTGGGCAAGGGGCCCGCCATCATCCTGTTGCAGGAAATTTTCGGCGTCAACGAGCACATCCGCGCCGTGGCCGACCAGTACGCGGCCGATGGCTACGTGGTGCTGGTGCCCGACCTGTTCTGGCGCGCCGGCGCGCACATCGAACTGGGCTATGACGCGGATGGCTGGAAGCGCGCCGTCGAACTGATGCAGGCCACCGACAATCCGCACGCCAATACCGATATCGCCGCCACCGTCGCCGTCCTGCGCGCCCGCCCGGAAGTGACGGGCAAGCTGGCCTCGGTCGGCTACTGCTTCGGCGGCAGGCTGTCGTTCCAGACGGCCGCGGCTGGCCTAGTTGATGCGGCCATCGCCTATTACGGCGGCGGCATCCAGAACAAGCTGGACCTGGCCGACAAGATCCAGGTGCCGCTGCTCATGCATTTCGGCGGCCAGGACAGCCATATTCCGCCGGAAGCCGTGCAAAAGATCGCCGAGCGCTTCGAAGACCGGCAAGACGTGGAAATCCATATCTACCCGGGCGCCGAGCACGGTTTCAACTGCACCCACCGCGACAGCTACCAGCAGCGCGCCGCAGCCCACGCGCACGGCAATTCCTTGATTTTCTTGGCGGAAAATCTATAAGAGAGCCAGCCCAGGCTGGCCGGTTGCCATGGTTTGCTCAGCAGCAAAGCCGCATGGGCGCTAAAATAGCGGCTGTGCCGGGCAACTCCGGCCGGCCGGGCGCGGCGCCCGGCAAACCTGGATGAGGAACCGAATTAAAGATGGCCCAAGTAATTGTTTCTGTAACATTGGCGGCAAGCGCCGAACGCGTGTGGGATTTTATCGGCGGCTTCCAGTCGCTGGCTGAATGGTCGAGCTCCATCAAGACCAGCCTGTCCGAACACGGCGGCCGCGTGCGCCGCCTGAAAACCACGGACGGCGCCATCATCGCCGAACGCCTGCAAAGCTACAGCGAAGCGGACAAGAGCTACAGCTACACCATCGTCTCGGGCCCGATCCCCGTCAAGAACTACCGTTCCACCCTGCGCGTCACGGGCGAACCGGGCGCGAATGAGTGCGTGGCGCAATGGTCGAGCGAGTTCGACGCGGCCGAAGGCGTGGAAGAGGTCATGGTGGGCGCGTTCCAGCATTTGTACGAGACGGCATTCGTCGACCTGAAACGCATCATGGCGATTTGAATCAAAGAGCGTAGGTCGGATTAGCGGCTACGCCGCGTAATCCGACACCACCACCGGCGCTAACAATGTTGTCGGATTAGCGGGGCGATGCCCCGCTAATCCGACCTACGCTTGACGTTAGCGCTTCACTTTTCCAAATGCCTCGCCCTTGTTCCACACCGGCAAATTCTTGTCGTTCGCTACTTCGTAGCCCAGGTTCAAGGTGAACTGCGCCTGCTGCACCATGCCCGACAAGTCCCACGACGGGTGGTACTCATCCGTTACCTGATGGTAATCCTTTTTGAAGGCGACCAGGCGTTCGCTGGACGCCTTCGGCTCGTGGACGAAGTCGAACGAGCCGTCGCCGGAAAACACGGCCGAGCCCACGTTGAAGGCCGGCACGCCGGCCTTGGCGAAGGCAAAATGGTCGGCCCGGTAAAACGCGCCGGACAGGTCGGGGATGGTTGGCGCCAGGCGCAGGCCCATGCGCTTGGCCACCTTGGCGGCGCTTGCGTACAGGCTGCTGCGCTCGGCGCCGGCCACGCCGATGTCGTGCGTCTTGCCGACGAAATTCATGCTGTCGAGGTTGAGGTCGGCGGCCGTCTTGGCCAGCGGCCACAGGGGCGCGCGCGTGTAGGCCGTGCTGCCCAGCATGCCCGTTTCCTCGCCGGCCGGCCACAGGAAGATCTGCGTGCGGCGCGCCGGCTGTTTCACGGCCACTTGCGCCATGGCCAGCAGGGCCGCCGCGCCCGAGGCATTGTCGATGGCGCCGTTGTAGATATGGTCGCTCTGTCCTGCGCGCGCGCTGCCTTCGTCATCCTTGCCCAGGTGGTCCCAGTGGGCCGAGTAAATGACGGCTTCGTCCTTGAGTTTCGGGTCGGTCCCCGGCACGATGCCGGCCACGTTGAATTGCTCGATGCTGCGGATCTGGCTGTTCAATGCCACCTTGACCGTCGCGTTCAGGGCCACCGGGCGGAATTCGCGCGTTTCGGCCTGGGCGCGCAAGGCGTCCAGGTCTTGTCCGGCTTGCTGGAACAGCGCGCGCGCCATGTCTTCCTGCAGCCAGCCTTCCATCGCATTGCCCGCGCCGGCCAGGCTGAAGCGCTCGTGGCCGAAGCCGTTGGCGGGCACCGACCATGGGTAGGAAGCGGATTCGGTCGTATGGATCAGCAAGACGCCGGCGGCGCCCTGGCGCAGCGCTTCCTCGTACTTGTAGACCCAGCGGCCGTAATACGTGAGGGACTTGCCGGCAAAACGGTTTGGTTCGGCGGCGGTCGGCTGCGGGTCGTTGACCATCATGATGACGAGCTTGCCCTTCAGATCGACGCCCTTGAAATCGTCCCAGCGTTCCTCGGGCGCGCGGATGCCGTAGCCGGCAAACACCACGGGCGCGTCGAACGCCACTGTCTGCTGGCCATTCGCCGCGCCAAAGACGATGTCCTTGCCGAAGGCGGGAGACATGGTCTTGCCGCCCGCGCTGAAGGTGACTTTGCTCGATGGCAAGGCCTTGCTGCCGACGATGGTCAGCGCCTGGCGGTAGCTGCCATCCTGTAACGGTTGCAAGCCGGCTACGGCCGCCTGCGTTTCCAGGTAGCGCACGGCCAGGTCGCCGCCGCGCTGGCCCGTGCCGCGTCCTTCCAGTAAATCGTCGGCCAGGAAGGACAAATGGGCGCGCAGGGGCGCTTCGGCGACGAGCGGTTGGGCGAGGGCGGCCGTGCTGAACAGGCTGGCGGCGAGGACGAAGGGAAAGCGCATGACAACTCCAAAAGTGAATACGAGAAAGCAAAGCAGCGGCAATCTTACTCTACCGCAATGCCCTGGCGTAGCGCGCGGCGTGCGCAAGCCGATTGCGGCCACAATGGCCGCTGGCCCACCGACAAGGAGCGTTCCATGACTAGCCCTGACTTGCATTCAAGTAACACCCTGCGTACCGCCGACGGCACCTTGATCTACTACAAGGACTGGGGCAGCGGCCCGCCCGTCGTCTTCAGCCACGGCTGGCCCTTGTCGTCCGATGCCTGGGAAGACCAGATGTTTTATCTGGCCGCACGCGGCTATCGCGTCATCGCGCACGACCGGCGCGGCCATGGCCGTTCCAGCCAGCCCTTCGGCGGCAACGACATGGATACCTATGCCGACGACCTGGCCGCCCTGATCGACGCACTCGACTTGGCGGGCGCCACCCTCGTCGGTCACTCGACGGGCGGCGGCGAGGTGGCGCGCTACATCGGCCGCCATGGCACCGGGCGCCTGGCCGGCGCCGTGCTGGTGGGCGCCGTGCCGCCGCTGATGCTGCAAACCGCCGATAACCCGCTGGGCTTGCCGCTGTCCGCGTTCGACGCCATCCGCGCCGGCGTGCAGGCCGACCGCAGCCAGTTCTTCCGCGACTTGAGCGAGGCCTTCTATGGTTACAACCGGCCCGGCGCCACGCCGTCGCACGGCGTGCGCGAGCACTTCTGGCTGCAGGGCATGCAGGCGGGCATGCCGGCATCGTATTTATGCATCAAGCAATTTTCGGAAACGGATTTCACCAGCGACCTGGCCAAATTCGACGTGCCGACCCTGGTGATCCATGGCGACGACGACCAGATCGTGCCGATCGCCGCCTCGGCGCGGCGCACGGCTGAGCTCATCATCGGCAGCAAATTGCTCGTGTACGCGGGCGCGCCGCACGGCCTGGCGACGACGCACAAGGACCGCCTGAACGAGGACTTGCTGGAGTTCCTGCGCCACTCGGTCGATGCGGCAAGCAATATCGAGGCGCATCTGTAAAACAGCTGAATCTATTGCAAAACACATAATATTGCTTGGTTTTTGCACCAATTGCGTGCGGATCGCCGATTTTTCTGCGTTTTAGGATGCAAAAAATGGCGTTCTGCCGCCTCGTTCCACCCGGTATGGTCCAGTAAAGAGTAAACTAGCAGATACACTCTTTCGCATTGGGCGATTCGAGCGAACTTGTGAGTGATTTCATGTCTGATACACCAATTTCCTTATTTTCCGACCTTAACCTGAGCGAGCCGCTGGTTCGCGCGCTCAAGGATGTCGGTTACGAAACACCGTCGCCTATCCAGGCGGCCACGATTCCATTATTGCTCGCCAACCGCGACGTGCTGGGCCAGGCGCAAACGGGCACGGGTAAGACCGCCGCCTTCGCCTTGCCTATCCTGTCGCGCATCGATCTGAAACAAAGCTCACCCCAAGCCCTGGTCCTGGCACCGACGCGCGAACTGGCCATCCAGGTCGCCGAAGCGTTCCAGGTGTACGCCGCCCACATTCCCGGCTTCCACGTGCTGCCGATCTACGGCGGCCAAAGCTACGGCCCGCAGCTGTCGGCCCTGCGCCGCGGCGTGCACGTCATCGTCGGCACCCCGGGCCGCGTCATCGATCACCTGGACAAGGGTTCGCTCGACCTGTCCAAGCTGAAAACCCTGGTGCTGGACGAAGCCGATGAAATGCTGCGCATGGGCTTTATCGACGACGTTGAACGTATCTTGAAAGAAACCCCGGAAGGCCATCAAACGGCCCTGTTCTCGGCCACCATGCCTTCCGTCATCAAGCGCATTGCCACCACCTACCTGGTGAACCCGGCCGAAGTGACGGTCGCCGCCAAGACGGGCACGGCCGACAACATCCGTCAGCGCTACTGGCTCGTGTCGGGCATGCACAAGCTCGACGCGCTGACGCGCATCCTGGAAGCGGAAGCGTTTGACGGCATGATCATCTTCGCCCGCACCAAGCTGGGCACGGAAGAGCTGGCCGGCAAGCTGCAAGCCCGCGGCTTCTCGGCCGCCGCCATCAATGGCGACATCCAGCAAGCCCAGCGCGAGCGCACGATCCAGCAGTTGAAAGACGGCAAGATCGACATTTTGGTCGCAACCGACGTGGCCGCCCGCGGCCTGGACGTCGAGCGCATCAGCCACGTCGTCAATTACGACGTGCCGCACGATCCGGAAAGCTATACCCACCGCATCGGCCGCACGGGCCGCGCCGGCCGCAGCGGCGAAGCGATCCTGTTCATCACCCCGCGTGAAAAGAACTTGCTGAAAGCCATCGAACGCTCGACCCGCCAGCCGATCGGCATGCTGGAACTGCCGACGATCCAGGCCGTCAACGACGTGCGTATCGCCAAGTTCAAGGAGCAGATCAGCGAAACCCTGGCCCTGGGCGAACTGGAGCAGTTCCAGTCGCTGATCGAGGATTTCGAACGCGAACAGAACATTCCCGCCATCGAAATCGCCGCCGCGCTGGCCAAGATGGCGCGTGGCAATGTGCCTTTGTTGCTGGACAAGAACAAGGCGCGCGAGCAAGCAACGTGGCAAGACGACCGCCCCGTGCGCCAGGACCGTTTTGACCGCCCTGAGCGTAATGACCGTTTCGAACGTAATGACCGCTTCGACCGCAACGAGCGCAGCGAACGCCCGGCCTTCCCGAAAAAGGAACGCATCCAGCGTCCAGCCGACGCCGGCATGCAGACGTTCCGTATTGAGGTAGGTCATCAACATGGCGTAAAACCGGGCAATATCGTGGGCGCCATCGCCAACGAAGCGGGCATCGATTCGAAAAACATCGGTCGCATCGAAATCTATGACGACTACAGTGTCCTGGACTTGCCGGACAGCATGCCGAAAGAATTGCTGGACCAGCTGAAAACCGTGTGGGTCGCGGGCCAGCAGCTGCGCATCAGCCGTGACGGCGACGCGCCGGACCTGGCGCCGCCAGCCGCGCCGCGCAAGCCGTTCGCCGCCAAGTCCGCGCCAGCGGATGCGGGCGAGGCAGCACCTGCGCCGCGCGCGCCGAAGAAGGAACGTCCACGCCCGGGCGTGACGGCTTACCGCATCGAAGTGGGTCGTGAGCACGCCGTGACGCCAAGCAACATCGTGGGCGCCATCGCCAACGAAGCGAACCTGGAAGCCAAGCATATCGGCCGCATCGATATCTTTGACAATTACAGCGTGCTGGACCTGCCGGAAGGCATGCCGCCGGAAATCCTCGACCACCTGAAATCGGTCGTGGTGTCGGGCCAGAAACTGCGCATCAGCCTCGATGACGGCACGACGGAGCGCAAGCCTGCGCCACCGCGTCCGAAATCGCCACCGCGTAAATCATTCAAGTAAGCTGTCCCTTCCCAGGCGCCTCCCCGGCGCCTGTGTCGCGGATTGGAGACAGTTCCCCCACTGGCACGTTCGCGCCAGTTTTTATTTTCCCTCAAGAAACGATTGGGATTGCCGCATTATGCTTGCCGGCAGGCCCCGCCATGGGCCGGCGCTTATTACGGCGCTTGTGCATTTTTTTTATCGGCGCAAGCACCGTCTTTATTGCCTGCCGCATCGATACATAATTTTTTATTAATTATTGTATCTGCGCGCAATTTAAATTTTGTATTTCAATAAAATCAATCAAGTTGAGTCAAAGTAAATTCTAAAACATAAATGAATTGATTTTTATTAAATTGTTTGACCAGCGTCACTGTCGCCGAGGCGATATATCATGGGTGCTTGATGTGGTATATTGTTTTTATGTTTTTGTTATGCTAGTTGAAAAAAATAGAGGAGCGACGATGCGGGTCAATACGCCTATCACGCAAAATGAATACGTATTAAATGAAGGCATGACGATTGTTTCCACCACGGATTTACAGGGAAACATCAATTACGCCAATCAGTATTTCATTGAGGTCAGCGGTTTTTCAGAAATGGAACTGCTGGGTGCGCCACAGAATATCCTGCGGCATCCCGATATGCCGGCCGAAGCGTTTGCCGACCTGTGGGACACCATCAAGACGGGCATGCCGTGGACCGGCATGGTCAAGAACCGCTGCAAGAATGGCGATTTCTATTGGGTCTTCGCCAATATCACGCCCGTCATCGAAAACGGCCGCCCGATCGGCTATATGTCCGTGCGCACCAAGCCCACGCGCGAGCAGATCAACGAAGCGGCAGCCCTGTATAAAAGTTTTAAAGACGGCAATAGCGCCAACCTGGCGATCCGCAATGGCCGCGTCGTGCGTCAGGGCTGGGCCGCCAAGCTGGCCGAGTGGCGCAAGCTGACCCTGTCGCAAGACCTGGCCCTGCATTGCATCGTCTTTGGCGTGGTGCTGGCCATCCTCGGCTGCGCCGTGTGGAATATCGACGGCGACACGGGTACGGCCACGCGCAGCTGGCTCAGCGGCGCTGCTGCTGCCGCCGTGGCGCTGATGCTGTATTTCTGGGCCCATCTGCACAACTCCCTCGTCGCGCCGCTGGGCGACGCCATCACGGTGGCGCGCAAGATGGCCGGTGGCGACTTGACGGGCGTCATCGACAAGGTGCGCGACGATGACATGGGTCAATTGATGGCAGCCTTGCGCCAGACCAACATCAACTTGCACAGCATCATCGGCGACGTGCGCGCCAACTTCGAGGATATCCGCATCACCACGGCGGAAATCGCCACGGGCAATATGGACTTGTCCAGCCGCACGGAGTCGCAGGCCTCCAGCCTGGAGCAGACGGCGGCCAGCATGGAAGAACTGACGTCGACCGTGCAAAACAGCGCCGACCATGTGGCCACGGCCAACGACCTGGCGGCGCAGGCATCGACCGTCGCGGCCAAGGGCGGCACCATCGTCAGCGAAGTGGTCACCACGATGGACGAGATCAGCTCTTCGTCGCGCAAGATTCTCGACATCATCGGCCTCATCGACGGCATCGCCTTCCAGACGAACATCCTGGCCTTGAACGCGGCCGTGGAAGCGGCGCGCGCGGGCGAGCACGGCCGCGGCTTTGCCGTCGTGGCGGGCGAGGTACGCAGCCTGGCGCAGCGTTCTGCCACGGCGGCGAAAGAGGTCAAGAATCTGATCGACCATTCGATCGCCACCGTGAATGCGGGCAGCGTGCTGACCAGCAATGCGGGCGCCACCATGACGGAAGTGATCGCCTCCGTGGCCCGGGTAACGGAAGTGATGGACGAGATTTCCTCGACCACGCGCGAGCAGAACCAGGGCATCGGCCAGGTCAACCAGGCCGTCATCCACATGGATGGCATCACGCAGCAGAATGCGGCCCTGGTCGAGCAGGCGGCCGCCGCCGCCACCAGCCTGGCGCAGCGCACGGAGAGCGTGGCCCAGTCGATCGGCATCTTCAAATTGAAGGCCTCGCCCAAGCGCAAGGCTGCCGGCGTGGGGCGCAGCGTGGGCGCTGGCGTCGCGTCGCGGGCCTTGCTGAAGGCACGCTAAGACGATCATCCCGCCAGCGCACCGTTGGCGGGATTTACTTCCGTACCCGATACACTTCCCCGCTGCGCACCTTCTTCACCACCCCATCCCCGCCAAACAGAATCACATATTCTCCCTGCGTGCCCGAGGCGGCCGGGTAGGTGTACATCCACACTTCCTTGCCGCTGTCGAAGCGGATCAATGTGCTGTCGCCCAGCGCGGCGCGCACCTGCTCGCGCGTGCTGCTGCCCACTTGCACCGTCTGTTCCAGGGTGGCGTAAGGCACATTCTTGCTTGCCTGCAAGGCGCGCGTGCCGGAGCAGGCGGTGAGCAGCACCAGCATGGCGATCAGCAGCCATTTCATGGCGCCACCTCGTCCATATAGTCAAATTCCAGCAGGGCGTCGTCTGGCCAGTTCATATCCCACAGGGGCGCGTAATACGTGCGGTCAAGCAAGACCTGGCAATCGCAATACGGCAGCGAGGCGGGTGTTTGCTCGCCGCCCGCGTACAGCATGGCGAACGGCAGGGCCAGGCGGCGTTCGCCATGCACGAGGGTCACGCCGAACAGGGGGCGCTCCGTGAAGAACAGATAATTGCCATCGGGCTCGGAACACACCTTGTCCGTGCTGTAGAGCATACTGGATAGCCAGGCGATGATTTGCGGGTCGTTCGAGATCAGGCCCGAATCCATGCCGGCGCGGCATTCCAGGCGCAAGTCGCCCAGGCGTCGCGTGCCGGGCGGCAAGCCGGGCGTGATCACCTGCGCGCGCCAGCTCATGGTGGTGGCCTTGCGGTTGGCGATCAGCACGGCGTCTTCGCGCGCCGCTTGTGCATTGCGCACGGGAGCAAAGCTGTTGTCCTCGGCCAGCGGTAACGGGATGCTGACGGTGTCGCCCGCGATGCGCAGCTGCACGCCCCTCATGTCCACGCCGGGCTGGCGCGGCAGCAGACGAAAGCGCAGCACGGCCTGCGGGGCCAGCGCATGGTCGCGCTCGAAGCGGTCCACGCCCTGCAGCATCTTGCGGTAGGATTTGTCGACGGGGTCGCGCGTGGCGCTCACTTTCACTTGCGGCACGGGCGCGGTTTGCGCCTGCGCAACAGCGCTGGAGAGTGGACCGGCGAGCAAGCCGGCGAGCAGCAGGGAGAGAGGAATGCGCATGGCTTGATGCTACGCTTTTTTGCGCGGCGGCCACGCACGGGTGGGTCTATCAGTACTCGCTATATTTACGCGCATCGCCGCGCACCTGCTGCGCCGGGTATTTCTGCGCGTTCAGTGCCATCTTTTCCAGCACGGCCGCGTGCAGGTCGACGCCGCTCTTGTCGGCCAGGCGCACCAGATACATCAGCACGTCGGCCAGCTCGTGGCGGATGCCCGTGCGTTTCGCCTCGTCCAGCTCGGCGTCCGCCCCCGTGGGCAGCCACTGGTAGTGCTCCACCAGTTCCGCCACTTCCACGGACAGGGCCATGGCCAGGTTCTTCGGCGTGTGGAACTGGTCCCAGTCGCGCTCGGCGGCAAAGGCGCGCAGGCGCGCACGGATGTCGAGCAGGCTGTCGGATGGGGCGCTCATGCGGCCGCCCGCAGCGGTTTTTCCATGAAGACACTGAATGGATCGTCGGGATAGCCGCCGTAGGGCCCGCGCCGCTGGTAGCCGTGGCGCGCGTACAGGGCGATGGCCTCGGGCTGGTGGATGCCCGTTTCTAACGTCAGCAAGCGGCAGCCGCGCGCCAGCGCCTGCTCTTCCAGCAGGGCCAGCAGGCGCTTGGCCAGGCCCAGGCCGCGGCTGTCCGGGTGCACATACATGCGCTTGAGCTCGCCGAAATCGGGCGTGACGACGATGGCGCCGCAGGCCCGCGCCGTGCCCGCCGCATCGCGGGCGACGGCAAACAGCAGGGTGTCCGGCGGCAACGATGCCAGGTCCAGCGAGTAGACGCACTCGGCCGGATACAGCGTTTGTTGATAGGCATCAAGCTCGGCGATCAGGGTCTGCACGTCCGCTTGCTGCGGCGATTCCAGGTGAATTTGCATGGGGGAAAGCACGTTGACTGAGATTCCCCCATGGTATCACTGCGGCCGCGCCAGGCGCATGGTCAGGCCGATGGGCGACATCACAAAGCCCATCAGTTCCTGCGCTGCACCGCCATCGGGCGTGTCGACGCCCGCGATGTCGAAGCTGCCCAGCAGCATGGCCATGGCGATCTTGATTTCCAACAAGGCCAGGTAGCGGCCCGGACACGTGCGCAGGCCGGCGCCGAAGGGCATCGAAGCGCGCTTGTTGTTGGCATCGCCGCCGTCGGCCAGCCAGCGTTCGGGCTGGAAGGCCTGCGCGTCGGGAAAGTGCGCATCGGATACGGTGTCATTGCGCATCACGCACCAGACCAGGGTGCCGGCCGGCACGGCGATGTCGCCGATGACCGTGTCGCGCAACGCCTCGACGGGCAGGAAGGGCGCCACCGGTTTCAAGCGCATGGCTTCGCTGGCGCAGGCGCCCAGGTAATCGAGGCTATCCATCTGCTCGATGGTGAAGTGGGCCGTGTCGGGCGCCAGGCGCCGCACTTCCTCGCGCGCCCGCGCCAGGCATGCCGGATGGCGTTGCAGCAGGTAAATTATCCAGGACACCGTGTTGGCCGTCGTATCCTCGCCCGCCAGCAACATGGTCAGTACATTGCCGGCCACGTTGCGGTCCGTCACGCCGCTGCCTTCCAGGTCGGCGGCGGCGATCATGGCTTCGAGCAGGTTGGGCGGATGCGCGCGGCGCGCCGGGTCGTGCGCCATGCGCGTGCGCGCCTGCTGCACCAGGTCCGCCACGGCGGCAGAGAGGGCCGCCACATCGCGGTCCAGGCGGCGGTCGATGGGCAGCTTGACATAGCGCCAGTACGGGAACATGGACAGGCTGCGCCGCGCCACGGCGGGCAGGATGTCGTCCATGTGGCGCTGGATCACGTCTTCGCCCGATTCGAGCGTGTTGACTTCCGTGCCGAAGGCCAGGCCGGCGATGATGTCGACCGTGTAGCGTTTCAGGTCGCCATCGAGGTCGATCGCCTGGCCTTGCGTGGCGGCCAGATGCCAGCGCCGCTGCAGGCGCTGCGCCACCGTCACCAGCGCGGGGAAGTAGGCCTTGATGGCGCCGGGCGCCATGCCGGCCATCACCATGCGGCGCTGGTTGCGCCACTCCGTGCCCTCGGCCAGGAACAGGCCGGGGATGCCGCCCATTTCCTCGGACACGACGGAGCTGCTCAGGGGGCGGCGAAAACCGTCGGGCCGGTCGCGCAGCACGGCGCCGACGGCCTCGCTGTCGGCCACCACCAGCACCAGGGTGCGGCCGAACCAGGCGCGCATGAAGGGGCCGTAGCGCTGTACCCACTGCTCCACGTCGCGGTGGATGCGCGTGAGCTTGAGTTGCAGGCTGTTGCCGACGATGGGCAGGGCGAAGGGCCCCGGCAGGCGGCGGATCTGGCGCAAGGGCGTGGCGACGGCGGGGGCGGCGGCATGGTCGAGCGGGGGCATGGCGGACTCCTGGTGGATGGCGACAATGACATCACTGTAGCGCGCTTGCGCGCCCGCGTCTTGAACGAATACGACATCGTGCGGCGCCCGGCTTTGCCGGTACAATCGTCGCCATGCCTGCCGCCCATACGCCTCTGACCCGTCTGATCGCACCGCGCGCCGCGCTCGCTTCCTGCGTGCGCGCCATGCTCGTGCGCGACACCACGGGCTGCGCGCCCCTGCCGCCGGCCCAGCGCCTGAACCGCTTTCCCGCCGCGCCCATGTGCAGCATCGTCTGGACCGTCGCCGGCGACGTGGAAGCGGCCGCGCCGGGCCTGTCGCTGCCGGACGTGCGCATGCCGCCCGCGCTGTTCGGCGGCCCCCGTTCGTATCCGCTGGTCAGCTACAACCCCGGTCCCGTGCATTCGTTTATCGTGATGTTTTATCCGGCCGCCCTGCATGCGTTGACGGGCATCTCGATGGATGCCTTGCTGGACCAGTTCCGCCCCCTGGGCGCGCTGTTCGATGCCGACTGGCTGGCCCTGTCGGACGCCGTGCTGGCCGCGCCGGACGACGAGGCCCGCGTCAGGCTGGTGGAGGATTTTCTCGCGCCCCGCTGGCAGCTGGCGCGCAAGAGCGGCGACCATCCGGCCGGCGCCATCCAGGACTGGGTGCGCCGCCTGGGCGTGCAGGCCGCATCGACGGGCCTGGCCAGCAGCGCGCGCCATATCGAGCGCCGCATCAAGGCCTGGGCCGGCCAGCCCATGCGCACCTTGCGCCGCATGCGCCGCGCGGAACAGCTGTTTCTCGACGAGCGCGGCGCCATCCTGCAGGGCACGGCGTCCTGGTCCGACGTTGCCGCCAGCGGCGGCTACGCCGACCAGGCGCATTTCTGCCGCGAGACGCGCGCAATCACGGGCTTGAGCCCCACGGAACTGGCGCGCGCCATGAAGGAAGATGAAAGCTACTGGATCTACCGGATATGGGCGTAGGTCGGATTAGCTCGTAGAGCGTAATCCGACAACATTGTTGCAAGACGCTGGTGTCGGATTACGCGGCGTCCCGCCGCTCATCCGACCTACCGTTCCTTGTACACCTTGCCCTTGGATAAGGTCACTTCATGGTGCCCCGCGCCGGGCGCCATCATGGGGAAGCAGTTTTCCGCGCCATGCACGCGCACGTCGAGGAAGTACGGGCCCTCGGATGCCAGGCAGGTAGTCAATGCCGCGTCGAGTTCCTCGCGCCGGCTGACCGTGTGCGCCTGCCAGCCGAACGCGCGCGCCAGGGCGACGAAGTCGGGCAGCGCTTCGGTGTAGCTGTGGCTGTAGCGCCCGCCGTGTATCAGTTCCTGCCACTGGCGCACCATGCCCATGTAGCCATTGTTCGACAGCACCACTTTCACGGGCAGGCGGTGCTGCACGGCCGTGGCCAGTTCCTGGATATTCATCAGGATCGAGGCGTCGCCGCTGACGCACACCACGCATTTTTCGGGATGGGCGATCTGCGCGCCGATGGCGGCCGGCAAGCCATAACCCATGGTGCCGGCGCCGCCCGAGGTCAGCCAGCGGCGCGGCTGCTCGAAACGCAGATGCTGCGCCGCCCACATCTGATGCTGGCCCACGTCGGTGGAGACGATGGCGTCGCCGCCATCCACGCTGTCCAGCGCCGCCTGCAGCCGGCGCATCAGCGCCTGCGGCGCGATGACGTCGGGCGTGTCGTCGAACGCCAGCGAGTCCTGCGCGCGCCAGCCATCGATGCGCTGCCACCACGGCTGACGGTCCGCCAGCAATCGCCCGCGCAGCTGCGCCAGCAGAGCCGCCAGCACGGGCGCGCAATCGCCGCGCAGGGCCACGTCGGCGCGCACCACCTTGCCGATCGACGCCGGGTCGATATCGACGTGGATGACTTTCGCGCCGGGACAAAAGGCGTCCAGCCGTCCCGTCACCCGGTCGTCGAAGCGGGCGCCGACGCAGACGATCAGGTCCGCATGGTGCATGGCCAGGTTCGCTTCCAGGGTGCCGTGCATGCCCAGCATGCCCAGGAAGGCCGGATGCGAGGCGGGAAAGGCGCCCAGGCCCAATAAGGTCAGGGTGCACGGCGCGGCCGCCAGTTTCACCAGCTGGCCGAAGGCGGCGCAGGCGGCGGGGCCGGAATTGATGAGGCCGCCGCCGCCATAGAACACGGGCTGGCGGGCGGCGGCGATCAGGCCGGCGGCCCGTTCGAGATCGGAGGCTGCCGGCATCGGCACCGGGGCCGGCGTGGCAGGGGCCAGCACCGTCGTTTCCTGCACCGGCGCCAGTTGCAGATCCTTGGGGAAATCGACCAGCACGGGGCCGGGCCGGCCCTGCGTGGCCTGCGCGTACGCTTCGCGCACGACGGCCGCCGTTTCATCGGCCGTGCGGATTTGCCGGTTCCACTTGGTGACGGGGCGCGAAATGCCCAGCGCGTCGCATTCCTGGAAGGCGTTCGTGCCGATGCTGGTGGTGGCCACCTGGCCGCTGATGCAGATGACGGGGATCGAATCGCACAGGGCGTCGAGCAAGCCCGTGGTGGTATTGCTCATGCCGGGACCGGACGTGACGAAGACGACGCCGGGCCGGCCCGTGCTGCGCGCATAGCCTTCGGCCGCGTGCACGGCCGCCTGTTCGTGGCGCACCAGCACGTGGCGCAGGCGCGGCTGGGCGTGCAGCGCGTCGTACAGGGGCAGCACGGCGCCGCCCGGGTAGCCGAAGACGGTGTCGACGCCCAGCGCCAGCAGGGTGTCGATCAGGGTGCTGGCGCCGTTGCGGGAGGCGCGCGCGAGGAGGGGGGCGGGATCGGGTTTCATGGCCTTATTTTCTGCCTGATGCGGCAGAAAAGGCTGCTGGTTTTCTCGTATAGAATGTAGTATTCAGCAAAATTTGCTGTGAAATAAGGATATGACAGAATGAAACTGGATAAATTCGACCTCGCCATCCTGACGGCCCTGCAGCAGGACGCCCGCATCAGCCTGCATGACTTGAGCGCCAAGGTGGGCCTGACCTCGTCGCCATGCTGGGCGCGCATCAAGCGCATGGAAGACGATGGCGTCATCGAGGGTTATACGGTGAACGTCAACGCGGCCAAGGTGGGATTGGCCGATACCGTCATCGTGCAAGTCACCCTGGACGACCATTCCGACCAGGCCCTGTTTGAATTCGGCCACGCGCTGGCCATGATCCCGGAAGTGCTGGAAGCGTTTCTTGTGTCCGGCGACTACGATTACTACCTGCGCATCGCGGTGAGCGACACGCGCGACTACGAACGCCTGCTGCGCGAGCGCCTGTATAAAATTCCCGGCATCCGCCACAGCAAATCGAGCTTTGTCTTGCGTCAGCTCAAGCAGAGCTACCTGCCCTTGCAGCGTTGACTTTGTGACCCCTTCCCCGCACGGCGGGAGTTTTTCCCTAGTTCATTGATGGTGACTGTCCGATACTGGACGCAATAAAAACCACTATAAATCGGGGATATGCATGAGACTGACCTTATTCGCGGCCGCCGCCATGGCGCTGTGCCAGGCGCAAGCTGCCGACCCTGCCAGCCTGGAGCTGGCGTACGACTTGCCCACCGTCATCATCACGGGCAGCATGCCGCTGCCCACCGTGGAGCAGCCGCGCGACGCATTCGCCGTGCCCGTGCAGACGGCCAGCGCGCAACAGATCGCCGGCAGCGGCGCGCTCGACATTTCCGCCTTCCTGCGCCGCAACCTGGGCAGCGTGTATGTGAACGAAGTGCAGAACAACCCGTTCCAGTCCGACGTCAGCTACCGCGGCTATACGGCCTCGCCGCTGCTGGGCACGCCGCAAGGCTTGTCCATCTACCTCGACGGCATGCGCCTGAACCAGCCGTTTGGCGACGTCGTCAGCTGGGACTTGATCCCGCGCATGGCCATCGCCTCGCTGACCTTGATGCCCGGCTCGAACCCCCTGTTCGGCCTGAACACCCTGGGCGGCGCGCTGGCCCTGCAGACCAAGGATGGCAAGAGCAATCCCGGCACAGCCGTCGAGGCGCGCCTCGGTTCCGATCAACGTCGCGGCGTCGAGGTCGAACATGGCGGCAGCAATGCGCAGGGCTGGCACTGGTACGTGACGGGCAACCGCTTCAGGGAAGACGGCTGGCGCGACGATTCCCCATCGGACGTACGCCAGGTGTTTGGCAAGCTGGGCTGGAGCGATGCGCGCACGGATATCGCCGTCACCGTGACCCACGCGGACAATGCGCTGACGGGCAACGGCTTGCAGGAGCAGCGAATGCTGGCGCGCGATTATCGCAGCGTCTACACCAAGCCCGACTTGACGCAAAACAGGTCCACCCTGCTGAACGTGACGGGCAAGCACCAGGCCGGCGCCGGCTTGCTCTTGTCCGGCAATGTGTACTACCGCAAGATCGACACGCACACCTACAACGGCGACCTGAACGACGAGTCGCTCGACCAGTCCGTCTACCAGCCAGGCGCGGCCGAACGGGCGGCCCTGGCGGCGGCCGGCTACACGGGTTTTCCCGCCAGCGGGGCGAACGCGTCGAATACGCCGTTCCCGAAATGGCGCTGCATAGCCAACGTGCTGTTGAATGACGAGCCGGCCGAAAAGTGCAATGGCATGCTCAACCGCAGCCATACGCAGCAGGAAAACTATGGTTTTTCAGGCCAGTTCACCGCGCTGGCCGACGTGGCGGGCGCGCGCCACGCCGTCACGGCCGGCGCCGCCTTCGATGCCAGCCACGCCACCTTTCGCCAGACCAGTCAGTTCGGCTACCTGAACCCGGACCGCAGCATCACGCCCGTCGATTTCTTTGCCGACGGCACGCAGATCGACGACGATGGCACACCGGTCGACAACCGGGTCGACTTGAGCGGGCGCATGCGCACGTGGAGCGTGTATGCAAGCGACAGCATGGCGTTGAATCAAGCGTTGACCCTGACCATCTCCGGCCGCTACAACCGCAGCACCGTGCGCAACCGCGACGCCATCACGCCGGGCGGCGGCAGCGGCTCGCTCGATGGCGACCACCGTTTCAGCCGCTTCAATCCCGCCATCGGTCTGGCCTATGCGCCGGCCGGCGGCACCAGCGCCTATCTTGGCTACAACGAAGGCAGCCGCACGCCGACGGCCATCGAACTCGGCTGCGCCGACCCGGAAAACCCGTGCCGCCTGCCCAACGCCATGGCGGGCGACCCGCCCTTGAAACAGGTGGTCACCAAGACGTGGGAAGCGGGCGTGCGCGGAAAGTTTTCCGACGTGGCCCGCTGGAGCGCCGGCCTGTTCCGCGCGGAAAACCATGACGATATCCTGTTCGTGGCCGACAATCAGGCCGGTTTCGGCTACTTCAAGAATTTCGGCAAGACGCGCCACCAGGGCGTGGAGCTGGCGTTGGATGGTAAGGCGGGCGCGCTGGACTTCGGCGTCAACTACACGTGGCTGCAGGCGACGTATCAAAGCCGCGAAACCGTCAACGGCAGCGCCAACAGCAGCAGCGATGCGGACGCGCCCGGCCTGGAAGGCAATATCGTCATCACGCCCGGCAACCGCATACCGCTGACGCCCAGCCATATCCTGAAGGCGCACGTGGACTATCAGGGCGGGCGCGACTGGACGGTGGGCCTGGCCATGACGGCCGTGTCGAGTTCCTATGCGCGCGGCAATGAAAACAACGGGCACCAGGCGGGCGGCCCGTCATACCTGGGTTCCGGCAAGAGCGCCGGCTACGCCGTGGTGGAGCTGAACGGGAAATACCAGCTGACGCCGCGCCTGAGCGTGTTTGCCCAGATAAACAACCTGTTCGACCGCCAGTACGCGACGGCGGCGCAATTGGGCGCGACGGCTTTCGACGCCAACGGCAATTTTGCCGCCCGGCCACTGTCCGCCGTGAACGGCGACTATCCGATGGTCAATGCGACCTTCTATGCGGCCGGTGCGCCGCGTAGCGTGAATGTAGGTCTGCGCTACGCGTTTTAAGGGAGGATATGCTCGATGACGCCATTGCGCAGCGCCAGGTGCACGAGGGCGGCGGGGCCGGGCACGTCGAGTTTTTCCTTGATGCAGGTCTGGTGGTTGGCCACCGTCTTGCTGCTCAGGTGCAGCAGGCGGGCGCAGTCGGCGGCGCTGCGGCCTTCGGCCAGCAGGCGGAAGATTTCGAATTCGCGCTGGCTCAGGCTGCTCAAGCGCTGTGCTTCCATGCAGGCCGTGCCTTGCAGCACGCCGGGCGTGCTGTGCGGATCGAGGTAGCGCCGGCCCGCGTGGGCCGCGCGCACGGCGTCGACCAGGTGTTCCGGGTCGGCTTGCTTGCTGACGAAGCCGCAGGCGCCGCCATCGAGCGCGCGCGCGATCAGCTGCGGCGTGTCGTGCATGGTAAATACCAGCACGCGCGCAGCGGCGTCGCGCGCGAGCAGCTTGCGCAGCAATTCCAGGCCGCCGATGCCGGGCATGGACAAATCCGTCACGCAGACGTCGGGCGCGTGCTCCTGGTACAAGGCATACGCCGTTTCGCCATTGCCCGCCTCGGCCACGACGGCGATGTCGCCGCCCTGTTCCAGCAGGCGGCGGTAACCGGAGCGCACCACCGGATGGTCGTCCACCAGCATCACGCGGACCGGGGTCAGCGCCGCGTTCATGCCGCACCGGCCGCCAGCGGCATCGCCACTTCGATGCGCAAGCCGTTGCCCAGCCCGCTGATCCAGCGGATATGGCCGCGCAAGCCGGCCACGCGCTCGCGCATGCCCAGCATGCCGAAACCGCCTTCTTCCGTTTTGTCCTGGCGCAAACCCCGGCCATTGTCTTCGATGGCCAGGTGCAGCACGCCGTGCGCATCGGCGCGCAATTCCACCGTGGCACGGTCGGCACCCGCGTGGCGCGCCACGTTCGTCAAGCCTTCCTGCACCAGGCGGTAGATGGCGGTGGCGGTGCTGTCGTCGAGGCTGGCGGGGATGGCGTGCGGCGCGAAATGGCAGGCGATGCCGTGCTGCTGGGCCCAGCTGTCGCACAGCGCCTGCAGGGCCGGCGCCAATCCCAGGCTGTCGAGCACGGGCGGGCGCAGCCGGCGCAGCATCGTGCGCACCATCGCGTGCAGCGCTTCCGACGAGCGGGCGATGCTGGCGGCGCACGCCTGCACGTTCGCCTGGTCGCCGTCGCGCGCGCGCAGGATGTAGCTGGCGGCGGCGCGGATGGCCGTGCAGTCCTGTCCCACTTCATCGTGCAACTCGCGCGCCAGCGCGCAGCGTTCCTCTTCCTGCGCGCGCAGCAGGCGCTGCGTGAGGGCGCGGTTTTGCGCCAGCAGCAGCGCCACCTGGCGCCCGCGCCGCACGGCAAAGCCGGCCAGCGCCAGCGCCAGCAGCAACAGGCTCAGGGCCAGTTCATCGAGTTGCCAGTGTTCCTGGCGCCAGAGCGCGTGCGTCAGCCGTTCGGCCAGGTCCAGCCTGGCGGCCAGCAGGAAAAAAGCCAGTGCCAGTGCGCAGCACACGAGGATGCGCCGGGCCGGCCGCGTGCCTGCGCGGCCGCTGCCGGCGAGTTGATGGTGTTCCATGATGCTGCTCCCTGAGCACGGTCGATCTCGTTGTTGTGCAAGCTTCATGCCATCGGCGCAGGGGCCTCTGGGGGCGCGTCATGCGGAGCAGGGGAGGGGATGACTGTTCCAGGATGGAACAGGTGTACCGCGATGTGACGGTGGGCGCTTGCGCTGGCCGCAGGCACGGTTTTCGAGCTTATCTGAAGTCGCGCCGGCACGCTGGCGCGCACGCCTGCAGTGCGAGGCATTGTTGTTCCAATGTAACGTTGAGATTCCTCAAGCTTCCATAGATAAAACAAAACAAAGTTTCGCAGGCTTAGATAAAAAATAAATAAATGATATTAAAAATATGATATTTGTTTTATGCGATTTGCTATATTTGTTGACACTTTTGTGAAAAAGCTGAAAGCGGGCGCCAGACCTGCCGACCTATCTATCCACAACAAACAAGGGAATAGAATGAATCGTCCATCACATGCGCGGGTATCGCCCGCCACTGCCCATCCGCCCGCTACCCGCGGTCGCGCCACCATCCTGGCCGCGCTGGCCGCCGTGTCCGTGCTGGCCTCGGCGCCGGCCATGGCCGATGTCCTGACCTTCGATAATTTGCGTCCCGACGTGTATGAAAGCGGCCAGACGCTCAATACGTCGAGCTACAACCTGCTGTTCCTGGCCGACCCGACCACGGCGGCCGGCGGCGGCGTCAGCGGTGTGGGCGCCATCCTCGATGGGCGCGCGGGTTCGTCGTGCGATATCGCCGCCTGTCCGCAGGGCGGCACCGGCAACTATCTGGCCATCCTCAACGATGGCGGCGTGAATTTCGCGCGTGCCGACCACCAGGCGTTCAGCCTGGCCGGTTTCGACTATTCCTTCATCGCGCCCGTCTCCGGCTTGCCGAACCAGAATTGGGGCGAACTGCAGCTGAGCGGCACCCTCAGCAACGGCCAGGTGGTCAGCACCTCGCTGGCGTTTCCCGGCCAGGGCAGCGATGGCAATTACCATTTCCAGGGCGCTTCCCTGCTGGGCGGCTTCAGCAACTACGCCTTCACGGGCCTGACCTTCAACGCCTGCATTTTCAATGACACTGGCGTGTGCAGCAATTCCATCGATTTCCCCGCCTTTAACCAGGGCCAGTTTGCGCTGGACAACATCAACATCAGCGCCGTGCCGGAACCGTCGACCTACATGCTGCTGCTGGCCGGCCTGGGCGCCATCGGCATGCTGTCGCGCCGCCGCAGCGGCAAGTTCGCCGCGTTCACCGTGCAAGGAGCGTGAGATGAAATTACGTCCCGTTTCCCTCGCCATCCTCCTGCTGGCCGCCAGCCTGGCGCAAGCGGCGCAGGCGCAGGAACGCCGTTCCTACATCGTGCAGCTGGTCGACAAGCCGGCCGCCACCTACACGGGCCAGGTCGACGGCCTGGCCGCCACCAAGCCCGCCCCGGGCGCGCGCATCAACGTGGGCGCCGCCGATGTGCAGGCCTACCTGAGCTACCTCGACAGCAAGCAGGCCGCCGTGGCCGGCACCGTCAGCGCGGCGGAAATCACGCACCAGTACAGCGTCGTCTTCAACGGCTTTTCCGCCTTGCTGACGGACGATGAAGTGCGGGCCCTGAAGAAAAACAGCGGCGTGGCCAGCATCAGCGCCGACTCCATCCTGCAGCTCGACACCAGCTACACGCCGACCTTCCTGGGCCTGGACAAGCCGGGCGGCCTGTGGGAACAACTGGGCGGCAAGACACACGCGGGCGAAGACATCATCATCGGCATCGTCGACAGCGGCATCTGGCCCGAGAACACGGCCTTTGCCGACCGCCTCGACGAGAACGGCGTGCCCAGCCACAGCGGCGGCAACGTCGTGTACGGCGCGCCGCCGGCCAGCTGGCAGGGCACGTGCCAGACGGGCGAAGGCTTTGGCGCCGAGAATTGCAACAACAAGCTGATCGGCGCGCGCTACTACCGCGCCTCCACGTCGGCGCTGCACTGGACGGAATTCCTGTCGCCGCGCGATTCCGTCGCCGGCCTGACGGGGCATGGCGGCCATGGCACGCACACGGCGTCCACGGCCGGCGGCAACAATGGCGCCATCGCCACCTCGAACGGCGTGTCGCTGGGCAAGGCTTCCGGCATGGCGCCGCGCGCCCGCATCGCCGCCTATAAAGTGTGCTGGACGGCCGCGTCGACGGGCCGCAACGGTTGCGCCACGGCCGACAGCGTGGCCGCCATCGACCAGGCGGTCAAGGATGGCGTCAACGTCATCAACTTCTCCATCGGCCCTAACGCGGGCGGCGGCGCCTTCGACGAACCGACGGAAGTCGCCTTCCTCGGCGCGGCGGCGGCCGGCGTTTTTGTCGCCACCTCCGGCGGCAATTCCGGCCCGGCCACGCCCGCGCCCGACGTGCCGGCGCCCGTCTCGCACATCAGCCCGTGGCTGGCCACGGTGGCCAATTCCACGCATAACCGCCTGTACGCGGGCAATGTCATCCTCAGCAACGGCAGCAAGCTGGAAGGCGCGTCGAGCAATGCGAATACGCCGGCGCTGCCGCTGATCCGTTCGCGCGACGCGGGCCTGGCCGGCGTGCCGCCGACGGACGTCAATCTGCTGCGCTGCTACGGCGCGGCCGATGCCACCTCGGCTTATCTGGACCCGGCGAAAGTGGCGGGCAAGGTGCTCGTGTGCGACCGTGGCGGCAACGTGCTGGTCAACAAGAGCGCGAACGCCAGGACGGCGGGCGCGGCGGGCGTGGTCATCGCCAACGTGGCCGGCGGCGCCAACACCATCATCAACCAGGCGCACGTGCTGTCGACCGTGCACCTAGCGCAGGCGCAGGGCGACGCGCTGAAGGCCTTCATGGCGGCCAATCCGGACGGCACGGCGGCACTGGGCGAAATCCACACCATCGCCGACACCACGGTGCAGGCGCCGATCGTCAGCGACCGCTCCTCGCGCGGGCCGAACGTGGCCAACGCGAACATCCTGAAACCCGACCTGTCCGCGCCCGGCACCAACATCCTGGCCGGCGTGACGGCCGACCTGACGCCGGCACAGCGCGATGCGGTGGCGGCCGGCGGCGCGGCGCCCGTGGCGGAATGGGATTTCTATTCCGGCACCTCGATGGCCAGTCCGCACGTGGCCGGCGTGGCGGCGCTGCTCAAGCAGCAGCACCCGAGCTGGTCGCCCGCGGCCATCAAGTCGGCGCTGATGACGACGGCCTTCAGCACGTACTCCGATGGCTTGAACGGTTCCGTGTCGTGGGATGCCACGGCGAAGAACTCGGGCCAGCTGCCGTGGGGCCAGGGCGCCGGCCATATCGCGCCCAACAGCGCGGCCGATCCCGGGCTCGTGTACGACGTGTCGGAAATCGACTATGCGCGCTTCCTGTGCGGCCTGAACCTGAAGGTCTACAGCGCCGCCACCTGCCAGGCCGTCGGCACCATTGCTGCCTACAACCTGAACCTGGCGTCGCTGACGGCGGCCAACGTGCTGGGCACGCAGACACTGACGCGCACGGTGACCAACGTGGGCGCCAGCAGCGCCGTCTACAACGTCTCGGCCAGCCTGCCCGGCTACACGGTGGCGGTGACGCCAACGAGCCTGAGCCTGGCGCCCGGTGCCAAGGGCCAGTACCAGGTCAAGCTGACGCGCACCACGGCGCCGGCCAATACCTGGACCTACGGCGCCCTGAGCTGGACGGATGGCACGCACACGGTGCGCAGCCCGCTGACGGCGCGCGGCACCTCGCTGGCCGCCATTCCACTGGTCAGCAGTGAAGCGGCCACGGGCAGCAAGGTGCTGACCCTGGGCACGGGCTTCACGGGCGCGCTGGTGGGCGTCAAGTCGGGCCTGGTCGAAGCCGTGCGCGAGTCGCGCACGATCGGCCAGGCCGCGACGGGCGCTGCCGCATCGGCCGCCTGCAAGGCGGGCGGCGCCACGGGCGTGAACGTGCACAACGTGGTGGTCCCGGCCGGTACCCTGGCGGCGCGCTTTGCCACCTACGACGCGGAAACGACGGGCGGCGCGAATACCGACATGGACATGGAGGTCTACAACGCCGCCAATGTGCTGGTCGGCAGCAGCGGCAACGAAAGTTCCAATGAGCAAGTGGAATTGCGCCTGCCCGCCGCCGGCACGTACAAGGTGTGCGTGATCGGCTTCGCGCCGCAAAACGGCCAGGCCGACTACACCCTGTCGTCGTGGGTGCTGGCACCCGGCTTGAACAACGGCAACTTCAAGGCGCTGATGCCGGGCACGGCCTACGTGGGCGGCACCGCGTCTGTCTCGCTGAGCTGGTCCAACCTGGCCGAAGGCAAGCGCCACCTGGGCGCCGTCGGCTACCAGGTCGCTGGCGTGGTGCAGGGCGTCACGGTGGTCGAGGTCAATACCAATGATCCCGTGCCGCTGTTCCAGAACGCGCGCGGCGCCAGGCCGGTGCTGGCTGAATAAACCGTTCTTTGCGTGAACGCAAGGCGTGCCTCCGGGCACGCCTTTTTTTATAGATTCCCCCCCGTTCGGGAGGAATAGCACTTGCATGGCGGTAACGCCCCCGGTATCTTGTCGGATAGCCATGGCTTTGTGCCCTGGCATTCTTGGGGAGTCGCGCGTGACCAGTTTCCGCACCAATACCGACCGCCTGCTGGAAGTGCGCCTGCAGGATGAAAAAGTGCTGGCGATTGCCGGCGCCATGGTCGCCTACACGGGCAGCATCAAATTTGAAAAATCCCTGCTGGGCGGCGAGGGCATCTTTGGCGCGCTCAAGCGCAAGGTGACGAACGAAGGCATGCAGGTGATGCAGGCCGCCGGCACGGGTACCGTGTTTTTCGCGCAGAACGCGGCCGAGATCACCGTCATGGCGCTGGCCGGCGAAAAGCTGACCATCGAAAGCAGCAGCCTGCTGGCCTACGACACGAGCCTGAAGACGGGCACCAGCTTTGCGGGCCTGCGCGGCGCCAGTTCCGGCCAGGGCCTGTTTTCCACCACCGTCGAAGGCCACGGCAATCTGGCCGTCATTTCGCGCGGCAACCTGATCATGCTGGAAGTGACGCCTTCTCACCCGCTGCGCGTGGACCCGGACGCCTTCGTCGGCTTCAAGGGCGATATCCGCCAGGAATTCGTCTTCGACGTCAACTGGCGCACCATGATCGGCCAGAGCTCGGGCGAATCGTACCAGCACAAATTCACAGGCCAGGGCGTGGTGTTCATCCAGCCCGCCGAACGTTAAGTCAGCGAGGACCCGTCATGCCTGTCTATCAGCAGATCAATGAAAAGATGCTTGAGGTCAAACTCGGCAATGAAGAAGTGTTCGCCCGCAAGGGCGCCATGGTGTCCTACCAGGGCGACGTGGCGTTCAGCCGCTCCTTCCTGGCCGGCCAGGGCGTGCAAAGCCTGGCCATGCGCGCCGTCACGAACGAGGGCTATGCCCTGATGTCGGCGCGCGGCACGGGCAGCGTGTTTTATGCGCAGGGCGGCCTGTTCGTCAGCATCGTGCCCGTGCGCGGCGAAACTTTCTATGTGGAAAGCGACTCTCTGCTGGCCTTCGATGCGCGCCTCACGGCCGGTACCATGTTCCTTGGCAACCAGGGCGGCGTGCAGGGCGTGGTGCGCGGCATGGCCTCGGGCCAGGGCTTGTTTACCACCACCCTGCAAGGCACGGGCGAGGTGGCGATTTTGTCCGACGGCAATGCCATCGGCTTGCCCGTCACGCCGGACGTGCCCGTCTTTGTCGACCCGCAAGCGTATATCGGCCACACGGGCCAGCTGAGCTCGACCATCGTCACGGACCTGAACTGGAAAACCTTCGTCGGCCAGGCGTCCGGCGAATCCTACCAGGTGAAGTTTACGGGCCAGGGTACGGTCTACATCCAAGCGAGCGAAAGGTAAGCCATGACGATTTACAACCCCGATACCTTGCCGAAGAACGATAACCTGAACCGTTTTTCGTATGTCATCGACGTCAAGGAACAGATCTTCATTCGCAAGGGCAAGATGATCGCCTTCTATGGCGAATTGCGCTTCGAAGCCATGGGCAGCAGCGTGCTCGACTTGATCGTGCGCAATGCCTTCAATGCACCGAAATACGTGCACCACTTTGTCGTGGCGCAAGGGCAGGGCCAATTGATTTTGGGCGACAACGGCAACGACCTGGCGTGCTACGACCTGGACAACGCCAACATGACCATCCGCGCGAAAAACCTGCTGGGTTTTACGAAGGATGTGATTTGCCAGGAATCGACCTTGCCCGGCTATCTGACCATGATAGGCACGGGTAAAGTGATCGCCTCGTCGAACGGCCCCGTGCATTTCCTGGAATTGCCGTGCCGCGTGGACGAGCAGGCCGTGCTGGGCTGGGCCGATTGCCCCAGCCCCTCGTATCACTACGACTATGCCCACGTGCAGGGCTGGGCCTCGGCCGCCGGCGCGCTCACGGGTTTTACCCTGTCGGGCGAGGAAAAGCAGATCGACTTCACGGGCGCCGGCACGGTGCTGGTGCAGTCGTCCGAGCTGGACGTGACGGGCAGCTCGGCCCTGATGCAGCTGCTGGCGCAATTGCCGTTGCTGGGCAAGGAAGACCTCGGTACCTTGAGTCTTTCCGTGCAGCAGCAGATGAAGGACAGTCGTTAAGACCAGGCAGTCCAAGAGTACCTGACAGAACCGTAGCGAGCGGAAGGGAGAGGTAGCCGAGAAGCGCAACCGTACTGAAGTACGGTGAGCATCGCAGGCTGCCTATACCGACGCGCAGTAGGTTCGGTCAGGTACTCAAGGCTGCGCCCAGCCGGGCGGCCGCTTCTCTAAAAAGGCGGCGACGCCTTCCTCCGCATCCTCTTCCATCATGTTGCGCGCCATCACGTCGCCCGCGTACGCATACGCCTCGTCCAGCGGCAGCTGGCGCTGCCGGTAGAACATGGCCTTGCCGTAGCGGATGGCCGTCGGGCTTTTCGCCATGATCTGCTGCGCCAGGCGTGCCACGGCCTCGTCGAGCGCCGCGTCGGCCACCGTTTCATTGATCAGGCCCCAGTCGGCGGCCGTGTCGGCGTCGATGAAGCGGCCCGTCACCAGCATGTCGAAGGCCCGCTTGGTCGAGACATTGCGTGACAGGGCGACGGATGGCGTGGCGCAGAACAGGCCCACGTTGATGCCGGAGACGGCAAAGCGGGCGGACGCGCCTGCCACGGCCAGGTCGCAGCTGGCGACCAGCTGGCAGCCGGCCGCCGTGGCGATGCCGTGCACGCGGGCAATCACGGGCACGGGCAAGGCCTGAATCGCCTGCATTACGCGCGAGCATTGCGCGAACAGGGTTTGATAATAATCAAGCTGGCGCGTGGCCTGCATCTGGCGCAAATCGTGGCCCGCGCAAAACGCCTTGCCTTCGGCGGCCAGCACCACGCAGCGCACGTGCGGCTGCTGCGCGATGGCATCGAACGCTTCCTGCAGCGCGGCCAGCATGGCTACGGACAGGGCATTGAATTGCAGGGGACGGTTCAGGCGCAGGGTGACGAGGCCATCCTGCTCTTCGCGCAGCACCAGCGGTGCGTCGGTATCTTGTAAAGCGGTCATGCGGTCTCCAGTGGCCTGATGGCCTTGTTTTTATGGAAAAGCTTACTTGGCGGCGTTGACGCTGCCGATGCCGGCGATCGACTTGTGCACGATCTTCGGCTTGCCGTAATACGTCAGTTCGCCCATGCCGCGCACCACGGCGTTCAGCTCGCCCGAGGAATACACCTTGACGGAGCCGATGCCTTCGAAATTCACATCGACGTTTTTCGCCAGCAAGGCTTTCGTATCGACTTCGCCCACGCCCTGCGCCTTCAGGCGCAGCCAGTCGACCTGGCCATCGGCGGCCAGGCGGCCCGCGCCCTTGTAGCTGATGTCGACACGTGGACCATTGAGCTTGGTCAATATCTTCTCGCCCGCGCCTTCCGCGATCAGCTTGCGCAAGGTGGGCATGGTGATGATGATGCGCGGGTCGCCCTCGGTCTTCTTGATATCTTTATCCTTCATGGAAATTTTCAGTTCGCCGTCGACCACTTCCGTGATCACGCCGCTGAGGAATTTCTGGTCGCCGCGCAGCAGCAGGCTTTGCTCCTTGCCCGATTCCACTTCGATGCTGATGGGGCCGCGGATGTCGATGGCGTTGAAGGCGGCGACCGTGCGGGTTTGCTCGTCGGCATGCGCGAGGGTGGAAAGGCAGGCGAGGGACAGGACTGACAACAGGAACAGAGGGCGCATGGCGGTTTCCTTGAGTAGTTGATCAGTGTATTCTATGTTGCAACATCTCCAAGGTGGAGAAATTTGCGATGAGCGGCGCAAATCGCGGCGTGGATGACACGCCGCCATCGGCCAGCCGCGCGCCCGCGAAGGCGCCGTTGGGCTATGCTATGGCGTAACGCGTCCTGGAGACTGCATGAAAAATTATCACAAAGAAGATTATCCCGTCGCCGATATCCGCCGCTTTCTCGAACCGGGGCCGGTGGTGCTCGTCACTTCAACGTGGCAGGGCGAGAGCGACGTCATGACCATGGCCTGGCACATGCTGATGGAATTTACCCCATCCTTGCTCGGCTGCTTCATTTCCGACGCGAATCACAGCCATGAAATGATCAAGCGCAGCATGGAATGCGTGATCAACCTGCCCACGGCCGACATGGTCGACCAGGTGGTCGCCATCGGCAATTGCAGCGGCGCAGACACGGACAAGTTCGCGGCCTTCGGCTTGACGCCGCAGCCGGCCGAACTGGTGGGCGCGCCCCTGATCGCCGAGTGCTACGCCAACTTCGAATGCAAGCTGGCGCAGGTGGCGGGCAACCCGAAGGGCGGCTTCTTCATCTTCGAGTGCGTGAAAGCCCACGTGGCCACCTCGCCCAAGCTGCCCGAAACCCTGCACTACCGGGGCAATGGCGAGTTCATGGTGTCGGGCCGCACGATCAGCCGCAAGAGTCTGATGAAGCCCGAGATGTTGTAGGTCGGATTAGCGCGGCTATGCCGTGCGTAATCCGACAACACTACCGGCCGCGCCAACCATGTTGTCGGATTACGGCGCCTTGCGCCTAATCCGACCTACGCCTAAATGACACCCTGCGCCAGCATGGCATCGGCCACTTTGACGAAGCCGGCGATATTCGCGCCATCCACGTAGCTGACGGTGCCGTCGGCGCGGGTGCCGTATTGCTTGCACGCGGCATGGATGCCTTGCATGATCTGCAGCAAACGCGCGTCGACTTCCTCGCGCGGCCACGATATGCGGGCCGCGTTCTGGCTCATTTCCAGGCCGGAAGTCGCCACGCCGCCCGCATTGCTGGCCTTGCCCGGCGCATACAGCACGCCGGCCGCTTCGAAAGCCTTGGCTGCTTCGATGGTGGTCGGCATGTTGGCACCCTCGGCCACGCACTGCACGCCATTGGCGATGAGAAGGCGCGCATCGTCGATGTTCAGTTCATTTTGCGTGGCGCAGGGCAGGGCGATGTCGACCGGCACATGCCATGGCGACACGCCCGCCTCGAAGCGCACGCCCGTGCGTTCTGCGTAGTCGCTGACCCGGCCATACAGATGATTCTTGACCTCCATCAGGATGGCCAGCTTTTCCGGCGTAAAGCCGTCCTCGTCGAAGACGGTGCCGCTGGAATCGGAGACGGTGATGACTTTCGCGCCCATGGCCATGGCTTTTTCGACCGCGTACTGCGCCACGTTGCCCGAGCCGGAAACGGACACGCGCATGCCTTCGAACGAGCGGCCCCGCGTCTTCAGCATTTCCTCGGCGAAATACACGGTGCCGTAGCCCGTCGCTTCCGGCCGCATCAGCGAGCCGCCGAAGCTGGCGCCCTTGCCCGTGAACACGCAATCGGCGCGGTTGCTGAGCTTTTTCATCATGCCGGCCATATAGCCCACTTCGCGCCCGCCCACGCCGATGTCGCCGGCCGGCACGTCCGTATCCGAACCCACGTGGCGGAACAGTTCGCTCACGAAGGCCTGGCAGAAGCGCATCACTTCGCCCGGGCTCTTGCCCTTCGGATCGAAATCGGCGCCGCCCTTGCCGCCGCCCATCGGTAATGTCGTCAGCGCATTCTTGAACGTCTGTTCGAAGGCGAGGAATTTCAGCACCGACAGGGTGACGGAGGGGTGGAAGCGGATGCCGCCCTTGTACGGCCCGATGGCCATGCTGTGCTGGATGCGGTAGCCGCGGTTGACTTGTACTTGCCCATGGTCATCGACCCACGACACGCGGAACATCACCACGCGCTCCGGCTCGATCAAGCGTTCCAGCAAGCCTTGTTCCGCGTATTTCGGGTGCTGCTCCAGGAACGGCCACAAGCTCTCCATGACTTCGGTGACGGCTTGCAGAAACTCGGGCTGACCTGGATTGCGTGCGGCGACATGCTGGACATACTCGTGAGCAGATGCGTATTTCATCAGAATTCCATGGAGGTAATCGGTTATTTGGGCAACTATCATCGCAGATTTCGCACAAAAATGGTGCGGAAATTTGGTTTTGAGGGGTTTCTGCTACATTGTGGGGCGAATTTTTCAGCCGTCCGGCGCGGAAAAACAGCCCCTGATCTGATGGAAAACTTGATATAAAAACAAAAACGCCAGCGGAAGCGCTGGCGTTGTGGTCCTTCACGTCGGATGTCCGGATCGTTTCGGGCGTAGCTCGGGCAAGGGCGTCTGCTTGCCGATGAGTAGCTGCATGGCGCGTTGCCGCAGTGTGTGGCGTATCCGGTGCGGGGTCCGGCATGCAATCGTATCTAACAAAAAATAGGAAAGGGTACGCAGGCTGGACGCCGGGCGTGGCACGCTGACGCGCCAGTAGCGTACCGCCGCCGAGATGCCGGTATGGCCCAGCAGGGAGCGCAGATTGTTCAGCAAGCGCGCTGAGCGGATCCGGTTGGCCAGCGCAGGTGCCAGCCGCGCAAGGTGCGGCGTGATCATGGCGTCGATATTCAGGAAATGATCGAGCTTGCGCGACATCGCCGTCATCTGTGGATGATGTTGACGATAGTGCAGCAGGACGTTGGTACTGTAGTGTATGGACATCCCGGCGCTCAGGCAGCGTATCCAGTAGTCGTAAGCGGCGCCTTCCTTGAGCTGTTCGCTAAATGGCCCCATACGGGAGAGTAGCCGTTTGCTGAGCAGCACGCCGGATGGCTGAATGGGAGAACCCAGCAGACAGGCGGGCCAGGCGGCAAACTGCCGTGGCGTTGCCCAATCCACGGGATTGCCGCCATGGCTGTTAAGCGTGGCAACTTGCGACGCATACACAATCGCATCCGGCGTTTCGGATGCTTGTACCTGTGCAAGTTGTTCAGCCAGTTTTTCAGGGCACCAGATGTCGTCGTCGTCGATGAAGGCGACCCAAGGAAAACGGGCTGCAGCTACTCCCGTATTGCGCGCGGCCGCCAGACCGCTTCCCGCATTCGGCAAGACGGTGACTTGCGGGTAGGCTTGCCGTACATAGGCGGGCGTGTCGTCGCTGCTGGCATCATCGATCAGCAGGATTTCTTGCGCGGGCCAGGATTGGGCCAGCAGCGATTGCAAGCTGTCGTCAAGAAAGCCGCGCGACCAGCCATTGCGGGTGCAAATGATGACACTCACTGCCGCCGCGCCCGCATCGAGGGCGGCAGGCAGAGCGTGGGCTGCGGCTGCGCTCATGTCGCCACGGCCGCAGGCGGCGCAACACGGATGCGTACGGTAGCGCCGTCTTGCCGGATTTCATACGGTTGCAGTGTCAGCGACGGGCAGGACGATTTTCCTGTTTGCAAGTCGAACGAGATTGCACAAGCCGGGCAATACACTTTGCCGCTATCGCATCCGCCATCGGCCAGGTCCACGCCATAGTGCGGGCAGGCCGCGTCGTAGGCGCGGGTGCCGTCGCTGGTGTGTACCAGCATGATGCGATACGGCGCGGCATCGACGATGACGCGCTGCGTATCCGGGCCGGCGGCAGGCAGCTGGCCATGTATGAGACCGCTTTGCTGCTCGAGCCGGCCGGCGATGACGGGAACGGCAGGCGGCGTCTGCACGGGTGCGTTCGCCACAGGCGGGCCGAAGTTGTCTTCGCGTCGCAGATGCAGGACTTCATCATGGCCTTGCTCGATATCGGCGGCCCGGCGCCAGAATTCGCGCGAATAGAAGCAGGCGGGATCGAACGTCGGCCTGGAAGCGTTCAGGCGCATGGAAATGGCCACGCGCGTGGCCTCTGTCGTGTTCAGATGCGTGCCGTGCAGCACTTCGGGATCGAAGACCAGCATCTCGCCTGCCGCCAGGGGCAGGTAGGTCGGCACCGGCAGGCGGTAGCCCGCTTGCAGGTACAGCGTGCGCCGCTCGCAGGGCAGCGTGACGTTGGCTAACTCCGGATACAGCACCATGCCCGCTTCCGCCGGCACCTCGCCTATGGCCCACCAGATATTGCGCCCGTCGCGCGAATGGCCGGCCCAGCTATCGATGTGCGGACCGTGCGCCCAGGCGGCGGGCGGGTGGCCCCGGTGATACTCCTTCGGCGCGTACACGGGGTCGATGACCTTGCGCATCTGGAATTTTTCGCGCACGGTAGCGCTGAGCCTGCCAATACCGGGATTCTCGCTCGCCGGATTGGTCTTGCGGGCCACTTCGTAAGGGAAGTTGATGCGCAGGATCAAATAGTCATCCACATAGAAATCGCCATCCCAGCCCAGGATCTGGCGTCCGACGGCCGTCGCCATGGCCAGCAAGGGCTGGCGCAAGCGTTCCAGCACCTGGTTGCGCAAGGAAGCCACATCGTCGGTATCGATGACTTCGTGCAGCCGCTCAATGCCCTGCTGGCGCAGCACCTGAGCCTTTGCTGCGCCCTTCATTTGTCCCACCGTGGAAATAATTTCCTCGAGCACGCGCTCGGTCATGGTTTCCCAAGGGGCGAGTTCGCGGACGTGGCACTTCAGCCACACGCCCTGCGACGAAGATGGCGAGCTCATATTCATTGCTCCGTTGCCAGGGTGCGCAAGGTGTGCAAGCCGCGCACCGTAATCTGGCGCAACTCTTGTATCAGCGGCAGGGCGTTCTGGCGGGTACGGTGATATTGATCGGCCGAGCGCGCGCGGTCCATGATGGCGCTTACGCAATCGCCATTTTCCATCAGATCGACATCCCACGATGCCATGCCGATGGTCGACAGCATCGAGCGGCCCCTTTCGTCATAGGAAAGATTGATGCTGTGCGAGCCCATGGCCAGGCACGGAAGGAAGCCGTGCAGGCGGTAGCTGACGTGCAGCTTGCAGGTGCGCAGCGCTTCGATGTAGCGGCTGACTTCGTCAAAGTACATGGGCGCCGCTTCCGGGAAGCCGGCCGCGAATTCGAGATCGATGTAATCGTGGCAGGCCAGATAGACGGGTTGCGCATATTCGGCACGCAGGGCGGCAATCAGGCGGCGCAGGTCTTCTGCGATGCGCCACTGCAAGGTGGCAGGAACGCTCATGCGCATGGGGTGACGCACCGAAATGATCACGCCGCCCCTGGCCGCTTCGCCCTCGGCATTTGGGGGCAGGTACAGCGTGGGGCAGCCGCCGACCGTCACCTTGGCGCCAAGATCGGCGAGGATTTCTTGCGAACCCGTGTCGCGCACCATGGCCACCTTGGCATGCTCGACCAGGTGCCGTATTGCAGTCGGGCTGAGGGCATCGGTGCGGTCTTCCATTTGCCCATCGCGGCCCGTGATGCGGCCATGGGACAGTCCCATCAGCATCATCGGGCGGCGCAGGGCATTGACGGCCTGCACATCATAGGACAGCTGGCCGTTTTCAAACAGATTCCCGCCGCCCACGATGACGGCGTCGGCGAGGCGGTTCATGTCATAGATCTGGCGCGCTACCAAGCCGCCGAACTGCGGCCCCTTCAAGGCAGGAATGCTGACGACATTGGTGGCTTCTCCGAATACCTCGTAAAGGAGTTCTGCGGTAGCGTAGCCGATGAGATCGTTGCCGATATTGCGAGTGGTGGGCCGCACCATAAAGATATTCAATGTCCGTCCTTCTTGTTATGGGGGTGTAGGGAAATTGGGAGGCAAGGTACGGTGCTTAGCCGCGCGCCGCGAGTTCTTCGATAAGTGCCTGAAAGCGCGATTTCAGCTCCTGATCGCCAGGATAGGCGCCACGATCCACGTCCAGCATGCGCTGCGCGCTTGCCGCATCGGCGCTGACGCCGAGCAAACCGGCGATGTCATTAATCAGTGTCAAATCGTTCTGGTTGACACGTTCGGTACTGATGACGAGCGGCTGGATGCCCCGTTGCCTGAACCAGTCCTGCCAAAGCTGGTCATCCTCGGCAATCAGTTGCATGGCCTTGCGCGCCGCCAATTTGAGGCGCCAGGTCGAGTAATTCTTTGTCACCGTCGCTTGTTCGAAACCCCAGCGCCCCGTCACCATGCAAGTCGCCAGAGACGCAGCCTGGGCGACCTTGTTGTCGCGGATTAAATGCATCACGGTTGCGCCTTCGAACAGGGTTGCAAAGTCGTGTGCATGGGGCCACTTTTGAATCTGGGCAAACTGGATGTTCGATGCGAACACGCCATTCGCGGAACGCCGGGCATAAATATGTGCCAGGTAATCATGTTTTTTGATTTGCCAGCGGTTCGTCAGTGCCTGCACGCTGTTGTCATTGAAATATTCCAGCGGCACGCCGATGCCCGCGCCCAGCAACAGGCGGGCCAGCCGCTTGCTCGAGGCGCGTGGTGCTGCACAGACCAGCAGTTTTTTATCGGGGAACGCTGACGATGTTGTGTCGTAGGGAAACTCGCGCATTTCGGCGGGCGTAGGGCGCATGGTGCCTGGCCACACTGAGCGTGCGTCAGTCAACGGAGTGTTGCAACGATCATTCATGGATAGTGGAGATAGGCCTGCTCAGCCTTGTTAGCGGCGATTGGATGTCTTAAAGGCAAGCGAATTGTTTTTATGGAAAAATTGTTGTCTTCAAATACTATCTCACTTCACGCTACTACCGCATGAAGTTGCATTTTATTTACGTTAATGTGTCGCTTCGTAGCAACTGTTAGTGACTTGTCGTAAGGAGGCCAGTAACGGCAACGCCAGCCGGCAGGCTGGCGTTGCCGCCATTGCCGCGTGGATCACCCCGCCATGCCGCGCAAGATCAGCCCCGTGATGTAGGCGCCGTAGGTGCCCAGCGCGTAGCCGAGCACGGCCAGCAGCACGCCGACGGGGGCCAGGGCCGGGTGGAAGGCGCTGGCGATGACGGGGGCCGAGGCGGCGCCGCCGATGTTCGCCTGCGAACCGACGGCCATGAAGAACAGGGGCGCGCGGATCAGCTTGGCGACGAGCAGCATCAGGCCGCCGTGCACGGCGATCCAGATCAGGCCCAGCAGGAACAGGAAAGGCTTGTCGAACAGGGCTTTCAAGTCCATGTGCATGCCGATGGTGGCCACCAGCACGTACAGCATGGCCGAGCCGATGGTCGAGGCGCCCGCGCCTTCCAGGCTGCGCGCCCGGGTAAAGCTCAGCAGCAGGCCGAAGGTGGTGGCGAGCACGACGATCCAGAAGAAGTTCGACGTCAGGCTGTAATCCTGCAGGCGCCAGGCGGCGGGCAGGGTGGTGATCCAGCTGATGATGGGGCCGGCCAGGAAGTGCGATAGGCCCGTCACGCCCAGGCCCACGCCGAGGATGATCATGATGTCGGTCAGATTGGCCACGCGCGCGTGCTGGGCGCGGTAGCTTTCGATGCTGTCCTTGAGCGCATTGATGGCGGACAAATCGGCACCCGTCCAGCGGTCGAAGGCGCCCGCGCGGCCGGCCAGGAACAGCAGCACGGCCGTCCACACGTTGGCCACCAGCACGTCGACGGCGACGAACTGGCCGAACAGGGTGGCGTCCACTTCAAACACTTCCTTCATGGCCGCCTGGTTGGCGCCGCCGCCTATCCACGAACCGGCGACGGTGGTCATGCCGCGCCAGGTGTCGCCCGCCACCGTTTCCGGGTGGATCAAACGCAGCGCCTCGAACGAGACGAGGGCGCCCAGCATGACGCCGAGTGTTCCTGTGAGAAACATGATGATGGCCTTGGGGCCGAGGCGGAGGATGCCGCCGAAATCGATGGCCACGCACAGCAGCACCAGCGCGCTGGGCAGCAGATAGTCGCGCGCCACGGCGTACAGGCCGGAAGCGTTGCCGTCGATGATGCCGAAGGTGTTGAGCAGCGCCGGAATCAGATAGCACATCAGCAGCGACGGGATATAGGCGTAGAACTTTTTCCAGAAGCCGTCGGCACGGGAGGCGGTCCAGAAGACGCCCCCCAGGGTCATGGCGAGCAGGCCGAGGACGACGGCGTCATTGGTGATCAGGGCAGAGGTGGCAGGTGGCATCGGGGCTTCCGGTGAACGTGTCAGGGACGCACCGGATGCCGATCAGGCCCCCGGGCGCAGGGTGGCCGTATCGTATAGCAATGTTGAAGCCTAAACAAATTATTTAGGCAGTGTTGGCTGGAATTTTTCTTGTCAAATCAAACACTTGGAAACTGCTCGCCACCGCGCGCGGCAGACTGGCGGTTACAAATAGCGGGCCAGCAAGGCTTTATTCAGCGCCCTGTCGAGTTCGATGCGCACGAAGTGGCCGCTGCCGGGGGCCACCTGGATCTCGCTGCCATCGTCGGCCAGCATGCGGGCGATGGTGAAGTCGCGGTTGCCGCCCGGGTGCAGGGCTTCGATGCGGTCGCCCACGGCGAAGCGGTTTTTCACTTCCACCCTGGCCCAGCCGTCGGCCACGTCCAGCACGTCGCCCACGTACTGGCTGCGGTCCGCCTCGGACGCGCCGCGCATATAGTTCTGGTGCGTCTGCGTGTGATGGCGTTGATAAAAGCCGTCCGTGTAGCCGCGGTTGGCCAGGCCTTGCAGCTGGCCCAAGAGGCTGATGTCGAAGGGGCGGCCCGCCACAGCATCGTCGATGGCCTGGCGGTAGACCTGCGCCGTGCGCGCCGCGTAGTACAGCGACTTGGTGCGGCCTTCCACCTTCAGCGAATCGACGCCGATCTTGACCAGGCGCTCGATATGCTCGACGGCGCGCAAGTCCTTCGAATTCATGATGTAGGTGCCGTGCTCGTCTTCGAGTATCGGCATCAGCTGGCCCGGGCGCTGCGCTTCTTCGATGAAGTATGGCTGGTCGGCCAGCGGGTGGCGCGGCTGCTGGTGCAGGGCGGAAAACGCATTGTTGTCGGCCTCGGCCAGCGCCTGATGAAATTCCAGCGGCACCACCTGCATGCCGCCCAGGTCGCCGCTGGCGTCTTCGGCGGCATTTTTCACCTTGTAATCCCAGCGGCAGGAATTCGTGCACGTGCCCTGGTTCGGATCGCGGTGGTTGAAATAGCCGGACAGCAGGCAGCGGCCCGAATAGGCGATGCACAGGGCGCCGTGCACGAACACTTCCAGTTCCATTTCCGGGCAGCGCTGGCGGATTTCCTCGATCTCGTCGAGCGACAGTTCGCGCGACAGGATCACGCGCGTCAGCCCCATGCGGTGCCAGAACTTCACGTCGGCCCAGTTGACGGCATTCGCCTGCACGGACAGGTGGATGGGAATCTCCGGCCACTTGTCGCGCACCATCATGATCAGGCCCGGATCGGCCATGATCAGGGCGTCCGGGCGCATGGCGATCACCGGTTCCATGTCGCGCAAATAGGTTTTCAGCTTGGCGTTGTGGGCGAAGATATTGCTCGCGACAAAGAACTGCTTGCCGCGCGCATGGGCGCCATCAATGCCTTCTTGCAAGGCTTGCAAGGTCGAAAAATCGTTATTGCGCACGCGCAAGCTGTAGCGCGGCTGGCCCGCGTAGACGGCGTCGGCGCCATAGTCGAAGGCGGCATGCATCTTGGCCAGGGAGCCGGCAGGCAGGAGGAGTTCGGGAGCGTGGCGCATGGGATGGGCAAAGCCGGCGATTGTAGGCGGGCTGGCGCCAGATTGCCTTGCCTTGGGTCAAGGGATTGACATCCGATGCCCGGCAACGTCAGACGTAAGGCGTGCCCGCCAACGCCGCCTTCAGGCCGACATGCCCCTGGTCCACCAGGGCCAGGAAGCGGGCCTTGGCCAGCTGCGCGTCGCCGTGCCGCGCGAAGGCACGGTGCGCTTCGATCAGGGCCGTGCTCCAGGTGGCCAGCAGCAGGCTGGCCGCCAGCCGGGCCTGGGGATCGTGCGCGTCGCGCCCCGTGCTGTCGGTCAGCGCCGTTGCCACCACTTGCGCCAGTTCGTCGCGGATGGCCCGCGCCCGCGCTTTCAGGGTCTCGCTGGCCTCGATGGTGGCGATAAAACCCTGGCCGGCGGCGGAAAACGTGACGTAGGGACTGTCTTCGGCCACCAGCCGGTGCGCCAGCAGGCGCAGGGTTACGATCGGGGGCACCATGGGATCGCGCTGGCGCAAGGCGGCGCGCAGCAGCTCGCGTCCCTCTTCCTCGCGGTCGAAGAACATGTCTTCCTTGCGGGGAAAGTGGTTGAACACCGTCATGCGTCCCACGCTGGCAGCCGCCGCGATCTCGTCCACCGTCACCTGCTCGAAGCCGCGCACGAAAAACAAGCGCGTGGCAGCATTCGAGATGGCTTGCCGGGTGGCAAGGCGTTTGCGGGAGCGGAGGTCGGAAGGAATCGTCATGTTGCTGCGATCATACACGAAGTGTACTGAGTACAGATAAGGCTTGATGGCGCGGCCAAGCCAGGCGTACTATTTATGTACTGAGTACATATTTAGATTGAGTATATGAAAATAGCCGTTCCGGCGACAGCACTGCCTGTCATCTTTGCCACCGTCATGCTCGACGCCATCGGCATCGGCCTGATCTTCCCCATCCTGCCCGCCCTGTTGCGCGACGTCACGCATGCCGATAACGTGGCGCCGTATATCGGCATCATGACGGCCCTGTACGCCCTGATGCAGTTGGTTTTCGCGCCCGTGCTGGGCGCGCTGAGCGACCGCCTGGGACGCCGGCCCGTGCTGCTGCTTTCGCTGGCGGGCGCGGCCGTCAATTACCTGTTTCTCGCGTTTGCGCCCAGCCTGTGGATGCTGCTGCTGGGGCGCGCCATCGCCGGCTTGACGAGCGCCAACGTCTCCGTCGCCACGGCCTACATCACCGACATTTCCCCTGAAGCGACGCGGGCGCGTCGTTTCGGCTTGCTCAACGCCATGTTCGGCGCCGGTTTCATCATCGGCCCCGTGCTCGGTGGCGCGCTCGGCGATTACGGATTGCGCCTGCCGTTCATGGCGGCGGCCATCTTGAATGGCGGCAACCTGCTGCTGGCGTTGTTGACGTTGCCCGAATCACGAACGCCGACACGCGAAAAAATCGACCTGGCGGCATTGAATCCATTGCGCCCGCTGCGCTGGGTGTTTTCTCAGAAAAGCTTGCTGCCGATCACCGCCATCTTCTTTACCTTCAGCGCGGCCGGCGAAGTGTATGGCGTGTGCTGGGCGCTGTGGGGCCACGATGCGTTCGAGTGGAACGGGTTGTGGATCGGCCTGTCGCTGGGCGCCTTCGGCGTGTGCCAGGCGCTGGCCCAGGCTTTTTTGCCCGGCCCGGCCGTGAAGCTGCTGGGCGAGCGCGCCACCATCCTGACTGGCGTCGGTTGTGCCTGCGTTGCACTGGTCGTCATGGCCTTTGCCAGCCGCGGCTGGATGGTTTTCGCCATCATGCCCGTGTTCGCCTTGGGCGGCATCGGCGCGCCGGCCCTGCAATCGCTGGCCACGCGCCAGGTTGATGAAGGCCGGCAAGGCCAGTTCCAGGGCGTGCTGGCCTCGTCCGTGAGCCTGGCATCCGTGCTGTGTCCGCTGGTGTTTTCCAGCATTTACTTTGGCGTCAGGGCGTACTGGCCCGGCGCCGTCTGGCTATCGGTGATCGTCGTGTATGCGGCGCTGGTGCCGCTCGTGCTGGGCTTGCGCTTGCAGAGGCCGGCGCAAGCCCTGGCAGGCTAGTGTGCGTGCGAGACTCCGCTGCTGCCGGCCTGCCCCGTCATGGGCAAGTGTTCGGGCGGCATGCCGTCCTTGAACAATTGACGCAGTTGCTGGCGCAACTCCGGCGTGTCGTGGTGATGGTGTACCGAGACTGCGTGTTCCACAGCAATGCCCAATAGCTCTTCTTCGCTGTCGGCCGAGATCGCAACCGAGCAATGCGTGTCACTTGGGAACTCCCGGCAATCGATGAATTTGCGCGTCATGATCAACTCCTTTCTGCCAAGAGCGGGCACCGTGCCCGCTCCATTCAGTATAGGTCGCAATCTGGCTTAGGCTGCACGGCTGCTGGTATCGGCCCTGTGCACAGGCAAGTGTTTTGGCTGTGCCGCATCGGTGAGAAAATCGTCGACCTGGATCAAGCCATCGACCAGGCGCGCATATTCCAGCAAGGTATTGTGCTCCTGGCAGCTGATGGTGCCTGCCGCCTTGGCCGCGGCCAGCCACGGCTGCATGGCGGACAGGCTTTGCGGCAGGTGCCGCAGGGCCGCGCCTTCGGGCGTGTCCCTCAGGCGTTTTTCGATGTGCAGGACCTCGGGCTGCAGGGCCAGCGCCCGCTCGGCGCAGGCGACGGGATCGTTGCTGTCGCTGGCGACATGGCCGTCGGCCAGCAGGCGTTCGCGGTCGGCGCCCGGCGTTTGCAGGGCCAGCGCCACTTCGCTGCCCAGCTCGTCGGACGGCGGACGGTGTGGCAGGCCGAACGGGAACAGCAAGGTGCGCAGCAGCACGGCCAGCATGCGCGCGGGGAAATTGTCGAGTACGCCCGTCAAGCCCTGCTGCGCCTGGACCAGTGCATCCTGCAGCGACCAGTGCACGTAGGGCAGGTCGGCCTCGGGCCGGCCATCGTCCTCGTAGCGCATCAGCACGGACGAAGCCAGGTACAGCTGCGCCAGCACGTCGCCCAGCCGGGCGGACAACCGTTCGCGACGCTTGAGTTCGCCACCGAGCACGAACATCGACATATCCGTCATGACGGCAAACGCCGTCGACAGCCGTGTCAGGGCGCGGTAGTAGGGCGCCAGGGCGGGTGCGCCGGCGTCGGGCACGGCCGCCAGGCGGGCACCGCCGAGGCCGTACCACAGTCCCCTGGCCAGGTTGCCCAGCACAAAGCCCACGTGGCCGAAGAAGGCCGCATCGAAATCGCGCAGGGCTTTGCGGCCGTCGCTTTCGCCGACGGCGGCCATTTCCCTGAGTACATACGGATGCGCACGGATGGCGCCCTGGCCGAAGATGATCAGGCTGCGCGTGAGAATGTTGGCGCCTTCGACGGTGATCGCGATGGGGATTTGCTGGTAGGCGCTGGCGAGGAAATTGTTCGGGCCCACGCAGATGCCCTTGCCGCCAAGAATGTCCATGCCGTCGTTGACGAGCGCGCGGCCCCGCTCCGTGACGTGATATTTGACGATGGCGGAAATGACGGCCGGCTTCTCGCCCAGGTCGACGGCGTGCGCGGCCAGGGTACGGGCCGCGTCCATCAGGTACAGGTTGGCGCCCATGCGGGCCAGCGCTTCTTGTACCCCCTCGAACTTGCCGATCGGCATGTTGAACTGGCGCCGTACGGCCGCATACGCGCCGGTGCCGCGCACGGCTATCTTGCCCATGCCCACGCTGGACGAGGGCAGAGAGATGGCGCGTCCCGCCGCCAGGCATTCCATCAGCATGCGCCAGCCTTTGCCCACTTGCGCCTGGCCGCCGATGACCCAGTCGATGGGGATGAAGACATCGTTGCCGGACGTGGGGCCGTTCTGGAACGCGGCATTGAGCGGATGGTGGCGGCGGCCGATCACCACGCCGTCGTGGCTGGCGGGGATCAGGGCGCAGGTGATGCCGGGCGTATCGTTGTCGGACAGCAAGTGGTCGGGATCGCTGGTCTGGAACGCCAGCCCCAGCAAGGTCGCCACGGGCGCCAGGGTGATGTAGCGCTTGTTCCAGCTGAGGCGGAAACCCAGGGTAGGCCTCCCCTCATGCATGCCCATGCACACGACACCCAGGTCGGGGATGGCGGCCGCGTCGGAGCCCGCATACGGGCTGGTCAGGGCAAAGCAGGGAATCTCGGTGCCGGCGGCCAGGCGCGGCAAGTAATGGTTTTTCTGTTCTTCGGTGCCGTAGTGCAACAGCAATTCGGCTGGTCCCAGCGAATTGGGCACCATCACGGTCACGGCCAGCGCCGAGCAGCGGCTCGACAGTTTCATCACCACCTGCGAATGCATATAGGCGGAAAACTGCTTGCCGCCGTACTGCTTGGGAATGATCATGCCGAGGAAACCCTGGCTTTTCATGTAGGCCCAGGCTTGCGGTGGCAAGTCGAGTTGCTGCTGCGTTTCCCAGTCGTCGACCAGTTCGCACAGGCGCTCGACGTCGTGGTCGAGAAAGTGGCGCTCCTCGGCGGTGAGCGAAGCGCGTCCATACGCCAGCAATTTTGTCCAGTCGGGCTTGCCGGAAAACAGATCCGCATCCCACCAGGTGGTACCCGCCTCGAGGGCGTCGCGTTCCGTGCCGGACATGCTTGGCAGGATGCGCTTGAACAAGGCCAGCAGGTGCGGGGTAATCAGTGCGCGGCGCACGGGGCCGGGCGCGAACAGTAAAGCCAAGCCCAGGAGGGCCACCATCAGTATGATCGTCAGCATGCGATATCTCCCTGTGGAATAAGAACAGGATAGGCCGATGCGGCCGATGTTACTGTGCGGTACAGCGCATACGGAGCAACGCCAACCGCAGGGGTTGGCGTTGTGGGGAAACAAGGTTGCCGGTGATGACCGGCGCTAACGGTATTAGCGTTGTGGAACGACAATCACCGTGTCGCCCGTCTTGCCCTTGGCACCGTCGTCGCCCTTGGGGCCGTCGTTGCCTTGTGCACCGGTAGCGCCCTTGGCGCCATCGTAGCCGGCGGCACCGCTGTCGCCGGTCTGGCCAGTGGCGCCGGTGGCACCGGTCGCGCCGGCAGGGGCTTCAGCGCCCGTGGCGCCGGTGGCGCCGGCAGGACCAGGCGCGCCGGCAGGGCCGGGAACGACTTGGACGACGGTGGGCGCAGGTGGCGCTTCGCGCTGGCAAGCGGTCAGGGCGAGGGTAGAGGCGAGCGCGAGCAATATCAGGGTAGTTTTCATGATGCATCCTTTGGCGGTGAGCCGTAATGTACGGAACGGCTCGACGGCGTCGGGCGCGAGTTTCGCATGGCGGTGTGGCGGGGAGAGCAGACCAGGCGACCCGTCTGCCGTGTCGCGCAGGGCGCTGGCGGCGGGAGGAGAAGTGATGGTCTGCCTGCAGCATGTGCTCTTGGGCGGCCGCAGTCCGTACGTTTGCGTACATAGCGGTGGGGGCAGGAACGTTTTTTGCGCAGATGGACCACTCTCGGCGCCCGCTAATGACACAACCGCTGGTACACCGACTGGTAGTGCGCGACCATGGCGGGCAGGCTGAAATGGTCGACGGCCGCGCGCCGCGCGGCGGCGCCGTGCGCGAGGCGCAAGGCAGGTTGCGTCATATAGTCGTCCAGGAGCCGGCTCAGGGCGGGCACGTCGCCAGGCTGGAACAGCCGGCCCGTATGCCCTTCCTGGAGCAGCTCGGGATTGCCGCCCACGCTGGTGGCGAGGGCCGGCACGCCGCTGGCCATGGCCTCGAGCAAGGTATTCGAGATCCCTTCCGACAAGGAAGGCAGGACGAAGACGTCAAAATTGCGCAAGGCCCCGGCGACGTCGTGCAAGGTGCCGGGAAACCACACGCGCTCCCCGACGCCGAGCGCGGCGGCCAATGCGCGCAGGTCCGCCGACAGCGGGCCGCTGCCGGCCATCACGAGGCGCGCCCTGGCGTGAAGCGGCGCCAGGCTGGCAAAGGCGCGCAGCAGGGTGGCTTGATCCTTGACGGGCTGCATGCGGCCGACCGTGCCTATGATGATCGCATCGCCGCGCGCGTAAGCTGCGGGCATGGCGCAGCGGGGGCCGTTTTCCCGGGGCGTGAAGCGGGTCGTGTCGACGCCGTTGTAGATCTGGCTGATCCTCGCGGGAGCGATGCCCACGCGCCCGGTCAGGTAGCTTCGCAGGTTTTTCGAGACCGTGACATAGCGGTCGATCAACGGTGAATGCAGCTGGCGCAGCAGCGCCGGCTTCCACTGGTCGCCGCGCAAGTTGTCGACATCCCAGCCGTGCTCGCCATGGACGGCATGGCGCACGCCCGCCAGCCGTGCCGGCAACAGGGCATCGAGAGCGGACTGGTTACGTGTATGCAGAATAGCTGGCTGGAGCAGGCGGCATAGCTTGTAGATCTCGCGGCGCATCGCCCACACGCCGATGCGGCTGCGCTTCAGGGCAATGACGTCCACGTCGCGGCGAACGATGCGGTCGCGGAAGTCCGAATAATCTTCGATGCAGACGATGCCATGCCGGAAGGCCGATTCGGGCATATGGTTGATCAGGTTGACCACGCCATTTTCCAGGCCCCCGGTGACCAGATGATGTATGACATGCAAGACCAGCGGCGGCGCTTTTCCGCTCATCCGCTCATCTCCATCCCAGGCACGCGAACAGGAAGGCGCGATCGGAAAACTCCCAGTGTATGCCGCGCCGTAGCAGGTTGAACGGATCCACGGCGCCGATATTGCTGCCGCCATAGGCGGACAGGCAACCGACATAGCCGGCTTGCCTGACCAGTTCGAGGCGCTCTGGCGTCATGTGCCGGCGTCCCCCGTATGGATAGCCGAGCACGACGCTTTCGAGTCCCAGTGCGTGCCGCAAATCGTCACGCGAGCGCGCCAGTTCGTGGCGAACGACGTCTTCCGGTTCGGCCGCGCAGTCGATATGGTTGACGGTGTGGGAGCCGATCAGGAAACCCTCGTCGCGCATCGCGCGCAGCTGTTGCCAGGTCATCATCGGTATCGCCGGGTTGCCCCGTCGCGCATCGTGCGGAAAGGCGCGCCCGGTGCCAATGAAGCCGGTGGCGACAAAAAATGCGCCGGGAATCCGGTGCTTCAGGAGGATAGGCACGGCGTTGGTGTAGTTGTCCAGGTAGCCGTCGTCGAAGGTGACGCATACCAGCGGGCGGGGCGAGGCGGGGATTGATTCGAGCTTCAGCGCCTGCTCGATCGGCAGCACCGTGCAATGCTTGCGCAGCAATGCCATTTGCCGGTCAAACTGTGCGATTCCGACGCTGAGATTGTCGCGCGCGCTGTCGCTGACGCGATGGTATAGCAGCACCGTCAGGCGTGGCGCGAGCGCGCGTGTCAGGCCGAGACGCCCCAGCACCGATGCGCCAGCCGCTGCGCCATCCTTGAGCATTCTGCGCATGGCGTGGCCTCCGGGCCGCTGGCCACGCAGCAGCCTGGCGTCCAGTTCGGCCACCTGTGCCAGGCTGGGTTTTCGATAGGTCGCGCCGCCCCCTGCTTGCGCCAGCGCCGGCGGGGCGCCGGCAAGCACTTGCCGCACCGCATCGCGCATCAGATGGACGCCCGCTTCGTCCAGGCGCAGCTGCATGCCGCGCACCGTCGAATAGGCTTCCCGCTCGAGCGTGGCCGCCAGCACGACATTGCCCGTGTCGAGCTTGTCGTCGACCCAATGGATGGTGCAGCCGACCGACGGCTCGTCGTTCCACAATTCCCAGAATGCCGGCGGCATGCCGCGGTAGTCGGGCACTTTTCCCTTGTGCAAGTTGAGCGTGCCGAGCGTGGGAAGGGCGAACAGCGGCCTGCGCAAGACCGGCGCGTTCAGCGCCAGGCCCAGCGTCGGCGCGAAGGCCTTGACGGCGGACAGCGTGGCGTCCGCATGCATATCGGCGACGGTGAGCACGTCGAGGTGCTTTGGCGCTGCCATCGCACCCTGCCCAGGCGCGGGGCGCGCGCGCAGGCGCCGCCAGATATCCGCGGCTTGATATGGTATCCAGCGCCAGCCATTCTTTTTCAGGTTCGCCCACTGGCTATGCAGCAATTCAGGCGCTGACTTGCGCCGCGCGTGGATCACGATCAGCCAGCGCAAGCCGGGAAGGGCGCGCTCAATCGCTGCGATCCCCTGGCGGATCGAATAGCCATCATTGCCCGTAAAGACCACAATCTTGTGCTCATTCATGCGCGTGGACTCCTTGGTCGAGGAGATAGGCTGGTCCGCTGGCATTGATTGCGTGCCTGCCGCCCGTTGATGGACTGTCGCCCAAGGACGGATGTTGCACTTTGTAATAAATCAAACAGCGATGAAATTGCGCCTCGATGGGCGAGGGCGGGCGTCTGCGGCAGGGCGCGGCTACATTGGCGCCGGGCACGGCGAAGCCCGGAAACGACAACGCCCACTGGCGGGAGTGGGCGTTTCATGGAGACTGTTCTTGGTGGCCCGGGGCGGAATCGAACCACCGACACAAGGATTTTCAATCCTCTGCTCTACCGACTGAGCTACCAGGCCAAGGCGGCGAATTATAGCAGAAAGACTTTCCACCTGACCAGAGCTAGCTGTGTTCAAATGCAACAGATGGCCAAAACATGGTGTTTTGGCATCCTTGTATGAGCTGAAGGGATGTGGCGATGCGGCGACGTATTGGAGTGCAGGGCCTGGCGGCTGCGGGCTTGTTCAGTTTGTTTTGCGGCGCGGCGCGGGCCGATGGCCTGGCCGATCTGAATGCGGCGCTGGCGCGCTTGCAGGGCCAGCTGCCCATCAAGGCGCAGGTGGAATCGAAAACCTGGCGCCGCGAGGGCGAGGGCAAGGCGGCGGAAGAGGATAGCGGCCAGGCCACGGTCGCTGTCGAGGGCGGACCGGCGGGCTTGCAAGTGCTCTACAGTAAGGAGGTGCTGGCAAAAGTGGAGGCCGAGCAACGCGCCAGGGTGAAGGATCCGAAGGCCAGGACGCCGATCGGTTTTGCTTTGGGGGAAATGAAGGCGACAGAGCTGCGTTCCATGGTGTCGGCGGCCGATTCCCTGTCGCGCGAGATCGAGGAAGCCGTGTTCAGCGGCGAGAAGATGGATAGCTACAAGGGCAAGCCGGCGCGCCTGCTGAGTTTTACCTTGTCGCTCGACAAGGTACCTGAGAAAGACCGCAAGTATGTGAAGAAGTTCGAGGGCGGCATCGAGGTGTGGATCGCCGCCGACGGCACGCCGCTGGCCAGCCATTTTCACTTCGATGTCAGCGGGCGCGCCTTTGTCGTCGTCAGTTTTACGCAAAAGACGGACGAGACGCGCCAGTATGGCGTCAGCGGCGACCATTTATTGTTGCTGCGCAAGGAAAGCAAGAATGCCACTTCGGGCGCGGGCGAGAAGGTGGAAAGTAAGATCGTCAAGACCTTGCAGCTGCAGTCCTGACTTGTTGCAGAATCACGCAAGCCGCTGATCCAGCGGCTTTTTTTACATCGCCGAGCTGCCGCCCAGGCCGCTCTTTTGCAGCACGCAGCGCCCCGCTTCGCAGACGGCGCCCGGGTCCGTGACGATGGAGCAGGTCGACATCATGCCGTCCGCCTGCTGCTGCTTGCGGCTGGCCTCGGCTTGCGCCTGGGCCAAGGCCTTGAGTTTTTTGCCGTCATTGTCCTTGCTGGACCAGGCCAGGTAGCGCTCGGGGCCGCCGCAGGCCTTGGCGCCGATGGCTATGGTTTGGCATTGCTGCGTGGAATCGCAGGCGGCGGCGCCCACTTCCGCCTGGATTTGCGCCAGCAAGCCGGCATTGCCGGGCGCGGGCGGCGCATCTTGTGCGGGGGCGCTGCCGCAGGCACTGGTGGCCAGCAGCAGGATGGCGGCGCACGCGGTGCGCAGCAGGGCGGAGCAGGGAGGTGTATGCATGCCCTCATCATGTGCCACGCTTGCCCAAATGGCAAGCGCGATTCGCGCGCTGGACGATCCTTGACGCCGGTCATTTTCATTATCAAGCCGTCAAAGTTAATATAAATCAACATCCAATCAGCGATGGTCGGGTGGCGACCGGGCCGCCGCGCTGCATTCCCGCGCCGGCGTGCACCGCCGATTCGGGAATGCTTCCAGGAGTTAGACTATGCGCCGTACCTTCTCCCCCTTTGTCTTTATCGCCAGCCTCGCTTTCAGCGGCACGCTGCACGCCGCCAGCAAGGAGCCGATCCAGCCCATCACGGCCGCCAAGGTGGCCAATCCGGCCATGGTCGAACTGGGCAAGAAACTGTTTTTCGATCCGCGGCTGTCGCGTTCCGGCTTCATTTCCTGCAATAGCTGCCATAACCTGAGCATGGGCGGCACGGATAACATCAAGACGTCGATCGGCCATAACTGGCAGCGCGGACCCATCAACTCACCGACGGTGCTCAATGCCAGCATGAACGTGGCGCAATTCTGGGATGGCCGCGCCAAGGATTTGCAGGAGCAGGCGGGCGGCCCCATCGCCAATCCGGGCGAGATGGCTTTTACGCACGAGCTGGCCATCGACGTGCTGGCCTCGATTCCCGCCTACCGCGCGGAATTCCGGCAAGTGTTTGGCCAGGATAAATTGACCATCGAGCAAGTCACGCGCGCCATCGCCGCCTTCGAGGAAGTGCTGGTGACGCCCGGTTCGCGCTTCGACCAATGGCTGATGGGCAAGAAAAGCGCGCTGACGAAAGACGAGCTGGCTGGCTACCAGCTGTTCAAGTCCAGCGGCTGCATCGCCTGCCATAACGGCCCCGCCGTCGGCGGCAATACCTTCCAGAAGATGGGCGTGGTGGAACCGTACAAGACGGCGATGACGGCGCAGGGACGCTCGGCCGTGACGGGCAAGGATGCCGACCGCTTCAACTTCAAGGTGCCGACCCTGCGCAACGTGGAGCTGACGTATCCCTACTTCCACGATGGCGAAGCGGCCACCCTGACGCAGGCCGTCGACGTGATGGGCCGTTTGCAGCTGGGCCGCACGTTTGCGCCTGATGAAAACGCGCAACTCGTCGCCTTCCTGAAAACCCTGACGGGCAAGCAGCCGCACCTTGTGCTGCCGATCCTGCCGCCATCGAGCGACACGACGCCGCGGCCCGTGCCGTTTGACTGAGTGCTTGTGGTGGGTGTGGTGTCGGATTACGCCCTTGCGGGCTAATCCGACCTACACCTGAGCGAGTAGGTCGGATTAGCGGCGCAGCCGCGTAATCCGACATTTTTTGTTGATATCGCTTATTTCAACGTACGATTGAACAGCTGATAGATGCGGCGGTACTCGTCATACCACGCTTCCGGCTGCACGAAGCCGTGGCGCTCCATCGGGTAGCTGGCCATTTCCCAGTGATCCTTTTTGAGCTCGATCAAGCGCTGCGCCAGGCGCACGGAATCCTGGTAAAACACGTTGTCGTCGATCATGCCGTGGGCGATGAGGAGGTTGCCCGTCAGTTTGTCCGCGTATTCGATGGGCGACGAGATTTTATACGCCTGAGGATCGACGTCCGGCGTGTTCAGGATATTCGCCGTGTACTCGTGGTTGTAGGTGGTCCAGTCCGTCACGGGACGCAGGGCGGCGCCGGACTTGAAGATTTCCGGCGCGCGCATCAGGGCCATCAGGCTCATGAAGCCGCCATAGCTGCCGCCATAGATGCCCACGTTCCGGATGTCGCCCTGGTGCTGTTGCGCCAGCCAGTTGGCGCCGTCGATGAAATCTTCCAGCTCCGGGTGGCCCATCTGGCGGTAGATGGCCGTGCGCCAGGCGCTGCCGTAGCCGAGCGAGGCGCGGTAATCGACGTCGAGCACGATGTAGCCTTGCTCCACCAGCAGGTTGTGGAACATCTGTTCACGGAAATACACGGGGTAGCGCTGCGTCACGTTCTGCAGGTAGCCGGCGCCGTGCGCGAACATGACGATCGGATACTGTTTGCCCGCTTCCAGCTGCTGTGGCCGGTACAGCTTGGCCCAGATGGGCGCTGCGCCATGCGTGGACGGCACTTGCACCAGTTCCGGCATGACCCAGCTGCGCGCCTTGAAGGCGTCGCTGCGCGTATCCGTCAGGATAGTCGCCTTGCCGCCAGAGACAGGAATGGTCGCCAGCTGGGCCGGCATATAGCTGCTCGAATAGCGCAGCAGCAGCTTGCCGTTATCGGGCGACAGGCCGAAGTTTTCCACACCTTTCAGATTCGTCACTTCGCGCGCGCCGCCCTCCTTGGCCGTGCTGGCGCACACTTCATACGTGCCCGGCGCCTGCCGGTTGCACATAAAATAGGCAGTCTTGCCGTCGCGGCTCCATTCGACGGCGCTCACTTCCCATTGGCCTTGCGTCAAGGCACGCGCGGGCGCGGCGCCCGTTTTCGCGTACAGGTGGGCGTAGCCGCTTTCCTCGGACAGATACCACAGGGTAGCGTTGTCGGGCAGCCAGCCGAATTCCTCGGCGCGGCGGTTGACCCAGGCCGTGTCGCTGATGCGGTGCGCCGGAACCAGGGAGGCGTTGGCCAGGTCGACGGTGGCGAGCCAGCCGTCCTTGTTGTCGATGGCGCGCACGCGCACGGCCACGCGCGAACCGTCATCGGTCCAGGCGATGCCGTCGCGCTGGGCGTCGATGCGCACGGCACGGTTGCCTTTCAGCGGCGGCAGCTTCTGTTCGGCGCGCAGGCTGGCCAGCGGGTCGGTGGCGATGCCGGGCAGGCTGTCGAAGGCGATCTCGCGCACCTGGCCCGTGCGCAGGTCGGCCAGTTTCAGGCTTTGCGCGATCGGCATGTTGCGGCCCACGCGCGTGCGCTCGTCGTCCGCTTCCGGGTAGCCCGTCTCCGTGACGTAGCGGGCCAGTTTGCCCAGCTTGCCCTTTTCGGCGGCCTTGTCCTGCGTGACGAACAGCAGCCAGCGGCCGTCCGGCGACAGGGCGCTGCCGGAAATCGTGACTTTGTCGCCCAGGTAGATCGGTTCCGGCGCGCGCGTGGCGTCCAGGCGTCGCTCTTCGTGGCGGCGCTCGCGGCTGGCGTCGCGGTCGTCCTTCTGGCGCGCCAGGTTGACGATCAGGCGCAGCTGCAGCTCGCGCAGGGCGTCCGCTTCCGGCTTGGCGTCCGGGTCCTTGGCCGCGCGCAGCAGGGCGACGGGGGCGCTCAGGCGCTCCGCGCGGCTCCAGCTGAACCAGTCGCTGCCGCTGCGGTATTGCACGGCGCTGCCGTCGGCGGAATACTGCGGGTCGCTGATGGCGGAGACGCCGCGCGTGATCTGGACCAGGGTGCCGTTTTTCAGGTCGCGCTCGAACAAGTCGCCGTTGCGCAGCAGGATGGCGCGCGTGCCGGCCCGGTTGACGACCATCTGCTGGCCATCGAGGTTCGCCAGCTGCGCATCGTCGACCTTCTTGCCGCTATTGAGTTTCGCATGCGCGCCCGCTACGTGAAACGTGTCGCGCAGGGGCGAACCGAGGCGTTTTTGCTTGTAATACAGCTGGCCATTCCAGCCCCACCATGCCGCTTCGACGGGTGTGCCGATCCAGTCGGGATCGGCCATGGTCTGGTCCAGCGTGATCGGCGTGGGCGCGTTGGCGGAGGGGGCCGCATGGGCGGCGGGCGGCAGAGATAGCAGCAGGAGCGGCAGCAGGGGAAGAACCAGACGCATCGGGGATCGCTTTAATAAAAGGGGATGGTGAAGGTACAGGCTATGAGGCCGGTATTCTAGCGGAGGAGTTTCGTGCAGGAAATGTCGGAAAGCTAAGCTTGATGCCGGGCCAGCCAGGCGGGAAAGTCGTCGAGCGGCATCGGCCGCGCATACAGGAAGCCTTGCAAGCCGTCGCAATCGTGGGCGATCAGGAAGTCGGCTTGCGCCTGCGTTTCCACGCCCTCGGCCACGACGCGCAAGCCCAGGTGGCGCGCCATGGCCAGGATCGCCTGCACGATGGCCGTGCCGCGCGCGTCGTGCGGCGTGTCGTCGATGAAGCGCTTGTCGATTTTGAGTTCGTACAGCGGCATCGAGGTCAGGTAGGCAAGGCTGGAATAGCCGGTGCCGAAATCGTCGATGGAAAAACGGATGCCCAGGTCCGCCAGTTCGTGCATGCGCGCCAGCGAGGCGTCGCGCTGGTCGATCAGCAAGCCTTCCGTCAGTTCCAGGATCAGGGCGCCCGCCGGCGTGCCGTGTTCGGCCAGCGCCGCCTGCACGCGGGCGGCGAAATCGGGCTGGCGGAACTGGGCCGGACTGACGTTGACGGACAGGGGGGCCGGCTGGCCAGCCTGCGCCTGCGCCAGCAGGCTGGCGGCGCGGCATGCTTCGCGCAGGGCCCAGTGCCCGAGCCTGACGATCAGCCCCGATTCCTCGGCGATGGGGATGAACACGCCGGGTGCGATAAAGCCGCCGTCCGCCTGCGGCCAGCGCATCAGCAATTCGGCGCCCGTCAAGCGGCCATGGCGGTCAACCTGCGGCTGCACGTGCATGCACAATTGCCCCAGGTCGAGGGCGCGCGCCAGCGCCCGTTCCAGGGTCAGGCGGCGCTCCACGCCCGCCTGCATGGCCGCTTCAAAGAAGGCGATGCCGTTGCGCCCTTCCGCCTTGGCGCGGTACATGGCGATGTCCGCTTCGCGCAGCAGGTCGTGCGCCTGTTGGCCCGCTTTCGGCAGCAGGGTCACGCCGATGCTGGCGCTGCAATGATAGGACTGCGCGCCGATGTCGAAGTCGCGCGCGATGGCGGCGCGGATTTTCTCGGCCACCTGGGCCGCCGCGCGGGCGGCGTTGTCCAGGTCATCGGCCAGGTGCGCCAGCAGCACGACGAATTCGTCGCCGCCGATGCGCGCCACCGTGTCGGCCTTGCGCATCAGCTGCGCCAGCCGTTCGCCCGCCAGGCGCAGCAGCGCGTCGCCCGTGGCATGGCCGCGCGCGTCGTTGATGTGCTTGAAGTGGTCGAGGTCGATGAACATCAGCGCGCTGATGGTATGGCCGCGCGGCGCGGCGGCCAGCAGGTGGCCGATGCGGTCCATCAGCAGGCGCCGGTTGGGCAAGCCCGTCAGCACGTCGTAGAAGGCCAGGCGGTGGATGTCCGCTTCCGATTTCTTGCGCTCGTCGATTTCGCGCTCGACGGCCACCCAGTGCGTCTGCCTGCCGTCCGCATCCGTAAACGGCACCAGTTCCGCTTCGACCCAGTATGCCTTGGCGGCCTTGTTGTAGTTCAGCAATTCCGCCCTGGCCGGCTTGGCGCGGGCCATGGCGGCGGCGATGCGCGCCAGTTCGCCCGTATCGGTGGCGGGGCCCTGCTGGAACAGCAGGCTGCGGCCCAGCACCTCGGCGCGCGCATAGCCGCTGCTGCGCTCGAAGGCGTCGTTGACGAAGATGATGCGCGTGGCCGGCGCCGCGCCCGTGCCGGCGGGGGCATCGGCCACTTCGGCGATCATCACCATGTCGTTCAGGCGGGCCAGCGCCGTGGCCGTCAGGCGCAGCTCGGCGTTCAGCTGCGACAAGGCCTGGCTGCTGTCTTCCAGGTGGCGCAGCAGAAAGGCGCAGGACAGAGTCAGCACGGCGGCGATCAACAGGAAGTTCAGGGCCACGATCAGCGCGCGCAGCACGGGAGAATCGGGCGTGCCCGGCAGGCGCAGGGCGACGTCGGGATGCAGGCCGAGGAAAAAGATGGTCAGCGTAGTCAGGACCAGGGTCGACAAGGCGGGCCGCATGCCCAGCAGCAGTGCCGCCAGCACGGGCATGAGCATCATGTAGATCTGGCTGACGGGGCCGATTTTCAGCAGCAAACCCACGCCCACCAGGTAGGCGACGATCAGGAATTGCCACACGCGCCAGCGGTAGGACATGGCGCGACTATGCCAGATGGCGCCGATCCAGCCGATGGCCAGCAGGTCGAGGGCGACGATGGACCAGATCGCTTCGCTCGCGGCCAGCAGTGCGCTGGGAATGGCCGTGACGATGCCAAGCAGCAACACCGCCTGCAACAGGCGGGTAAAGACCTGACCGCGCCAGTGTGCGAGATCGTTCGACGCCGCCACGCTGCCGTCCTTTCTCCAGAATGCCGTATAACCGTACTGAGCTGTAGGTTGATTAAATACTACGCGCTATCTTTCTCCATGTCATCTTGATCATTAAACATGGTTGCATGCGTGGCGGCGTGTTGCCGGCGAAAAAAAGCCAGCCTTTCGGCTGGCGTTGCGCAGCGAAGCGCATGCAGGCGCGTCGAAGCGGCGCTTATTTCTTTGGTGCGCTCAGGCACTCTTTCATGAAAGCCTTGCGCGCGTCGCCCTTCATGTCCTTGGCGTCGGCATTGCACGCCTTCATCTTGTTTTGCTGCGTCATGGCCGGCGCCGGCTTGGCGCTCAGGCATTCCTTCATGAAGGTCTTGCGTTCATCGCCTTTCTTGCCGGCGGCATCCGCATTGCAGGTCGTCATCTTCGACTGTTGCGCCGTCTTGGCGGCGGGCGCCGCTTCCGGTGCGGCGGCAAAGGCGGTGCTGGCAAACGCGGCGGCGATGCAGAGGGCGATTAATTGTTTCATGGCAAATCCTTGTAGACGCAGTCAGTGGAAGGGGACGTGCAATCGGCTATGAATGCCGATATGCAGAACGTAACTAACTATATGACATTTATCAACAAAATTTCCACTCGAGTGTGTCTTTTTGTTACTGGCCGTTGTCAAGCGCCTGCCCGGTGGCCAAGGCAGCCATGTTGCGGCGGCAGCGGCTCCATTTTTTGCTATGCTAGCGTCTTTCTACCGGCCGATGCCGCTGCCTTGGCCGGCGCACCCTCAATACGGAGTAGTTATGGTCTCGTTGCAAGAGCAGTTTTTAAAGGCCGGCCTGGTCGACAAGAAGAAGGTCAAATTGGCCAATCAGGACAAGAGCAAGCAAAAAAAGGACGAGCGCAAGAGCGGCACGCAAAGCGTCGACGAGGTGCGTCTGGCCGCGCTCGAGACCCAGCGCAAGAACGCGGAACGCGCGCGCGAGCTGAACGCCCAGCGCGATGCGGCCGCCAACCAGAAGGCCATCGTGGCGCAGATCGCGCAAATGGTGCAAAAGAACCGCCAGAGCAAGGGCAACCACGGCGACGTGCCGTATAACTTCACGTTCAACAACAAGATCGAGCGCATCTACGTGACGGCCGCCGTGCAGGCGCACCTGGTGGCGGGCCGCCTGGTGATCGTCTGCCTGGGCGGCGCCGTGGAACTGGTGCCGCGCATCATCGCCGACAAGATCGCCGAACGCGACCCGGCCATCGTCGTGCGCGTGAAACAGGCCAGCACGCAAGTGGACGAGGATGATCCGTATGCGGCGTTCCAGATTCCGGACGATCTGATGTGGTAAGAACCACGTGGCTGCCGCAGGCGGCCGCCTTGCGTGATTCAAAAACGCCAACCCGAGGGTTGGCGTTTTTTTTGCGTTAATTCGGTGCGACAGGTAGGCCAAATCCGGCGGGTAGTCGCCCGAGGATTTCGCCAGTGGTGCCGGAGTAAAAAATGATGCCCGCCATATTCCCGGCAAGGTAAATGCTCCGTATTGTTTTCATGTCCGTCCTGTCCGGGGTGAACTCGGACTGGTAGAAATCATAGACAAGGTAAGGCGACGCCACCTTCATCACGAGCAGCGCCTTCAAGGCGGGCAGCTCTTTTTGCGCGACGGCATTTTCCATCGTCAACTGGATCGCAGGTATCTTGCTGGATTGGAAATTGTCGCGCTTAGAATCCAGGAACGGGATGCGATTGACGGCAATTCCCAGTCTGGTCGTGTCGGTTTCTTCTATCGGGTATTTCGCGCGATAGCTGCCAGGTCCCTTATATGGATCCTTTGAGTTCAGTTTGGAACTCAACTCAAATTGATCCAGGCCGTTATATCGCAGTTTGTTGGCCTCATAGTCAGGCGCGCCGATGCCATTCAACTCAAAAGAGTAAGGCAAGACAAAGAGCTGTACTTTTCCCGTATCCGCATTGAAGTCGTAGCCGATGGCGTGTGAGGTTTGTCCGTTTCTTTTGACCGGCGCCGTAAACGCAAACCAGTCATTCATGCTTGAGTTGCCGACGATTTTTTCGTCCAAGGCCGCGGCCTTTCTGCGGTTGTAATCAGCCGTCGATTCGAATTCCCCTTTTTTGTCTGCCACGAACTTTTGTATTGCTGCTACGGCTATGCCAAGCGGCAAGCCAGGATAGTCGGGATCGATGCGGTCGCTTGCGAGCATCTGCATGGAAAATGTCGGCGCTGCCAGTCTTTTTTCCGATGGTATGAGCGGGATTGCGCTCCGGTGTTCTTGCTGTGCGGCATTCAAGGGCGAGGCCGCCTGTCCTGCCACTTGCGCAGGCTGCGCCAGGCCAGTATTGGCAAGGGCACTGGCGACCGCCAGTAGTAACCATCGTTTCATGCTCATTTTCCTGAATGCGGATGTTGATATTGATTTAACAGTAACACACTTCCCGCAAGGAAAATTTGCCTGTCGAGGATGCTGGCGTCCTGCGCCATGGCGCGCGATGATGATCTGAAGACGATGTGATGGGGTGACAAACAAAAACGCCACCCGAAGGTGGCGTTTTTGAACGTGAAACGAATTCTTGGTGGCCCGGGGCGGAATCGAACCACCGACACAAGGATTTTCAATCCTCTGCTCTACCGACTGAGCTACCAGGCCAAGGTGGCGAATTATAGCAGACCAAAACGGGAATGCAAGAGCCGGCTGCGACTTTTCCTTGATTTACTGCATAGGTATCGCTTTAGTTGCTCACAGATCAAATATGATTTGAGATAAACGGTATTTTTCTCAACAAAAGATGGGCGCATAGTGTGGCCATCGACATTGCTTTGAGAGGATTACCGCATGCACGCCGCTACCAATCACACCGCTATCCCCGCCATCGGTCTGGGCACCTTCCGCCTGCAGGGCCAGGTTGTCATCGATTCCGTCACGACGGGCCTCGACGTCGGCTACCGCCATATCGATACGGCGCAAATCTACGGCAACGAAGCCGACGTGGGGCAGGCGATCGCGGCCAGCGCCGTTCCGCGCGACGCGCTGTTCGTCACGACCAAGATCTGGATCGACAATCTGCAGCGCGACAAGCTGATTCCCAGTTTAAAAGACAGCCTGCACAAGCTGCGGCTGGAGCAGCTGGATTTGACGCTGATTCACTGGCCGTCGCCGCAAGATGCGATTCCCGTGGCCGACTACATGACGGCGCTGGCGGAAGCCAAGGCGCAGGGGCTGACCAGGGCCATCGGCGTATCGAATTTCACGAATGCGCAGCTGCGGCAAGCCATCGATACCGTGGGCGCGGCGGAAATCGCCACGCAGCAGGTCGAGATCCACCCCTTCCTGCAAAACCGCAAGGTCATCGAGTTCGCGCGCAGCCAGGGCATCCACATCACGGCCTATATGCCGCTCGCGTACGGCAAGGTGGTCGCCGACCCCGTGATCGCGGCCATTGCAGCCAGACATGGCGTGACGCCGGCGCAAGTGGCCTTGAGCTGGTCGCTGCAGCAGGGCTTTGCCGTGATTCCGTCGTCGACCAGGCGCGCCAACCTGGAAGCGAACCTGCATTTCCAGCGCATCACCCTGTCGCCGGACGAGATGGCGCAGATGGCCACCCTGGAACGGGGCGAGCGCCTGGCCAACCCGGACGGCCTGGCGCCGCAGTGGGATTGATATGGGCGCCATGACGAAGCTGGGCCAGGGCGGTTTCAGTATCGGCCTGGAACTGCCGCTCGACAATGACTGGTCATCGACGGGGCGCCAGGCGAATGCGGCCTGCGGCCGCGTGCCGGGTGAGCCGGACCTGCAACAGCATGCGGCGCTGGCAAAGCTGGCCGACCGCCTGGGATTCCGGGCCCTGTGGCTGCGCGACGTGCCCCTGTACGATCCGTCGTTCGGCGACGCGGCCCAGGTCTTCGAGGTGTTTACCTATCTGGGCTACCTGGCCGGCATCACCGAGGACATCTTGCTGGGCACGGCCGCCGTGGTACTGCCCCTGCGCGAACCGGTGCTGACTTTAAAAGCGGCGGCCAGCGTCGACCAGTTGAGCGGCGGGCGCCTGCTGCTGGGCGTGGCCAGCGGCGACCGGCCCGTCGAGTATCCCGTCTTCGGCCGCGACTTCGATCAGCGCGGCGCCGCCTTCCGCGAGCAGGTCGCCATGCTGCGCGACTGGGGAGATATGCGCCTGCCGCCCGGCATCCGCCTGCTGCCCAAGCCGGCCGCACCGTTGCCGCTGCTGGTGGCGGGGCTGGCGCAGCAAACGCCGGCCTGGATAGGCGCGCAGATGGATGGCTGGCTCGCCTATCCGGGCACGCCGGAAGACCATGCCCGGCGTTCCGCCCAATGGCGGGCCGTGGCCGGCGGCGACAAGCCGTATGTCAGCTTCATCCACCTGGACCTGGATGACGATCCGACCTTGCCGCTGCAGCGCTTCCGCTTCGGCGGGCGCGCGGGGCGCGATGGACTGATCGCCGAGCTGCACGCCATGCGCGCGGCCGGCGTGCGGCATATTGGCCTGCAGCTGCGGCAGAACCGCCGCCCGCTGGCCGAGACGATGCAGGAGATCGGCGAATACGTGCTGCCCGTGTTTCATGGCGCCGCTTGACCTGGGGCATGCGTTCTGTACTTCCGGACTAGCTGAAAAGGGTAGGGCAAACGCTATAATGACCGCATGAACAGTCCCACTCCCCCCACCATGCGGCGCTTCATGCACAGCCACAGCGACGTTTGCATCGTCGGCAATGGCGCCATCGCGAAAACCACGGCGCTGGCGTTTGCCCAGGCAGGACAAAGCGTCACCCTGTTATCCCCCGTGAGTCCGCCCGCATCCACATCCACTTCTGCCGCCAGGCCGGTCGAAGCCAGCTGGGATGTGCGCGTGTATGCGCTCAATCACACGGCGCACCAGTTGCTGTCGTCGCTGAAGGTATGGGGCGCCCTGGAGGCCGACAGGGTGGCGCCCGTCGACGCCATGCTGGTCAACGGCGATGGCGCGCAGGCGGGCGGACTCGGTTTCGACGCCTACGGCGCGCATGTGGGCGCCCTGGCGTGGATCATCGAAGACCGCAACCTGGGCCAGGCGCTGGACGCCGCCCTGAAATTCGCGCCGAACGTCAGCGTGCTGCAGGGCCGTGCCAGCCGTCTGGAATGGACGAATGATTCGGCCATCGTGCACCTCGACGGCGGCGACACCATCACCTGCGCGCTGGTGGTGGGCGCCGACGGCGCCCAGTCGTGGGTGCGCGGCCAGTGCGACATCGGCCTCGATTACCGCTCCTACGGCCAGCGGGGCGTGGTCAGCAACTTCGCCTGCGAAAAGCCGCACCATGGCGCGGCCCACCAGTGGTTTACGGGCAGCGAAGGCATCGTCGCGCTGCTGCCGCTGCCGGGCGAGCGCGTCTCGCTGGTCTGGTCGGCGCCCGATGCGCTGGCCGATACCCTGATGTCCGAACCGGCCGACGCCCTGGCCGCGCGCCTGGCCGCCTACTGCCACGACAAGCTGGGCAAGCTGACGCCCTTGCAGCCGGAACTGGTGCGCGCGTTTCCCCTGACCCTGATGCGCCCGCACGCCATGGTGGCGCCGCGCGTGGCTTTGGTCGGCGACGCCGCCCACGTGGTCCATCCGATGGCCGGCCACGGCATGAACCTGGGCTTTGCCGACGTGGCGCAGCTGGTCAAGACGATCGGCGAACGCGAAGCGCACCGCGGCATCGGCGACGAACGCGTGCTGGCCCGCTATGCGCGCGCGCGCAAGGAAGACGTGCTGCTGATGCAGCTGGCCACCGATGGTCTGGCGCGGTTATTTGGCGCCGATCTGGAGCCGTTGCGCGTGGTTCGCAATTTGGGATTAAACTTGCTGGATAAATTACCGGCCCTGAAGCGAAAAATGATCTCGCACGCATTGGGACATCCGTAAATATCAGCGTATCTTAAGATATCGCCGGATAATGGCAGCAGTGAAAATTCAAGGTCGCCGCAGCTGGTCTGCGGCGATCGTTTTGTTAAAAGATCGCCGCCGGACCAGAGTCCAGTCCCGCCAGGCGTGTCAAGTGGAGAAGTGATAGTGATCAAAATGAGCAGAATCGCATTGGTACTGGCCTCGGGCCTGATGATGTCGTGCGCCGGCGCGGAAACGCCGACGGAAGCGAGCATCAAGAAGCTGATCGAGCCGCGTCTGGGCGAAGGCGCCAAGGTGGACTCGGTCAAGGAAACCCCGTACGGCGGCCTGTATGAAGTGCGCACGGGCGGCGACATCCTGTACACGGACAAGAATGCGCAGTACCTGTTCGTCGGCCACGTCTTCGACGCCAAGACTTCGCAAGACCTGACCAAGGTGCGTCTGGACGAAGTCAACCGCATCAAGTTCTCCGACCTGCCGCTCGATTCGGCCATGAAAACCGTCAAGGGCAATGGCAAGCGCGTGATCGCCGTGTTCGAAGATCCGAACTGCGGCTACTGCAAGCGCTTCCGCCAGAACGCGCTGAAGGAGATCGACAACGTCACCGTCTACACCTTCATGTACAACATCCTGTCGCCGGACTCCATCGTCAAGTCGCGCAATGTGTGGTGCGCGCCGGACCGCAACAAGGCCTGGGATGACTGGATGTTGAACGGCAAGGCGCCAGCCACGGTCGCCGCCAATTGCGCCAATCCGCATGAAAAAATCCTCGCCCTGGGCCAGCAGCTGCGCGTCTCGGGCACGCCAGCCATCTTCTTTGCCGACGGCAGCCGCATTCCAGGCGCGGTCGATGCGAAAACGCTGGAACAGAAATTCTCGACCATTAAGTAATCCGGGCTGTCGCCAGGAAGGCTGGACGGCGCGCCCTCGCAAGGCGCGCTTTTTTTTGCGTTTTTTTCCGCTGTCGTATCATCAAGTGTTGTTCGTAGACGCCATAACAATCCAAAAAAGGGGAAGCAGCAGATGATTACCTTGAATATCAACGGACGCGACACGCAGGTCGACGCCGATCCTTCCACGCCCATCCTGTGGGCGCTGCGCGATAACCTGAACATGACGGGCACCAAGTTCGGTTGCGGCGCGGCCCTGTGCGGCGCCTGCACGGTGCACCTCGATGGCCAGCCGATCCGCTCGTGCATCACGCCGATTTCCTCGGTGGGCGCGCAAAAGATCACCACCATCGAAGCGATGGAAAACGACCAGGTGGGCAAGGCCGTGCAGGCGGCATGGGTGCGCCACGACGTGCCGCAATGCGGCTACTGTCAGAGCGGCCAGGTGATGAGCGCGACGGCGCTGCTGCGCACCAACAAGTCGCCCAGCGATGCCGACATCGACGGCGCCATGAGCGGCAACATCTGCCGCTGCGGCACCTATCAACGGATCCGCGCAGCCATCAAGGACGCGGCCAAGACCCTGGCCTGAGGAGAGCGACATGCGTATCGAATGGTTGAATCAGGAAGCATTGCAGCACGGTGGCGTGACCCTGGGCGCGGCGCTGGCATCGGCTCCGGTGGCCGATGGCGTCTCGCGGCGCGGTTTCATGAAGGCAGGCGCGGCGGCGGGCGGCGGCTTGATGCTGGGCTTTTTCCTGCCCGGCGCGGGCAAGCTGGCGCAGGCGGCCGATGCCGCCCCCGCCAAGCCCGTGTATGCGCCGAACGCCTTCCTGCACATCGCCCCCGATAACACGGTGACGGTGCAGGTGAACCGGCTGGAATTCGGCCAGGGCGTGCAAACGAGCTTGCCCATGCTGATCGCCGAGGAACTCGACGCCGACTGGAGCCTGGTGCACGGCGCGCTGGCGCCGGCCGGCGAGCAGTACAAGGATGCCGCCTACGGCATGCAGATGACGGGCGGTTCCGGCAGCATCGCCCATTCGTTTACGCAGTACCGCGAAATCGGCGCCAAGGCGCGCGCCATGCTGGTGGGCGCCGCCGCCGCGCAGTGGAAAGTCAATCCCGACCAGATACGGGCCGCCAAGGGCGTGCTGTATGGTCCCGGCGGACAAAAGGCGACGTATGGCGAGTTTGCCGACGCGGCCATGCGCCAGAGCGTGCCCGCCACCGTCAAGCTGAAGGACCCGCGCGAATTTTCCATCATCGGCAAGCCCGTGAAACGCCTGGACGCGGCCGCCAAGTCCACGGGAAAACAGCAGTTCGGCATCGACTTCAAACCGCCCGGCGCGAAGGTGGCCATGGTGGCGCGCCCGCCCGTGTTTGGCGCGAAAGTGGCGAAATTCGACGCCAGCAAGGCCAAGGCGATCAAGGGCGTATTGGAAGTATTGGAAGTGAAGACGGACCGTGGCGGCAGCGGCGTGGCCGTCATCGCCGACGGTTACTGGCCCGCCAAGCAGGGGCGCGATGCGCTGGTGATCGAGTGGGATAGCAGCGCCGTGGAAAAGGTCAGCAGCGACAAGCAACTGGCCGCTTTCAAGGCGCTGGCGAAAACGCCGGGCACGGTGGCGCGCGCATTCGATGTCGCCGCACTGGCCAAGGCGCCGAAAAAGATCGAAGCCGTCTATGAATTTCCCTACCTGGCGCACGCGCCGATGGAACCGCTCAACTGCGTCGTCGACCTGCAGGCCGACAAATGCACGATGTGGGTCGGCTCGCAATTCCAGACGGGCGACCAGGCGGCCATCGCGGCTACTTCCGGCCTGAAACCGGAGCAGGTGACCCTGCACACGATGATGGCGGGCGGCGGCTTCGGCCGGCGCGCCGTGCCCTCGTCCGATTACGTGGTCGAAGCCGTCAACGTCGCCAAGGCATACCGGGCGGCGGGCAAGAGCGGTCCGTTAAAGCTGATGTGGAGCCGCGAGGATGACATCAAGGGCGGCTACTACCGGCCGTCGCATGTGCACCGCGCGCAGATCGGCCTCGACGCCAAGGGCAAGATCCTCGCCTGGGACCACACCATCGTGGGCCAGTCCATCATGGCCGGCACGCCGTTCGAAGCCTTCATGGTGAAAAATGGCGTCGACGGCACCATGGTCGAAGGCATGGGCGAGCCGTATACCCTGCCGATGAAACTGTCCGTGCACACGGCCAAGGCCAACGTGCCCGTGCTGTGGTGGCGCTCCGTCGGCTCGACGCATACGGCCTTTGTTATGGAAACGCTGATCGACGAAGCGGCGCACGTGGCGAAGATGGACCCCGTCGCCTACCGCAGGCAGCTGATCGATGCCAAGCACACGCGCCACCTCGCCGCGCTGGACCTGGCCGTGGCCAAGTCCGGCTATGGCAGGAAGAAGCTGCCGAAAGGGCAGGCCTGGGGCGTGGCCATGCACGAGTCGTTCAACTCCGTGGTCGCCTACGTGGTGACGGCCTCCGTGGTCGAAGGCGCGCCCAAGCTGCACCAGGTATGGGCGGGCGTGCATTGCAACCTGGCCGTCAACCCCTTGACGATCGAGGCGCAAGTACAGGGCGCCGCGCTGATGGCGCTGGGCATGACCATCCCCGGCGCGGCCATCACGCTCAAGGATGGCGTGGTGGAGCAGCAGAACTTCGGCGACTACCCGGTGCCGCGCATGCCCGACATGCCGGTGATCGAGGTGCACCTGGTGCCGTCCGGCGACGCGCCGACGGGCATGGGCGAGCCGGGCGTGCCGCCGCTGGCGCCCGCATTCGCCAATGCGCTGTTCGCCCTGACGGGCAAGCGCCTGCGCAAGCTGCCGTTCGACCTGGCGGCGGCATGACGGCAGCGGTTTTTTGAGCACGGTCGGCATCTTGCTGGCAGCCGGAAGGGGACGCAGGTTCGACCCTTCCGGCGTACAGAACAAATTATTGCAGCCGCTGGCCGAAGGCCCGCATGCGGGCTTGCCCGTGGTAGTGGCGGCGGCCAGGAACATGCTGGCGGCCCTGCCGCGCGTGCTGGCCGTGGTGCGTGCCGACGATACGCAGGTGGCGCGCGTGCTCGGCGCGCTGGGCTGCGAGGTGCGCGTCTGCGATGACGCCGACACGGGCATGGCCGCCTCGCTCACCTGCGCCATCGATCACGTGCGGGGCGCGCCGGGCTGGCTGATCGCGCTGGGCGACATGCCTTTCGTGGAAGCGGCTACAATCGCCGCCTTGTCGCACGCCATCGGCGATGGCGCGCGCATCGCCGTGCCCGTGTTCCAGGGACGGCGCGGCAATCCTGTCGCGTTCAGTACCTTTCACTTGCCGCTGCTGCTGGCGCTCGATGGCGACCAGGGCGCGCGCAGCATCGTCAACAGCCATGCCGTATGCGAAGTGACAGTGGACGACGGCGGCATCTTGCGCGATATTGATACACCTGACGATTTGTCGCCGGTGCCTGGCGCGCCCGGGCGATTGTAGAACATCCATGCCAGACACGAGGAAAACATGAAGAAAGCACCGATTCAAAAAATCACCGCCAAGGCGGGAGCCAAGGCAAGCGGCAAAGCCACAAGCAAAGCCGCGGCGAAAACCGCAGTGAAAACCGCAGTGAAAACCACGCCGGCCGCCGGCATCATCTACAGCATCGCCGCAGCCGACCTGGCCGGCCACATGTTCAAGGTGACGTTGACCGTCAAGTCGCCGGCCGCCATCGGCCAGGTGTTTGCCTTGCCGGCCTGGATCCCGGGCAGCTACATGATCCGCGAATTTTCGCGCAATATCGTCAGCATCCGCGCCGAGTCCGAGGGCAAGGCCGTGGCGCTGGCCAAATTGGACAAGCACTCGTGGCAAGCCGCCCCGTGCAAGGGCCCGTTGACGGTCGAATACGACGTCTATGCCTGGGACCTTTCCGTGCGCGCCGCCCACCTGGACCAGAATCACGGCTTCTTCAACGGCACCAGCGTATTCCTGCGCGTGCTGGGCCAGGAATCCGACGCCCATGAAGTGCACATCGTGCAGCCCAAGGATGCGGCCTGCAAGACCTGGCGAGTCGCCACCACCCTGCCGGAACTGAAGGCCAAGCGCTATGGCTTCGGCAGCTACCAGGCAGCCAACTACGATGAGCTGATCGACCACCCGGTGGAAATGGGCGACTTCGCGCTGGCCACCTTCACCGCATATGGCGTGCCGCACGATATCGTCGTCACGGGCAAGGTGCCTAACCTGGACTTGCCGCGTTTGTGCCGCGACCTGAAAGCCATCTGCGAAACGCAGATCGCCTTCTTCGAGCCGAAGACGAAGAAAGCGCCGATGGACCGCTATGTATTCATGACCATGGCCGTCGGCGACGGTTACGGCGGCCTCGAACACCGCGCCTCGACGGCGCTGATCTGCGCGCGCGCCGACCTGCCGACGACGGCGTCGACCAGCACCGAGATCGGCGACGGCTACCTGAAATTCCTGGGCCTGTGCAGCCACGAGTACTTCCACACCTGGAACGTCAAGCGCATCAAGCCGGCCGCCTTTGCGCCGTACAACCTGCAGGCGGAAAGCTATTCGCCGCTGCTGTGGCTGTTCGAAGGCTTCACCAGCTATTACGACGATCTGATGCTGGTGCGCGCTGGCCTGATCGACGAGGCGGCCTATTTCAAATTGCTGGGCAAGACCGTCAACAGCGTCTTGCGCGGCAGCGGCCGTACCAAGCAAAGTGTGGCCGATTCCAGCTTCGACGCCTGGGGCAAGTACTATCGCCAGGATGAAAACGCGCCGAACGCCATCGTCAGCTACTACACCAAGGGTTCGCTGATCGCGCTGGCCTTCGACCTGACGCTGCGCACCAAGACGAATGGCGCAAAGTCGCTGGACGACGTGATGCAGGCGCTGTGGCAGCGCTATGGCCGCGATTTCTACAAGGGTAAAGCGCGCGGCGTGACGCCGGCCGAAGTCGAAGCCCTGTTCGACGAGGTCTCCGGCACGCGCATGAAGCCGTTCTTCGAGCGCTACATCCGCGGCACGGACGACGTGCCGCTGGCGCGCCTGCTGGCGCCGTTCGGCGTGAAATACAGCGACGCGCGCAAGGCGGAAAAAGCCAGCCTGGACGTCAACCTGGGCCGCGATGGCACCGACGCCAAACTGGCGCAGGTGCACCAGGGCGGCGCCGCCCACGTGGCTGGCCTGTCGGCGGGCGACGTGCTGGTGGCCGTCGATGGCTTGCGCGTGACGGGCAACCCGGCGAACCTGGACACCTTGCTGGGCCGTTACGCCGTCGGCGCCAAGGTGGCCATTCACGCCTTCCGTCGCGACGAGCTGATGACATTCACCGCCGTGCTGCAGGGCGATCGCGTGCCGGGCGTCAGCTTGACCCTGCTGCCGGCCCCAAAGAAAGCCACGGGGCCGAAGCGTCCTAGCGCGGCATGATGCTGTTTATCGTGCAGTAAGACAGAAAACCGGCCGTCACTGGCCGGTTTTCTATTTCAAGCAGCAATTTCTCACTACAACTCATCCGCCGACACTGGCGCTTGCCCTCAAAATTTACTGCAAATGAACTAATTTTTCTTTAACTAAACTAAAATTGCCAAATTGATTCTTTTAGATCACGCTCAACGTGCAAACCCTCGATCCTCGAACGATTATGCTGATGACGACCCTGATGTGCGGGGCGATGAGCATCGTCATGTTCTCGGTGTATCGCAGTTTCCGGCGCGAGGTGCATGGCCTGGGGCATTGGGCGGCCGGTTTGCTGCTGCTGGTGTGCGCGTCCCTGCTGTTCGGCACCCGCGAGGTGCTGCCGCCGGCATTGTCCACGATCGCGGCCAACGCGGCGCTGGTGGCCGGCATCGGCCTGTCGATGCTGGGCACGGAGAAATTCTTTGGCCTGGCGCCCAGTCGCCGCGCCTATCTGCTGATACTTGCCCTGGCCATTGCCGGCAATAGCTGGTGGCTGCTGGCGCACCCCGACTTCTCGGCGCGTGTGGCGGTCTTCTCCCTGCTGGTCTTCCTGTTTTATGCGCGCCAGGTGCAACTGGTGTGGCGCCACGGCGAGCGCCATTTCTCGAGTTTTTTCTTTGCCGCGCTGATGCTGATGCAAGCCGTCGTGGTGCTGGCGCGCGGCGTGTCGGCCTTGCTGCATGGCGGCGCCAGCGTGAACCTGGCGGTGGCCGGCACGCCGGCCGGCATCTATCTGGCGGTCGCCAATTTCATGGCGCTGCTGCTGACGGTGGGCTTCATGACGGTGGCGACGCGGCGCCTGCAGCAGATACTGGAGCGCCGCTCGACCCATGATCCGCTCACGCAGGTGCTGAACCGGCGCGGCTTCGGCGACGCCTATGCGCGCGAAATCGGCAATCTGCGGCGCCGCCGCCTGCCGCTGACACTGCTCAGCATCGACCTCGATTACTTCAAATTGATCAATGACCGCCACGGTCATGCGGTGGGCGACCAGGTGCTGGCGCATGTGGCTACCGTCATTGGCGGCGCCCTGCGCGAATCGGATTGCGTCGCGCGTTTCGGCGGCGAGGAGTTCGTCGTGCTGATGCCGGACATGCCGGCGCATAACGCGCTGGGCGTGGCCGAACGCATCCGTGCCTTGCTGCGCGAGCCCAGTCATGCGGGGCTGCCATCGTGTACGGTCAGCATCGGCGTCGCTTGCCAGGCATCGGTGGTGGAAGGGCTGGAACAGCTGTTGTCGCGCGCCGATGCGGCCCTGTATCTGGCCAAGGAGCGGGGACGCGACCGCATCGAACTCGATGCTTGCGTGTTTACTGAGGACCGGACAGGGTCCGCAGCTGGAAGCGGTACTGCTCGTTGAAGAGGAAGGTTTCGGAGAAATCGAAAGTCTTGGCGTGGCGGCGCATCAGGTGTGCGGCTGGAGGAAAGAGGACCTGCACGCGCCGCACGGCGGCCAGCGCCGCGGCCGATGCGTCGCTGTCGCGCGAACGGTGCACGTGCACGCTTTTCAGCTCGCCGTCCGGGCCCACGCTCAGGTCGAGCACGACGATGGCCGGCAGCATGGGCGGCAGGCGTCCGCTGAACGTATATTCTGCGTTGGCCGCCATGATCTGTTGCGCCACCAGCGACTTGTAGGCGTCGATGCTGGCGGCAAGCTGTAGCGCGGCCGGCGTACGAGGGACAGTGCGCTCCGCTGTCGGGGGCGCAGTCTGGCAAGCCGACAGCAGGACGGCGGCGGCAAGGATGGCGATCGCGTGTCTCATGACTGCCAGCCTACCATGGTTTAACTGAATAGGCGTTCCAGTTCCACGCCGGGGTCGGGTGCGCGCATGAACGCTTCGCCCACGAGGAAGCTGTGGATGTGTGCGTCGCGCATGCGTTGCACGTCGGCCGTGCTGTGGATGCCCGATTCCGTGATGATCAATTTGTCTTGCGGGATGCGCGGCAGCAGGCCGAGTGTCGTTTCCAGCGACGTCTCGAACGTGCGCAGGTTGCGGTTGTTGATGCCGATTAGCGCACTCTTGAGCTTGAGCGCCGCCGTCAGCTCCTCGCCGTCGTGGCTTTCGATCAGCACACCCATGCCCAGTTCGTGGGCGCACGCTTCCATCTCCGCCATCAGGCCATGGTCGAGCGCTGCGACGATCAGCAGGATGCAGTCGGCGCCCATGGCGCGCGCTTCATAGATCTGGTACATGTCGACCATGAAATCCTTGCGCAGCACGGGAATGGCGCAGGCGGCACGCGCCTGCCGCAGATAATCGGTGGATCCCTGGAAGAACTGTTCGTCCGTCAGCACGGACAGGCAGGCCGCGCCGTGTTGGGCATAGCTGGCGGCGATATCAGCCGGGCGGAAGTCGGCGCGGATCACGCCTTTCGACGGCGATGCCTTTTTGACTTCGGCGATGATGCCGGGCTTGCCGTCGGCGATGTGCTGGCGCAGGCTTGCTTCAAAGCCGCGCAGGCCGGCGCGCAGGGCGCCGTCGCTTTCCACGTCGCCGCGCAGGCTGGCCAGGCTGCGGCGGGCTTTGGCCTTGGCCACTTCATCGGCTTTCACGGCCAGGATTTTATCGAGTATGTCGGACATGATGGTCGCTATTCTATAAAGGAGGGCGCAGGCTTACGCTTGTGCCGGGGTGCCCAGCTGCTGCGTCACCTGCACGAATTGATCGAGTTTCGCCAGCGCGGCGCCCGAGCTGACGGCGGCGCGCGCGCGCGCCAGGCCGTCTTCGATCGAGCTGGCCACGCCGGCCGCGTACAGCGCCGTGCCCGCATTCAGGGCGACGATGTCGGCGGCGGCACCAGGCTCGCCGCGCAGCGCTTCCATCATCTTCGCCTTCGATTCGATGGAATCGGCCACCTTCAGGTTGCGGCTGGCGATCATCGACATGCCGAAGTCTTCGGGATGGATTTCATATTCGCGGATTTCGCCGTTGATCAATTCGCCCACCATGGTGGCCGCGCCCAGCGAGACTTCATCCATATTGTCGCGGCCATACACGACGATCGCATGCTGCGCGCCCAGGCGCTGCAGCACGCGCACCTGGATGCCGACCAGGTCGGCGTGGAACACGCCCATCAGGATATTCGGCGCGCCGGCCGGATTCGTCAGCGGCCCGAGGATATTGAAGATCGTGCGCACGCCGAGTTCCTTGCGCACGGGCGCCGCATGCTTCATGGCCGCATGGTGGTTCGGCGCGTACATGAAGCCGATGCCCGTCTGCGCGATCGACTGGGCGATCTGCTCGGGCTGCAGGTTGATGTTGACGCCCAAGGAATCGAGCACGTCGGCGCTGCCGGACGAGGACGACACGCTGCGCCCGCCATGCTTGGCTACGCGCGCGCCCGCCGCCGCCGCCACGAACATCGAGGCGGTGGAAATATTGAACGTGTGCGCGCCGTCGCCGCCCGTGCCGACGATGTCGAGCAGGTTGGTGGTGTCGGCCATGGGCACCTTGGTGGAAAACTCGCGCATCACTTGCGCGGCGGCGGCGATTTCGCCGATGGTTTCCTTTTTCACGCGTAAACCCATGGTGAGGGCCGCGATCATGGTGGGGGACATTTCGCCGGACATGATCTGGCGGAACAGGTACAGCATTTCGTCGTGAAAGATCTCGCGGTGTTCGATGCAGCGCAGCAGGGCTTCTTGTGGGGTGATCGGCATGATGCTTCCTTCTTCAATGATGGCGCAGGAGGACACTGATGGCACGTCGGGGCGTGCGCATGGGATCAGCGCTCGAGGAAATTCTTCAGCAGGGCGTGGCCGTGTTCCGAGAGGATCGATTCGGGGTGGAACTGCACCCCCTCGATATCGTATTCCCGGTGGCGCACGCCCATGATTTCGCCGTCGTCCGTCCACGCCGTCACTTCCAGGCAGGAAGGCAGCGAGGCGCGTTCGATCGCCAAAGAGTGGTAGCGGATCACTGTGAAGGGGCTGGGCATGCCTTTGAAAACGCCCACGCCCGTATGCGCGATGAGGGAAGTCTTGCCGTGCATGACTTGCTTGGCGCGGATGACCTTGCCGCCAAACGCATCGCCGATGGCCTGGTGGCCCAGGCACACGCCCAGTATCGGCTTCTTGCCGGCGAAGTGCTTGAGCACTTCCACCGAAATGCCCGCCTGTGCCGGTGCTTTCGGGCCGGGCGAGATGCAGATGCGGTCCGGATTCAGCGCCTCGATCTGTGCGATCGTGATTTCATCGTTGCGGTAGACCCGCACGTCTTCGCCCAATTCGCCGAAATACTGCACGATGTTGTAGGTGAAGGAGTCGTAGTTGTCGATCATTAGCAGCATCTTAAAACCCTCCATCCAGGCCATCTTGCACTTGTTCGGCGGCGCGCAGCACGGCGCGCGCCTTGTTTTCGGTTTCCTGCCATTCCATTTCAGGAATGGAGTCGGCCACGATGCCGGCCGCGGCCTGCACGTACAGCATGCCGTCCTTGACCACGCCCGTGCGGATGGCGATCGCCACATCCATTTCGCCGCCAAACGACAGGTAGCCGCAGGCGCCGCCATAGATGCCGCGCTTGGTGATTTCCAGTTCGTCGATCACTTCCATGGCGCGCACTTTCGGCGCGCCCGTCAGGGTGCCGGCGGGGAAGGTCGCGCGCAGCACGTCCAGGTTCGACAGGCCCTCCTTGAGGGTGCCTTCCACGTTCGAGACGATGTGCTGCACATGCGAATACTTTTCGATGACCATGCGGTCAGTCACTTGCACGCTGCCCGTTTCCGCGATGCGGCCGATGTCGTTGCGCGCCAGGTCGATCAGCATCACGTGCTCGGCGATCTCTTTCGGATCGGCCAGCAGTTCGGCCGACAGCTCGGCGTCGCGCTCGGGCGTGGCGCCGCGCGGACGCGTGCCGGCAATCGGACGCAAGGTGACTTTCTTGCCGCCATCGGCCGTCGTTTCGTTGCGCACCAAAATCTCGGGCGAGGCGCCGATGATCTGCATGTCGCCGAAATTATAGAAGTACATATACGGCGATGGATTGAGCGAACGCAAGGAGCGGTACAGGGTCAGCGGCGAATCGACATATGGCTTGCGGATGCGCTGGCCGATCTGCACCTGCATCAGGTCGCCCGCCATCACGTATTCATGCGCCTTGGCGACCGCCTTCAGGTAATCTTCCTTGGAAAAATCGCGGATGGTTTCCGTGCGCACGGAAGCGCTGGTGACGGGCGCATCGACACCGCGGCGCAGCATCATGCGCAAGTCCTTCAGGCGCTGCTGTGCTTTCGAAAACGATTCGGGCTGCGTCGTGTCGGCGTAGACGATCAGGTACAGCTTGCCGGACAGGTTGTCGATGACGGCCAGTTCTTCCGTCACCATCAGCTGGATGTCGGGCAGCTTCAAGTCATCTTTCGGCGCGCCGCCGGCCAGCTTTTTCTCGATGTGGCGCACGGTGTCGTAGCCGAAGTAGCCGGCCAGGCCGCCGCAGAAGCGCGGCATGCCGGGGCGCAGGGCGACCTTGAAGCGCGACTGGAACTGTTCGATGAAGTCGAGCGGATTGCCTTCGTGTTCCTCGATCACGGTGCCGTTCTTGACGATTTCGGTGCGTTTGCCGTAGCTGCGCAGCACGGTCGTGGCGGGCAAGCCGATGAAGGAGTAGCGGCCGAAGCGTTCGCCGCCGACGACGGATTCGAGCAGGAAGGTGTTCTTGCCACCGTGTTGGGCCTGTGCCAGTTTCAGGTACAGGGTGAGCGGGGTTTCCAGGTCGGCGAACGCTTCCGCGATCAGGGGGATGCGGTTGTAGCTTTGCTGGGCCAGCGATTTGAATTCGAGTTCGGTCATGTGTTTCTCCATGCCGCCAGGGTGCGAGTGTGCATAGTGCACAAACCCTGCGGTGGGTTATCAAAAAACCTGCCGGTACATGGAACTTGCGCAAGAGGCGCAAAGGACGCGTGTGCAGCCGGCAGCAATCGTAACGGCTCGGCCCTTAGGCCTGCCAGGATTGCCAGCGTCGCCAAAGCCAGGCCTCAATCGAGCCGGTTTGGGTGACATTGTGTTTTTTGATGAGAAACGTGTTCACGATATAGTGTTGGGTTTGGTCAGTATGCCGGTTAATTTTGCATGCTAATAAAACGTGCTGCTTCGAGCAGTGTCTTTACTATACCATCGGAATCGGTATCGTGTATAGAGTGTCCGTGATTGTAGCCATACGGTACGGTCAATACGGGGCAAGCCGCAGCCCTGGCCGCTTGCGCGTCATTCGAGGAGTCGCCGATGGCCACCACTCTGGCGGGCGGCAGGTCGAAGTCCGCACACACTTGCAGCAGCGGCATGGGATGCGGTTTTTTCTGCGGCAGCGAATCGCCGCCGTAGACGATCTCGAAATACTGGTCCAGGTTTTTCAGTTTCAGCAGGGGCAGGGCGAAGGCGATCGGCTTGTTGGTGACGCAGGCCAGGCGCAAGCCCGCCGCCTGCATGGCCGCCAGTCCCGCTTCCACGTCCGGGTACAGGGTGCTGAACTGGCCATTGATGGCCAGGTAGTGGCGCTGGTAGCCGTCCATCGCCTGCTCGAAGCGCTGTTCCACGCCGGCCGCATCGAAGTCGAGCGCCAGCACGGTGCGGATCAGGTTTTCCGAGCCTTTGCCCACCATCAGCTTGATGGCCTCGGCGCTGATGGGTGCCAGCTCCAGTTCAGCGCGCATGCCATTGATGGCGACATGAAAATCGGGCACGGTGTCGAGCATCGTGCCATCGAGGTCGATGATGGCGGCGCGCACGCCGGCCAGTACGTGGTCTTTCACCGTGCCCGCTTGCATCAGGCGCCCGCCACTTTGGCCAATTCCGCGCGCATGGCGTCGATGACGGCCTTGTAGTCCGGCTTGCCGAATATGGCCGAGCCGGCGACGAAGGTGTCGGCGCCTGCGGCGGCGGCGGCGGCGATGTTGTCGATCTTGATGCCGCCATCGACTTCCAGCATGATGTCACGGCCCGATTCGTCGATCATGCGGCGCGCTTCGGCGATTTTCTTCAGCGCTTGCGGGATGAACGACTGGCCGCCGAAGCCCGGGTTGACCGACATGATCAGGATGATGTCGATCTTGTCCATCACGTGTTCCAGGTAGTGCAACGGCGTGCCCGGGTTGAACACCAGGCCCGATTTGCAGCCGTTGTCGCGGATCAGCTGCAAGGAACGGTCGACGTGATCCGACGCTTCCGGGTGAAAGGTGATGATGTTCGCGCCAGCCTTGGCGAAATCCGGGATAATGCGATCGACAGGCTTGACCATCAGATGCACGTCGATCGGTACTTGCACGTGCGGGCGGATCGCTTCGCACACCAGCGGGCCGATGGTCAGGTTCGGCACATAATGGTTATCCATCACGTCGAAGTGGATGATGTCGGCGCCGGCGGTAACGACGTTGCGCACTTCCTCGCCCAGGCGGGCAAAGTCGGCGGACAGGATGCTGGGAGCGATACGGAATGTTGTCATGGTGGCTAAAGGCTAAGAGTAGAAAATGCGGAGATGCGCTATTTTACGCTTGACGCCGGTACCATGCTTCATTGAAGGACAGTGAAACACAGAATACGCATCGCGCGATGGCCAATGCGTCGCGCGCGACACACAATACGACTGGCAATGTCTGAATAGGAATGACGATGGCGACTTATGAATTTACGGTAACGGTCAAGACGCAATACCTGCCCGAGCAATCGGCACCGGACCAGGGGCGGCACGTGTTCAGCTACACGATCCGCGTCGTCAACACGGGCACGGCCGGCGCGCAACTGATTTCGCGCCACTGGGTCATCACGGATGCGAACAACAAGGTGGAAGAGGTGCGGGGCCTGGGCGCCGTCGGCCACCAGCCGTTGCTGCAGCCGGGCGAGCAGTTCGAGTACACGAGCGGCACCATGCTGGGCACGCCGCAAGGCTCGATGCATGGCGAATACTTCTGCGTGGCCGAAGACGGCCATCAGTTCGAAGCGCCGATTCCCGAGTTCGTGCTGTCGGTGCCACGCACCCTGCATTGATGCGTCGCCGGGGGCTCGCGCCCCCTTATTTCAGTTTCTCGGTGCCGTCCTGTTCTTCGCCGAGCTGCTTGCGTGCCGGTGGCGCGGGTTTTTTACCCGAATACATGGTCCACCAGACTATAAATGCCAGCAAGAAGAACGCCACCAGCGCCTCTATCATCAAGATCCACATACGTACTCCTATGTTATTTACCCGCAGCTTAGTATTTACCCGCCGTCTGTTGACACGCGGTAGTCTACCCGTTTCAATCGGCGCCGTCGCGCTTGCGCTTTCCGCCTGTACCACGCCGCCTGCGCCGCCCGCTGCCGGCGGCAAGGCGCCGCCCATCGCGCCGACCGTCGTCAGGCCGGTTCCGGCCAAGCCCGCCGATGCCAAGGATGCCAAGGACGCCATCGATGCAGCGGTAGCGCCCACCTTCGTGCCCGCCAAATTTGCCGCCTTGCCTGGCTGGGCCCGCGACGACATGCGCGCCGCCTGGCCCGCGTTCATGGCTTCGTGCGGCGTGCTGGTCAAGCGGCCGGACTGGAAGGAATCGTGCACGATCGCGCGCCAGGTGAATGCCGACAGCGACAAGGCCATCCGCCTGTTCTTCGAGACTTTCTTTGTGCCCAATCAAGTCATCACGGCCGATGGCGCCAGCACGGGCCTCGTCACCGGCTACTACGAGCCGCTGCTGCACGGGGCGCGCAAGCGCGGCGGTCCATATCAGACGCCGCTGTACAAGGTGCCCGACGACCTGGTCTCGGTCGACCTGGCCGGCGTGTATCCGGAGCTGAAGAACATGCGCCTGCGGGGCAAGCTGGTCGGCAAGAAGGTGATACCGTACGCGACCCGCGCCGATATCGAGCGCGCCACATCCGTCACTGGCAAGGAATTGCTGTGGGTGGATGATGAAGTCGAGGCGTTCTTCCTGCAGGTGCAGGGTTCCGGGCGCGTGCAGCTGACCGATACGCAGGAAACCGTGCGCGTGGCGTATGCAGATCAAAACGGCCATCCCTACAAGTCGATCGGCCGCTACCTGGTTGACAAGGGCGAGCTGACCCTGAGCCAGGCGTCCGCGCAGGGCATCAAGGCGTGGATCGCCGGCCATCCCACGCGCAAGGATGAATTGTTCAACGCCAATCCCAGCTATGTCTTCTTCAAGGAAGAGCGTTTGCCCGATCCGAAGGTGGGGCCGAAGGGCGCGCTGGGCGTGCCGCTGACGCCGCAGCGCTCGGTGGCCGTCGATTCGCGCTTCCTGCCGCTGGGCGCGCCCGTGTTCCTGTCCACCACGCAAGCCAATAGCGAGATTCCCATGCAGCGCCTGGTCATGGCGCAGGATACGGGCGGCGCCATTCGCGGGCCGATCCGGGTCGATTATTTCTTTGGCTTTGGCGCGGAAGCGGCCGAGAATGCGGGCCGCATGAAGCAGAGCGGCGCCGTGTGGGTGTTGCTGCCGAAGCAGGCGCCGGCGCGCTAGGGAGTCCTGGCGACGCCGGGGGGGGCGGTTTACCGCAGAACCATGACGGGCAGATGCGTATGCGCCAGCACTTTTTGCGTTTCGCTGCCCACGAACAGCTTGTTCAAGCCCTTGCGGCCATGCGAGGCCATCAGGATGATGTCGCAATGGTAGGTTTGCGCCGCGTTGACGATTTCGTCGTGCGGGCTCGGTGACACGGCCACCACGCCTTCGAAAGGCACGCCGGCGGCGCGCGCTGCCGCACCGATCTTGTCGATGGCGCGTTGCGAGGCTTCCTGCATCTGCTGTTCATACAGGCTGGCGTCGAGCACGATGCCGCCGTCGGCCATCGGCGAGAACGGGAAGGGTTGCACCACGCTGATGGCGACCAGCTTGGCCTTGTTCAATTGGGCGAAGGCGAGAGCAGTCTCGGCAGCTTTGTCGGACAACGGCGAGCCGTCGGTGGGAAATAAGATGGTGTTAAACATGGCGTGCTCCTCAAGTGATGTAAGACAGCTTATGGATTTACATCAATTAAAACCTTGATGTAAATCAAACCTCACAGGCTTTGGCATGAATAGTGTCGCCAAGGCAATCTTTCTGCAGTGTATGCCCGTTCCTCGCTTCAGGTGCGCACGCTACGCAGCGGCGTGCCCCACACCATGGCGATCGTCAACACAATGCTGCCTGCCGCGATGCAGGCCAGGCCATTGCGCACGCCAAAATGTTCCGCCACCCAGCCAGCGGCCAGCGCGCCCAGCGGTGCCGTCGCCACCGTCAGGAAGCGCATGGTCGAGGTCATGCGGCCCAGCATGGGGTCGGGCGTGACTTTCTGGCGCAGGCCCAGGTAGGGAATAAAGAACAGCATCACGCCGCAATCGAAAAAGAACATCAATATGGCATACGCCACGGCGCTGGCGGCCGCGCTGCCGAACAGCGCGGCGGGAATCGTTGGCGTCAGGACAAAGCAGAGCGAGGTCGATGCCAGGCCGATCAGGATGGTGCGGCCGGCGCCGTAGCGGCGCGTCAGCGGCTTGACGATGAAGGCGCTGAGCAAGACGCCGGCGCCGCCCAGCATCTGCGTCATGCCCAGCACGCCAGGACTCATGCCCAGGTCGCGCGTGGCGAACAGCACCGTCAAGGCCATGCTGGCGTAAAACAGGAAGTGCCAGATGCCGGCGCCCCATGCCAGCGCGCGCAGCAGCGGTTCGCGCCAGACGAACAGCAAGCCGTCGGCGATGTCGTGCAGGGCGTGTTTGTCGGAGGGAGCAGGGCGTGGATCGCGCACGCTCATGGCGCGCAGATTGAAGACGGAAACCAGATAACCGCAAGCCGTGCACAGGATGGCGACGGGCGCCGACAGCATTTGCACCAGCACGCCGGCCAGGCCGGGGCCGATCAGGCGCGAAGCCGATTCGGTGGCGGCAAATTTCGACTGCGCATCGATCAAGCCATCGCGGCCCACGAGGAAGGTCAGAAACACCTGTTCGGCGCCGCCGCCGACGACGAAGCCCGTGCCGATGATGAATCCCACTATATATAACCATGGCATCGACAGCACGCCGCACCACCAGGCGACGGCCACGCTGGCCAGTGCCAGGCCCGACATGCTTTCGCTGAACAGCATGATCGGGTGCTTGCTGCGCCGGTCCAGCAGCACGCCGACGGGCAAGCCGAACAGGGCGAACGGCAGCGCCTGCAGGGCAACCAGCACGCCCATCTGTTCCGGCGTCGCATGCAGTAACAATACCGCGCACAGGGGCAGGGCCAGCGAGGTGATCTGCGCGCCGAAGCAATTGAGGCCGTTGCTGAACCACAGGCGGCGGAAATTGACGCTGGCGGCGCTGCCGTCGCCGCGCAGATAGCGGGTGCAGTACTGGAAGAAGGAGGAGAAAATACGCTGCTCGATAAAGGTGATCGGACTCACAATAATAGCAGCGCACCTGCCGCGCCGCTGCCGTTAGCCGCTACAATCGTTGCACCGTTCATCGAGAGGAGACACTATGCAATACGAAGACCTGATCATCGACATCCAGGACAAGGTGGCGGTCATCCGCCTGAACCGTCCCAAGGCCTTGAATGCCTTGAACGACAACATGATGAATGAGCTGGGCCACGCCTTGCTGAAATTCGACGCGGACGAGAATATCGGCTGCATCGTGCTCACGGGCAGCGAAAAAGCCTTTGCCGCCGGTGCTGACATCGCCGCCATGGCTGACTACACTTATCCCGACACCTTTACCCAGGGTTACATCAGCCGCAACTGGGAGCATATCTTGCGCGTGCGCAAACCGGTGGTGGGCGCGGTGGCCGGCTATGCGCTCGGTGGCGGCTGCGAACTGGCCATGATGTGCGATTTCCTGATCGCTGCCGACAGCGCCAAATTCGGCCAGCCGGAAATCAAGGTTGGCGTCACGCCGGGCGCGGGCGGTACGCAGCGCCTGCCGCGCGCCATCGGCAAGGCCAAGGCCATGGATCTGCTGCTGACGGCACGCACCATCGATGCCGCCGAGGCGGAACGCATCGGCCTGGTGTCGCGCGTGGTGCCGGCCGATAAGTTGCTGGAAGAAACCCTGGCTGCCGCCAAGACCATCGCCGCCATGCCGACCTCGGTGGCCATGATGATCAAGGATTGCGTCAACCGCGCCTTCGAAACGACCCTGACCGATGGCGTCGCCTATGAGCGCCGCTTGTTCCAGGCTGCCTTCGGCACGCCTGCACAAAAAGAAGGCATGCACGCTTTCCTGGAAAAGCGCTTGCCAAACTTCGGCGGTCTTTGATATGATTCGCCTCCCCGATGAGACGCACTAGTTTGCGGCACAAAAGGGGCGGCCTTCCGGGGCTGGGTAGTAAAAAAGAAGGTTGACGAATTAGCCGAAACGCTTCATACTCTTCCTTCTTCGCAGCTGACAAACACAACGCTTTGTCGATAGCGCGAAAGTAGTACCGAATACAGTTCTTTAACAATTAACAGTCGATAAGTGTGGGCATTTGATGTAGTGCAGCAGTGATCTTCGGATTGCTGTAATACTTAAAATATCAAATGTTCACAAGAAATAATGAAATAGGATACTTCTTCGGAAGTAGCCTGTCAGTTTTTTGAGTGAGCGACCCGTCAGAAATGACGGTGCCTGTAAAATGGCAAAGTAACAGAGATTAAACTGAAGAGTTTGATCCTGGCTCAGATTGAACGCTGGCGGCATGCCTTACACATGCA